>NZ_JASHCZ010000001.1:0-912427 GCF_047463895.1 Streptococcus sp. OMI750
AGCATTCAGAGTTAAGTGACGATAGCCTAGGAGATACACCTGTACCCATGCCGAACACAGCAGTTAAGCCCTAGAACGCCGGAAGTAGTTGGGGGTTGCCCCCTGTGAGATAAGGTAGTCGCTTAGCAAGAGATTGAGTCTAGAGAGATCTAGGCTCATTTGGGAGTTTAGCTCAGCTGGGAGAGCATCTGCCTTACAAGCAGAGGGTCAGCGGTTCGATCCCGTTAACTCCCATAGGTCCCGTAGTGTAGCGGTTATCACGTCGCCCTGTCACGGCGAAGATCGCGGGTTCGATTCCCGTCGGGACCGTAGAAACTTAGTTTCTAGCAGATAATGATACGACTCGTTAGCTCAGTTGGTAGAGCAATTGACTTTTAATCAATGGGTCACTGGTTCGAGCCCAGTACGGGTCATTATAGCGGGTTTGGCGGAATTGGCAGACGCACCAGATTTAGGATCTGGCGCTTTACGGCGTGGGGGTTCAAGTCCCTTAACCCGCATAGAAGAATAATAATGAGCCGGCTTAGCTCAGTTGGTAGAGCATCTGATTTGTAATCAGAGGGTCGCGTGTTCAAGTCATGTAGCCGGCATTTTTTTATATAAAGAAACAGATGCGAACGTAGTTCAGTGGTAGAACACCACCTTGCCAAGGTGGGGGTCGCGGGTTCGAATCCCGTCGTTCGCTTGAGGCAGCCGGGGTGGCGGAACTGGCAGACGCACAGGACTTAAAATCCTGCGATTGGTAACGATCGTACCGGTTCGATTCCGGTCCTCGGCATAGACTTAGGTTAGAGAAGAAGCACCCTTAGCTCAACTGGATAGAGTACCTGACTACGAATCAGGCGGTTAGAGGTTCGACTCCTCTAGGGTGCATGGTCGCAAGACTATGTAAGAATTGAATAAGAAAGAGCACCCTTAGCTCAACTGGATAGAGTACCTGACTACGAATCAGGCGGTTAGAGGTTCGACTCCTCTAGGGTGCATAAAGCGTAAGCTTTAGTTCGGGAAGTAGCTCAGCTTGGTAGAGTACTTGGTTTGGGACCAAGGTGTCGCAGGTTCGAATCCTGTCTTCCCGATAGTATTTTAAAAAAGTCTAATGTTATCATTAGGCTTTTTTTGTAGTTTGTTATATGAAAAAAAGAGCTTTCGCTCTTTCCAACTTTATTTGTTTCGCAGTTCAACATAACGGTTATACCAAATTTTGATGTATTCCTCAGAAAAAGGACCTTTGTTTTGGTTTATCCAATCAACTAGTACTTTAACATTTTCCTTTAAAATGTAGTCAATGTCATCTGAATAGCCCATTTTTTCTTTATGTTGCTCATATTCTTCAACATCTAATAATTTTTTTTCACCATTGGTAAAGACCTTGACATCGAGATCGTAGTCGATGTATTTTAAGGCTTCCTGGTCGATAAGAAATGGACTTGCTAAATTACAGTAGTAGGACACACCATTGTCACGGATCATGGCGATGATGTTAAACCAATATTTTTTATGGAAATAAACAATTGCTGGTTCACGTGTAATCCAACGTCTGCCATCACTTTCAGTTACAAGTGTATGATCATTTACTCCAATAATTGCATTTTCGGTTATCTTTAATACCATGGTGTCACGCCATGTTCGGTGTAAACTGCCATCATGTTTATAACTTTGAATTGTAATAAAGTCGCCTTCTTTAGGTAGTTTCATAACTTACCAACTTTCTACAATCTAAGTACATCTTCTATATTGTATCATATTTTTTCAATTTTTTTTGTTTTTTTCTACGAAATTTTCAATTGATCTGATTGAAAGAGGTTTTTAATCTAAAAATTCTCTGATAGCTGATTTAATATCTGTATAATCATATCCTTTTCTTGCAAGTGATTGTGTTAGACGTTGCTGTAAATCATACCCTTCATATTTTTTACTGTATTTACGATACTGTTTTTCTAACTCTTTTAGGATGAGTTCATTGGTTGTTTCTTCATCTGCTTCGAGTTCGAGATTTTGCAAAGCTATTTGTGCTTGGTTATATGGAAATCCTTTTGAGATAAGTGCTTGGATGATCTTCGTTTCTATGGCTTTTAATGGATATTTTCCCTGGTATTTTTTTAGAAGTTTTTTTGAAGTCCGGTTGATAACTTCAGTAAAATCATAGTCTGCAAGCATTTCTTGAAGGATTGATTTTGGGATCCCTTTTTGTTGAATCTTTTGTTGTAATAAGACAGGGCCCTTATCGCCACTGAGAAGGTTGGCCTCTATCAAGTTTCTTGCATATTGACGATCATCTAACCACTTTTCTTCTGTGAGGTGTTGAACCACTTTATCAATAATGGCAGCATCAATCTCATATTTTGTAAGGTAGTCTCGGACTTCTTTTGTTGTCCGAGCTTTAAAAGAAAGATGGTAAAGGGCCAGGTTTTTACCATAGGAGTATTGTGCAAACTCTTGGATTTCTTTTAGCTCTTCTTCACTGATTTCTTTCTCTTTGGAAAGGAAATATTTGACGATGGTGTCTTCCGTAATATATAGTTTTTGATCGTTGTCTAACTCAAGGAGGTAGAGTCTTTTTTTCTTTTCTAGTTTTGTAATTTTCATGTTTTTATTATACCGAAAAATGTGTTAAGATAGGGATATGAACGTTAAAGTAAAACAAAAAATTCCTTTGAAAATTAAACGAATGGGAATTAACGGAGAAGGGATTGGCTTTTATAAAAAAACACTTGTCTTTGTGCCTGGGGCTTTAAAGGGCGAGGATATTTTCTGTCAAATTACAAGTGTCAAGAAAAATTTTGCGGAAGCCAAACTCCTATCTGTGAATAAGGCATCTAAGTATCGGGTGACGCCCATGTGTGATATCTATGAGACCTGTGGTGGTTGTCAAATCATGCATTTAAAGTATGACAAGCAGCTGGAGTTTAAGAAAGATTTATTGCAACAGGCCTTGAAGAAATTCTCACCTGAAGGCTTTGAACAGTATGCTATTCGGCCGACAATCGGAATGCAGGAGCCACTTTACTATCGGGCAAAATTGCAATTTCAAACAAGGAAATTCAAAGGCCAGGTTAAGGCGGGTCTTTATGCTCAAAATTCACATTATTTGGTAGAATTAAAAGATTGTTTGGTCCAAGATCCGGTTATTCAAGCGATTGCCAATGATCTTGCGGATTTATTGACTTACTATCAGATTCCGATTGCTGATGAGCGTAAAGAACTGGGTGTCAGAACTATGATGGTTCGACGAGCTCGGAAGTCTGGTCAAGTTCAGATCATTGTAGTCACCAGTCGGCAGATTAATTTAAAGGATTTAGTGGAAGACTTGGTCAAGAAACACCCTGAGATTGTCACCGTTGCTGTTAATAAAAATACGTCTCGCTCCAGTGAAATCTATGGCGAACAAACACAGATTATTTGGGGTGAAGAGGCTATTCTTGAAGGCGTTTTGGATTATGAATTCTCCCTCTCTCCTCGAGCCTTTTACCAGTTGAATCCAGAGCAGACTGAGGTGTTGTATAGTGAGGCGGTTAAGGCTTTAGATGTTTCTCCAGAGGATCACTTGATAGATGCCTACTGTGGGGTTGGAACGATTGGGTTTGCTTTTGCTAATAGAGTGAAAAGTGTTCGGGGGATGGATATCATTCCTGAAGCGATTGAAGATGCCAAATACAATGCTAAACGGATGGGATTTGATAATACCCACTATGAAGCTGGGACGGCTGAGGAAATTATTCCTCGTTGGTACAAAGAAGGCTATCGAGCAGATGCAGTCATTGTGGATCCACCCCGTACGGGTTTAGGGGCGAAATTGATCGAGACCTTATTGCACTATGCACCTGACAAGATGGTCTATGTCTCTTGTAATGTATCGACTTTGTCAAGGGATTTGGTAGCTTTGACAAAGGTTTATCGGGTTGAATACATTCAATCAGTGGACATGTTTCCACATACGGCAAGGACAGAGGCTGTCGTGAAGTTAGTGAAGAAGTGAAAATGAACGAAATGAGTAAAGGAAATAGGAAAATGGACAATGTTATTGATGTATCGATTCCAGTGGCTCAAGTTATTGATCAACATCCGGAGGTATTGGATTTGTTAGTGGAGTTGGGCTTTAAACCCTTAGCCAATCCGATCATGCGCAATACAGTTGGGCGCAAGGTTTCCTTAAAACAAGGATCAAAATTAGAAGGTACGCCTATGGAGAAGATTGTGCGAACACTAGAGGCTAATGGCTATGAAGTAGTGGGGCTAGACTAATGAGTGATGAACGAATTCACGTCTTAAGAGACATCTTATTAGAGCTTCATCATGGAGCTTCCCCTGAATCGGTTCAGGAACGGTTTGATGCGACTTTTGCAGGGGTGTCTGCGATTGAGATCTCTCTTATGGAGCATGAACTGATGAACTCAGATGCAGGTGTTACTTTTGAAGATGTTATGGAGCTTTGTGATGTCCATGCCAATCTCTTTAAGAATGCTGTTCAAGGGGTCGAAGTGGCAGATACAGACCATCCAGGTCACCCAGTTCAGATCTTTAAACAGGAGAACTTAGCCCTTCGAGCCGCTATGATGCGGGTCCGTCGCTTGCTAGACAATTATGAGACGACTGAGGATCCTGAGATGATTCAGGAGATTCATAAGGGCTTGTTACGTCAGCTGGGCTTGGTGGGTCAATTTGACCGGCATTACCGTCGCAAGGAAGAGTTGATGTTTCCGATTATGGAAAAATATGGGCATGATTCCCCACCAAAAGTGATGTGGGGAGTAGATGACCAGATTCGAGAACTCTTTGCGAAAGCTTTGGATGCGGCCAAGAAATTACCGGAATCTAGTATTTCTGAAGTCAAGGAGCTCTTTGAAGCCTTTGCACAAGAGTTTGAGGGCATGATCTTCAAGGAGGAGTCGATCCTCTTGATGATTTTGCTGGAGTCCTTTACCCAGGATGACTGGCTCTCCATTGCAGAAGAAAGTGATACTTATGGTTATGCCATTATTCTCCCAAGTGAGAAATGGGTGCCGAAACGTGTGGACTTTAAGGAGGAAGCGTCGAAAGAGTCAGAAGGTTCAACTGAACCACTTCCTTCTTCAAAAGGAGATGAGCACCGTCAGGTCATTGAAACTCCTGAGGGGCAATTGACCATTACCTTCACGCCTAAGAAAAAAGAAGAGAGCTTCGATCGCAAGCAACCACAAGCTTTTGGCCATGGCTTTCTCTCTGTGGAGCAAGCGAATTTAATCTTGAACCAGTTACCAATGGAGATCACCTTTGTCAATAAGGATGATATTTTCCAATATTACAATGATGCTGCGCCTTTTGAGGAAATGATTTTTAAGAGGACGCCTTCGCAGGTAGGACGCAATGTTGAGCTGTGTCACCCTCCGAAATACTTGGAGAAGGTCAAAGCGATTATGCAGGGGCTTCGTGAAGGGAAAAAAGACAAGTATGAAATGTGGTTCAAATCAGAATCGCGTGGGAAATTTGTCCATGTCACCTATGCAGCCGTGCGTGATGAAGCTGGAGAGTTTCAAGGAGTCTTGGAGTATGTTCAGGACATTCAACCTTATCGGGAGATCGATACGGATTTTTATAGAGGAATGGAGTAAAGATGAGTTACGAAACAGAGTTTATGAAGGAGTTTGAGGAGTGGATCAAGACCCAGGTCATGATCAATGAAATGGCTCTCGAAGAAAGTAAGAAGGTTTTTGATGAAGACCAGGATGAACGAGCGAAAATCGCTATG
Organism: Streptococcus sp. OMI750; assembly: GCF_047463895.1. Lineage (NCBI taxonomy): Bacteria > Bacillati > Bacillota > Bacilli > Lactobacillales > Streptococcaceae > Streptococcus > Streptococcus sp. OMI750. Next base: position 5,726 of record NZ_JASHCZ010000001.1, read on the forward strand.
ATTCGCTATGAAAGCCGTTTGGACGCTTATCAGTTCTTGCAAGGGAAGTTTGAAAATTTCCATGCTGGAAAAGGATTTCATGATTTACCTGATGGGCTCTTTGGTGAAAGAAAATATTAAATGGCCTTATTGAAGGCGTTTTACTAGCTAGATTTACCTGAAAATTGAGCAATGACTTGATTTTTTAGGGGATTGTGATACAATAAAAAAGTTGAAATGACATCAACGGATTTTTGAATGGAATTATGGTGATGAAACCTTGTTGCCTTAGGAATTGATCACTGAATTTAGGAGGAAAAATGGCAAAGAAGAACGTAAACCGTGCGAAACAATACAAGCATCAAAATAGACATCTTTTGAAAAAAGCTGTCGCAACTGTAACTGCAGCTGTGAAAGAAGCACCTAAAAAGGTTGAGAAAGCTACAAAAGCAGTGGCGAAAGAGGTGAAACAAGCAGCTTCTTCAGTGGAAGAATTTGCTGCAAGTTTGGAAGGTGTGGCACTTGATCGTGCGCAAACATTCTATGATGAAGGTATTCGCTCTGTTGCGGACTTCGCAAACTGGACAGAAAAAGAGTTGTTGGCCCTTAAAGGAATCGGCCCAGCTACAATCAAGAAATTGAAAGAACTAGGCGTTAAATTTAAATAATCGCTTTTGTGATTTCTTGCTATTTCCAAGAAAACTTGCTAAAATGAACCTATTAGAGGTGTTTTGAATCCCACATTTTACAGAAAGTGGCGGTGCTGAGAAGTCCACAAATGTGACAAAACTGGTTGCTAATGGATGAAAATGAAATAAACAAAGTTGCGGGCATTGCCCGAAATTGGGTGGTACCGCGGATTAACACATTCGTCCCTGTCAGATTGATGACAGGGGCGATTTTTCTTTTTGCAACCCTAGCTGAAGGAGCTTGTCATGAAACAATCTTTTAACACTAGTAAACTCTACTATGGCTTTCCGATTTTCATCTTGGGGTATCAGGACAAGAACTTTGGGCACAATATCACGACCTGCAGTTCCTCTTATAGCCTGGGAGATTGGCTGGTCATCGGGGTTGGTAGTGAGGAAAATGCGGCTGACCAGATTAAGCATTATCAACAGTTCACTGTGAACATCCCTGATGAAAACTTTATGCTTGAGATGGAGCAGGCTGGGTTTATCAGCCATCGGGAGAAATTGAAACACCTGGGGCTTGACTACGAGATTTCTGAACGAACTCAGGCTCCGATTTTGGAGGCTTGTCCAGTCGTCTTGGATTGCCAGGTAGATCGGATTATCGAGGAAGATGGCATCTGCCATATCTTTGCTAAGATTCTTGAGCGACTGGCTGATCCAGAGCTCCTAGATGACAAGGGGCATTTTAAAAATGACCGTTTTGCTCCGACTTACTTTATGGGGGACGGCCATCAGCGTGTTTACCGTTATCTGGATGACCGAGTCGATCCCATGGGGTGCTTTATCAAGAAAGCGAGGAAGAAGAATGACAAGAGCTGAACTGCCAGAACGAATCGAAACGGAGCGTCTGGTCTTACGAGTCCGAACAGTGGCTGATGCAGAGGACATCCATGCTTACGCTAGTCTTCCAGAAGTCTCTTACCCAGCAGGTTTTCCACCCGTCAAGACCTTGGAAGACGAGATCTATTACCTAGAGCATATCCTTCCCGATCGCAATCAAAAAGAAAATCTTCCAGCTGGTTACGGCATTGTGGTCAAAGGAACCAATAAAATCATTGGCTCTGTTGACTTCAACCATCGCCACGAAGACGATGTGCTGGAGATTGGCTATACCTTGCACCCAGACTATTGGGGGCGAAACTATGTGCCTGAAGCGGCGCGTGCTTTGATTGATCTAGCTTTTAAAGAATTGAACCTTCACAAGATAGAATTGTCTTGCTTTGGTTACAATGCCCAAAGTCAACGAGTCGCGGAAAAGCTTGGCTTTACCCTCGAAGCTCGCATAAGAGACCGCAAAGATGCTCAAGGCAACCGCTGTGATGATTTGAGATACGGCTTGCTAAAGAGTGAGTGGGAAGCTCAAAATAAACATTAAAAAGAAATAACTAGAAAGGACACACACATGTCTAAAGAACTTTCACCTAAATATAATCCAGCCGAGGTTGAGGCTGGTCGTTACCAAAAATGGCTTGACGAAGATGTTTTCAAGCCTTCTGGCGATAAAAAGGCTAAGCCTTATTCAATCGTTATTCCACCACCAAACGTAACTGGGAAACTTCACCTTGGTCACGCTTGGGATACAACGTTGCAAGATATTATCATCCGTCAAAAACGCATGCAAGGCTTTGATACGCTTTGGCTTCCAGGGATGGACCATGCTGGGATTGCCACTCAAGCTAAAGTAGAAGCCCGTTTAGCTGAGGACGGCATCTCTCGTTATGACCTGGGGCGTGAGAAATTCCTCGATAAGGTTTGGGAATGGAAAGACGAGTATGCCACTACTATCAAGCAACAATGGGGCAAGATGGGGCTCTCTGTAGACTACTCTCGTGAGCGTTTCACCCTTGATGAAGGGTTGTCAAAAGCCGTTCGTAAGGTCTTTGTAGAGCTTTACAAGAAGGGCTGGATCTACCGTGGTGAATTTATCATCAACTGGGATCCAAAAGCTCGTACAGCCCTTTCTGATATCGAGGTTATTCACAAGGATGTCGAAGGTGCCTTCTACCACATGAACTACATGTTGGAAGACGGTTCACGTGCCCTTGAAGTAGCAACGACACGTCCTGAGACTATGTTTGGGGATACTGCCGTAGCGGTTAACCCAAATGATGACCGTTATAAAGACTTGATTGGTCAAAATGTTATCTTGCCAATCTTGAACAAGCCAATCCCAATCGTAGGGGACGAACACGCTGACCCTGAATTCGGTACTGGTGTGGTGAAGATCACTCCTGCCCACGACCCTAATGACTTCTTGGTTGGTCAACGTCATAATCTTCCACAAGTGAACGTTATGAACGATGATGGTACCATGAATGAATTGGCTGGTGAATTCAATGGCATGGACCGCTTTGAAGCTCGTAAGGCTGTTATCAAGAAGTTAGAAGAAATTGGTGCCCTTGTTAAGATTGAGAAGATGACCCACTCAGTTGGTCACTCAGAGCGTACAGGGGTTATGGTTGAGCCACGCTTATCTACGCAATGGTTCGTCAAGATGGATCAATTGGCGAAAAATGCTATTGCTAACCAAGACACAGACGATAAGGTAGAATTCTACCCACCTCGTTTCAACGACACCTTCCTTCAGTGGATGGAAAATGTCCATGACTGGGTGATCTCTCGTCAACTCTGGTGGGGTCACCAAATCCCTGCTTGGTACAATGCTGAGGGTGAAATGTACGTTGGCGAAGAAGCGCCAGAAGGTGACGGATGGAAACAAGACGAAGATGTCTTGGATACTTGGTTCAGCTCTGCCCTTTGGCCATTCTCTACTATGGGCTGGCCTGATGTCGACTCAGAAGACTTCAAACGTTACTTCCCAACGTCAACCTTGGTAACAGGTTACGATATCATCTTCTTCTGGGTGTCTCGTATGATCTTCCAATCATTGGAATTCACTGGTCGTCAGCCATTCCAAAACGTCCTTATCCACGGACTCATTCGTGACGAGCAAGGACGTAAGATGTCTAAGTCACTCGGTAACGGTATTGACCCAATGGATGTTATCGAGAAATATGGTGCTGATGCCCTCCGTTGGTTCCTTTCAAACGGTTCTGCACCAGGTCAAGACGTGCGCTTCTCTTACGAGAAAATGGATGCGTCTTGGAACTTCATTAACAAGATTTGGAACATCTCACGTTACATCCTCATGAACAATGAAGGATTGACCTTGGATGCGGCACGTGAAAATGTGGCTAAAGTGGCTGCTGGTCAAGCAGGAAACGTCACAGACCGTTGGATTCTCCACAACCTCAACGAAACGATCGGTAAGGTCGCTGAAAACTTTGATAAGTTTGAGTTTGGTGTGGCTGGTCACATCCTCTACAACTTCATCTGGGACGAGTTTGCTGACTGGTATGTTGAGTTGACTAAGGAAGTGCTTTATAGCGACAATGAGGCCGAAAAAGTCATCACTCGTTCTGTCCTTCTATACACCTTGGATCAAATCTTGCGTCTCCTTCACCCAATCATGCCATTCGTGACTGAAGAAATTTACGGCCAAATCTCTGAAGGAACGATCGTGACTGCGGAATACCCAGTGGTTCGTCCAGAGTTTGAAAACGAAGAAGCAGCAACCGGCGTTGAAGCTCTTAAAGATGTGATTCGCTCTGTTCGTAACTCACGTGCAGAAGTGAACGTAGCGCCAAGCAAGCCAATCACTATCTTGATTAAGACAAGCGACAGCAAGCTCGATGCCTTCTTCAATGACAACGTTAACTACATCAAACGCTTCACAAATCCAGAACACTTGGAAATTGCAGCAGATGTCGAAGTACCTGACTTGGTTATGTCAAGCATCATCACGGGGGCAGAAATCTACTTGCCACTCGCTGACCTTCTCAATGTCGAAGAAGAATTGGCTCGTCTTGAAAAAGAATTGGCCAAATGGCAAAAAGAACTGGATATGGTCGGTAAGAAGCTCTCTAATGAACGCTTCGTAGCCAATGCCAAACCAGAAGTTGTCCAAAAAGAACGCGACAAACAAGCCGACTACCAAGCCAAATACGACGCAACTGTTGCACGTATTGATGAGATGAAGAAGTTGGTGAAATAAACCTAGAAACACGGCGGAATGCCGTGTTTTTTTGGTATAATGAAATCAATATCTACTGATGGAGAAAGTTATGTCTAAACACCCTCACTATGAATTGTTAAACTTGATTGGCTATGGTCTTGCTAAGTTTGATGATACTTTTATAAAGGAATTTCAATGCTCTAGTAAATCCGAGTTTTATCGTTACATAGTTTCTTTAGGCGTTGCAGAAACAACGGGTGTCGTCAAAAATAGAATGGATTTATTCGACCCCTATTTTGATAACAATCGAAAAGGTTGGTGGCAAAAAGCTGAAGTCTACCGTTTTCGAAAAGATTTAATTGACACGATGTTTGGAAATGAGGATGTTCACAGTTTTGCAGAAATAGTCAAAATGCTGCTTGCAAGTGAAGGGAAGAAAACAGGTATAACCATCGTTGAAAAGCCAATTGTTCGGACGAAATTCAAACGCCTACAAGAAACTGGAATGGAAGCAGAGAACTATTTCATACACCATTTTGATAAGGAAGAGAAATTTCAAGGTGGCCAATTGACTGATGCCCGTCTTTATGGTGATGGATATGATTTCCAAGTAGATGTTCAAGAACATTCATACCTTGCTGAGGTTAAAGGTATCCGAAAACCTAAAGGACGTATTCGTTTGACCTCCAAAGAATTTGAGAAAGCTAAGGAATATCAATCGGATTTTATTCTATCTCTAGTCACTAATCTCGACGATATTCCAAGATTGGTATTGATTGATAACCCACTTAACCATTTTGAATTTGAAAAAAATGTTATTAAAAATGAAGTCGTTGAATATAGAAGTTTGGAAGATTTATATTAATGAATGTAAACGTATCAGTGCTTACTACACTTACTGATATGAACTCATAAATGGAATGGGATAACCATATAGAGAGTAATTTAAAAAAATTGGTTAAGTTTCTCTTTTTTACAAAAACACCACCTCCTAGTCAATTAGGAGGTGGTGTCATGCTTTAGACCATTTTCCAGAAATAATCGATGATATAGGTCAGGCCGTAGGTGTAGATGACCAGGGTGATGGGTTTGCAGAGGATGATGATGGTCATGTAGCGTTTGAAGGTCATATTGGTCAGACCTGCAAGCATACAGATGAAGTCGGCAGGACTAACTGGCCAGATCATCATGAAGATAAAGAAGCGATCGAACCGCTTGCCTTCATTGAGCCAGCCAATGTACTTGTCATAGGTCTTCTGACTGACCATGGATTGGACGAACTTAGGCCCGTACATTCTCGCAAGGTGGAAAATAATGGCACAGCCGATTACGATGCCGATGTAATTGTAGATAGTCCCAATGATGTGGCCGTAGATGAAAACACCTGCTACAGATGTCAGGGCACCGGGAATAATAGGGACTACTGTCTGAAGGATCTGAAGAAAGATAAAGAGAGGGGGTCCAAAGATGCCTGCTTGGAGAATAAAAGCTGACAAAGTTTCCTTGGATTGAAGGATGCCAGCAAAGTAGGCCCAGATACAAAAGGCCAAGGTCCCAAGAGCTCCAATGATGGACGACCAATTAATGATGCGCTGGAGAAGAGGAGAGACCTCTTTTAAGCTTGTTTGTTTCATAAAAAATTCCGAGTTCTTTTTCTTCTACTATACCATGTTTTTGGAACTTTGTAAGGATTTTGTCTATTTTTTGAGCAGTGAAATTGACCTGATAGGAGTCTGTCGTTGTTTTAGTCGTGAAGCGAGTGCAAAATGGGTCTTTTTATGCTACAATGAAAGGAGTATAAAAAATGGAGAAAAACGTGTCAATCGAAAATTACAAACCAGATTTTGCGGTGGAAGCAGCCTATGATCTCACCGTTGCAGACTTGAAAAAACAGGGCATCAAGGCGGTCCTTGTGGATTTGGATAATACCTTGATTGCTTGGAATAATCCGGATGGTACCCCTGAGATGCGCCAGTGGTTGCATGACCTTCGTGATGGGGGGATTCGGGTTATCGTGGTGTCCAATAATAGTCCCAAACGGGTCAAGCGTGCGGTTGAGAAATTTGATATTGACTATGAAGCTTGGTCGCTCAAGCCCTTTACTTTTGGGATTGATCGGGCCCTCAAACGTTTCCACTATGAGAAAAATGAAGTGGTTATGGTGGGGGATCAATTGATGACCGACATCCGGGCGGCTCATCGGGCGGGCATTCGTTCGATTTTGGTCAAGCCTTTGGTCGAGCACGATTCCATCAAGACCCAGATCAACCGGGCGCGTGAACGCCGTGTCATGAAGCAAATGGCCGAAAAATATGGTCCGATTGTATACAAAAAAGGAATTTAAGAATGGAAGAATTATTCTGTATTGGCTGTGGAGCCCCCATTCAGACAGAAAACAAAGAGGGGCTAGGCTATACTCCCCAATCAGCTCTTGAAAAGGGATTGGAAACAGGCGAAGTCTATTGCCAACGCTGTTTTCGTCTTCGTCACTATAATGAAATCACAGATGTGCATCTGACAGATGATGATTTCCTGAAATTGCTACACGAGGTAGGAGATAGTGATGCTCTTGTGGTCAATGTAGTCGATATTTTTGACTTTAATGGCTCCGTCATTCCTGGCTTGCCCCGTTTTGTAGCAGGAAATGATGTCCTCTTGGTCGGAAACAAAAAAGACATCTTGCCCAAGTCTGTCAAGGATAGCAAGGTGACCCATTGGTTGATGGAGCGAGCCCACGAAGAAGGCATGCGTCCTGTCGATGTGGTCCTCACCTCTGCCCAAAACAAGAGTGCTATCAAGGACTTGATGGAAAAGATTGAGCAGCACCGTAAGGGACGTGATGTCTACGTGGTGGGTGTGACCAACGTTGGGAAGTCGACCCTCATCAATGCGATTATCCAAGAAATCACAGGCGATAAGGATATTATTACAACTTCTCGCTTCCCTGGGACAACACTGGACAAGATCGAAATCCCATTGGATGATGGATCCTATATCTACGATACACCAGGGATTATACATCGCCACCAGATGGCTCACTACTTGACGGCTAAAAACCTCAAGTATGTCAGCCCTAAAAAGGAAATCAAGCCCAAGACCTACCAACTCAACCCAGAGCAAACCCTCTTCTTGGGTGGTCTGGGACGCTTTGACTTTATCAAGGGAGAAAAGCAAGGTTTCACCGCCTTCTTTGATAACGAACTCAAGCTTCATCGGACCAAGCTCGAAGGAGCGACGGCCTTTTATGATAAGCATGTAGGTAGCTTATTAACTCCCCCTAACAGCAAGGAAAAAGAAGAATTCCCACCCTTGATTTCCCATGAGTTTACCATCAAGGACAAGACAGACCTCGTCATCTCTGGACTCGGCTGGATCCGCGTCAATGGGGAAGCCAAAGTAGCCGTCTGGGCACCAGAAGGCGTCGCTGTCGTCACCCGCAAAGCTATTATTTAAAAAAACAGGAAAAAATATATCTGAAGAGCGAACAAAGTGAGCTCATAAAGCGATCGTTATTGCCGTGGTGTAGTTGCCAATCGTGAGATTGGCAAGGGCAAAATGGAGACCAAGGCTCCATTTTGAGGTGAGGAAATCCATTTTTCAAAGATGAGATCTTTGAAAAATTAGTTCCGGCCGTCCCCACCACTTAAAATAATGATCAAGAAAAAAGGAAGTAAAAATATGACATTAACATCCAAACAACGGGCTTTCCTCAATAGCCAAGCCCACAGCCTCAAACCGATTATCCAAATCGGGAAAAACGGGCTCAATGACCAAATCAAAACCAGTGTGCGCCAAGCGCTAGATGCGCGCGAACTGATCAAGGTGACTCTTCTTCAAAATACGGATGAAAACATCCATGAAGTAGCAGAAATCTTGGAAGAAGAAATCGGTGTGGATACGGTTCAAAAAATTGGACGAATCCTCATCTTGTATAAACAATCAAGCAAAAAAGAAAACCGGAAGATTTCAGTCAAAGTAAAAGAAATCTAAGAGACACAGGAGAGCAGGTATATGGCAATTGAACTATTGACTCCCTTTACGAAGGTAGAGTTAGAGCCAGAGATCAAAGACAAGAAACGCAAACAAGTTGGTATTTTGGGTGGGAATTTCAATCCGGTCCACAATGCCCATTTGGTCGTTGCGGATCAAGTGCGCCAACAATTAGGGTTAGATAAGGTGCTCTTGATGCCTGAGTACGAGCCGCCGCATGTCGATGCTAAGGGGACGATTGCAGAGCACCATCGTCTCAAGATGCTGGAATTAGCCATTGAAGGCATTGAAGGTCTTGAAATCGAGACTATTGAACTCGAGCGCAAAGGGATTTCCTATACCTATGACACCATGATCTTGCTCAATGAACGCGATCCAGACACAGACTATTACTTCATTATTGGTGCAGATATGGTGGATTATTTACCCAAATGGCATCGTATTGATGAATTGGTGGAGATTGTGCAATTTGTCGGAGTACAGCGACCACGCTATAAAGCAGGGACTTCTTATCCGGTGATATGGGTGGATGTTCCCCTAATGGATATCTCCTCGAGCATGGTGCGCGATTTTCTTGCTAAAGGCCGGACGCCGAATTTTATGTTGCCAAAACCAGTCTTGGACTACATCAAGAAAGAAGGTTTGTATTAATGACCTATGAAAACTACCTTGGCTTTTCTCGTGATGTCTTGCTTGAAAAAATGCGTCAAATCCTGCCAGAAAAGCGCCTAACCCACTGTTTAGGGGTTGAGAAGGCTGCGCGTGACTTGGCTAAACGCTATGGGGCTGATGAAGAGCAGGCTGGCCTAGCAGGTTTGTTACATGATTATGCTAAGAAATTATCGGATCAGGAATTTTTGGACTTGATTGATCGCTATGAGCTAGATCCTGCATTAAAAAACTGGGGCAACAATGTCTGGCATGGGATGGTCGGGATTTATAAGATCCAAGAAGATCTCGGATTGACAGATCCAGCCATTCTTCGCAGTATTGAGATTCACACGGTCGGAAGTGGGCGGATGTCAACCTTAGACAAGATTGTCTATGTGGCAGATTATATTGAACACAATCGGGATTTCCCAGGGGTAGATCAAGCTCGTAAAATCGCCCAAGTCTCCTTGGATCGTGCCGTGGCCTATGAGACGGCTCGCACAGTCGAACACCTGGCTCACCAAGGATTGCCGATTTATCCCCAAACCCTTGAAACCTACAATGCCTTTGTGAAGTATTTGAAAGAGGAGCAGTGAGTGAAAACAGCTTTAATCATTATTGATGTTCAAAATATTCTCGTGGAAACAGGTTTTGAGACAGAAAAGCTTCTGGAGAAGATTGCTTATTTACAAGAACAGGCTAGAAAACAGCAGATTGAAATCATCTACATGCAGCATATTGAAACGCCAGAGGCTTTCACTTCAGAAGATTGGCAGTTATCGCCCCTGTTGAAGAGACAGGCAAATGAAAAGGTATTTCAGAAGCGATACAATAGTATGTTTAAAGAGACAGGATTAAAAGAATACTTGGATCAACAAGGGATTGAACAACTGGTTCTGTGTGGCATGCAGACAGAATATTGTGTCGATACATCCGTCAAAGTGGGATTTGAATACGGCTATAAGCTGGTCGTTCCAGAAGGAGCTGTCACAACCTTTGATGGAGAGGACATCCCAGCAGAAACGCTTAATGAATTTTATGAAAATATTTGGGCAGAACGTTTTGCGGATGTCTTAGACTACAAAACAATTTTTTAAAGAAAGAGGACTAAATGAAAGAAAAAGAATTACTTGAACTTGTTGTTAAAGCTGCCGATGAAAAACGTGCAGAAGACATTGTAGCTTTAGATGTTCAAAGCTTGACCAGCGTGACAGATTACTTTGTTATCGCAAGCTCTATGAACAGCCGTCAGTTGGAAGCGATCGCAGAAAATATTCGCGAGAAAGTCGTTGAAGCTGGTGGCAATGCCAGTCACGTCGAAGGTGACTCAGCAGGAGGTTGGGTCCTTCTTGACTTAGGTGGTGTGGTGGTCCATGTCTTCTCAGAAGAAATGCGTGCCCACTATAACCTAGAAAAGCTATGGCACGAAGCAAGTGCTGTCGATCTTTCAGCAGCCTTAGCATAAGCAGGTAAACTCAGTTGGTAGCAACTGAGTTTTGTTGGTTAAATTGAAATTCTATGGAAAGAAAGGATGGGGCCTCGTGTTAAGTTAGTTTGGTAACGGAACACGAGCTAAAAGCTGTGAGAAAAAGAGTAACTTCCTTTGTATCTGACGATACGGCAGAAAGTTTCCTATTTTCACTTTGCTTTTAACGCTCTTTGTATCTTAGAAAGGATTTGAACCCGTCCTGTAATCCTCGGAAAATAGATAGGGCTATGTCAAATTATTAACTAAAAAATTTATTGTTTGACGCAGTAGCTGATTGGACTCTTCATTCGCTTTTTAAGCTCGGAAGAGTACCTAATCAGCCTTGCGGGGGTGAGACAACGAACGAATTTTCTAAGAAAACTCGTTCTGTCTCACTCCCCTAATTTTCTATCGGATTACGGGCGGACTTGGTATCATGAATATGGCGACTTATGAAACGTTTGCGGCGGTCTATGATGCGGTCATGGATGATAGCCTGTATGATTTGTGGACGGATTTTTCCCTCCGCCATCTCCCAAAGACAAAAGATAAGAAAAAATTACTGGAATTGGCTTGTGGGACAGGGATTCAGTCTGTTCGCTTTTCCCAAGCTGGTTTTGATGTGACAGGATTAGACTTGAGTGCTGATATGCTGAAGATTGCTGAAAAAAGAGCGGCTTCAGCCAAGCAAAAGATTGCTTTTATCGAGGGCAATATGCTGGACCTGTCGCAAGCGGGTACCTACGACTTTGTGACCTGCTACTCTGATTCCATCTGCTATATGCAGGACGAGGTGGAAGTAGGAGATGTCTTCAAAGAAGTCTACAATGCCCTTAATGAAGACGGGGTCTTTATCTTTGATGTGCATTCGACCTACCAGACTGATGAGGTTTTCCCGGGCTATTCTTATCACGAAAATGCAGAAGATTTTGCCATGCTCTGGGATACCTATGAGGATGCGGCCCCTCACTCGATCGTCCATGAGCTGACCTTCTTTGTCCAAGAGGAGGATGGCAGCTTTAGTCGGCACGATGAAGTCCATGAGGAGCGCACCTATGAAGTTTTAACCTATGACATTTTGCTGGAGCAGGCTGGATTTAAATCTTTCAAATTATACGCGGACTTTGAAGATAAGGAGCCAACAAAGACCAGCAAACGATGGTTTTTTGTAGCACAGAAGTAGGACAGCATGACAGTTACAGGTATTATTGCAGAATTTAATCCTTTTCACAATGGGCACAAGTATTTGCTGGAACAGGCAGAGGGTTTGAAAATTGTTGCTATGTCTGGAAATTTTGTCCAACGTGGTGAACCTGCCATTGTAGATAAGTGGACACGGGCGCAGATGGCTTTGGAAAATGGAGCGGATCTGGTGGTCGAGCTCCCCTTTCTTGTGGCTGTTCAGTCGGCGGATCATTTTGCCAAGGGAGCGGTGGAGATCTTGTTCCGTCTGGGAATCGACCAATTGACCTTTGGGACAGAAGAGGTCTTAGATTACCAAGCGATTGCAACTGTTTACTCGGAGAAAAAAATGGAAATGGAAGCTTTCTTGCGAAGCCTTCCGGATGATTTATCCTATCCACAAAAGACCCAAAAAATGTGGGAAAGCTTTGCTGGAGTTGAGTTCACAGGAGCTACTCCCAATCATATCCTAGGGTTGGCTTATGCCAAGGCTTGTGCTGGGAAGGGGATTGCGCTCAAGCCCGTCCAGCGCCAGGGAGCAGGCTACCATTCAGAAGAAAAAGAAGTGGCCTATGCTTCTGCCACTAGTCTACGCCTGCACAAGGAAGATCAGGACTTTGTCGATAAATTCATGCCCAATAGTCAACTCTTTCAGTCGGCTCCACAGGTGTCTTGGGAGGATTATGACCAACTGCTCCGTTATCAAATCCTAACTCATCCGGATTTGACACAGATTTTTCAGGTCAATGAAGAACTGGCTAATCGGCTAAAGGAGGCGGTTCGAAGTGCTAGTTCTGTGGAAGACCTGGTGGAGAAAGTCGCAACCAAGCGCTATACCAAGGCGCGAGTCCGTCGCATCTTGACTTACATCTTGCTAGGGGCGATGGATCAAGCTCTTCCCGATGCCATTCATGTCTTAGGTTTTTCCGCAAAGGGACAAGTCCACCTCAAAGGCTTGAAAAAATCAGTAGAAATCGTGACCCGAATCGGTAAGGAACCTTGGGATGCTTTGAGCCAGCAAGCGGATCAGGTGTATCAGCTAGGTCACCCCCAATTGCCTGAACAAATCTGGGGCCGGGTGCCGGTGAGACTAAGAGATGAATAATGGATGGTTGGTAGAGTAGTTCCATCCTGGATGATGCGCAAAAAACTCTTCCAAGTCTTATGATTTGTGATATAATATAAAAGATTGAAAATAATTTGAAAAAATTTAAGGAGAATCCTCATGGGACGTAAATGGGCCAATATTGTTGCCAAGAAAACTGCCAAAGATGGTGCCAACTCAAAGGTATATGCCAAATTTGGTGTTGAGATCTATGTAGCCGCTAAAAAGGGTGAACCAGATCCAGAATTGAATACTGCTTTGAAATTCGTTATCGACCGTGCTAAACAAGCGCAAGTGCCAAAACACGTGATTGATAAAGCGATCGATAAGGCAAAAGGAAACACGGATGAAACCTTTACAGAAGGACGTTATGAAGGCTTCGGACCAAATGGTTCTATGTTGATCGTTGATACCTTGACGTCAAATGTTAACCGTACAGCGGCGAATGTTCGTGCTGCTTTTGGTAAAAACGGTGGTAACATGGGAGCTTCAGGCTCTGTATCTTACCTCTTTGACAACAAGGGAGTTATCGTCTTTGCTGGTGATGATGCGGATGCGATCTTTGAACTTTTGCTTGAAGCAGATGTTGATGTAGACGATGTAGAAGCAGAAGAAGGAACGATCACAGTCTACACTGCTCCAACTGATCTTCACAAAGCGATCGTTGCTTTGCGTGAATCAGGTGTCGAAGAATTCCAAGTAACAGAATTGGAAATGATTCCTCAATCAGAAGTTGAGTTGTCAGGTGAAGATTTGGAAACCTTTGAAAAACTTTACAGCGTTCTTGAAGACGATGAGGACGTACAAAAAATCTACACAAACGTAGATGGATTCTAATCACTCGTAAGGATTGTAGTGAATCCCATAAATTAAGAAAAAGGATAGCTTCTCAGATCAAGCTATCCTTTTTCTCTGTCTGATGAGGATCTATCTTTTGTAAGTGATGGCCTGTATAAGCGTAAATACGGGTCAGGGGTGATTGGGAGAGTGTGGAAACCTTAAAATAGAAATAATGGTCTCGATGATCCCGACTTTTGGTATGGTGAAGACGAAAGTAGTTTCGCTGGCCTGCTGCCATAGAGTGGAGAATATCGTCTTCTAAAAAGACGAGCGGTGTAGAAGTAGCGGCCCACTTGTAAAAGTCCATCTCAAATTGGTGGTAATTCTCTGAAAAATAATCAAATTGTAATTCGTGTTTAGTCTGAATAGGTTTCATAGGGTGTTTCCTCAGATTCAATAAAAATGATAGAGTCCACGAGGAGACGGTGGTAGTGGCCATCGCTTTTGAGAAGAAGCTCAGAAGCAGATAAGGTGTGAATCGAACCTGTGTAGGTTGCAAATTGATTCCCCTCTAGAGTCGAGATCGAGATCGTCGTTTGTTGTTGGAAGGCCTGCTCCAGGAGCTGGATCTGTTCAGCAAGTGGAAGAATCGTGAGCTGACTGCAGTCAATTTCTTTTGTGTGCAGGGCAGTTGTGTGCTCGGATAAAAAGAAGCCGGCCCACTTAGCCATGCCACGATCTTGAAATTCGCGGGCGGATTGATAAGGGAGATAAGAACGGTCGATCATGTTAATCCATCTAAGCCTCCTGCGGAATGTCCACCTGTTAGTTTACTGCGTGCAATGGCGCGTGAGTTTTCTAGTAGTGAGGAGCCTTTCTGAAGAGAGGTAAAGCCAAATTGATCCCGAATGCGGTCAATGGTCTGCTGGAGTTTTTCCTCTTTTTCCAGAGCTACTGGATCATCAAAGAGAGAAAAGAATTGGAGGGACTCCTCGACAAGTTCTCCATAAAAAACACCAATCTGCCGAATGGCTCCGCCTTTGTACTTGGAGCGAAAAAGCCGCAGAACCGTATCGGATAAAACCTTGGTAGATTGGGTGGGTTCAATCTTTTGCTGGCAGTGAATGGACGGAAGACCCTCGATTTTGGAGTAGGAGGCATGAATGGAGACCAGCTGGGTCTTCTTTTTTTTCCGTCGCAAGCGAATAGCCACCTGTTCAGCCATCTCCCGAAATACCAGTTCAATGTCGGCTTGTAGATGGTAGTCATAGGGCAAGATTTGAGAGTTACCAATGCCTCGTGATTTCGGACGATAAGGCTTGTGGACATTGCTTTCATCAATGCCATGAGCATGGAACCAAAGTTGAAGACCCATGACTCCGAATTCTTTCTTTAAGAGATCTGGGTGGGCCTGAGCTAGTTCAGCAATCGACGTGATCCCGATCCCTTGCAATCGTTTTTCAGTGCGACGTCCAATACCCCAAAAATCAGTGAGCTGGGGCAGTTTCCAGACCTTACTTTCTACATCTTCATAAGACCAATTGGAGCGCATATTTCGACAATGCTTGGCTTCATTGTCCAAGGCTAGCTTGGCAAGAAGGGGATTGGCGTTGCTGAGGCCAATGGTAGAATAGATTCCAGTTTCCTGCCAGATTTTTTTTTGGATCCTGGCAGAAAGAAGGTCCAGTTTTTCCTTTCGCGAAAGGGAGGAATCTGGAATAAAATAATTTAAGGAAGAAGTCAGATCGATAAAGCCTTCGTCGATCGAGTAAGGAAATATATCATCGGGTGCCGCAAATTCCTGAAAAACCTTCTGAATCTCCATATTGACCTGAATGTAGGCATTCATGCGTGGTGGCACAATCAGGGTCCTCTTGGCCCAGGATTCAATGGATGCAATAAAGGCTGGATCTGTTGGCAATCCTTGTTTTTTGGCGACGTAGCTATTGAATTTTCTGGTCTTGAGATCAAAAGGCAGGTCGTAGCTCCGGCTCACATTTTTCTTGCCAAAGACTTGTTTGAAAACGGGAGAGCTGGCCAAAATCAGACCAGCAGAATTGTCGCTCCGGCTCATGACGCAAAGAGAAGTGGTCAGGGGATTTAGGCCCAGACGGACACACTCACAGCTGGCATAAAAACTTTTCATATCCACAAAAGCAATATCAGAATGAGGCTCACGTGAATAATCAAACAGCATACTTACACCTCAAGTGGTAGGAAATGCCCGACCACAATGCCGACGATTTTGGGCTCGTCTTCATAAGGAGCAAATAAATCGTCATAATCAGGGTTGATGGATTCTAAGCGCAAGCCTTCCGCTTCCCGATAGACTTTCTTGATGTAAGTTTTTCCATTCCAGATGAGGGCGTAGACAGCTCCATCATAGTCAAATCCGGTCTGCTTCATGAGGGCAACAGAGCCATTGGGGTAGAGAGGTTCCATGGAATTTCCGGATACCCAAGATGCGAAGTCATGCTGGATCTCTTTGTCAAAATAGACGGTTTCATAGTCTGTTTCGTTATCATAAAAGGTATGTCCTAAACCAGCTGCCAGCTCAATTGAAAGAACCTTATAAGCCGTCAAGGAAACAACTTTTTGCTGCTGCTCTAATAACTGGCTGGCCAATTGGTCGACTTTCTTTTGATGAGGTGGGGTTAATAAAGGGTAGGTGTAGAGTGCAGACTCTTTGTTAATAAAGTAGTCCTCTTTAACGGAGAGGCGCTTGGCCAACCTCCTGAGATTTTTTTCGTGTGGCTCCGCTAAGCCATTCTCCCAACTGGAGTAAGTCTTGCGAGAAATTTTGAGATCCTCGTAGACATCTGCTTGGGTCAAGCCTTTTTCCAGGCGTCTTTCTTTTAGTTTTTTTGCATCAAACATGTCGCTTCTCCTATGTAACGTTTTAAAGGTTACATATAGTTTATCAAAAATAAAATCCTTTTGCAAGAGAAAAATTCCGTTATAAGGGGATGGAAAGACTTGGATTTTAAGTGAAAAAAGAGTATAATCAGTTTTACAACTTCTATCAACGAGGGATTATATGAAAAAAAGTTTTATACACCAACAAAAAGAAATTTCGTTTGTTAAAACGACTTTCACACAATATTTAAAAGATAAATTGGACATCATTGAAGTCCAAGGGCCAATTTTGAGCAAGGTCGGAGACGGGATGCAAGATAACCTTTCTGGGATTGAACATCCGGTATCTGTAAAGGTCCTTCAAATTCCTGATGAGACTTATGAAGTCGTGCATTCACTTGCGAAATGGAAACGCCATACCTTGGCACGTTTTGGGTTTGGCGAAGGCGAAGGCCTCTTCGTCCATATGAAGGCTCTTCGTCCAGATGAAGATTCGCTAGACGCCATCCACTCTGTTTATGTAGACCAATGGGACTGGGAAAAAGTCATTCCAAATGGTCAACGCAACATCGCCTACCTTAAAGAAACAGTTGAAAAAATTTACAAGGCGATTCGGTTAACAGAACTAGCAGTAGAAGCGCGTTATGATATTGAGTCTGTCCTTCCAAAACAAATCACCTTCATTCACACTGAAGAATTGGTGGAACGCTATCCAGACTTAACTCCAAAAGAGCGTGAAAATGCCATTGCCAAAGAATTCGGAGCTGTTTTCTTGATTGGGATTGGTGGAGAGCTGGCAGATGGCAAACCACACGATGGACGCGCACCTGACTACGATGACTGGACAACAGAATCTGAAAATGGCTACAAGGGATTGAATGGTGATATCCTTGTATGGAATGATGTCCTAGGTTCAGCCTTTGAGTTGTCTTCAATGGGAATCCGTGTCGATGAGGAAACGCTTCGCCGTCAAATTGCGATTACAGGGGACCAAGATCGTCTCCAATTAGAGTGGCACAAGGCCTTATTAAACGGTCTTTTCCCACTCACAATTGGTGGAGGGATCGGGCAATCTCGTTTGGCTATGTTCTTGCTTCGTAAGAAACATATTGGTGAAGTCCAAACCAGTGTCTGGCCTCAATCTGTCCGTGATGAATATGAAAATATCCTATAAGGAAAGAAAGAGAGTGGGACAGAAATCGGTAATTCGTTAGAATTCGATTTCGTCGTCCCACCTCCGCACAGTTGAGTAGGGCTGTAAAAGCTGATGAAATCAGCGTAGTAGAGGCTACTCAACCACTGCGTCTTGCTCGACAATCCAAAAACAATTGAGAGGCTAGGACTTTTGTCCCAGCCTCTTTTAATTGTCGCTTGACCATATCAAATCGCAATTTTCTGATTTTTTTTGGTATAATGGTCCCTATGAAAATAGTATCTGGAACCTATGGGGGACGTCCCCTCAAAACACTTGAAGGAAAAACAACCAGGCCGACTTCTGATAAGGTCAGAGGGGCCATGTTCAATATGATTGGTCCTTACTTTGACGGTGGAAGAGTGCTGGATCTCTATGCTGGAAGCGGTGGTCTCTCTATCGAAGCAGTTTCTCGAGGCATGTCAGAGGCCGTTCTAGTGGAAAGAGATCGCAGAGCGCAGGAGATTATAGCAGCCAATATTGCCATGACCAAGGAAAAGGAACGGTTTCAACTGCTAAAAATGGAGGCCAAGCAGGCCTTAGGGCTCCTAACGGGCACCTTTGATTTAGTGTTCTTAGACCCTCCTTATGCCAAGGAAGAGATCGTTCGCGATATCAAAACCTTGTGCGAGCGTCAACTCTTGTCAGAGGACGTCCTAATTGTGTGCGAGACAGATAAACACGTAGAACTTCCTGAGGAAATCGGACAAGTGGGAATCTGGAAAGAAAAAATCTATGGAATTAGTAAGGTAACAGTATATGTCAGATAGAACTGGATTGTTTACAGGATCGTTTGATCCGATTACCATTGGGCATGTGCAATTGATCGAGCGGGCGAGTCGCTTGTTTGACCGTGTCTATGTCGGAATTTTTTATAATCCGGAAAAAGTCGGACTCTTTTCCATTGAGCAGCGCGTGCGCATGGTAGAAGGGGCCTTGGCTCATTTGGAAAATGTTGAAATTGTGACGTCGACTCAAGAGTTGGCTGTGACAGTGGCGCGCAATCTTGGTGTGGTGACCTTGATCCGAGGCTTGCGCAATGCACAGGATCTGGTTTACGAAGCCAATATGGATTATTTTAATCACCAGTTGGCGCCTGAAATAGAGACTATTTATCTCTATGCCCAGCCTCCTTACCAGGCCATTAGTTCAACCCGTATTCGAGAGTTGCTGGCTTTTCAGCAGGATATCTCACCTTATGTCCCAGAGAGTGTAATGGAGGAAATCAAAGATGACACAAGCGAATAAACCAAGCTTGACCACTAAAAAGAAAAAAGGACGGTTGAAAGAATACCGATGGCCGATTGCAGGAGTTCTTTTCTTGCTCCTCTTGCTAGCTGCTTTTGTGATTCGCCTTCCCTATTATATTGAGATGCCGGGAACGGCAGAAGATATTCGATCCGTCATGACAGTGGATGGAAAAATAGATACCAAGTCAGGATCTTATGATTTTGTGACCGTAGCAGTGAAAGAAGCGACTCCGGCTGATTTGATCTATGCCTGGATGACTCCTTTTACAGATATCCACTCTAAACAAGAAATGACTGGTGGCAGTTCCAGTGAGGAATTTTTCAGGATGAATCAATTCTATATGGAAACCTCGCAAAATATGGCCAAATACCAAGGGTTGAAAACTGCTGGTAAAGAGACAGAGATGGAATTCTTGGGTGTCTACGTCATGGAAGTCATGGAGGATTCTACTTTTAAAGGTATTTTAAATGTTACGGATACAGTTATCGCTGTGAATGACAAAACCTTCAAGAGCTCAAAAGAGCTCATCGAGTATGTTGGTTCTCAAAAAGTTGGGGACAAGGTCTCAGTGACCTACACAGAAGATGGACAGACCAAGACGGCTGAAGGAAAGATTATTGAGTTAGTCAATGGTAAGAATGGGATTGGAATTAGCTTGATTGACCGGACAGAAGTGAAGAGTGACGTGCCAATTGAGTTTGCGACAGCTGGCATCGGTGGTCCAAGTGCCGGGATGATGTTTAGTTTGTCCATCTATACCCAAGTAGCGGATCCAGACCTTCGTCAGGGACGCCATATTGCTGGGACAGGAACCATTAACCAAGATGGAACGGTTGGCGACATCGGTGGGATTGACAAGAAAGTCGTCGCAGCCGATAAAGAAGGAGCAGAAATTTTCTTTGCCCCTAATAATCCTGTTTCCAAAGAAGAAAAGAAAGCCAATCCCAAGGCCAAATCAAACTATGAAACAGCGAAAGAAGCAGCGAAACAAATTCATTCGAAGATGAAAATTGTCCCCGTCAAAACCCTTCAAGACGCTATTAATTATTTGAAGAAGAATTAGAAGTATCTTGTTAGATCAGTCTCGTACTTGAAAGTACGAGGTAGAGTTGGCAGATAGGAAGATTCACCTTCTAATCAAATTCAAGTTTTTGCTTATCAATCTCTCTATTTTTAGAGGGATTTTTTCTTTATACTGGTATCAGAAAGAAAGGGAGGTAGTGAAATGATTCAAACCAGTTTGTTTTCCATTTCAGTATTCTTAGCGGGAGTTCTATCCTTTTTCTCCCCATGTATTTTGCCACTGATGCCAGTCTATGTAGGGATCTTATTAGATTCTGAGCATGAAAAAACGGTGCGTATTTTTGGAAGAGATATTTCTTGGTATGGTTTGGTCAAGACCCTCTGTTTTATTGCTGGTCTATCAACCGTATTTCTCATCCTAGGTTATGGTGCAGGTGCCCTTGGTCAGATACTCTATGCTCCCTGGTTCCGTTACCTACTAGGAGGGATTGTCATCTTATTGGGAATCCATCAGATGGGCCTCATCAATCTGAGACAACTCCAAAAACAAAAGAGTATCCAACTGAAGAAGGACGAAAAACGCAATGAATTCTTCAATGCTTTTCTGATAGGGGTCACCTTCAGTTTTGGTTGGACCCCTTGTGTCGGACCAGTTTTGAGCTCTGTTTTAGCCATTGCAGCTTCTGGAGGAGATGGTGCATTGCAAGGCGCTCTCCTGATGCTGGTATATACATTAGGCTTGGCTCTGCCTTTCTTGCTTTTGGCCTTGGCTTCTAGCTGGGTTCTACAACATTTTGCTAAACTCAAGCCCCATATGGGAACCTTGAAAAAAATTGGTGGTGCCCTCATCATCTTGATGGGCATCTTGCTGATGCTAGGAAATCTTAATAGCCTCGCATCCCTGTTTCACTAATCTTGAATGATTAAAGGAGAAAAATCATGAAAAAAATTCTTGCACTTTCTATTGCTACACTTAGCATCGTCACTTTAGCAGCTTGTTCTGGACAGAAATCAGATTCAGACATGAAAAAAACGGATGATAGTAGTATGATGAAGAAGGACGATATGAAGAAGGATGACATGAAGGATTCATCCATGTCCGATGATAAAATGAAAAAAGAAGACATGAAAGATTCATCTATGATGTCTGACAGCAGTTCTGAAATGAAGGACGATATGAAAAAAGATGAGATGAAATCTAGCGATTCAGAAATGAAAGATGAAAAGAGTGAATCATCTGATATGAAATCAGACAACTAATGAAAGAAGGGAGAGGTCATCTGAGGATGACTTTCTCCTTGTTTAAAGAGGTAATAATGATGAAGAAATTAGCTTTAGTAGCTGCAGGATTCTTGTGTACTGGACTTTTGGGGGCTTGCTCTAACCAAGGAATGGAATCATCCAACAAAAGTGAGACTAAGCAGACATCCACAACGGGATCTTCAGAGCAAGCTGGAAAGAAGGTTCAAGAGTTTAACCTGCAAGGAGTAGACGGTAAGACCTACCGCTTATCTGATTACAAAGGGAAGAAAGTTTACCTCAAATTTTGGGCTTCCTGGTGCTCTATTTGCCTATCGACATTAGAGGATACCAATGAGTTGGCAAAAGAAGAGGCGGGTAAGGATTATGTGGTCTTATCCGTTGTAGCTCCAACTTTTAATGGTGAAAAATTAGAAGCAGATTTCAAAAACTGGTACCAGTCTTTGGATTACAAGGATTTCCCAGTCTTGCTAGATAGTAAAGGGGAACTGCTAAAAGAGTATGGGATTCGTTCTTATCCATCGGCACTCTTTATCAATAGTGATGGAACTCTCGCTAAGACCCATATCGGTTATATGAGCAAGGAAGACATCGTCCAGACTCTAAAAGAAATGAAGTAAGGAGGACATAAAATGGAAACAAAATGGAAACTCATTTCCATTCTTTTAGTGGGGCTATTTTGTTTTGGAATCTTTTTCCTTGTCAAAGGATCCATGGCCTTGGATACATCAGATGCGACGACTGAGCAGATCAAAAAAGCGTCCATGAGTCAGACACCAGTAGCAAACAAAAAGCAGGAAGAAAAAGTCAATCCAGAAGACCAACGAGAAATCTATCTAGCTGGTGGTTGCTTCTGGGGTGTGGAAGAGTATTTTTCCCGTGTTCCGGGTGTCATTGATGCCGAATCAGGTTATGCCAATGGAAAAGGGGATACCACCAAGTATGAACTGGTCAAGCAAACAGGGCATGCTGAAACGGTACATATCACCTATAATGTCAAGAAGGTTTCCTTGAAAGAACTGCTTCTACACTATTTCCGGATTATTGATCCAACATCAAAAAACCGTCAGGGAAATGATGAGGGCAGTCAATATCGGACAGGAGTTTATTACACTGATGAAGCAGATTTGCCAACCATAAACCAAGTGTTTGAAGAGGTGGCGAAGAAGTATGATAAACCTTTGGCTGTAGAAAAAGAAGAACTTGCTAATTATATCAAGGCGGAAGACTACCATCAGGACTATCTACAGAAACATCCGAATGGCTATTGTCACATTGATGTGAATCAAGTTTCTTATCCGGTTATTGACGCTAGTCGCTATCCAAAACCGAGCGATGAAGAGATCAAGAAGAAGTTATCGCCCGAAGAATATGCAGTGACGCAAGAGAATGATACAGAGCGTGCTTTTTCTAACCGCTATTGGGATAAGTTTGAAGCGGGCATCTATGTGGATGTCGTAACAGGAGAGCCTCTCTTCTCCTCAAAAGATAAATTTGATTCTGGTTGTGGTTGGCCAAGCTTTAGCCGACCGATCAGTCCGGATGTGGCAACCTACAAGGAAGATAAGAGTTTCAATATGACTCGGACAGAGGTTCGGAGTCGAGTAGGAAATTCCCATCTAGGCCACGTCTTTACTGATGGACCTAAGGAAAAAGGTGGTCTTCGTTACTGCATCAATAGCTTGTCTATTACCTTCATTCCCAAAGCAGAAATGAAAGAAAAGGGCTACGGTTATTTATTGGACTATGTCTGAGACATTTGGAACTACAATTTGCTATAATAAGTATAGCAAAAACAAGTAGGTGAAAGACATGTACGCGATTATGATTGTGGAAGATGAAGAGTTGATTCGGCAGGGTCTGACTTCCTTAGTCGACTATGAACAGTTTGGAATGACTGTCATCAATCAGGCAGAAAATGGGCGTGAGGCTTGGGAGAAGTTTCAAGAGCAACCAGCCGATATCCTTCTAACCGATATCAACATGCCACAAATGAATGGCTTGGATCTGGCCCATCTCGTTAAAGAGCAATCTCCGTCTTGTCATATCATTTTTTTGACAGGTTATGATGACTTTGAGTTTGCGAGAAAAGCCATCAAGTTAGGTGCGGATGATTATTTGCTAAAGCCTTTCTCAAAAGATGATATTGAAGAGATGTTAGCCAAGGTGAAAGGAAAACTCGATCAAGAGCGAAAGAAGGCGCAAGTCGAAGATTTGGTCAGCCATGGTTATTCAACAGACTTAGAAGAAGCCATTCATGCTCGTTTAGCAGATTCGCAGTTAACCCTGAAGGATTTGGCCTATCAACTTGGTTTCAGTTCCTCTTATCTAAGTGTATTGATCAAGAAAAAATTGGGACTTCCTTTCCAAAACTACCTCATTCAAGAGCGAATGAAGAAGGCTCAACTCTTGCTTCTCACGACAGATTTAAAGATTTATGAGATCGCCGATCAGGTTGGTTTTGAAGATATGAACTATTTTTCTCAACGCTTTAAGCAGGTTGTTGGGGTGACGCCAAGGCAGTACAAAAAAGGAGAGCATGAATGAAACGATATCCCTTGCTGATTCAGCTGGTCCTCTACTTTTTTCTCTTCATTCTCTTACTTTTTGGTTTCATCGGTAGCCTTTACTATCAAACGAGTTCAGGGACGATCCGCCAGCTAACGGAGCGGACGACAAGAAATAGTATCGACCAAAGTAGTCAGTTTATTACGTCTTATCTAAAAAAATTAAAGCAGACCACAACGGTGCTTAGCAAGGAACAGGCTGTTCAACAATTTGCCCAAGATAAGAGTGCGGATCAAAAAACGGTTCAGCACTTGATGCGAACGATGATTGAA
This sequence comes from Streptococcus sp. OMI750, assembly GCF_047463895.1. NCBI lineage: Bacteria > Bacillati > Bacillota > Bacilli > Lactobacillales > Streptococcaceae > Streptococcus > Streptococcus sp. OMI750. The sequence continues at coordinate 30,013 of NZ_JASHCZ010000001.1, forward strand.
ACGGATCCGGACCTGGTCTCAGCGGTCTTGGTAACCAAGGATGGACGTCTGGTAGCGACAGATTCCAAAATCAGCATGCAGACTTCCTCAGACATGATGAATGAAAGCTGGTATCAAGAGGCGATTAAGGAAAGAGCCATGCCGGTCTTGACGCCAGCTCGAAAGGAATCCTTGACTTCGGAAAAAGAAAAATGGGTGGTTTCTATTACCCAAGAAGTGGTTGATCAGACTGGTCAAAATCTTGGAGTAGTACGCTTGGATATTGGCTACGATAGCCTTCAGGCTTACTTGGATCACCTGCAACTTGGGAAACAAGGCTTTAGTTTTATCATTAATCAAAAGCATGAGTTTGTCTACCATCCCAAAAAAGCAGTCTATTCTTCCAGTCAAGAAATGCAGGCCATGCAACCCTATATTGCTGTGAAAGATGGCTATGCTAAAGGGGGGCAGAATTTTATCTATCAAGTTCCGATTCCAAATAGTGATTGGACCTTGATTGGAGTGGCTTCACTTGAAGGACTTCAGATGCTTCAGTCGCAGCTCCTGTACTCTTTTATTGGCCTAGGATTACTAGCTTTGATCATGTGTTTAATAGGGATCGGCTTTGTTCTACGTTTGTGGATCAAACCCTTACGAGACTTTCAGACTATCATTTTGAGGATTGGAGCAGGAGATGCTCACGTGAGAGCTGCGGCCAAAGGATCTCCAGAATTGGTGGACCTCGCTCAAGCTTTTAATGCCATGTTGGACCAAATCGATAACCTCATGCAACAGGTTAAGGAAGAGGAGCAAAACGCGCGGCGTTATGAGTTACGGGCACTTTCGGCTCAGATTAATCCGCATTTTCTCTACAATACCTTGGATACGATTGTCTGGATGGCGGAGTTTAATGATAGTCGGCGCGTGGTCGACATCACTAAGTCTCTGGCTCAATATTTTCGACTGGCTCTCAACCAAGGCCAGGAACAAATCTTACTGAGAGATGAAATTGACCATGTCCGCCAGTATCTTTTCATTCAGAAGCAACGTTATGGTGAAAAGCTCAACTATGAAATTCTAGAAGATGAACGGTTGGGCGACTATCAGCTCCCCAAATTGGTGCTCCAGCCCTTAGTGGAAAATGCGATTTACCATGGCATTAAAGAGATCGATCGGCCAGGTCTCATTCGAGTGACGACTGAAGTCAGTGGAGACTACACCTGCGTATCGATTTTTGACAATGGACGAGGGTTTGACCGATCAGATTCAACAGACCAAACCCTTCTTTGTTTAGGAGGTGTTGGCTTGAACAATGTGGACCAACGATTGCATCTTCAATTTGGCGAAGCCTATCATATGGAGATTGATTCTAAGGCCAATAGCTATACCAAAATTACTCTTTTTTTGCCCCTTTCATCATCTGATGAACATGTATAGAGACAAAGATTGCTTTCTTTGTCTCTTTTTCCTTTTGGAAACTCTCAATGTTGAATTTCAACTCTTTTCTAGTCAAATCTAACGCAAGTCATCAAATTTATGATAAAATAAAGTGTTACAGTAAATAGATTTTGATGAAGGAACACTATGAGAAAAGAGATTGACCCTGAATTATATAATTACAATAAATTTCCTGGACCTGTCTTTCATCAGGTAGGAGACCAAATCCGTTCAGAAAACCTCTCCTTTGAGCTCTTGAAAAATGAGAAGGAAGCTTTTGATGCGACTGTTTTTGGTCAGCGATTTTCTGAAATTTTAACCAAGTTTGATTACATTGTTGGTGATTGGAGCAATGAGCAGTTGCGCTTGCGTGGCTTCTATAAGGAAGAGCGCGATGTTGCAACGATGGACAAATTAAGTCGCTTAGACGATTATTTGTTAGAGTATTGTAGCTATGGGTGTGCTTATTTTGTCCTTGAAAATAAGGAGCCTCATCGTGCTTCTTTTGATAAGAAATCACCGGTCAAAAAGGCTCAATCAGAAGCAAGAGAATCTAAAAAGCGTTCGCGCAATCGCAAACAAAAAGATCGTTTCCAAAAACGAGAACGCGAAAAGGGACAGCCAGCGAAAAACTCGAAAAAAACAAGATCGTCTGCTGAGACTAAAAAGGCAACAAAGGCGGACAACAAACGTCATTTTGTGATTCGACAAAAAGAGGAGTAAAAAAGAATGAAACCATCCATTTATAGTTTAACACGCCAAGATATGATTGATTGGGCGGAAGAAAATGGCGAAAAGAAATTCCGTGCAACACAAATCTGGGAATGGCTCTATCGCAAACGCGTCCAGTCCTTTGAAGAAATGACCAATCTGTCCAAAGACTTAATTGCAAAGTTAAATGATCAGTTCGTCGTCAACCCACTCAAACAACGAATTGTGCAAGAATCAGCAGATGGAACCGTCAAATACCTCTTTGAATTGCCAGACGGAATGCTGATTGAGACGGTTTTGATGCGTCAGCACTATGGTTTATCTGTCTGTGTAACGACTCAGGTCGGATGCAATATCGGTTGTACCTTCTGTGCTTCAGGTTTGATCAAAAAACAACGTGATTTGAACAATGGCGAAATCGTGTCTCAAATCATGTTGGTTCAAAAATACTTTGACGAACGGGGCCAAGATGAACGGGTTAGCCATATCGTTGTCATGGGGATCGGTGAACCATTTGACAACTATAACAACGTCTTGAAATTTATCCGGACCGTCAACGATGATAAAGGTCTAGCGATTGGGGCTCGTCATATTACCGTATCAACTTCTGGTTTGGCTCATAAAATTCGTGATTTTGCAAATGAAGGAGTGCAGGTCAATTTGGCGGTGTCCCTTCATGCTCCAAATAATGATTTGCGCTCTAGTATTATGAAAATCAACCGGGCTTTCCCGATTGAAAAATTGTTTGCAGCGATTGAATACTATATCGAGACTACGAACCGTCGGGTGACCTTTGAGTACATCATGTTGAATGAAGTCAATGATGGAGTTGAGCAAGCCTTGGAGTTGGCAGAATTACTCAAGAACATCAAGAAATTGTCTTATGTTAACTTGATTCCTTACAATCCTGTCAGTGAGCATGACCAATACAGCCGGAGTCCAAAAGAACGGGTCATGGCCTTCTATGATACCTTGAAAAAGCATGGTGTCAATTGTGTAGTCCGTCAAGAGCACGGTACAGATATTGATGCTGCCTGTGGCCAATTGCGTTCAAATACCATGAAACGGGATCGGGAGAAAGCAATTGTTCAACATGCGCAACCTTAAACAAGGGCTGATGGATCATACAGAACTAACAAAAAGAGGAAGAAAGCTGTTACGGAGTAGCAGCTTCTTCTATTTTATCCTCTTGTGTCTGATGTGTTTTTTGCCCCAACAGCCAGAGCCAGGTATGGAAACACCGGGGATTCAACATTTCGGTCGCATCGTCGTCTTGCTGGTTCCTCTTAATTCGGTGATGAATCTTGGCCAGATTACCAGTCTCATCCAACTCATTAAGGTCATTCTCCAAAACGTAGCCAATATCTTTTTGTTAAGCCCGCTGGTCTTTCAACTCCTCTGGCTATGGCCCAGGTTGAGGAGTCGCAACCGGGTTTTACTCTTTGGCTTTGGTCTAAGTCTATGGATTGAATGCAGCCAAGTTCTGTTAGACCTCTTGTTTGATGCCAATCGTGTCTTCGAGCTAGATGATTTGTGGACCAATACCTTAGGGGCTTATCTGGCTTATTTAGGCTTTCAGTATCACCGAGCACGATTGCTAGCAAAAAATGGGGAAATGTAAAATCCGAACATTTCAGCCGCTTTTTAAAATTTTTGTTGACAAAGTCAGAAGCGGGAGCTATAATAGCTTCAAGACATCAGAAAAGTAGAGGTTTTTCTCACTTCCAGGGAGCTTGTGGTGATTGTGAACAAGCAGTGGTGAATCTTGAAATGGGCTGATGCGTTTATGATGATGAATTTGAAACAATAAAAATTCGGTGAGCACACCTTATCGTGCACCCTGTTGTTAGACAGGTCAGAGATGTAGGAGAAAGAATATCTTCCTACAATAGAGGTGGCACCGCGGTATCGAATCGTCCTCACACAGATTTTTCTGTGTGAGGTTTTTTGTATCTCAAAGGAATCCAGTGAGACTGCAGCTCAAAGGACCAGCGAGAGAGAAAAAGATCATAAACAGAATTGAAGAGATAGAAAAGAGGACACAATCATGACAGAAACTAAAGGATATTTCGGACAATTTGGTGGATCTTTTGTACCAGAACCCATTCAAAACTTGCTTGATCAATTAGAGGCAACTTTTGAACAGTACAAAAATGATCCAGAATTTATCGCAGAATACAAACATTATTTGAAAGATTACTCAGGTCGGGAAACACCGCTCTATTTTGCGGAAAGCTTGACAGAGCATTTAGGTGGGGCAAAAATTTATTTGAAGCGCGAAGACTTGAATCACCTAGGTTCGCACAAATTGAATAACGTCTTGGGGCAAATCCTCTTGGCCAAACGTATGGGTAAAACGCGCGTGATTGCTGAAACAGGAGCCGGTCAACATGGTGTGGCTACAGCAGCTGCAGCAGCTAAATTTGGTATGGCCTGTGATGTTTACATGGGAGCAGAAGATGTGGAACGCCAACGTCTCAATGTCTTCCGTATGGAAATGATGGGGGCAACCGTCCATGCGGTTGAAACAGGTACTAGGACCTTGAAAGACGCTGTTGATGCTGCTTTTGGAGCATGGATGGCGGATCTCGATGCCTTTTACGTTTTGGGTTCTGCTGTTGGCCCTCACCCTTACCCAACCATTGTGCATGAATTCCAAAAGGTGATTAGTGAAGAATCTAAACGTCAAATCTTGGAAAAAGAAGGTCGTTTGCCAGACTATGTCATTGCCTGTGTCGGTGGGGGATCCAATGCCATCGGTGCCTTCTCCCAATATGTAGGTGATGAAGAAGTCAAATTGGTCGGTGTTGAAGCGGCAGGTCATGGTTTGGATACTGATCAGCACGCAGCGACCATGACCAAGGGGACAGTTGGAGTTGTCGATGGCATGAAGACCTATGCTGTCTTTGGAGAAGATGGAAAAGTAGCGCCAGTGTACTCAATCTCTGCTGGTTTGGACTACCCAGGGGTTGGTCCAGAGCATGCCTTCTTTAAAGACTCTGGTCGTGTTGAATACGTAGCAGCGACAGATGATGAAGCAGTTCAAGCCCTTCTTCTTCTCAGTAAGACAGAAGGGATCCTCCCAGCTATCGAAAGCTCACACGCGATTGCAGAAGCGGTTAAACGTGCTCCAAAACTGGATAAAGACAAGATCATCATCATTAATGTTTCAGGACGTGGGGATAAGGACGTAGCTGCTATTGCAGATTATCTAGAAGCGAAAGCTGCAAAATAAGAAGAACCTATCAGCAAAACATTGTATAAAGCAGTAAAGCATGATAACTGAGAAAGAGACAGGGAACAAAGGGAATCCGGTCTCTTTCTTTTTTGAGGGCAAAAACGAGGATCCCTAAGATAGATGCGATCTGAATGAGAAAGAGGATCTTGCTTGGGGAAAAGGTCAGCGAAAAGGTGGCTAGTAAGAGAAAATCCCCTGCCCCAATTCCGATAAAGAAAAAGTGAGCCCCTAGCGCAAGGAGTAAAAAGACTAGCATGAGGAGATTGCCACCTGAGAAAAGGAGAACCAGGGCATGGAGGCAGCACCAGATGACCACGGGGTATTCCATAAAACGAAGGTCGTATATGCCTAAGATAGCAGCCCCCAGTAGTGTTAGAAGTTGAGACAGAGAAAGGTGGCTGTTGGCACAGGCTAAAAAGAGAAGACCGCTCCAGACCTCAAAAATGCAGTACCAAACAGGATAGGTCTGATGACAATAGCGACAACGAAAACGGTGGATGAGTTGTGAGATGATAGGGATGAGGTCCCAAATTCCAAGGACATGCTGACAATGGTCGCAATGACTGCGAGGAACGAGGATGGATTGGTTGGGAAAGCGATCGACAACTAGTCCCAAAAAAGAGGCGATGCAAGTACCAATGGTAAAAAAATAAAAGTTGATCATACTTATTTATTCGTAAACCAATCGAAAAATTTCCTCATTTACTTGAAAATCTTGTAAAGCCTTTCTAAATTTGATACAATAATGAACATGAAAAACCTGTATGATGTTCAACAATTTTTAAAACGTTTTGGAATCATCATTTATGTGGGGAAGCGCCTCTATGACATCGAATTGATGAAAATTGAGCTTCAACGTCTTTATGATGCTGGCCTGATGGAACGGCTCGATTATATAGAAGCTGAAACTGTTTTAAGAAGAGAGCACAAGCAAGAATTAGAATTTTTGAAAAAGAGTGAGGTAGAGTAATGGGAAATATCATTTTTTGGTTGGTTGTTTTAGGATTGTTTGGATGGATGGCCTTTAATTATTTCCGCATCCGTAAAGCTGCCAAATTTGTGGACAATGCAGAGTTTGAAGAGCTCATTCGTCAAGGGCAGTTGATTGACCTGCGAGAGCCAGCTGAGTTTCATGCTAAGCATATTTTAGGAGCGCGTAACATTCCTTCTACTCAGTTGAAGTTGAGCCTTGCTGCCTTGCGCAAGGACAAACCAATTTTGCTTTATGAGAATAGTCGGAGTTCTCGTGTGACCAACGCAGCTCTCTATCTTAAGAAACAGGGCTATACAGACATCTATGTCTTGTCTTATGGTCTTGACTCTTGGAACGGAAAAGTGAAAAAAGACGCTTAATAAAAGAGAGTGGGACAGAAATCGGTCATTCGTTAGAATTCGATTTCGTCGTCCCACCTCCGCAAAGTTGAGTAGGGCTATAAAAGCTGATGAAACCAGCGTAGTAGAGCCCACTCAACCACTGCGTCTTACTCGACAATCCAAAAACAATTAAGAGGCTAGGACTTTTGTCCTAGCCTCTTTTATCTCGTTTTTTCAAGGTAGTCTTTGATCCAAGCAAGTTCAATGTCATTCAGAAGTCGACTTTCACCAGGAGCTAACTGAGGATCCAAGGTGAAAGGACCAAAAGACAAGCGTTTTAAGGTCATCACTTTGACCCCGATGGCTAAGAACATTTTTTTCACTTGGTGGTATTTTCCTTCTGAGATTTGGACTTGGGCCTTGCTGTAGTTGAAACGACTCTCTAGGATAGTTAAGGAGGCAGGTTTGCAGATGGGGCCGTCTTTGAAGGTAATGCCGTCCTGAAATTGCTCAATGTGAGTTGTAAGGAGTGGACCGTTGACTTCTACCTCATAGACTTTCTCCACATGGTATTGAGGATGGAGCAGTTGAAAACCTAAAGGACCATTATCTGTGATCAGGAGCAAGCCACTGGTATCGCGATCGAGGCGCCCAAGTGGATAGAGATCTGGATATTCTTGTTGGGGATCCACCAGCTCGATGACTGTTGGATGCTGGGCATCTCTTTTTGCAGTCACGGCTCCGATTGGTTTATGGAGCATGTAGTAGTGGTGACGCGGTTCATGAATGGTCTTTGGTCCTATTTGAATCTCTTGGAGTCCAGGATCAATATTTTGTGATAGCTTTTTAGCAGGTAGGTGATCGACCAAGATTTGTCTTTTTGCAAGCAATTGTTTGATGTCTTTTCGAGCATACTGGTGACTTGCCATCAATTGATCTAATCTCATGGGCACCTCTTTTTCTGAAAGTTTTGTAACCAGTGTATCATGAAAAGAAAAGGAAATCGAGTCGGAGAAAAGAAATGAGGATGAAAACATTTACAACTAGCTGAACTGTGTTTTTTAAACAGGACTGTGGTATAATTGTTCAGTTAGAAATATTATTTAAAATTATATAGAGGAAATCATGACAAAATTAAGAGAAGATATTCGTAACGTTGCGATCATTGCCCACGTTGACCACGGAAAAACAACCTTGGTAGACGAATTGTTGAAACAATCGCATACCTTGGATGAACGCAAAGAATTGCAAGAACGTGCAATGGACTCAAACGATATTGAAAAAGAGCGCGGAATTACGATCCTTGCGAAGAATACCGCCGTTGCTTATGACGGAACTCGCATCAATATCATGGATACTCCAGGACACGCGGACTTCGGTGGAGAAGTGGAACGGATCATGAAAATGGTCGATGGTGTTGTTTTAGTCGTAGATGCCTACGAAGGAACCATGCCACAGACTCGTTTCGTATTGAAAAAAGCCTTGGAACAAGATTTGGTTCCAATCGTTGTGGTGAATAAAATCGACAAGCCATCTGCTCGTCCAGCAGAAGTAGTGGATGAAGTCTTGGAACTCTTTATCGAGCTTGGTGCGGATGATGACCAGCTTGATTTCCCGGTTGTTTATGCATCTGCGATCAATGGAACCTCTTCACTTTCAGATGATCCAGCAGATCAAGAAAAAACCATGGCACCGATCTTTGATACCATTATCGACCACATCCCTGCTCCAGTTGATAACTCAGATGAATCTCTTCAATTCCAAGTATCGCTTCTTGACTACAATGACTTTGTAGGTCGTATCGGTATCGGACGTATCTTCCGTGGTACTGTAAAAGTCGGGGACCAAGTAACCCTTTCTAAATTGGATGGAACGACTAAGAACTTCCGTGTTACCAAACTCTTTGGTTTCTTTGGCTTGGAACGTCGTGAAATTCAAGAAGCTAAAGCGGGTGACTTGATCGCTATTTCTGGTATGGAAGATATCTTCGTTGGAGAAACGATCACACCGACAGATGCAGTTGAAGCTCTTCCAATCCTTCACATTGATGAACCAACACTTCAAATGACCTTCTTGGTGAATAACTCACCATTTGCTGGTCGTGAAGGAAAATGGGTGACCTCTCGTAAAGTTGAAGAACGCTTGCAAGCGGAATTGCAAACAGACGTATCTCTTCGTGTTGACCCAACAGATTCACCAGATAAATGGACGGTTTCAGGTCGTGGGGAATTGCACTTGTCTATCCTAATCGAAACCATGCGTCGTGAAGGCTACGAATTGCAAGTATCTCGTCCAGAAGTGATCATCAAGGAAATCGATGGTGTCAAATGTGAACCATTTGAGCGCGTGCAAATCGATACACCAGAAGAATACCAAGGATCTGTTATCCAAAGCCTTTCTGAACGTAAAGGTGAAATGTTGGATATGGTAGCTACTGGAAATGGTCAAACTCGTCTGGTCTTCCTTGTTCCAGCGCGTGGTTTGATTGGCTACTCAACAGAGTTCTTGTCAATGACACGTGGTTACGGAATCATGAACCACACCTTCGACCAATACTTGCCAGTGATTCCAGGTGAAATCGGTGGTCGTCACCGTGGTGCTCTTGTTTCGATCGATAACGGGAAAGCAACCACATACTCTATCATGTCCATCGAAGAGCGTGGTACCATCTTTGTCAACCCAGGTACAGAAGTTTACGAAGGAATGATCATTGGGGAAAACTCTCGTGAGAATGACTTGACGGTGAACATCACGAAAGCGAAACAAATGACCAACGTTCGTTCAGCGACCAAAGACCAAACAGCGGTAATCAAGACTCCTCGTATCTTGACTTTGGAAGAATCTCTTGAGTTCTTGAACGACGATGAGTATATGGAAGTAACACCAGAATCCATCCGTTTGCGTAAACAAATTTTGAATAAAGCAGAACGCGAAAAAGCAAATAAAAAGAAAAAATCAGCTGCAGCTGAATAATACGAAAAGAAAGGAGAAACAAAATGGTCTATTTTATCTTAGGGATTTTGATTCTCCTTTTTTACCTTTTTATGACCCCAAAAAGTATTCGTGGCACTTTGAACAGTGTCACCATGGTGGTCTTGATCGTCTCAATTATTGTTTTAACTTGTCTGGCCATTTTTCAGATCTTCCAACTACCGTCCGAGTTTTTTGTCGGCGCCTTTCTGGCCTTTGTTGGCTATCTGGCTTTGGTAGATATTTCTAGAATGACAACCAAACAGAAAAAATAAACAGTGACGTGATTTTTAAAGCCCTTTGGGCTTTTTAATTTTGCTAAAAAAAGGTAAAATAGAGGGTGATAAAAATGGAGCGACAAAAATATGAAATTTGTGAAACAATTTGAAAATAAAAAGGTTCTTGTATTAGGTTTGGCCAAATCGGGTGAGTCAGCAGCCCGTTTGTTGGATCAGCTAGGAGCGATTGTGACCGTCAATGATGGCAACCCCTTTGAAGAAAACCCAGCAGCTCAAAGTTTGCTAGAAGAAGGAATTAAAGTCGTGACAGGAGGCCACCCTCTGGAGTTGTTGGATGAAGACTTTGCGCTTATGGTCAAGAATCCAGGAATTCCTTATTCAAACCCGATGGTTGAAAAAGCGCTGGGAAAAGGCATCCCAGTCCTTACTGAAGTGGAATTAGCTTACTTGGTTTCAGATGCGCCGATCATTGGGATTACAGGATCAAATGGAAAAACGACGACGACAACCATGATCGGTGAAGTCTTGACAGCTGCCGGCCAAGGCGGTCTATTGTCTGGAAATATTGGTTTTCCAGCTAGTCAAGTTGCACAAACAGCGACAGAAAAGGAAGTCTTGGTCATGGAATTGTCTTCTTTCCAATTGATGGGGATTGAAACTTTCCATCCGGAGATTGCAGTGATTACCAACCTCATGCCAACCCATATCGACTATCATGGTTCTTTCGAACATTATGTAGCCGCTAAATGGAATCTTCAAAAGAATATGACAGAAAAAGATGTCATTGTCTTGAACTTCAACCAGGACCTGGCCAAGGAACTTGCTACAAAAACCAAGGCAAGGGTCCTTCCATTTTCAACGGTCGAAAAAGTGGATGGGGCCTATTTGGAAGATGGACTTCTCAAGTTTAAGGGAGAAGTTGTTATGCGCGCGGATGAGATCGGCGTTCCAGGTAGTCACAATGTAGAGAATGCCTTGGCAACGATTGCTGTTGCAAAAGTCCGTGGAGTGGAGAATGAAGTCATTAAAGAAACCTTGTCAGCCTTTGGGGGTGTCAAACACCGTCTTCAATATGTGGATGAAATTCAAGGTGTTAAATTCTACAATGATAGTAAATCGACCAATAGTTTAGCCACACAAAAAGCTCTTTCTGGTTTTGATAACAGCAAGGTTATCTTGATTGCAGGAGGGCTCGATCGTGGCAATGAGTTCGATGACTTAGTGCCTCACATTGCTGGTCTAAAAGAAATGGTGATTCTAGGGGAATCAGCTCCTCGAGTGAAACGCGCAGCCGATAAAGCAGGCGTCCCTTATGTCGATGCAGCAGATGTGGCAGATGCGACAAAGAAGGCCTTCGAGTTGGCCAGTCCTGGAGATGTTGTCCTATTAAGTCCTGCCAACGCCAGCTGGGATATGTATCCGAATTTTGAAGTGCGTGGGGATGAATTCCTTGCTACAGTAAAAGGGTTTAAATAAGATGAAAAAAATAATGTTTACAGGCGGAGGAACAGTGGGCCATGTGACCCTTAATCTCCTCTTGATTCCAAAATTTATCGAAGATGGTTGGGAAGTCCATTACATAGGCGACAAAAAAGGAATTGAGTACCAAGAAATCAAGAAGTCTGGCTTAGACGTGCGCTTCCATTCAATTGCAACGGGGAAATTGCGCCGCTATTTCTCTTTCCAAAATATGATGGATGTGTTCAAGGTGGCTTGGGGAACGCTCCAGTCCATAGCAATCCTGCTTCGTGTGCGTCCACAAGTTCTCTTCTCCAAAGGGGGATTTGTCTCGGTTCCACCAGTGATCGCAGCCCGACTCACGCGTGTTCCTGTCTATATCCATGAGTCCGATCTTTCTATGGGATTGGCCAATAAAATAGCCTATAAATTCGCTACCAAGATGTACACGACTTTTGAGCAAGCTCATGGTTTAACAAAGAGTGCGCATATCGGTGCAGTCACTAAGGTTACAGATCAGAAGCCGGCAACTTCGGATCTACTGGATGAGAAAACAAAAGGATTCCGGCAAGAGTTACCAACCCTTCTATTTGTTGGAGGATCAGCAGGTGCGCGTGTCTTCAATGAATTTGTGACAGAACATCAAGCAGAGCTTTTACAGCACTACAATATCATTAATTTGACGGGAGATCCTACTTTGAATCAAGCAGAAGGGGGTCTGTATCGAGTGGATTATGTAACCGATCAGTACTTACCAATGCTCCAAAAGGCGGATTTAGTGGTGACAAGAGGCGGAGCCAATACCCTATTTGAACTCTTGGCCATGAATAAACTCCATTTGATTGTACCGCTAGGAAAAGGAGCCAGCCGTGGAGATCAGCTTGAAAATGCCCAATATTTTGTGGATAAAGGCTATGCAGAACAACTGCAAGAAGATCAATTAACACTTAAGACCTTTAACGAAACCATTCAAGAAATGTTGAAGCAGAGTCAAGTCTACCATCAAGCGATGGAAAAATCGACAGAACTCTTGTCACTGGACGATTTTTATGGCCTGCTTCAAAAGGATATCAGTAAGGGAAAAAATGACTGAGGACAATAAAAAAACACCCAAGGAAGACAAGATTACAGAATTGTCAGCCTGGCAAAAAAGAAACAAAGAATATTTAGAAAAAAAAGCCCTAGAAAAAGTCGAGGAGGCTGAAACAGAAGAGCTGGAAAGCGAAGAAGTTGCAGAACTTTTAGAGCAAGATGTGGATTCCGCGACAGAGGATGATCTAGAAGAATCAGATGTGGAAATTGAATCTGAGCCTGAAACAGGGCCAGTATCAGAAGGTTCTGAATCAGAAGGTTCAGATGCTGAAATGCCTGATTCGGCTGTAGAGGACCTAGATATTCCAGAAGAGCAGGGGGAAAAGCCTTCCTTTTTCAATCGTTTGAAAAGGAATAAACCGAAGAAGGAACCTATGGTTGCAAAACGGCATCTCTATCGTGCTCTTCCTGTTATCGGGATCAGCTCAATCGTAGCTCTAGTCTCGATCTATTTTCTAAGTCCCTTGTCTACACAGAAAGTGATTGAATTTTCAGGGAACAAAGCTGTTGACCAGCAAAAATTGTATGAAAAAAGTCGCATCAAAGAAGAAGATTATACTCTTACGACCTTCCTTCATAAGTCGGTCTATGAACAGAATATGAAAACAACTAGTCCATGGATCAAAGAGGTTCACATGCATTATCAATTCCCTGTGACCTTTAAAGTCAATGTGACAGAACACAAAGTGGTGGCCTATTATGTGACGGGAGAAGATCACTATCCAGTATTGGAAAATGGGGAAGTAGTAGAGGCAGTAACACCTGCTTCAGAATTACCATCCTCTTATATCAGTTTGAAATTTTCAGATCGGGAATTGGTTAGACAGTTTGTTCAACAAATGAAATCCATTTCGTCTTCGATTAAGGATAAAATTGTATCGGTTGATTTGACACCGAGCAAGGTCACGAAAGACCTGATAACCATTACCATGAAAAATGATAATAAAATCTTGGTTCCGGTTTCCCAAATTACCCGTAAGTTGCCTTACTACAAGACAATCAGTAAGCAATTGGACGATGATTCAACGATCGATATGGAAGCTGGAGTTTTCAGCTATAGTGAACAATCCATTGCAGATGCCAAAGAGCAAGCTGAAAAAGAGAAGGCTGAAAGTACAGAAAATCAAGCTGAGCATTCTGAGGAAGCGACCCAAGAGCAGAATGTAGAACAGAATACAGAGGGAGAAAATTCTTCTGGAAATGTGGAAACCCCATAAATTATCTCAAATAATTGTAGAAAAAATATCCATTTTAGGCTTCTTTGTGTTATAATGAAGTTTGGATAGTTCCAACTAAAAGGGCTATAAATAGATGTAAAGTGAAAACAAAAAAAGAGAGAGGACTGGTGTAATGGCTAGAGACGGCTTTTTTACAGGTTTAGATATCGGTACTAGTTCAATAAAAGTATTGGTGGCAGAACATGTCAATGGAGAAATGAATGTAATTGGAGTCAGCAATGCAAAAAGTGCTGGCGTCAAAGATGGAATTATAGTAGATATCGAAGCTGCTTCAAATGCAATTAAAAATGCAATCAGCCAAGCTGAAGAAAAAGCAGGGATTTCAATCAATCTAGTCAATGTTGGGTTGCCTGCAAACTTACTACAAATTGAAGCAACTCAAGGAATGATTCCAGTCACAAGTGATTCGAAAGAAATCACAGATGCAGATGTTGAAAATGTTGTCAAATCTGCTCTTACAAAAAGTATGACACCAGATCGTGAAGTGATCACCTTTATTCCTGAAGAATTCACAGTAGATGGTTTCCAAGGAATTCGCGATCCACGTGGAATGATGGGAATCCGACTTGAAATGCGTGGTCTTCTTTACACAGGACCTCGTACAATCTTGCACAATTTGCGTAAAACGGTTGAACGTGCAGGCTTACAAGTTGAAAATATCATCATTTCCCCACTTGCTATGATCAAAACAGTCTTGAACGAAGGCGAACGTGAATTCGGAGCAACTGTGATTGATATGGGTGGTGGCCAAACAACAGTAGCATCTGTTCGTAGCCAAGAACTTCAATTTACAAATATCTACCAAGAAGGTGGCGATTACGTTACCAAAGATATTTCTAAAGTATTGAAGACTTCTCAAAAATTGGCAGAAGGATTGAAGTTCAACTACGGTGAAGCCTATGTGCCATCTGCTGGAAACGAAGTATTCCATGTAGAAGTCATTGGTGAAGTAGAGCCAGTTGAAGTGACTGAGAAGTACTTGGCTGAAATCATTTCAGCACGTATCAAACACATCTTTGAGCAAATCAAGCAAGATCTTGAGAGAAGACATTTATTAGATCTTCCTGGTGGTATTGTCATTATCGGTGGAGGTGCGATCCTTCCAGGTGTTGAAGAATTGGCTCAAGAAGTCTTTGGTGTAAATGTGAAATTGTTTGTTCCAAATCAAATTGGAATTCGCAATCCAGCTTTTGCCCATGTAATTAGCTTGTCTGAATATGCAGGCAATTTGACAGATGTGGATATTATTGCTCAAGCTGCGGTTCATGGAGACGAAGTCTTGCGTCAACAACCGATTCAATTTGATCGTCCAGTGCAACCACAAGTACAACCACAACCTGCTGCTCCAGCACAACCGGTAGTACCTGCGTACAATGCTGAGAAGATTGAATCTCCAGTAGATGCTCAAGAAATTCCAGTAGCAAGCAATGATCAGAAACAAGAACCCAAAACTACATTCACAGACCGAATGAAAAATTTGATCGGTAATATGTTTGATTAAGGAGTGTAAGTATTTATGACATTTTCATTTGACACAGCAGCGGCACAAGGTGCAGTTATTAAAGTAATCGGTGTCGGTGGTGGTGGCGGTAACGCCATCAATCGTATGATTGACGAAGGGGTAGCCGGTGTAGAATTCATCGCTGCCAATACAGATGTTCAAGCACTTTCAAGTGCAAAAGCTGAAACAGTTATCCAATTGGGTCCAAAATTGACTCGTGGATTGGGTGCCGGAGGTCAACCTGAAGTTGGTCGTAAGGCAGCAGAAGAAAGCGAAGAAGTTTTAACGGAAGCTTTGCAAGGTGCAGATATGGTCTTCATCACTGCAGGAATGGGTGGAGGATCTGGTACAGGTGCTGCACCAGTTATTGCTCGCATTGCTAAAGCAGTTGGTGCTTTGACAGTAGCCGTTGTGACTCGTCCATTTGGGTTTGAAGGTTCCAAACGAGGAAACTACGCAATTGAAGGGATCAATGAACTTCGCGAGCATGTGGATACTTTGTTGATTATTTCTAACAACAACTTGCTTGAAATTGTGGACAAGAAAACACCACTTCTTGAAGCTTTGAGTGAAGCAGATAACGTTCTTCGTCAAGGTGTTCAAGGGATCACTGACTTGATCACAAGCCCAGGCTTGATCAACCTTGACTTCGCAGACGTGAAGACTGTGATGGAAAACAAAGGAAATGCCCTTATGGGTATCGGTGTTGGTAGCGGAGAAGAGCGTGTGATTGAAGCGGCTCGTAAGGCTATTTACTCTCCACTTCTTGAAACAACCATCGACGGTGCAGAAGATGTGATTGTCAACGTTACTGGTGGTTTGGATATGACCTTGATCGAAGCTGAAGAAGCTTCAGAAATTGTGAACCAAGCTGCAGGTCACGGAGTGAACATCTGGTTGGGTACCTCTATCGATGAAACCCTTAAAGATGAAATCCGCGTAACCGTTGTTGCAACAGGTGTCCGTCAAGATAAAGTAGAACGTGTTAGCGGTATTGCTTCTTCACATCGTCCTTATAAAACAGGACCTCGTGAACAACGTCCACAAGCTGCACCATTTGACCGTGAATTTGATCTGAAACAAGATGTTGAATTGCCAACAACTTCAAGTCGTCCAGCGGTAGAACCAAACCGTGGTTCAGCCTTTGGTGATTGGGATATTCGTCGTGAGAATATCGTTCGCCAAACTGAACCAACATCAACACATCAAGTTGATCGTTATGTAGACTCATCTTCAGATGATGATGAATTGGAAACACCTCCATTCTTCCGGAATCGTTAATCATGAATCTGGAACAGAATGCTGATCTTGTACGGCAACAAGTAGAAACAGCAAGAAACAAAGCACACCGCCAAGATCAAGTCAATGTGATAGCTGTCACCAAATATGTGGATGTTGCAACAACAGAAGCATTGGTCAAAACAGGTATTCAAGATATCGGTGAAAATCGTGTTGATAAATTCCTAGAAAAGTATCAAGCTCTAAAAGAGTACAATCTCACTTGGCACTTGATTGGGAGCCTCCAACGACGGAAGGTAAAAGATGTGATTAATCTCGTTGATTATTTTCATGCCTTGGATTCAGTGAAGCTGGCTCAAGAAATACAAAAGCGAGTAGAGCACCCAATCAAGTGTTTCCTCCAGGTGAATATTTCTGGTGAAGAAAGTAAACATGGATTTGCACCCGATGAACTGGATGATGTTTTAGCGGAAATCGCACAGCTGGACAAAATTGAAATTGTTGGTTTAATGACGATGGCTCCTTTTGAGGCTAGTCAAGAAGAGTTGCAAGATATTTTTTCAAAAACTCACCAACTTCAGAAACAACTAGAAAAGAAACAATTAAAAAATATGCCTTTCTCAGAACTAAGTATGGGTATGAGTCGTGACTTTGAAGTAGCCATTGCGAACGGAGCGACTTTTGTTAGAATTGGGACATCATTTTTTAAATAGGAAAGAACTATGTCATTAAAAGATAAATTTAACAACTTTATTGACTACTTCACAGAAGACGGTGAAGAAGTAGAAGTTCGGGAGGCAAAAGCAGCTGGGGCGGAAACGCAACCAGTTCCACAGCCTCAACCGACTCCTCAAGTGACTTCTCCACGTCCACAGATTAGTCAAAAAGAACCAGTAAAACCAAAATCAACTCCTGTTGCACCTGTTACAACTCCTGTATCAACAGTAGCTGTGAAGGAACCTGTTTCAACAACGAAAAATACATCTGAAAATATTACTCGCTTGCATGAACGCCAACGTGAATTGGCTGCTAAGCGTGCTAATACTGATGAAAAGATTACGATCGATGTTCGCTATCCCCGCAAATACGAGGAAGCGACTGAAATTGTTGATCTATTACTATCTAATGAGAGTATCTTGATTGATTTCCAATATATGACAGAAGTACAAGCACGTCGTTGTTTGGATTATTTGGACGGTGCTCGTTATGTTTTAGCAGGAAATCTTCGTCGTGTTGCAAGTACCATGTACTTGTTGACTCCAATTAACGTGGTCGTTAATGTTGAAGATATTCGCCTTCCAAATGATGTGGAAGTGACAGAATTTGATTATGATATGAAACGCAATCGTTAAGATGATCTTTTTTCAATATCTATCAAACATCATTCAAATCTACTCTTTTATTCTTGTCATCTATGCCCTGCTTTCTTGGTTTCCGGGTGTACCTCAGAGTACACTTGGACAAATGGTTCACCGATTAGTTGAACCATTTTTGAGCCTTTTTAGAAAGTTACCTTTGCAGGTTGGTGGCCTTGATTTTACAGTTCTGGTAGCCCTCTTGGTTTTGAATGGATTAAACCAGTTGCTATGGCGACTATTTCTACAACTGATTGGGTAGACACAGATGGGACAGAAAGACATTTACCAACATTTCAACCGTGATGATCATGAATTTATTGATCGTTGTATTGAATTGTCCGAAAGAGTGATCGAGCGGTATTCTGTTGAGGTCACGGGATTTTTAAATCCTCACCAGGTGGCTATTTTACGAAATGTTGCTAGTAGCTATCAGTTACAAGTGTTTGCTTCTAGCGATGAGCAAAAAATGGAATATGCCAAAGTCATTGTGGCTCCGGACTATTACCAATTGGATCCTAATGATTTTGATCTGGCTTTATTGGAAATGGTCTATGCGTCAAAATTTCATCACTTGACGCATTCTCAAGTGTTGGGGACCATTGTTCATCAATTAGGAGTGGAGCGCAAGTCTTTTGGAGACATTTTGACGAGCGATGGGAAGATCCAAGTATTTGTAGAACGGCGCTTTGTTCCCTATTTTATGGATCATATCCAGAAAATTTCGCGAGTGCCTGTTAAGCTAAAGGAAGTTCCGCTATCTCAACAACTTGTCATAGAAGAGGACAGCCAGCACCGAGATATTCTCGTGTCGAGTTTTCGACTAGACAAAGTGATTGCTGCAACCTTTAAGCTTTCACGTTCTCAGGCCAGCCAACTGATTAGCTCTGGTCTAGTGAAAGTTAACTATGCAACAACTACCAATAGTAGCTATGCTGTAGGTCTGAATGATTTAGTCAGTGTCCGACGCTTTGGGCGTCTTAAAATGGTTTCTGAAAATGGTATTTCAAAGAGTGGAAAATATAAAGTAACTGTTGAAGTACTCTTAAGTAAAAAATAAGGAGGAGTTATGGCTCTTACTGCTTTAGAAATTAAAGATAAAAAATTTGGCGTTAAATTTAGAGGTTATGATGCGAACGAAGTTGAAGAATTTCTGAATATCGTTGTTAGCGATTATGAAGATCTTGTTCGTTTGAATCATGATCAAAAAGCAAAAATTCAAGCTCTTGAAGAACGCCTAAACTATTTCGATGAAATGAAAGATTCATTGAGCCAATCTGTTTTGATTGCGCAAGATACTGCTGAACGTGTAAAACATGCAGCAAATGAACGCTCAGAAACGATCGTTCGTCAAGCGGAGCAAGATGCACAACACCTAGTTGATGAAGCAAAACAAAAGGCAAATGAAATTCTTCGCCATGCAACCGATAATGCAAAGAAAGTTGCTGTTGAAACAGAGGAATTAAAGAACAAGACACGCGTCTTCCATCAACGTTTGAAATCAACTATCGAGAGTCAATTGAGCATTATTGACACGCCTGAATGGGATGAAATTCTTCGTCCAACAGCCATGTATATTCAAACTAGCGATGAAGCTTTCCGTGAAATTGTTGAAAAAGCATTGGGTGAGTCTGTTCATCATCATGCAGAAGATGATAACATTGACTTGACTCGTCAATTTACTCCGGCTGAAATCGAAGAATTACAAAAACGCATTGAAGCAGCTAACTTAGAATTGGGTGCTACACAAGCGTTTGAAGGTTTGAATGAAAAAGTTCAATCTGCCTTAGAAGAAGCAGAAAAAAGTCATGTAGAAGAAGATTCTATTGATGATCTTGTTGTAGAAACTCCTCAAGTTGCTAATATCGATGATCCAGAAGTGGAAGAACAACGGGAATCTGTTTCAATTTTATAATCTGTAAAAACAGTGATCTTATCAAATAGTTTTAGCGAGCAGGTGATGGTGGAAGACCTGTACTTCCTTTGATAGGATTGATCCTTTTACAAATCTTAGTGGTGAAACGAGTAACCACTAACGCTGGTCAGCGTTAGCGACAAAAGAGGAGAAAGAGAGGATTCTCTTTCTTGAATGAAGGTGGTACCACGACTTGTCGTCCTTTTTGGCGAGGTCGTGGTCTTTTATTTTGTATGATTATTTTTTATAGGAGACTCCATGAAACTCAAAGAGACTTTGAATTTAGGTAAGACAGAATTCCCAATGCGGGCAGGTCTTCCCACAAAAGAACCAGTATGGCAAAAAGAATGGGATGAAGCAAAGCTTTACCAACGCCGTCAAGAATTGAACCAAGGAAAACCTCATTTCACCTTGCATGATGGCCCTCCGTATGCCAACGGAAATATCCACGTAGGACATGCTATGAACAAGATTTCAAAAGATATCATTGTTCGTTCTAAATCTATGTCAGGATTCTACGCACCTTACATTCCAGGTTGGGATACTCACGGTTTGCCAATCGAGCAAGTCTTGGCAAAACAAGGTGTTAAACGCAAAGAAATGGATTTGGTCGAGTACTTGAAACTTTGTCGTGAATACGCTCTTTCTCAAGTAGATAAACAACGCGAAGACTTCAAACGCTTGGGTGTTTCTGGGGACTGGGAAAATCCTTATGTAACCTTGACGCCTGACTATGAAGCAGCGCAAATCCGCGTCTTCGGTGAAATGGCTAACAAGGGCTATATCTACCGTGGAGCCAAGCCTGTTTACTGGTCTTGGTCATCTGAGTCAGCGCTTGCTGAAGCGGAAATTGAATACCACGACTTGGTATCAACTTCACTTTACTATGCCAACAAGGTTAAAGATGGCAAAGGTGTCCTAGACACTGATACTTACATTGTTGTTTGGACAACAACTCCATTTACCATCACGGCTTCTCGCGGGTTGACTGTTGGTGCAGATATTGATTATGTCTTGGTGCAACCAGCTGGCGAAGCTCGTAAGTTTGTGGTCGCTTCAGAATTGTTGAGCAGTTTGTCTGAAAAATTTGGCTGGGCAGATGTTCAAGTGTTGGCTACTTACCGTGGTTCAGAATTGAACCACATCGTGACAGAGCACCCATGGGATACCGCAGTAGATGAACTCGTTATCCTTGGTGATCACGTTACAACAGACTCCGGTACAGGTATCGTCCATACAGCCCCTGGTTTTGGTGAGGATGACTACAATGTCGGTATTGCAAACGGACTTGAAGTCGCAGTCACTGTTAACGAACGCGGGATCATGATGGCCAATGCTGGTGCAGAGTTCGAAGGTCAATTCTACGACAAGGTTGTGCCAACGGTTATTGAAAAACTTGGTGATTTACTTCTTGCTCAAGAAGAAATCTCTCACTCCTACCCATTTGACTGGCGTACGAAAAAACCAATCATCTGGCGTGCCGTGCCTCAATGGTTTGCCTCAGTATCTAAATTCCGTCAAGAAATCTTGGACGAAATTGAAAAAGTCAAGTTCCATTCAGAGTGGGGGAAAGTCCGTCTGTACAATATGATTCGTGACCGTGGTGACTGGGTCATCTCACGTCAACGTGCTTGGGGAGTTCCTCTTCCAATCTTCTACGCAGAAGACGGCACACCAATCATGACAGCTGAAACCATCGAGCATGTAGCACAACTCTTTGAAGAACATGGTTCCATCATCTGGTGGGAACGTGATGCTAAAGACCTCTTGCCAGAAGGATTTACCCATCCAGGTTCACCAAACGGTGAGTTCAAGAAAGAAACAGACATCATGGATGTATGGTTCGACTCCGGCTCATCATGGAATGGTGTCGTGGTTAATCGCCCTGAACTTAAATATCCAGCAGACCTCTACCTAGAAGGTTCTGACCAATACCGTGGTTGGTTCAACTCATCTCTCATCACATCTGTGGCTAACCAAGGGGTTGCACCATACAAACAAATCTTGTCGCAAGGTTTTGCTTTGGATGGTAAAGGTGAGAAGATGTCGAAATCTCTTGGAAACACCATTGCTCCAAGTGATGTTGAAAAACAATTTGGTGCAGAAATCTTACGTCTCTGGGTAACCAGTGTAGACTCAAGTAACGACGTACGGATCTCTATGGATATCTTGAGTCAAGTTTCTGAAACTTACCGTAAGATCCGTAACACCCTTCGTTTCTTGATTGCTAACACATCTGACTTTAACCCAGCTGAGGATGCAGTCGCTTATGAAGAACTTCGTTCTGTTGATAAGTACATGACCATCCGCTTTAACCAACTTGTTAAGACTATTCTTGATGCTTATGCAAACTTCGAATTCTTGACGATTTATAAGGCTTTGGTTAACTTTATCAATGTTGATCTGTCAGCCTTCTACCTTGATTTTGCCAAAGATGTTGTTTACATCGAAGGAGCTAAGTCACTAGAACGCCGTCAAATGCAAACTGTCTTCTATGATATCCTTGTAAAAATCACAAAACTCTTGACACCAATTCTTCCTCACACTGCTGAAGAAATCTGGTCATACCTTGAGTTTGAAGCAGAAGACTTTGTTCAATTGTCAGAATTGCCAGAAGCACAAACATTTGCGAATCAAGATGAAATCTTGGATGCCTGGTCAGCCTTTATGGACTTCCGTGGACAAGCTCAAAAGGCTTTGGAAGAAGCACGTAATGAAAAAGTGATCGGTAAATCTCTTGAAGCTCATTTGACAGTTTATCCTAATGAAGTAGTGAAAACACTTCTTGGAGCAGTAGATAGTAATGTTGCTCAACTCTTGATTGTCTCAGAATTGACCATTGCAGAAGGTTCAGCTCCAGAAGGTGCAGTGGCCTTCGAAGATGTTGCCTTCACTGTTGAACGTGCAACTGGCGAAGTTTGTGACCGTTGCCGTCGCATTGATCCAAGTACAGCAGGACGTAGCTATAACGCAACCATCTGCGATCACTGTGCAAGCATCGTCGAAGAAAACTTTGCGGATGCAGTAGCAGAAGGATTTGAATCTAAATAATAAGATGTGAAAAATCGCAGGGAGAAAGTCTCCTTGCGACTTTTCAATAAAGAGGAACTGATGTGGTACCAGAAAGAATTTAAAGAATTAGAACTGAAAGAGTTTTACGAGATCGTTCAATTGCGTTTGGAGACCTTTGTCGTGGAACAGACAAGAATCTACAATGGTCTTGACGCTATTGATCTTGGAGCTATTCACCTTTTTCATCAAGATGAGGAAGGACGCGTGGATGCCTATGCACGTATCTTTGAGACAGGGTCGACGATTCATTTTGGTCGAGTCGCTGTGGCAAAAGACAGTCGTGGTCAAGGACTGGGAAAAGACATGGTAGAGCAGATTTTGGACCTGTGTGAACAGAGATTTCCTGGACGGACCATTGAAATTGAGGCCCAAGAACAGGTGGTTGGCTTGTATGAAAAGCTAGGTTTTCATACGGTGAGCGAGCCCTTTATCTTGGCTTCTACCCCTCACGTAAAAATGATCTATCAGAAATAAAGAATCCGTTCATCTCATGATTGAGATGAACGGATTTTTTTTGAAAAAAACAGCAAAGAAAAAAGTAAGGTAGAAGCACCTTACTTAGCAATTGGGAAAGAAATTTCGATCAGTTTATCAGAGTAGAGGGTCTTAATAGCAGATTGGTCAATGAGTTGAAGATTAATCTTACGTTTCAAAAAGAACTCACGAATTTTTTCAACTTCGTTTTCACGAATAGCCCGGTGTTTGTTGCTGATTAACAATTCATAGTGGGTTGGGGCTTGTGTAAAAATAACATCAGTATTGCCAGCGGAATAAACCTCGACAAGCAAGGCGTCAGTACTAGCAAGTTGATTTTTAACCAAGGTAGCATGACTATTGGTGGTATTAATGAGCTTCATATGAGTTCCTCCTGACCTCTATCTTCATTTATTATAGCACTTTTTTTTATTTTGTGAAAGAATTCCTTTAGTTTTTATGGGCAATTTTCCACTGTTCAATGCCCCATTTATGGCTTCCTCGTTTCAGTTTTTCAATAGCTTCCTCTACTGGGAACCAAGAGAGATTGTTAAAATCTTCCAGTGGTTTTTGAGCTTCTGTGTAGTCAACGACTTCATAAATATAGGCAGGATTATAGTAGTAGGTATCGCGGTGGCGAGAATAGAAGTACTCGTCTGCTTGGCCATAGTATTGACCTAAGATAGCAGTAAAGCCTAATTCTTCAATCAGTTCCCGTTTAAGAGCTTGCAGGTGATCTTCTCCCTTTTCGATTTCGCCACCTGGTAAGAACCAGGCCCCGTTAGGAGCTTGTACGAGAATGATCTGATCTCTATCTTTATTAGGAATAACAGCGTAGACACCATAGCGATGGACGTAGGTCACATCATTTTTCTTTTCACCAAAACTTGGAATGGTCATGGTTTTCTCTTTTCTTGTTTTTTTGATCATTATATCATATTTTTTAGCAAAAATCTGGAGAGAAAAAAGAATGAGACTGGATTTTTCAGCCTCATTCTTTCATAATTTGGATGATTATTCTTCTGTCTTTTCAACTGTCTTAGAAACCGATTTAATACTAATATTTCCATTGCTGGTCATAACGGCCTTGAGTTGTTTCTCACTTGGATGTTCCAAGTAAAAATCAGTAATAGTATCTTCGATATGGTCTTGAATGGTGCGACGGAGTGGGCGCGCCCCCATTTTAGGATCGTAACCCAGATCGACTAGTTTTTCTTTGACTTTATCTGTTACATCTAAATGGATCTCATTTTGTGCAAGACGTTGGTTGACTTCATCCAGCATAAGGGTAACGATTTGAAGCAGATTTTCTTTTGATAGAGGTTGGAATTCAATGATCCCATCAAAACGGTTCATGAATTCAGGGCTAAAGAAGTTACCGAGTTCTCCAAGAACAGAGTTGGTTCGCCCTTCGCGAGCTGCTCCAAAGCCAACATTGGCTTCAGCCTTGCCGGTTCCAGCATTAGAGGTCATGATGATAATGGTATCTTTAAAGCTAACCGTACGGCCTTGACCATCTGTCAAACGACCATCATCCAAGACTTGCAGGAACATGTGCATAACATCTGGATGGGCTTTTTCAACTTCATCTAGCAAAACGAGAGAGTATGGATTGCGACGAACTTTTTCAGTCAGTTGTCCAGCTTCATCGTAGCCAACATAGCCTGGAGGTGCTCCGACTAGTTTTGCCACGCTGTGTTTTTCCATGTATTCGCTCATATCAAAGCGGATCATATTATCTGCAGTGCCAAAGAGTTCAATCGCCAATTGTTTTGACAATTCGGTCTTCCCGACACCGGTTGGTCCGACAAAAAGGAAGCTTCCGATGGGACGATTTGGTGATCCAAGACCGACACGATTGCGTCGAATAGCTTTTGCGATTTTATCCACTGCGTCATCTTGGCCGATGACATGGGCTTTTAAATCAGAAGCTAGATTGATCAATTGGGACTGCTCTTTTTCTTTCAAATCACCAACAGGAATATTGGTCTTTTGTTCAACGATATGTTCAATGGTTTTTTCGCTGATGACAGGAGTCTCCTGATCAGTAACCTGTTGTCCTTGCATTTCCTTGTATTTTGCAATCTGGTCACGGAAGTAAGCGGCTTTTTCAAAATCTTCTTCGCGCGTCGCCTGGGCTTTAAGATTTTCTGCTTCAACCAAGCGCTGGTCGATGACTTTAGGGTCGATAAAATTCAGGGTCAAATTCATCTTAGAGCCGGCTTCGTCCAAGAGGTCAATGGCCTTGTCTGGCAAGAAGCGGTCTTGGATATAGCGATTGGAAAGAAGCGCCGCAGCTTCGATTGCACCATCGGTGTAGTGGACGTGGTGGTAGTCTTCGTATTTCTTTTGGATGCCTTTGAGGATGGTGATGGTTTCTTCCACCGTTGGTTCATCGACCTTAACGGGTTGCATCCGGCGTTCAAGGGCTGCATCCTTTTCGATAATTCGGTATTCATTGAGGGTAGTCGCACCGACTAATTGCAATTCGCCACGAGCGAGGGCTGGTTTGAGGATATTTCCAGCATCCATATTGCCGTCTCCAGCAGATCCAGCACCGACAATTTCATGGATCTCATCGATAAACAAAATCACATCTTCACAGCGACGGATTTCCTCCATCAATTGTTGCATGCGCTCTTCAAATTGGCCCCGGATACCAGTTCCTTGAACCAGGCTGACAACGTCTAAGCGAATGACTTCCTTACCTTGCAATTTATGAGGAACATCGCCATCGACGATTTTTTGGGCCAAGCCTTCTACAACAGCAGTTTTTCCGACCCCAGGTTCTCCAATCAGAACAGGGTTATTCTTGGTTCGACGATTGAGGATTTCGATGACACGGATAATTTCTTCATCACGGCCGATGACAGGGTCAATATCCCCTTTGCGGGCAATCTCTGTGACATTGATTCCAAACTCTTCTAAAAGCCCTTTTGGCTTTTGAGGACGGGCTTGACGAGGGTCTTGACCGCCACCACGGTTATTGTTTTGGCCGTAGCCACCACCTCCATAATTTCCTCCAGATTGAGTTGGAGGTGTTTGGGGTTCTTGCGGACTTTGGAAGTTTCCAAGGTTATTAAAGAAATCTTCGAAAGGGTCTCCAGTCAGTTGACTCCGTTGGGTCATACCTTTCAAGAAGCTGTTATTTGGGTCTGTTTTCATAATTTTATAGCAATTTTGACAGAGGTCTACTTGCTGCTGACGTCCATTTACATTTGTATATAAATGGATGGTTGATTCATTTATTTTACAATTTTGACAAAGCATATACACACCTCACAGTAGGGTTTTGATGGTCTTCCATCAAGAGAATAGCCTATTTTTAAAAGGTCAAAAATAGTCAAAGATTTATAGTTTCATTATATCAGTATTCTAGAAGTTTGCAAGAATTTGCTACGGATTGATGCTGAAGAATGGATAAGAAAGTAAATCGATGGAAAAATGTGAATTTTTATTGGAAGAGCTTTCTCTTTTATGATAAAATAGAGGAGTAGAAAGTAAAGAGGAGAAATAAAATGGAATCACATTTAGTACGGATTATCAACCGTTTGGAGACGATGACAAAAGACGGTGGAAACTTAAAACGTAATTTTGAACGTGACGGTGTTGTTGTCGCGGAAGTAGCATACAATCACAATGAAGAAGAAGGTTCAACCTTTACCCTTCGTGATGTTGAAGCACGTGAAACCTATACCTTTGATAGCATTGATTTAATTGCAATGGAAATTTATGAATTGCTTTACTAAGCAGGTTAGTGGATGAGTTTGGGGTGGTCTCAAGCTCATTTTTTGTCTACCTGGATATAGTTTTCGTCTATAGGAAATTCTAAATAGGAACAGTTAGGTTTGAGAGATGAAATCTGCTATAATAGAGAGAAATATTTTCATTACTTGACTAGAAAGAGAATTGACATGACGACAATCATTGATGGGAAGGCGCTCGCTTTAAAATTACAGGGTGAGATCGCTGAGAAAACAGCACGATTAAAAGAAGAGACAGGACTGGTACCTGGTCTTGTTGTGATCGTGGTAGGAGATAATCCAGCCAGTAAGATCTATGTAAGAAATAAAGAACGATCTGCTATTGCGGCAGGTTTTCGCAGTGAGGTGAGACGACTTCCTGAAAACATTCGCCAAGATGAATTATTAGAAGTGATTGAACAATACAATCAAGATCCTCTATGGCATGGGATTTTGGTGCAGTTGCCCCTTCCTAAGCATATCGATGCGGATGAGGTCCTTTTAGCCATAGATCCGACAAAGGATGTAGATGGCTTTCATCCATTGAATATGGGACGTTTATGGGCTGGCAATCCCCTCATGGTTCCTTCTACCCCAGCTGGGATCATGGAGATGTTCAAAGAGTACGGGATTGATCTGGAAGGGAAGCGAGCGGTCGTGATTGGTCGTTCCAATATTGTTGGGAAACCCATGGCGCAGTTGCTCCTCGCAAAAAATGCGACGGTGACCTTGACCCATTCCCGGACCCATCATCTGCCTAAAATTGCTAGAAGAGCGGATATCTTGGTTGTTGCGATCGGTCGTGCGAAATTTGTAACAGCAGACTTCGTGAAAGAAGGCGCAGTGGTCATTGACGTCGGGATGAATCGCGATGAAGATGGCAAATTATGTGGGGATGTCGATTTTGACTCTGTTGCACCCCTAGCTAGTCACATTACTCCAGTACCAGGAGGAGTTGGTCCTATGACCGTTACCATGTTGATGGAGCAAACCTACGAAGCAGCTGTTCGTACCTTAAAAAAATGAAAGTGTGAACGAGATGAAGTTTGTCTTTGATTTAGATGGAACCTTGTCATTCGATGGTCTTACCATCGATGATGAAATCAAACAGGTCTTATTGAGAGCAGAAGAATTTGGCCATGAAGTCGCTTTTGCTTCTGCGCGTTCTTATCGGGATTGTTTAGGCCTTTTAGGGGATCAATTGAGTCAGCAACTCGTGATTGGCTTAAATGGCGGGCTAGCTTATCGTCAGGGCCAACTGGTTTATGAGGATCAATTGGACAAGGATGTTTATCGAGAAGTCCTTGGTTTTTGTCGCCATTACAATCTACCATTTTTTGTGGACGATACCTTTGATTATAGTGGTCAGATTTTAGAAAAGATTCCTTTTATTGCAAATGTGGATCCCCTCAAGAAAGCTCAGTACCGTTCGTTAGAAGACCTGACGGACCCGATTAAAGTCGTGATCTATATGGGTGGTCATGAAGAACTCGTGGATGAGATCATTGAACGGATCGAAAAGACGGATAAGGCCCATATTCGCTATCATGCGCATGAAAAATGCATCTATCTTAATCCAGCAGACACACATAAAGCGACGACGGTCGAAGAACTCTGTGGGGAAAATTTCGTGGCTTTTGGCAATGATCAAAACGATATTGAGCTCTTTGAAAAAGCTCTCTATGCGATTCAAATTGGTGATTTTCCATCCCTTCGGCCTTACGCTGATGATCAATTAGTGGCCAAACAAAATCAACCACAAGCTGTTGCTGCTAAGATCTTGCAAGTCTTCGCAGAATTTAGAGGAAAATAAAAGAAGGAGGGGGAGTCGTGGCTTCTCCTTTTTCGCTAGAAATGAGGAAGGTATGAAAAGAGTTCAGAAAGAAGAGATCCAGCGCGTCATTGTGAAGCGCCCAATGACGTCATATAAGGGAGATTTTGGTCGTCTGCTCCTGATTGGAGGAACCTATCCCTATGGGGGAGCCATCATTATGGCAGCGATCGCTGCGGTTCATAGTGGGGCGGGTTTGATCACTGTTGCAACAGATGCTGACAATCTGTCGGCCCTTCATAGCCATCTTCCTGAAGCCATGGGCTTTGATCTAGCGGATCATGAACTCCTTTGTGAGCAAGTGCAAAAAGCTAGCGTGATTCTAGTAGGGCCGGGCTTAAAGGAATCTAATGAAAACCAAGGAGTCTTACAAATGATTTTTGAGCAGGTCTCTAGGCATCAGGTTCTGATTTTAGATGGAGGTGCTATTAGTCTTTTTGCAACCTCTCAATTTGACTTGCCAGAAGCTCAGTTGGTCTTTACCCCCCATCAAAAAGAATGGGAAAAACTATCGGGACTTGAACTAGCAAGCCAGACAGAAGAGAAGAGCCAAAGAGCAGTACAGAACTTTCCTGAAGGAACTGTCATAGTAGAAAAGGGGCCCCACACAAGAATTTGGACAAGTGGGCAAGAAGTGGGCTATCAGCTAGATGTTGGTGGTCCTTACCAGGCAACAGGTGGCATGGGAGATACCTTGGCAGGGATGATCGCGGGGTTTGCAGGTCAATTTCCACAGGTCAGTCTCTATGAGCGCGTGGTGGTCGCTACCTACCTCCATTCAGCGATTGCTGAAGACTTGAGCAAGGAGGCTTATGTGGTTTTACCGACAAGCATTAGCAAAGAAATTCCCAAATGGATGAAGAAGTGGAGTGACAATTTAAACGAAAATGTTGAAAATGAAACGTTTTCATGATAGTATGGATGAAAGGAGGTGAAAAATGAATGAGCAAAAAAAAATCGATTACCATGAAAGATGTTGCAGCAGAAGCTGGAGTTAGTGTTGGGACAGTCTCTCGTGTTATCAATAACGAAAAAGGCATTAAAGAGGTGACCTTAAAAAAAGTTCAACAAGCGATTGAAAAACTTTCTTATGTGCCAGATGAATATGCGAGAGGTTTAAAAACGAATCGTAGTAATATTATCGCTTTACTCATTCCAACCATTTGGCATCCATTCTTTTCTGAGTTTGCTTATCATGTAGAAAAGGAATTATTGAAAAATCAATGTAAATTATTGATTTGTAATGCAGATAAAGATGCTCAAAACGAGATAGAGTACATAAAATTACTTGAAAAAAATAAGGTAGATGGGATCATTGGGATCACCTATTCAGATATCGATAAGTATATCTCCTCTAATTTACCTTTTGTTAGTATTGACCGTCATTTTTCTGAAAATGTCTATTACGTAACTTCTGAAAATTTTCATGGTGGTCAACTGGCTTGTCGCGAATTAGTCAAACGCGATTGTCAAAATTTAGCATACATTAGTGGTGTGAATAAACATTTGAATGAAACAACGGAACGGGGGAGAGGTTTCAAAGCAGAGGCTAAACAGATAAATACGAACCTTTATTGTCTTGAAATGCCGGAACCACTGAATCAAGCAGAAGAGCAAATAAGAACCTTTTTTGAAAAGCATCCTCAGATTGATGGGATTTTCACAGTAAATGATTTTATGGCCCTTCGTGTGATAAAAGTTTTAGGGGAGATGGGAAAAACTCCTCTAGAAGATTATCAGATTATTGGTTTTGATGGATTAAGACCAGCTTTTGATCAACCTTACTTACTTTCTACGATTGTTCAACAAATAGCTCAGATGGCTCAAGCAGCAGTTGAACTATTGCTTAAATTAATTCGTGAAGAAAAAATAGATCAGAATGTCATTAGTTTACCGGTACATTTTTTTGAAGGAAACACAACAAAAAAATTATAAAAAGTGCTTGACAAGTTATGAAAGCGCTGTTATAATTTAGTCATAAAATGAAACGTTTCAAAAAACTCAACTATTTAGTTTGGGTTAAAAAAATCAATAAAAAATGAAACGTTTCAAAAAGGAGGACGCTATGCGTAAAGGTATTAAGTTATCTGTAGTTGCAGCACTATCATTAGGATTGCTTGCAGGATGTGGTGGGGGATCAAAATCCAAAACTGCAAGTTCTTCGGACGAAATAAAAGTCTGGGTTCAATTCTCAGATGAAACAGCTGAGGGAAAAGCTTGGCAACAAGTTGTTGATAATTTCAACAAGTCAAAGAAAACCAAATACAAGGTTGTGACAGAATATATTCCACGTAGTGGTAGCGGTGGAGGATATGAAGATAAGGTCAATGCTGCTGTTACGACAAATAGTTTACCAGATGTTATTACGCTAGATGGACCAAACACTGCTGCCTATGCAAAATCAAAAGTGATTGCTCCCTTGGATGATTATCTAAAGGACAATGACATGGATGATGTACTGGACAGTATTAAACAACAGGGAACTTATGATGGTAAATTCTATGCATTTGGTTTTTCTGAATCAAATGTAGGTGTATACTATAACAAGAAGATGTTTAAGGAAGCTGGGATTGATGAAGCGAGTTTGCCAACCCTTGAAAAGCCATGGACCTGGTCTGAGTTTAATGCCATTGCTAAGAAATTAAAAGATCATTTTAATAAACCAGCAATCGATTTCCGTTTGAATTCAAATGATGAGATGTTACCATATGCTTATATGCCTCTTATTTGGTCAAATGGTGGTTCTGTTGTAAATTCTAAAGGAACAAAAGCTGAAGGTTACTTCAATAGTAAGGAAAGTGTTGAAGCTGTTCAATTTATTCAAAATCTAGTAAAAGAGGATTACACTACAGTTAGTCCTGTTGAAAAAGGATTTGAAACAGGTGAGTATCCGATGGTTCTAAGCGGGTCTTGGACGATTGGGGATCTACAAACAAATTACAAAGATATTGATTTTGGTATTCTTCCTTATCCAGTTTCAGATAAAACGAAGAAATTGGTCTCACCTTCAGGTAGTTGGCAATTAGCTGTTACAACAAAATCTGATAAAAAAGAAGCTGCTGCTGAATTTGTTAAGTTTGCAACAAATACAGAATCTAGTGAAATTATAAGCTTGGGGAACAGTGTTCTTCCAATCAGAAAATCAACAATTAAAAATATTAAGGATAAAGTATCTGAACCATTGCGCTTCTTGATGGAACAAAATGCTGTATCAGCCCATCCTCGTCCTGTTGTAGTAGCTTATCCACAAGTTTCACGCGCTTTCCAACAAGCGATGCAAGATATCAGCTATTATAAAGATAATCCAGATGTACAAAAAGTATTAGATGCTCGTACGAAAGAAATGCAAACAGCAATCGACCAATCTTTAAATAAATAGTTGATATTCAAAAGGTGGAAGGAAAGTTATGAAATGAACCTTCCACCTTATTTTATTTAATGATTTCATCTTAGGAGACGAACAATGAGCGAAACAAAGAAAGTCGAAACAAAAAAGAAAGAACGTCTTAAAGAAAATATTATGGGCTATAGCTTTTTAGCTCCAGCCTTAGTATTACTTTTTATCTTTTTGGTGATACCTGTTGGTATGGTCATCTATTATGCCTTTACAGATTATTACCTATTGACCCCAGAGGACAGAAAATTTGTAGGGCTACAAAATTTCATGCGCTTAGCACAAGATCCGATCTTTATAAAAAGCTTCTTGAATACCTTGAAATTTGTTGTTTGGATTATTCCAGTACAACTTGGGGCAGCCCTTGGTATGGCTTTAATCGTAAATAAGAAACGTAAAGGAAACATGTTCTTTAAGGTAGCATTCTTTGCTCCTGTTGTGATGTCTCTCGTGGTTATCTCTATCCTTTGGCTATACTTGTTAAATCCAAATAATGGTTTGCTCAATGCCCTACTGAATAAAATTGGTATCTCATCCCAACCATTCTTGACAAGTCCAAAACAGGCCATGTATGCGATTGTCTTTGTTTCTGCATGGCAAGGAGCAGGATATCAAATGTTGTTGTTCCTTGGAGGAATGCAAAATATTCCACAAGATATCTATGAAGCTGCTGAGTTAGATGGATTTTCAAAATGGGCTCAATTCAGATACATCACAATGCCTTTATTGAAACCAACGGCCTTGTTTGTTCTATTGACAACGTTGATTTCAGCCTTTAAATTGATTGTGCAACCAATGGTCATGACTCAAGGTGGACCACTAAACTCAACAATTACAATGGTATATTATATTTACCAACAAGGTTTCACAGACCGTCTCGTTGGTTATTCAAGTTCTATTGCCTTAGTATTTACAACATTGATTGGTATGATCAGTCTTGTACAACGGCGAGTTTTGAAGGAGGACGATTAGGATGAAACGTTTAAAACCGACTTCTATTTTAGAATATATTTTATTAATTCTATTAGCAGGCCTCTTTCTATTTCCTATGATCTGGATGGTGGTTTCAGCTATGAAACCAGAAGCAGATGTGTACAAGAATTTAACAAGTTGGAAAGCATTCTTACCTAGTTTAAATCCAGCTGATTGGTTTAAACCATACCAAGAAGTTCTTTCACGTTTTAGTATTCTAACATACCTGGGGAACAGTATTTTTTATGCAGGAACATTTGCACTTGGCTCTATTATTGTTAATGCCTTAGGGGGATTTGCATTTGCAAAAATAAATTTTACAGGTAAAAAAATTCTGTTTGGCTTTTTATTGGCCTTGTTAATCATTCCGATGGAAACAGTGTTGATTCCTCAATTTACAATTATTAATTCACTTGGCTTAGTCAATAATCGTTTAGCGGTTATTATCCCTGGATTAGCTAGTGTCTTTAATATCTATCTTTTCCGAAACTTCTTTATTGCCATTCCAGAAGAAATTATCGAATCAGCAAAAATAGATGGTGCAAGTATCTTGCGGATCTTTTTCAAGATTATGTTGCCGATGTCGAAACCAGCAGTTGCCACAGTCGGTGTTCTTTCCTTTATTTCTAGTTGGAATGATTATATCTGGCCGTTGATGGTGTTAACAGATTCTTCAAAATTTTCAATGCAGGTAGCGATTACAACTATTAATACAACTCAACCAGTTTATATTAATCAAGTGATGGCTGTTTTGACAATTTCTACAATTCCACTTATTCTAGTATATATCGTAGCACAAAAATATATTATTCAAGGTTTAGGTGGGTCTGGAACAGGTATTAAGTAGGTGTTCAGTATGAAGGAAACTATTCGAAAAGCGAATCAGTATATCGATGAAAACAGGGAGAAGGTTGACCAGCAATATAGAGGAACCTTTCACTTACTACCTCCAATTGGCTGGATGAACGATCCTAATGGCTTTGTTTATTTCCGTGGGGAATACCATTTGTTTTACCAATTCTATCCCTATGATAGTGTTTGGGGTCCCATGCATTGGGGGCATGCCAAGTCAAAAGATCTCCTCCATTGGGAAGAATTACCAGTAGCTTTAGCACCAAGTGAAAACTATGATAAGGATGGTTGTTTCTCGGGTAGTGCTATTGTGAAAGATGACAAGCTCTATTTGCTTTATACTGGTCATATAGATGATGAGGAGAAGCGCGAAGAAACTCAGTGTCTGGCAGTTTCAACGGATGGAGTTACTTTCGCAAAATTGCCAGCCAACCCAGTGATTCATGTGCAGCATATTGAGGGTATCGCAGATATTGCTGATTTTCGTGATCCCAAAGTCTTTGAATACCAAGGAAGCTATTATACTGTAGTTGCTTCCAAAACAGTAGATGATCGAGGACAAATTCTCTTGTTTGCGTCAAGTAATCTAGAGGACTGGAGCTTTAAATCAGTCTTACTGGAAGGTGAAAAAGGGCAAGGTATCATGTGGGAATGTCCGGATTTCTTCCCCTTAGATGGTAAATGGGTCTTGATTCTGTCTCCCATTGAAATGGAAAGACAGCAAGAAAAATACTGGAATTTAAATTCGACTGTTGCCTTTATCGGTGATATGAATTGGGAAACGGGTCAGTTTTTTGTCGATTCCTATGATGAAATTGATGGTGGCTTGGACTTCTATGCTCCTCAAACTTGTCAAGGACAAAATGGCGAACGATACATGGTTGCTTGGATGCAAATGTGGCAACGTTCCATCCCTAGTCATGACTTAGGTCATGGTTGGGCAGGAAGCATGACGGTTCCTAGAAAATTAGGTTTGAGAGACGGAAGATTGGTTCAGGAATTACCTGAGTCTGTGAAAAGTCACTTTCTTGTAGAGAATGCACCAGAAACCACTGTTAAGGGCAATCAGATCATGATCCCGGCTAGAGGGAAACAAACCTTGTTTGAGATAGATTCCAAATCAGGTCGCTCCTTTATCCTAAAATATGGGGATGAATCCGATGTTGATAGTGCCTTGCAATTGATTTACGATGCCTCCAATAAACGCTTTAGCTTGAGTCGAGACCGATTTGGACACCTCATTTCTGGAAAAGAAAGCCCAGCATTTCAATCGAGATGGATTCAGTTGGATGGTGAAAAGGATCATCATTTCTCGATTCTTCGAGATGCCAACTCAATTGAAGTATTCGTGGATGGTAAAACTCTATCAATGACCTTTTATGAAAGGACTGAGAACCCTGTCTATACCTTTAAAGCAGATGAAGGGGTCGATTTAGTTGTAAAAACCTATCAAAAATAGGTATATAAAAATCTCCTAAAGAAGAAAAGACAAGTCGCATTACTTGTCTTTTTGTTGTATCCTAAATAGGTTTTGAGCTTCATCGAAGAAAATTTTAGGAACTGGCCTCATGACCGTTCTGACTCTTTTTCCAGAATATCCAAATCTTGTCACAATTCCCCTGGTTGAAGAGGAAAAAACAGTCTTCTATATTAGTTATGCCTATCCAAATGAAGGGGAACCCCAAGCACTTCTTAGCTCCTTTATTGAACGATTAGAGAAGTGTGAAAAATAAGGAAGCTGGTTTAAAATAGACCAGTAGAAAGTGACTTGAATAAAATGAGGATTGTGGAGAAAGGAAATTCATGATTTCGCTTTGTCTGCCAGCCTTTTTTGGTGTTTTTTGGTATAATTAAACTTGATCATATTCTGCAGAAAGGAGTTCCTATGTCCAACTATTTATCCGTATCCAGTCTGACCAAATACCTCAAATTAAAATTTGATAAGGACCCCTATCTGGAGCGGGTCTATTTGACGGGTCAGGTTTCGAATTTTCGGAAGCGTCCTAATCACCAGTATTTCTCTCTAAAGGATGAAAAGGCTGTGATTCAGGCGACTGTTTGGGCTGGAATCTATAAGAGTTTTGGTTTTGAGCTAGAAGAAGGCATGAAAATCAATGTCATTGGTCGGATCCAACTTTATGAGCCAAGTGGGAGTTATTCCATTGTCATCGAAAAGGCGGAACCAGATGGGGTAGGGGCCTTAGCCATTCAGTTTGAGCAACTCAAGAAAAAGCTGACCGAAGAAGGGCTTTTTCAGGATCGGTGGAAGCAAGCTCTACCACAATTCCCAAGAAAGATCGGGGTGGTCACTAGTCAGAGTGGGGCTGTGATTCGCGATATTATCACAACGGTGAGCCGTCGTTTTCCTGGTGTGGACATCGTGCTCTACCCGACCAAGGTTCAGGGTGAAGGAGCTGCTAGTGAGGTGGTTGCTAATATTCAAAGGGCTAACCAACGGGATGATTTGGATGTCTTGATTATCGGTCGTGGGGGTGGTTCAATTGAAGATCTCTGGGCCTTCAATGAAGAAGCGGTAGTGCGTGCGATCTTTGAATCGCGGATCCCGATTATCTCCAGTGTCGGGCATGAGACAGACACGACTCTAGCCGATTTTGTAGCGGACCGACGAGCCGCTACTCCGACAGCAGCAGCTGAATTAGCCACTCCGGTAACTAAATTAGATCTCTTGTCCCATTTACAAAAGCAGGAGAATCGCATGGCAACAGCTATGTCCAATCGTTTGGCCTATAATCGTGAACGTTTGGCCAAATTAAGTCAATCGGTTATTTTTAGACAGCCTGAAAGACTCTATGATGGCTACCTGCAAAAAATTGACCAGTTGCAATTGCGCTTGAAACAAGGGATGCGGGATGCTTATGGACAAGGGGCCAATCAGCTACAAGGTCTGCGTCATCGCTTAGAAGCTATGTCTCCATTGCATCGTATCGAGCGTTATCAAGACCGTGTTCTCCAAGATAAGAGGATCTTAACCAGCCGCATGGAACAAGTCCTAAAAGAGCAAAAGGTCAAGGTCCAAGGCTTATCAGAAGCCCTCTTGATGCTGGATACCAGTCGGATTATTGCGCGTGGTTATGCCATGGTCAAGCAAGACGATCAGGTCTTGGATTCGGTTGCAAAAGTAAAAGAAGGAGACCCGCTGTCCCTCATCATGAGAGATGGCCAGTTAGAAGTAGAGGTAAAACATGTCGAAAGAAAAGAAATTTGAAGAAAATTTAGCAGATTTGGAAGCCATCGTCCAGAAATTGGAGAGTGGAGATGTAGCTCTTGAAGAAGCTATCTCTGAATTCCAAAAAGGAATGAAGTTGTCAAAAGAATTGCAAGATACCTTGGATCAAGCAGAGAAAACCTTGGTTAAGGTCATGCAAGCAGATGGTACTGAAGCGGATCTAGCATGAGACAAGAAGAAAAACGAAATAGAGTAGAGCAAGCGGTTCGCTCTTTTTATGAGGAAAAATCCATCGCACCCCATTTAGTGGAGTCGGTCCTTTATTCCATCCAGGCAGGTGGAAAACGCCTGCGCCCATTGCTCCTTCTAGAATTATTAGAGGCCTTTGGACAGGAATTGACAGAGGATCATTTTCAAGTAGCGGGGGCTTTGGAGATGATCCACACAGGAAGCCTCATTCACGATGATCTACCGGCTATGGACAATGACGATTACCGTCGGGGGCAATTGACCAACCACAAGAAATTCGGAGAAGACCTGGCAATTTTAGCAGGGGATGCGCTTTTTCTTGATCCCTTTGGGATGATAGCTGCCAGTGCCCTTCCTGATGCGGTCAAGGTCTCTTTGATCCTTGAATTGTCGGATGCATCCGGAAGTCGTGGAATGGTAGCTGGCCAAGTCCTTGATATGGAAGGGGAGCACAAACAGCTCACGCTAGCAGAATTGCAGACCATCCATGCCAATAAGACAGGACGCCTCCTTGCCTATCCTTTCATCGCAGCAGGTTTGATGTTAGAGTTGCAAGCAGACATTGGTCAGCTCTTAGATAAAATCGGGAAAACATTAGGCCTGGCTTTTCAAGTGCGGGATGATATTTTGGATTTGGTCGCTGATTTTGAAGCTCTGGGCAAGACCCCTCAAAAGGATTTAGTAGCAGAAAAATCGACCTATCCAGTCTTGTTGGGATTGGAAGAATCAAAAGCTTTGCTGACAAGTGAATTAGATGCTTGCGAAGATTTGTTGGATCAGATTACAGCTACTTGCGACTTTGATCCGCAAGCGATCAAGAAATTAATAGAAGGATTACGAATAGATGGCTAAGGAAAGAGTGGATGTATTAGCCTATAAACAAGGCCTATTTGATACCCGCGAACAAGCCAAAAGAGGGGTGATGGCAGGTCTTGTCGTTGCCGTTATCAATGGTGAGCGCTTCGATAAACCGGGTGAAAAAATTGATGAAGCAACCGAGTTGAAACTAAAGGGCGAAAAGCTCAAATATGTCAGCCGGGGCGGTCTTAAATTAGAAAAAGCCCTGAACCAATTCGGTTTATCTGTAGAGGATAAAATTGCGATTGATATTGGAGCTTCTACAGGTGGCTTTACGGATGTCATGCTGCAAAATGGAGCCAGCCAGGTCTTTTCGGTGGATGTCGGGACCAATCAGTTGGCCTGGAAATTGCGCAATGACCCTCGGGTAGTCTCAATGGAACAGTTCAATTTCCGCTATGCTGAGCCAGATGATTTTGAAGCGACACCGAGCTTTGCGAGTATCGATGTCAGCTTTATTTCCTTGGACTTGATTCTGCCAGCCCTTCATAGGATTTTGGCAGATAATGGACAAGTGGTTGCGTTAGTCAAACCCCAGTTTGAAGCAGGGCGCGAGCAGATCGGAAAAAATGGGATCATTAAGGATCCTAAGATTCATTTAGCAGTCCTTGAAAAGGTTGCTGCATTTGCAGAAACACATGGCTTTTCCGTGATGGGAGTGGATTATTCCCCTATCCAAGGAGGCCATGGCAACATCGAATTTTTGATGTATCTAGAAAAAAAAGAAGAAAAAACAAAGCCAACGACAGAACAGCTGGAGGCTGTTGTGGAGCTGGCACACAAGGAATTTAAACATGAAGAGTAAGAATATTAGATTAGAAAAAATTCGTCGCTTCATTCGTGATCATGAAGTGGGAACCCAAGAAGAGATCGTCGAACATTTAAAAGAAGAAGGCATCTCAGCAACTCAAGCGACGGTGTCACGGGATATCAAAGAATTGGGCATCGTTAAACGCCCTCTGAAAGACATGACCTATGTCTATGAATTGCCACGTAAGCACCACCAAGGGATCGGGATGATCGAAAGCAATATCTTGTCTCATCGTCGCATGGGAGAATATGTCAATTTCACTATGGTTCCAGGGACAGCGCCTTTAGTCAAACGTCGCTTGCGGGAGATTTATAAGGACCATATCTTTAGTATTGTCGCAGATGATGATACGATTTTGTTGATTGCTTATTCCGCACCAGAGGCTGAGAATATCCTCAAATCAATCTTTGGGTGGTAAGAGCCTATGTTGTTAGAAATTTCGATTAAGAACTTTGCTATTATCGAAGAGATTTCCTTAAATTTTGAAAGGGGAATGACGGTACTGACAGGGGAAACAGGTGCAGGGAAATCCATCATTATCGATGCCATGAATATGATGCTGGGAAGCCGCGCAACGACGGATGTCATTCGTCACGGAGCCCCAAAAGCGGAAATCGAAGGTCTATTTGCTGTTGAGAGCAATCGCCACTTGACAGCGCTCTTTGAAGAACAAGGACTAGAGTGGACCGATGAGTTGATCATCCGCCGAGAGATCCTGCAAAATGGACGAAGTGTCAGTCGGATCAATGGCCAAATGGTGAATTTATCGGTCTTAAAAGCAGTCGGTCAACATTTGGTGGACATCCACGGCCAACACGATCAGGAAGAACTCATGCGACCCCAATTGCATATCGCTATGCTAGATGAATTTGGAGACGCAGCCTTTTTCCAAACCAAAGACGCGTATCGTCAGACCTTTGAAGACTACAAACGCCTGCGCAAACAAGTGGTGGAACTCCAGCGCAACCAGCAGGAAAACAAGGCCCGTATTGAAATGTTAGAGTTTCAAATTGCGGAGATTGAGGCTGCTTCCTTGGAAGTGGATGAGGATGTGCGTTTGGAGCAAGAACGCCAACGCCTGCTCAATCATAAAATGATCGCAGATACCCTTACCAACGCTTATACCATGCTGGATGCGGAAGATTTTTCGAGTCTAGCCAATGTTCGCTCAGCCATGAATGATTT
The DNA here is from genome assembly GCF_047463895.1 of Streptococcus sp. OMI750. Classification (NCBI taxonomy): domain Bacteria; kingdom Bacillati; phylum Bacillota; class Bacilli; order Lactobacillales; family Streptococcaceae; genus Streptococcus; species Streptococcus sp. OMI750. Next base: position 70,327 of record NZ_JASHCZ010000001.1, read on the forward strand.
GGAAAATATCGAAGAATATGATACCAGCTACAAAGAGCTCTCAAGCCAGTTAGCTGAAACCTTCTATGCCCTTGAGGATATTACCAAGCGCTTAGAAGATGTGGTCGATGGTCTGGAGTTTGATGGCAATCGTCTCATGCAGGTGGAGTCGCGTTTGGATTTGATCCACTCCATCACGCGCAAGTATGGTGGTCAAGTCAAGGATGTCTTGGAATACCTGGCACAAATCACGAAAGAATATGGCCTCCTCACCGGCAGTGATCTCTCGTCTGAGGACTTGGAAAAAGAACTCAAACGTCTAGAAAAGAGCTTGGTCACCTTGGCTCAAGATTTGAGTGATCAGCGGCATGCCTTGGCCCAAGCTTTAGAAAATGAAATCCAGCAAGAATTGGCAGACCTCTACATGGACAAGGCGCGTTTCCAAGTGCGCTTTAGCAAGGCTAAGTTTAATCGTGAGGGAAATGAAGCTGTCGAATTTTACATTTCGACCAATCCAGGTGAGGACTTTAAACCGCTCGTTAAAGTAGCATCTGGTGGAGAATTATCACGCTTGATGTTGGCCATTAAGTCGGCTTTTTCTCGAAAAGAAGGAAAAACCAGTATCGTCTTTGACGAGGTGGACACAGGAGTTTCTGGGCGCGTGGCCCAAGCTATCGCAGCGAAAATTCATAAGATTGGTCAAAATGGCCAAGTGCTCGCCATTTCTCACCTGCCTCAAGTCATCGCTGCAGCAGATTATCAATTCTATATTGAAAAGATCAGTGATGAACACTCAACCGTATCCACTGTACGTTTGCTCAATAGAGAGGAACGAATCGAAGAAATTGCCAAGATGCTGGCAGGAGAGGATCTAACGGAAGCTGCCCGTCAACAAGCAGAGCAACTTCTCAAGCGTTAAGAGAGAAAGAAGGTTTGTAATCATGTCAACATACTTTGTCGTTGGAGATATTCACGGGAAAGCAGAGATGCTCGAAGAGCTTATGAAAGAGTGGGACGGAAAAGCCCAATTAGTCTTCTTAGGAGATTTGATCGACCGGGGAGAAGATGGGAAACGATCCGTCGAGCTGGTGAAAGACTACGTAGATCATCATGGGGCAGTTTGTCTTTCTGGCAACCATGAGTACATGTTTTTAGCTTGGTTGAACAATCCAGAAGAGCGCTATGATCACTACCGAAGAAATGGTGGCGATACAACTATTAATTCTCTTTTAGGCCGGCCACTCGATGCTCCTGTAGATGGGATTGCGGATGCGCAAGCAGTAGAGAGCACTGTCCCTGACTTGGTGGCCTTCATCCGCAGTTTGCCCTTTGATTATGAGACAGAAACCTATTACTTTGTCCATGCCGGGGTGGACTTAACCCTTGAAAATTGGCGGGATACCAGTGACTACCAAAAGGTCTGGATCCGCAAGCCCTTCCATGAAGCGGAGAATCAGACAGGAAAATGGATCGTCTTTGGTCATACACCGGTTTATGGACTGCTCAATGAACCAATTGGTACCGAAAATCTTTGGATTTCAGATCAGAAAATGGGTGTTGATGGAGGAGCGGTTTACGGCGGAGTTCTCCATGGACTACTCCTTGATGAAAAGGGCATCGTTCAAGATCATGTCCTTCACAATACCGGTTTCTCCGCTGCAGACGACTGAGAGCGCAGAGTTGGTTATCTTTCACTGCAAAACCCCGTGTTTTTTGATATAATGAAAGCAGAACATTCTTAGGAAGAGTATAAAAATATATGGCAAATATTAAAATAGTTACAGACTCATCTATTACTATCGAGCCAGAAGTGGTTGAAGAATACGGGATTAGCATCGTACCACTTTCTGTGATGGTAGATGGAGTCCTTTATTCAGACAGTGAGTTGGGCCAAGGGGATTTCCTGCGCTTAATGCAGTCTAGCAAAAATCTACCCAAGACCAGCCAACCTCCTGTTGGTGTCTTTGCAGAGATTTATGAAAACTTAGCTGCAGATGGAGCCCACATTGTTTCAATTCACATGTCTCATGCCTTGTCAGGAACAGTAGAGGCAGCTCGTCAAGGGGCAACCTTGTCAGGGGCAGATGTGACCGTGATTGATAGTGGCTTTACAGACCAAGCCATGAAGTTCCAAGTCGTTGAAGCAGCCAAGTTGGCCAAAGAAGGAGCTGATTTAGACACTGTCTTGGCTCGCATCGAAGAAGTCAAAGAAAAGACAGAGTTGTATATCGGCGTATCTACCTTGGAAAATCTAGTTAAAGGTGGTCGGATTGGCCGTGTTACCGGACTTTTGAGCTCTCTTCTCAATATTCGTGTCGTGATGGAAATGAAGGATCGTCAGTTAGAACCAATCGTCAAAGGGCGCGGTAACAAGACCTTTAAGAAGTGGTTGGATGAATTGACTGAGAAATTATCTCGTAGCAAGGTCGCTGAAATCGGGATTTCTTATGCAGGAACAGCAGAATGGGCCAATGAAATGAAGGCTCAGTTGCAATCACTCGTTGAAACAGCCATCCCTGTTCTTGAAACAGGATCCATTATTCAAACCCATACGGGTGAGAATGCATTTGCAGTTTTGGTGCGTTACGAATAGGCCTAATAAAAGTTTGAAAAAACAGGTTTAGTACTTGACCTAAAGGCTTTTTTTAGATATTATAGTACTGTTAAGGCATGAAGCCTAAAAAAATTTGGAGGATTTGTTAAATGGCTAACAAACAAGATTTGATCGCAAAAGTGGCAGAAGCTACAGAATTGACTAAAAAAGACTCAGCAGCAGCAGTTGACGCTGTATTTGCAGCTGTTTCAGAATACCTTTCAAAAGGTGAAAAAGTTCAATTGATCGGTTTCGGTAACTTTGAAGTTCGTGAACGTGCAGCTCGTAAAGGTCGCAACCCACAAACTGGTAAAGAAATCAAAATCGCAGCTTCTAAAGTTCCAGCATTCAAAGCTGGTAAAGCTCTTAAAGAAGCAGTTAAATAATTGTGATTTACAAAAGTTCCTTCTAGCTTGCTAGAAGGGACTTTTTGTTTTGTAGTAGTTTCTAGACAGGGCCTATAAATAGGAGTATAATAGAAAAAAGTGAGAAATGGAGGGTGGACCATGAGATGGATTTTTGGAATTTTTGTTCTGCTCATGATAAAGCCAATTCTTTATCTGTTTAAAGGCCTCTGGTTTCTGGTGGAACTCTTCTTTATGTTCCTCTTTGTCAAAGTCCTACTAGGAACCATGAGATGGATCCTTAATTAGGGAAGTTAAGAATAGAAAACAAAAGAGAGTGGGACAGAAATCGGTCATTCGTTGGAATTCGATTTCGTCGTCCCACCTCCGCACAGTTGAGTAGGGCTGTAAAAGCTGATGAAATCAGCGTAGTAGAGCCCACTCAACCACTGCGTCTTGCTCGACAATCCAAAAACAATTGAGAGGCTAGGACTTTTGTCCCAGCCTCTTTTCTTATTTACAAACATTCTAATTAGGCAAATTTTGGCATTCATGATATAATAGTCTAAAAGAAAAGATAGAAAGGGGAAAGACCATGCTAGCTTGTTTAACACTTGATGCTATTCAACAACAAGAAGTGGAAGATGTATTGCAACACTTGCGTGAAAAATCTGTACGGATTACAGAGACGCGTCGGGCTGTCCTTTCCTATCTTGTCAAAAGCCAGGAACATCCGAGTGCGGATGCCATCTACCAAGATTTAAGACCGGCCTTTCCCAATATGAGTCTGGCAACGGTTTATAATAATCTCAAGGTCCTCATTGAAGAAGGTTTTGTCTCTGAAATAAAAGTGCGCAATGACACCACGACCTACTTTGATTTTATGGGACATGATCATCTGAATTTGATTTGTGAACGATGTGGAAAGATTGATGATGTTGACATCGAAGTTCCAGATGTGAGAGCAGAAGCGAGAGAAAAGAGTGGTTACGTCATTACCAAGTGCCAAACCACTGTCTATGGTCTTTGTCCAGAATGCCAGAAGAAACAGTAGAAAAAATAAAAAAGGAGCCGTCAGGCTCTTTTTTTAATCCATGGGAATCTACCTGTATTTTATATCGAGAGAAAAATAGGGAAAATCATGATATAATATACTTTCACGATCAAACAAAAGGAGAGCGAGATGAAAAAATTGGAGAATTTTTCTTGGAAAATGTGGCAGGTCTATACCTTAGCAGCAGTGACCATTTTTATGATTGGTGCTATATGGTCTTTCTTTTTCTTGAAAACAGCCCCTCATATAGTTGGATAGGGTAACAATGTTTGTGAGATAAGGACTTATAGAAAGATTTAAAAAATGAAAATAAAGAGTGAAAAACTAAAAAGTTTACTGGTCATTGTTGTTTTTTTTATCCTTTTATGTATTTGTTTCTATAAAAATTTAGAATCAAATATCAAGGAAATCTACAAGAATAATCATTATACAGGAGAGGTTCGGATCACGAGTCTTTCGCTTACAAGTGAAACAAAACTAGTGATTAATGCTAATTATACCTATTCTGAAATGGTTAATGGGGAGGTCATCTCTATTCCATTGAAGAAACAAATGATGTTTGAACAAATCATTTTGCCATATTCTCCGCCTGTAGCTAAAGAGGGACGTTTTGGATTACTTGGTGATTCAATGGTAATGTATAGTGAGCCTCCTAGCACGTATGTACCGATTCTTGAAAAAGCCCTAGAAATCCATCCTGAAAGAAAAAGGTTGGAACAGGAATTAAAGAAAAAAATAGATCAAAATTCTATTTTAAGAGGATCGAAGGTAGCATTAAAACTTGGTATTTCAAGTAAAATAAAGTATATTGGCGGGATACATTGGCTGGAAGATTACGAGAAACAATCGGCGAAGAAGGGACGGACTGTTCTTGGAGGATGGTATGGTTTTCCGATAAAAGAAGCTTTAGATCACGATGTCCTATATGTTCAAGTGACATTACCCAAAGGTGTGAAAAGGGATCATATCCGGTTTAAGGATGCATTAGAAGCGATTGTACAAACATCGAGTTTGCCAAATGGTCTCTATGTCTTAGGAACTGTGACAGATTCGAATTTCGATGAGGTTGAGATTGAAGACAGAGTGGTTAAGGAAAGGAATTAAAGATGTCAGAAAGAAAACAAGAAAGTAATCTTAGTTTAGTCTGGGAGCTTGTATTATATATTATTCTAATTTTTTCAATTGTTGGACTTCCATTTTTGAATGGTCTTTATTATTCGTATTCTGATGCTTCACAGGTTTTTCTCTTTCGGCAAAGCAACTCAGTATTTTGGGGTCAAGAATTTAAAGGTTTGGTGAATTCTTACTTTATTATTTCTCTCATACTATTAATTCTTTTACCTGTTATAGCCTATTTTATTCATGATTCTTTTGAGAAAAAAGGGTATCCATTTTTGGCTAGCCTACAATCGTTTTTGATTCACCTATCTTGTAGTGTTATTCTAATATATGCTGCATTTTCATTAACCATTCAAACAGTATATTATAATTTGGGGTTTGGTGTTTATCTCTGTCTGCTTATTTATATGGTTCATATGTATAGTGATTTAAAAGATATCAGAAACATGATTGAACAACGAAATTCCTTGAGGGAAGAGAATCAATTAGAAAATAAAGTTGTTTCAGAGAAAAAATAAACATTCCTCATTTTCAAACCAGAGCCGTCAGGCTCTTTTTTGTGAGAAATTGCACTTTTCTATGGTCGCCACTAGATTTTTTACTGAAAATCTAGTAGAATAAAATAGATAAACGGGGGGAAACCTCGGAGAATAAAAAGGAGATCCATCTAATGGTAAAATTGGTTTTTGCTCGCCACGGTGAGTCTGAATGGAACAAAGCTAACCTTTTCACTGGTTGGGCTGATGTTGATTTGTCTGAAAAAGGTACACAACAAGCGATCGACGCTGGTAAATTGATCAAAGAAGCTGGTATCGAATTTGACCAAGCTTACACTTCAGTATTGAAACGTGCGATCAAAACTACTAACTTGGCTCTTGAAGCTTCTGACCAATTGTGGGTTCCAGTTGAAAAATCATGGCGCTTGAACGAACGTCACTACGGTGGTTTGACTGGTAAAAACAAAGCAGAAGCTGCTGAACAATTTGGTGATGAACAAGTTCACATCTGGCGTCGTTCATACGATGTATTGCCTCCTGCAATGGACCGTGATGATGAACACTCAGCACACACTGACCGTCGTTACGCTTCACTTGATGACTCAGTGATTCCAGATGCTGAAAACTTGAAAGTGACGTTGGAACGCGCCCTTCCATTCTGGGAAGATAAAATCGCTCCAGCTCTTAAAGATGGTAAAAACGTATTCGTAGGAGCACACGGTAACTCAATCCGTGCCCTTGTTAAACACATCAAACAGTTGTCAGACGACGAAATCATGGATGTGGAAATCCCTAACTTCCCACCATTGGTATTCGAATTTGACGAAAAATTGAACGTAGTTTCTGAATACTATCTTGGAAAATAACTATAAAAGATAAAAGGCGGGATTTATTCCGCCTTTTTTTGAGAAGTGACTCTCGGTTTGCCTCACTTTGTAAGGTGAGATGAACCGAGGAGATAATTAGTTTAGAATTTCGATATACTCCAGTCCCCAATTTTCAATGGCATCTAGGACACCTTGAAATTTTCTACCCATTTCAGTTAGACTGTATTCGACCCGTGGGGGAACTTCAGCATAGACTTTACGCTCCACGATTTTATCATTCTCGAGCTGTCTGAGGTGTCGTGTTAGAATGGTTTGGGTAATGCCAGGAATTAGACGTTGTAGTTCATTAAAACGCTTAGTCCCCGTACTGAGTTGATAGATGATGACTAGAGCCCATTTGCCTGTTAGTACACGCTGTGTCGTTGCAAAAGGACAAATTCCGTATTCACTGACTTTGGTTACCATAATTCCTCCAAATTTTTTAAAAATATTCTCTTATTTGACAATAATAGTATCGTATTTGATACTAGATAACAATAAAGTGCCTACTTGTCTTTTTGTTAGTAAGTGATAAAATTATATCATAAATAAGAGAAACGAGGAGTAACTCATGTCAGTAAATTTAGAAATTTTTTATGCATATAACAATGGTCTTATAACAGGTGATTTTCCAGCTGTTTTTGAGACTATGGCAGATGATATCATCTGGCACCAGCCAGGTCAGCATAGTAATTCCGGTACAGTTGTTGGAAAAGAAGCACTTGGAGCACACTTGGCTCAATTTTCAGAAAAAACAAACGGTACCTTCAAAGTATTGACTAACTGGGTGTCTGAAAATATTGACCTTGTAGCAGCCAATGTGACCTTTGTCGGAACTCGCCCAGACGGCGAGGAACTCAACATGAATGGTATTGATCTTTTTCGCATGGATGATGGAAAGATCAAGGAAGTTTGGCTCTTTTCATCAGATCAAGCAGTAGAAGATGCTTTCTGGGGTTAGACAGTAAATTAATCTAGAATCTGAAATGAAATTTGATTTATGGATCGCGATGATGAGCACTCAGCATACACTGACCGTTGTTACGCTTCACTTGATGACTCAGTGATTCCAGATGCTGAAAACTTGAAAGTGACGTTGGAACGTGCCCTTCCATTCTGGGAGGATAAAATCGCTCCAGCTCTTAAAGATGGGAAAAACGTATTCGTAGGAGCACACGGCAACTCAATCCGTGCCCTTGTAAAACACATCAAACAATTGTCAGACGACGAAATCATGGATGTGGAAAAATCCCTAACTTCCCACCATTGGTATTCGAATTTGACGAAAAATTGAACGTTGTAAAAGAATACTATCTTGGAAAGTAAGATAGCGTGATTCGTTATCAATAATAGAAAGCTGACTTCGGTCAGCTTTTTTTGTTTATCGCAAACCTAGCCGGTTTTGGGTTTTCAGGGTCTCCTAAAAATGATATAATGAAGTGTTATTACATAAGGTTTCATTAGCCTTGAAAGGAAAAGAAAATGACAAAATCATTCTACATCACAACCCCTATCTATTACCCATCTGGTAAATTGCATATTGGTTCAGCTTATACAACCATTGCCTGTGACGTCTTAGCTCGTTACAAACGCATGATGAACTACGATGTGTTCTATCTGACTGGTCTCGATGAGCACGGTCAAAAGATCCAGCAAAAAGCTGAAGAAGCTGGCATTACGCCGCAAGCTTATGTAGATGGGATGGCGGTTGGAGTGAAAGAACTCTGGCAATTACTCGATATCTCATACGATAAATTCATCCGTACGACAGACGATTACCATGAAAAAGTGGTGGCCCAGGTCTTTGAACGCTTGCTTGCTCAAGACGACATCTACCTTGGTGAATACTCTGGTTGGTATTCAGTATCTGATGAAGAGTTCTTTACAGAAAGCCAATTGGCTGAGGTCTACCGTGATGAGAATGGCAAGGTCATCGGTGGGGTAGCCCCATCAGGCCACGAAGTAGAATGGGTTTCTGAAGAATCTTATTTCCTTCGCCTCAGCAAATACCAAGACCGCTTGGTTGAGTTTTTCAAATCCCAACCAGACTTCATCACTCCAGATGGCCGTCTCAATGAAATGTTGAAAAACTTCATCGAGCCAGGTTTGGAAGACTTGGCAGTATCTCGGACTACCTTTACCTGGGGAGTTCCAGTTCCATCCAATCCTAAACACGTGGTTTATGTATGGATTGATGCCCTTCTCAACTATGTGACCGCTCTCGGTTACGGTCAAGGAGATCATGAAAACTTTGACAAGTTCTGGAATGGCACTGTCTTCCACATGGTTGGAAAAGACATCCTCCGTTTCCACTCCATCTACTGGCCAATCCTTCTCATGATGCTCGATATCAAATTGCCAGAGCGTTTGATTGCCCATGGTTGGTTTGTCATGAAAGACGGCAAGATGTCTAAGTCTAAAGGAAATGTCATCTACCCAGAAATGTTGGTGGAACGCTTCGGCTTGGATCCACTTCGTTACTACCTCATGCGCAGTCTTCCAGTTGGTTCAGATGGTACCTTCACACCAGAAGATTACGTAGCCCGCATCAACTATGAATTGGCTAATGACCTTGGAAACCTCCTCAACCGGACGGTAGCCATGATCAATAAATACTTTGGTGGTCAAATTCCAGCTTATGTCGAAAATGTCACAGCATTTGATGCAGATTTGGCCAAGGTGGTTGAAGAAAACATCGCTGAATACCACAAGCAAATGAACGCGGTTGATTACCCACGCGCTTTAGAAGCGGTATGGAACATCATCTCTCGGACTAACAAATACATCGATGAGACTGCTCCATGGGTACTCGCTAAAGAAGATGGTGATAAGGAACAATTGGCAGCAGTGATGGCTCACTTAGCAGCTAGCCTTCGTGTTGTGGCTCACTTGATCCAACCATTCATGATGAATACCTCAAATGCCATCATGGAACAACTTGGCTTGGGCTTGGACTTCGATCTTGAAAACTTGACCTTAGCAGGATTCCCTGAAAATGTCACAGTAGTTGCCAAAGGAACTCCAATTTTCCCACGTCTGGACATGGATGAAGAAATTGCCTACATCCAATCTCAAATGACTGCTGGTAAACCACAAGAAAAAGAATGGATTCCAGAAGAAGTGGAACTCAAGTCTGAAAAAGACGAGATTAAATTTGAAGACTTTGACAAGGTTGAAATCCGTGTCGCAGAAGTCAAAGAAGTGGAACGTGTCGAAGGATCAGACAAATTGCTTCGCTTCCGCCTAGATGCAGGAGATGGCGAAGACCGTCAAATCCTCTCTGGTATCGCGAAATTCTATCCAAATGAACAAGAATTGGTCGGAAAGAAACTTCAAATCGTAGCCAACCTTAAACCACGTAAAATGATGAAGAAATATGTCAGTCAAGGCATGATTCTTTCCGCAGAACACGGGGATCAATTAACAGTCTTAACATTTGATCCATCTGTACCAAATGGAAGCATCATTGGCTAAACGAATAATTGGTTATGAAAAGCACTCCCACGGGAGTGCTTTTGTTGTATATGAGTCTCTTAGAAAACTTCCATAGGTGGGTCCTATTAGTCATGAATGTTAATGGAGACTTCCGCAGTGAGAAAAAGAGTCTGAAACATTTTCGTTTCAGACTCTCGGAAGATTTGAGACAGTAGGCTCAAATCTTAGGTATGGAATCCCAAAGGGATTCGCTACCGTCCGTCCTCACCTAAGGAAAGTCTCCGAAAATAGTCACTATTCATCTGGCTGGTATTCCAGGATATCTCCAGGCTGGCAGTCAAGTTCTTTGCAGATGGCCTCAAGGGTAGTGAAGCGGATGGCTTTGGCCTTGCCTGTCTTGAGGATGGAGAGGTTAGCTGTCGTGATGCCGATTTTGTCGGCTAGCTCATTGGATTTCATTTTTCGCTTGGCCAGCATGACATCTAGATTGACGATAATCATGGCACCCTCCTTAAATGGTCAGCTCATTTTCTTCTGCGATCTCAATCCCTCTCTCTAAAATTTTGCCAAGCACCCATACAATTGGGACAGCGAGGAGGAGTCCCGTGTTAAAGGTCAATTGGAAGGTAAAGGGAAGAAGATAAACATCGCCACTGGTCTCAAGTGTACCGGACATAAAGGACAAGACCAAGAGGATCTTCCAAGCTCGGTTACAAAGATCAATGTTGGAGTGAGAAAAGATCTTTTCTTGGTAGAGATTTTGGAGGAAGCTACGAATGGTGATGAGAAGAAAAATATAAATAGCACTTGAGGCTAGTGGGAAGAGCAACTGCCAGAGGGGTTGCAGATGTTTGGGGAAGAGCTGGATGCCATTTACCTCAAAGGACAAGCGTCCAGATTGAATGAGATCCTTAAACACTCCCATCCGAGAAAGCAGGTGGATGACCAGTGCAACCAGGGTCATAAAGCCACAGAAGTAAATGAAAGCCGTTAAGACTTCAATGACAATTTTTAAGGTTTTTGAGTTTTTCATCGAAAGCCTCCTTGAAGTTTATTTATTTTTCACCTATAGTATACTCCTTATAAAAAATAAGTCAACAAAAAAGTATCGAAAAACGATAAAAAAATAACGTTAAACAAAATATTGTTTTTGAGAAACAGGTATTCTATGCTATAACTAGTCAGTTTAAACCTAGAAAACCACTACATAGAGGGGAATTTTACTATACTTTCGATTTAGGGTATACTAGTGTAAAGATCTTATTCCATGGAGGTAGTAAAATGAATCTAAAATGGAAGAAAAAATACCTGGGCCCGATTTTGGGACTGGTCGGAGCTGTTGTCCTGATTGGAGGAGTCTATCTTTATTCTAGCTCTAACATCCAACCGGACCATCAAAAAGAATTTAGCCAGACCAGCAAGAAGGTCATCAAGTTAAAAGAAAAACCCATTGACTTGAGTGGGGATTATATTTCCAATGAACGGGATGAAGCTAAAATCGAGAAAAATGGCAAAGCCTGGAAGATCGCTTACAAAACGGCTGATGGCAAGGTGTCCGCTGAATTTAGCACCGATTGGAAGATCGAAGGGGCTAATAAAGTTGCGACTGACAAGATGAAAAAATCTGATGGCAATACTGATTTTACCGTTACGGTTCGTGTCTTCAAATACAAGACAGACAAGAAACCATTGATCACGGTCACCATGTCTGATCAAAATCCCGATCACGAGATGGTCTTTTCCAATCGGGAGGATTTTTTCAAATCGACAGATCCTAACGACGTTATCCTTGATGGCAATCTCTCAGCATTTGAAGGTGCCTATTCCAATGATTCCTATGAAAAAGAAATCGCTGCTTCAGGTTTTAAACTCTATGGCTATACTCCAGAAGAATATTACCAAAACAAGGCCAGCGCCTTTCCAAGTATTGTAAATGGTGAGACAGGATGGACCTTCTGGAGTGGGGGGACTCGGGCTAGTTACCTTTTCAATAGGGAAAAGGAGCCTAAGAAACGAAAAGGCTATTATGAAGTTTATTTCACAGGGGCCAATGGGACTGTGATCCAAGGGCAGGAGCAAATCTTGTACTTGGTCCCGCCAGGTGTGACAGGTCCTGATGGAGTGGCTTCGCAAGAGCGTCGAATTATCTTTGGAGATGTGGCCTTCCGGGATTACCATTTAGAGTGGTGGAAAGCCTATCCACAAGTGAAAAGTGAGAAGGATTTAGATATTGCGGCCATAAACGGAGGCGATTTCTCAAGCCTAGCAGGAACCTGGCGCAATGGCAAGGGTGCTGAGATCGTCATCCAAGCAGATGGAAAAGTCAAGGGTCAAGGTAGTCTCAAGGCTGTTGCGGATTCGGATAAGAAGAGCAAGATCCCTTATGTTGAGATGAAGATGGGTGAGACCGGTGCGGCGATTGGACTGCTGAAAATTGGCTTCCAAAACCCAGATGGAGACCAGTCTGACACCAGCAAGCCACGTCTGGTGCTCACTCAATCTGCAGGCAACTACCCAGCTGATCAATATTTCTACCGTCAATAAAAGAGAGTGGGACAGAAATCGCTAATTCGTTAGAATTCGATTTCGTCGTCCCACCTCCGCACAGTAGAGCCCACTCAACCACTGCATCTTGCTCGACAATTCAAAGACAATTGAGAGGCTGACTTTTGTCCCAGCCTCTTTTTTTCTGCAATGAAAGGTCGCGGAGGCTAGTAAAAGGTTAGTCTCTAGCATTAAAAGGAAAAAAATGTAAAAAAGACTTGACAAAGCAAATGATTAGCAGTATTATTAACTAGTTAATTAACTGATTAATAAACTGGTTAATAAAAATAAAAAAGAGGTGAAGGATGATAAGGAGAAAAATGAAGGTTCTAGGACTCTTGTTCCTCGGTTTCTTTCTGCTTGCAGCTTGTGCTAGCCAAGTAAACGCAGGCAAGCCCCCTTCTAAAAAAGGTCTTAAAATTGTCACGAGTTTTTATCCCATCTATGCCCTGGTCAAGGAAATCTCTGGGGATCAAAATGACATCTGGATGGTTCAGTCCAGTGCAGGGATCCATGATTACGAGCCCTCAACCAAGGAAGTGGCTCAGATCTATGATGCGGATGTATTTGTCTATCATTCTCAGACCCTGGAATCATGGGCAGGTCGTTTAGATCCTAATCTACAAGGTTCCAAGTTACAGGTGATCGAAGGTAGTCAAGGAATGACACTTGATAAGGTGGCTGGATTAGAGGATGTCGAGGCTGGTCAGGGAAAAGAAGCCAAGCACCTGTATGACCCGCATACCTGGTTGGACCCTGTAAAAATCGCAGAGGAAGGAAAGATCATCGCTCAGCGCCTGGGAGAGATCGATCCAAAGAACAAGGAGCTCTATCAAGCCAATGCCCAAAAGCTTGAAAAGCGCTGTGAGGAACTAGTAGCCCGCTACCAGCCTGTCTTTGACAAGGCCAAGCAAAAGACTTTTGTGACTCAGCATACGGCCTTTTCTTATCTGGCCAAACGCTTTGGTCTCAAGCAGTTGGGGATTGCAGGGATTTCCCCTGAGCAGGAACCAACCGCCCGGCAATTGGCGGAGATCCAGCAGTTTGTCAAAGATTATCAGGTGAAAACGATCTTCGTAGAGAAGCACACGTCGTCAAAGGTGGCAGATAGTATCGCCAAGGCAACAGGGGCGCGTGTCAAGGTCTTGGATCCACTGGAAGCTGATCCGCAAAACGATAAGGATCTATTAGCAAATTTAGAAGAAAATATGGCGACTTTAGCCAAAGAATTAGAGGAGTAAATCAAGGATGAAGAAAAAGGGAACGATTGGAATTGTAGCAACTTTGGGAATAGGGTTATGTGCCTATGCACTCAGTCAGCAACCACAAGCTAAGGAAGAGAAAAAGAATCAGATTCAGTATCTACAGGCAGAAAAGAAAGCGTCATCGTCTGCCTCCAGCAAAAAGGAAGACAGCATCGAAGCAGTCAATGCCAAGGAAAAGACTCAGGCGGAGCAGATTGTCATCAAAATTACGGATGAAGGCTTTGTCACTTCTCATGGGGATCATTTTCATTACTATAGTGGTAAGGTCCCATTTGATGCCATCTTTAGTGAGGAGTTGATTTTGCGAGATCCAACTTATCAGCTCCAAGAAGCTGATATTGTCAGCAAGGTCAAGGATGGATATATCATTAAACGCGCTGGTAAATACTATCTCTACTTAAAGGATGCTCAGCATACGGTCAATGTGCGCTCGATCGAAGAGATCGCTCAACAACAAAAAGGAGGCGCTAAAGAAGAAGGGGAAACGGGATCGGTACAGGCGAGCTCCTCGCACAAGGCAGGAAAAACCCGTGACTTCCGTCAACCTAGTCAAGCGCTAAAAGAGGGGAAGACCCTTGAAACGCTGACTGCTAAAAATCATTCAGGAGGAGGCTATCGTACGGACGATGGTTATGTCTTTAGCCCTGGAGATGTCATTTCAGATACAGGGGACGGCTTTATTGTGCCCCATGGTAACCATTTTCATTATATTCCAAAGAGTGCCTTATCTGCTGGCGAGTTAGCAGCGGCCCTCTCTGTCCTAGGTGGTCAAGCTGGCCATCAGGCTGAAGGCTCACGCCTAGCTGGAGCAAGCACAGAACAAGGGCAAGGGACTCCAAATCAAGACTCTCCAAACTTAGGAAAACAAGCTAGCAGTCAGCCGTCTGCTAGTCCAACCCCTACACAGACAACACCAACGACTTCTAAACCGGCTACTTCCAAATCGAGTCCAACCCTGACCAACTTGATCGAAGAATTGCAGAAAGCCCCGTTGTCTACTCGTCATGTGGAGTCTGACGGTTCTGTCTTTGATCCAAGCAAGATTACTAAGTGGACCGATCAAGGGATTGTCTACCCTCATGGGGATCATTTCCACTTTATCCCATACAGCTCTCTATCGCCTTTAGAGCGTGAGTTGGCGCGGCAATTCCAATTGCTTCGTGCTCAAGGAACTGGTAGTTCAACAGAAGTGAGTCCAAGCTTGCCTTCAAATCCAAGCACAAGACCAGTTGATCCGGATCATGAGCATAGCGACAGTCACGATCACAAAGAGGAGCACGATCACGGCTTCCACGCAGACAAGGTCATCAGCAAGGATGAGGAAGGATATATGGTCGCTCATGGCAACCATGCCCATTATTTCTATAAAAAGGACCTATCTCCTCAAGAGATTGCAGCAGCAGAGGCAACTCTAGCTGGTAAGAAAGAAGAGGACAAGGGTCAGCCCCTGACAGATGATGTTGCGACCTATTCTCGCGATGCCTCAGATGAGGAAAAGATCCAGTACATCAGTAAGACCTATGGTGTCCCTCGCGAGGCCATTAAGATTTCCAATGGTTTCTTTGTCTTTAACAATCCAGACCAAGAATACGATCCGACCCACATCCATCCTTATGCCGTTCGGAAGGAACATGTCCGCATCCCACTTGAAACTGGCAATCCTGAACTAGACTTTATCAATGAACTCTATGCAACAGCGCTTCGTTCAGGGATTTCTCCTTATAGCCTCCAGATTGAAAATGGTCAGTTTGTCATTCCGCATGGCGATCACAACCACTACATCAAGGTGCGTTCAGCAGGACTAGCAGACTACTTAGCCCACCGTCTTCCAACCATTCAATCTCCTTATAAAAAAGGAGACTTGGACAAAAAAGCAGTAGAGGACAAGGTCAACCAGCTCTTAGCAGAAAGTCGCAGCCTCTATGCTTCTGATCCATTGCAGCAAAGACGGATTGAGCTGATCTTGGGCCACTTCTTGGAAAATGTCAAGAGTTTCCCAAGCAACTCGACGGAAGGCTACCTAGCCAGTCTCAAACAGGTTGATGAGCAGTACATTCATGCGACCCAAGCGGTCAAACCAAAAGAAGAGACAGCCTTGGATCGTCGTTACCAAGAATTGTTGGAACAAGTGCGCTTGCTAGATACAGAGGCCTTCCAATTGAAGAAGGAAGAGTTGGTCTCTCAACTGCAGGAAGCCTATGCTGCCAAGGACAGCAAGCGTCTAGAGCAGGAAGGAAAGCTATTAGAAGCTGTTCAAGAGATGCAAGATCGGACGGGTGTGACATCGGTCGATTACCTCAAGTATTTCTACCAAAGCTTGAGCGATGCGCGCTTGACACCAGAACTCCGCACTAAGGCAGCAGATCTAGCCTTGAAGCTCTACCGAGCTCAAGCCTTTGAAGAAGCTTGGGATTCCAAGTCTCACTTTATAGAACTCTACCAAACCAAGCAGGCAATTGACCAGCTCTTCTCTCAAGAGAAAGGCCAAACCTATCCTGTTGAAAAAACAGTTTTGGATCAAAAAGGAAGTCAGTCCCCATCTTATAACTTAGCGGTCTATGATTTCCTCAAGGGCTTATATGGAGAGTTGGACAAGGCGACAGAATCCCGTCAACGAACCAGCATCCTGACAGCCCTCTCAGAGCAAATCCAGTCGCTCTTGCCACAAGTCGAAGACCAGGCCAAAAGAACTGCCTTTGAAGCAAGTTTGGCCCAACTTGGAAATGAGACGGATCCAGACAAGGCTATTGCAAGTGGACAAGCTCTGTTACGCGAAATCAGTGACACCATTGAAAAGCAAAAACAAAAGCAAACAGAAGAACCTCAGATTGGGGATGTCGCCCTTTATCAACAGCTCTATAACCAATTGATGGCGCTTCACCAACAATTGCAGGAAAAGGGTGCTAGTGATGCTGTATTTGATCGCTTAGAAGCTCTCTTTGACCAATTGGCTAATCCAAAGAGTGACAAGGCAGCCTTACTACAGGCTATCCAAGCCTTTCAGGCAGAGTTAGCAGCGGTGCCATCTGCAACCGAAGCGGGGAAACCAGCTACCACAACTGAAACGCCTGTCACTACAGAGACTCCAGTGGAAACAGAAGCAGCAGCTTCAGCAAGGAACAACACTGCCACAACTGAGACAGAAACAGAGCCTGCAAGCCCAGCTTCCATAGAAGAAGGCACGCCAGATGCTCCATCTTCTCAGGACCAATAGAAAATAGAAAATCATCTGAAAGACATTTCAGATGATTTTTGTGTTCTAGTGAATAGAAGAGGTGGTCTTTTTTTCAGTTGTTGAGTCTCACTCCTTGTGCTCAAGGAGCAGAGGTGAGGAGGACTCGACTGCTTTTTTTCACTTGAAAAATACAGCCATTTGAACCAGAATGCGGGGAACCGTCTGCCATTTTTTCCAAGCTTGGACACGGGTATCGAGGAGTTGCTTGGCTAGACGTTCCAGCATTTCCCTTTCTGTAGGATCTAGGTCTTGAGCATTTTGAAAGATCTCTTTGATCTTGGAGAAATTTTTCAAGTTCCTCAAATCATTGATTGAAGTAATACCTGCATCCAAGAAGAGGCCGAAGAAGGTATCAAAGAACTTCTTGCGCTCATCCGCCGATGTTTCGCGAACCCACTGCTTCAAGGTCTCGTCGGTCTGCTGGCTATCGGGACTGGTTTGATCCAGGGTCACAAATTTATCTTTCTCAATCATCCAAGTAAAAGCGTCATGCTGGACAAAGCCACCAAAAGCTCGGCTTTTTACGATTGTAGCGGGCTCAGGAACTTCTAGCATCATGCCGACGATGGATCCTTGTGGGACAAAGCGAAGAATGTTTGGGGACGTCCGCTGGTAGCCTTCGGTCTCGATAATGGCCCTGTTGAGGCCAGGAGCATCGTAGCTGTAGATGGCATCGACCCGTTCAAACAGATGATTTGGAAGGTAAGTGCAGGCATAGGTTGCGAGATTGCCCCCTTTGGAGTGACCGGCTACTAAGAAGCGCCCTTTAGGAAATTCCTTCATGACGTTTTGCAGGTAGCTGGCTGCGCGCCTCTGAGCTGGGACATGGTCCATATAGGTCATGTGGAAGTCTTCCTTCCAGCCGATCAAGGTATCATCCGTCCCTCTGAAGACAACTAAATAAACATCCATGGTAAGACGATAGGTCATAGCCGCAAACTGCTTCTGAATATCAGGGTCATATTCGTTGACATAGTTGAGGAGTTTGATGTTTTTAAAACGCTTTGAACTAGCTAAGTCATCGACTAATTGCAGGTGTTGGTCTGTCACGATGAAATCGGTGGTTCGATCGACTAGCTCTGCTGCATCAGATAAGCGGACTTCAATATTGGTCGTATCCCCTTGGGGCACGATCCGATCAAAAGGAAGATAGGTCAGCTCTGTCAGTGCCAGGACATCCAGTTCCTTGAAAGGACGGTCGTATATGGAATCGTAGGTCACTTCTTTTAGGTAATCAAAAATAGTTGACATCTGTGCCTCCCGTGTCTTATTTCTTTCAGTATAGCACAAAAATGGATGGAGAAAAAGCGCCCTCCATCAAGAAAGGAGAAGTGAGATCTTCTTTCCCTCTGAAACAGCCTTTTTCTCTGCTTCTTAATCTGTTATAATAGGAAGAAGAAAAAAAGAAGGAAAGAAAGCCATGCATAAAATTCTCTTAGTCGAAGACGATGACATTATCCGCCAACAGGTCAAACAATTATTGGAACAATGGGGCTATGAAGTGGTCGCAGTCGAGGATTTTATGGATGTCCTCGGGATCTTTGTCGAAACCGACCCCCACTTGATTCTCATGGATATTGGACTGCCTCTCTACAATGGTTACCACTGGTGCCAGGAGATTCGCAAGGTTTCAAAGGTTCCGATCATGTTTCTTTCCTCACGGGATCAAGCCATGGATATTGTCATGGCCATCAATATGGGTGGAGACGATTTTGTCACCAAGCCTTTTGATCAAAATGTGCTCCTTGCCAAAGTCCAAGGGCTCTTGCGCCGCTCCTACGAATTTGGCACAGATCAAAATCTGCTGGAGCATCGGGGAGCCATCCTCAATCTCAAGTCCACGGACTTGGTGTATGAAGGGGAAGTCATCAAGTTGACCAAGAATGAATTTCAGATCCTGCGCGTCCTGTTTGAGCATGCGGGCAGTATCGTGGCGCGCGATGATATGATGAAAGAGCTCTGGAATAGCGACTTCTTTATTGATGATAATACCTTGTCTGTCAATGTGGCCCGCCTTCGCAAGAAATTAGAAGAGGCTGGCTTGTCAAACTTCATCGAAACCAAGAAAGGCATCGGTTACGGGTTGGTCCATGAATAAATTTGGAAACATCTTTTGGCAGTATGTGGTATCCCGCAGGCGCCTGCTCTATCTAGTGGTCATCTTTTTGATGGTCGATTTGGTCTTTGCCTTTCTCTTTCCAGAGACGGGGACGGTTTTTATCTATGCGACTCTGATGCTAGGATTTTTTACCATCTGTATCTTGATCTGGGATTTCGCTATGACCTTTCAGGAGTACCGCAAAGCTCTGCTGTATGAGGAAATAGAGCTTGCCTCACCACTGGAACATCTCCTTTATGAAAAATATACAGAAGAACAGCAGGCGCGCCTGGAGCAAGGCAAAGTAGCCCAGGCCAAGTTCAATGACCTGATGGATTACTACACCCTCTGGGTTCATCAGATTAAGACGCCCATTGCAGCTAGCCAGCTCTTGGTCCAAGATGTCGAGACACCTATTGTCAAGCAGCAGATGGAGCAGGAGCTTTTCAAGATTGACTCCTATGCCAATCTGGTTCTGCAGTACCTGCGACTGGAGAGTTTTCATGACGATCTGGTCTTAAAGCGCGTGTCGCTAGAGGACTTGGTCAAAGAAGTGGTCCGCAAATATGCCCTCTTTTTTATCCAAAAGAACTTGACAGTGAACCTGCATGATTTGGATGTCGCCGTCATTACCGATCGCAAGTGGCTTTTGGTCATCATCGAGCAACTCTTGTCCAATAGCCTCAAGTACACCAGTACAGGTGGAATTGAGATCTATTTCAAAGACCAGACCCTCTATATAAAAGACAGCGGGATTGGAATCAAAAATAGCGATGTCCTCCGCGTATTTGAGCGGGGCTTCTCTGGTTACAATGGCCACATGACCCAGCAATCCTCAGGGCTGGGGCTCTATCTGTCTAAGAAAATTGCAGAGCAATTGGGCCACAAGATTAGTCTCCACTCAGAGGTTGGCCAAGGCACAACCGTCGCTATTCGCTTTGAAGAGAAGAAGTTGGTCATGGATTAGTTTTTTTCCATCTTACAAAAATGTAAGAAATAAACGGTAAAATGAAAGGTTAGGTTATGGTAGCCGCCTTTTATTTTTTATACAATAGTCTCATCAAATGAAGGAGGTCAAGAAAATGAAACTCTTGAAATGGATGAAACAACCCAAAAAGATTAAGAAACCAAATGAGCAAACCGATCTGGAAAAGACGGAATTTGGTCTCCAAGTCCTGCAACAAACCCAAGAATTTTTCTTGATCTACTAGAAAAAGGAGAAAAGTATGTCATTGCTAGACGTTCAACACATCAAAAAAATCTACAAAACCCGCTTTCAAGGGACGCAGGTCGAAGCCCTAAAGGATATTCACTTCACTGTTGAAAAAGGGGAGTACGTTGCCATCATGGGGGAATCAGGATCCGGGAAATCGACCCTTCTCAATATCCTAGCTATGCTGGACCAGCCGACGGAAGGCCGGGTCTACCTCAATAGCACCGACACCTCGACCATCAAAAACAAGGATGCCTCCAGTTTCCGTCGGGAAAAACTAGGCTTTGTCTTTCAAGACTTCAACCTGCTGGATACCTTGTCCGTCAAGGACAATATCCTCCTGCCTCTAGTCCTCTCACGCAGACCGGTCAAGGAAATGATGAGCAAGGTCGATAGCGTGAGTCGGGAGTTGGGCATTCACCAACTCCTTGAGAAATATCCCTACGAAATTTCTGGTGGGCAAAAGCAACGGGTGGCTGTAGCACGGGCCATCATCACATCTCCAGAAATTCTCCTTGCTGATGAGCCAACAGGGGCGCTGGATTCCAAGTCTTCGGCTGCTCTTCTAGATGTCTTTGAAGATATCAATAGCATGGGACAAACCATCCTCATGGTGACCCACTCAACCGCAGCGGCAGCTCGGGCCAAGCGCGTGCTCTTTATCAAGGACGGGATTCTCTACAATCAGATCTTCCGTGGGGAAAAGACAGAGCGCCAGATGTTCCAAGAAATCTCGGATACCCTGACAGTCATGGCAAGTGAGGTGGAGTAGATGTTTCGATTAACCACTAAACTAGCTTGCTCTAATCTCATCAAGAACCGCAAGCTCTATTATCCCTTTGCGATTGCAATCATTCTCGCAGTGACCATCGCCTACCTCTTTGACTCCCTGACCTTTAATCCCCATATTCACGAGCTTCGAGGGGGATCTCCCATCCTCTTCACCCTTGGATTGGGACTGTTCGTGGTAAATGTTGCGGGGGCTATCATCGTGCTCTATGCCAATAGCTTTGTCATGAAAAACCGCTCCAAGGAGTTGGGAATTTACAGTATGCTAGGCCTTGAGAAACGCCATCTCATCAGCATGATCTTCAAGGAACTCTTGATCTTTGGCTTTGTGACTATCTCAGCCGGTGTCTTGATCGGGGCTCTCTTTGACAAGCTGATCTTTGCCTTTCTCTTGAAACTGATGAAGATGAAGGTTCAGCTGGTATCTACCTTCCAACCTGGGATTGTCATCTTGGTCTTTGTCACCTTTGGTCTCATCTTTGGCCTCTTAGTTTTTCTCAATGCTTGGCGCATTCTCCGTTTGAATGCCCTGCAATTGACGCGTGAGAAGGCTAGTGGTGAAAAGAAAGCCCGCTTCTTGTGGCCCCAAACCATCCTGGGCTTAGCCTCTCTCGGTTTTGGCTACTACCTGGCTTTGTCAGTCAAAGACCCCATGTCTGCGATTTTGATCTTCTTTCTAGCCGTTGTCTTGGTTATGATCGGGACCTACTTACTCTTTAATGCGGGGATCACCGTCTTCTTGCATCTTCTTAAGAAAAAGAAGAACTATTATTACCAACCCAACAACATGATCTCGGTCTCTAACCTTATCTATCGCATGAAGAAAAATGCGGTGGGCCTTGCGACCATTGCCATCCTCTCGACCATGGTGCTGGTGACGATCTCTGCTGCCACCAACATCTATGTCGGTGGCGAAATGATCAAGAAAATCATGAATCCACATGATTTCTCCATTCAAGGAAAAGGGGTGGACCTGGAGCAAATCAACCAGAAGTTTGATGAATTTGCTTCTGAGAATCATCTTGAGATCAAAAATCGTGACCTGGTGAACTATGCCACCTTTGGGGTCGAATCACAAAAGGGCACAGACTTCACGGTCTATCCTGATGATGAACGCGATGTCAGACCGCGGACAGTCTTTCTGGTCTTTGATGCAGCTAGCTATGAGCAAATGACCGGAGAACACGTTGATCTGGCCGGCAACCAAGTCGTTCTCTTTGCCCATAACCAGGCTCTGACAGGGCAGAAACAGTTCACCATCAATGGGCAAGACTTCCAAATCAAGGAAGAAGTGACCAAGGATTTTATCACGGATCATGTCCCAAACATCTTTAACATGCTGACGGAGGATTTCAATTACCTGATCGTACCTGACCTTTCAGCCTTTGTTGCCAAGTTTCCGAACCTTGCTGTCGTTACCCAAATCTATGGTGGTTTCAATGTCAATGTTGACGAAGACCAGCAACTCAAGCTGGCAGCTAGCTATGACAAGATGATCGATGAATTGAGCAGCCAACAGGGCCAAGGAACATTTGTCTATGGAGGCAATCGAGCATATAATGTGAGAGAAATGAATAGCCTCTTTGGTGGCATCTTCTTTATCGGTATTTTCTTGTCATTGATCTTTATGGTCGGAACAGTCATCGTTATCTACTACAAGCAAATTTCAGAAGGCTATGAAGACCGTGACCGCTTTGTCATCCTCCAACAGGTGGGACTTGATGAAGATGAGGTCAAACGGACCATCAACCGTCAAGTGCGGACCGTCTTCTTCCTTCCCCTCATCTTTGCCTTTGTCCACCTGGCCTTTGCCTACCATATGATCCGCCTGATCCTCAAAGCCCTTGGCGTGATTAATAGTGGCCAAGTCCTCGTCGTCACCCTCAGTGTCTGTGCTGTCTTTCTTATCACCTACCTGATCGTCTTTTGGATCACCTCTCGGAGTTATCGTAAGATTGTGCAGATTTAGGAAAAGAAACTCAAATTAAATTAGAAACTTTCCTTAGGTGAGTACGGACGTCAGCGAACTTCGAAGAAGTTCCATGACTAATTATTGAGCCTAAGGTCTCAATAATTCCGAGTGCCTGAAACATAATTATTTCAGGCACTTTTCTCACAGCGGAAAGTTTCAATATACTCTAATAATAATCAGATATTATTTGGATATTTTTGCACAATAATCCAGCATAGGTTATTCAAAGAAAAGAATTGTCAATTTTTTTAGCTTGCTCATAGCGGGCTTTTTTGTACGAAAACCGACTGCGATTGTTTTTGTTTTTCAAAGGGATACACAAAAAAGACTGAACCCGTAGAGTTCAGTCTTTGTTCACTTTCTATTAAAGTGATGTAAGGAAAGTCAATCCCCCTAGGATGACACCTGCCGAATTCGGAATGATCAAAATCCAGTCTTTTTTAGGTTCCTTTGTCCAACCATAAATGACCCAGATCAAGCAAGAAATAGCAGCTGACAAGGGTTGGAAAGGTTGGGCCTTATTTCCCTGTAAATTAGCAATAATTTGTGGGATGTAGGCAATGAAAACGATAATCCCAATAAAGGCACCGATCGAGCCAACGATTTGGTTGATTTTTTGTTTATTCATAAAATTTTACCTCTGTGTATCAGAATAGCATAAGTAGGAAGAAAATGCAAATAATTTGCATGCTATGCAAGATGAAAATGATTACATTCGCACAAAATTAGACAATGTGTCAAAAAAATGGCAACTAGAGAGAAGACTCTCTCGAAAAGAAATCCATCTTCCTGCAAAATCACAAGATTGTGACACTTTACAGTTCGGTAACATTTGAAAAAAAGACTTGAATTTGTAAAGGACAAAAGGTAGAATAGTGCATACTTTAAAAAAAAGAAAAGGAAATGGTAGTTTCAAAATGAATGAAAAACAAATGAAAATTCTTGGTTGGGTTGCGACCTTTATGTCTGTTATGATGTATGTGTCTTACTTCCCACAAATCATGGATAACCTCGCAGGTCACAAAGGGAACTTTATTCAACCGCTTGTCGCAGCCATCAACTGTAGTCTTTGGGTCTATTATGGACTCTTTAAAAAAGAACGCGATATCCCACTTGCTGCAGCTAATGCACCAGGGATCATCTTTGGTTTGATCACAGCCGTCACAGCCTTGTAATTAATTAAAAAAGCTGGACAAAAGTCTGGCTTCTTTTTTTATGACTTCACTCATTTCCATGGTATAATGGGAGGACTATTCATAGAGAAGATCAAAAGGAGACACGAGTGGATCAAAAACATCACTGTCAAGTCCTATGGGCGAAAAATAAATACCTGGTACTCAGTCGTTCCAGTAATCTCTACAAGGAAATCCGGGAGTACCTCAAGCAAGACCAGGTAGAGGTCAGCCACGTCGAGGACCTGATCCAGCAAGCGCTGGCCTTGCCAGAAAATCGTGGCCAGGTCTCCAATGCCTTTCAGCATATCTGGGGCTATTTCAAAAAGCAGGCGACTGCAGAGGAAAAGGCGGACTTTATGCTGCTACTTGAGAAATACCAGCATGGCCAAGCTAGCCAAGAGGATCTGATCGAGGGGATCCAGATGCTACTTGAGCGCTACCCTAATCGCTACTTACAAGACTCGACGCTACTAGGAGGGCAATAGATGAGACTCTGGCACCAAGACTTGATTCCCAAACTGCCTCGTCCCCAGCTCCTGGGTCAACACCGGGAATGCTGCGCCCTTCGAGGCAATGGCTGGGGCAAGAAGCACGCGACGGTCAACTATGTCTTTGACTACTCGCCCTATCGCCTCTATGCCTATCACCGCCTGATCATGAAGGAGATGACGGCTCGTGGCTACAAGGTCAGCCCAGAGTGGTGGGAGCCGACCTACCGAGGCAAGACCTGCCCAGCCTATCCAGAGCTGGAAGAGGAAGCCTTGAACACCCCCATCTATCCCGAGCACAGGGATACTTACCTTCAAGAATGCCTGGACAATCTAGCAGAAAAAGGGATCCATTTAGACTAAGAAAAAACGAACCAGACCAGGTTCGTTTTTTTGCGCCAAATCCCAACAAAATGCTTTGAAAGCGTTAATTTCTTTCCCAAACATGCTATAATAATAGGAGATTATGCACAGGAAAAGGATAGACGGATGAAGGAATTAATCGACTTAATTAATCAATTTAGAGATGAGCGTGACTGGAGAAAGTTTCATAATGAAAAAGATTTGGCCATTTCGATTTCACTAGAAGCGAGCGAATTGTTGGAACTATTTCAGTGGAAACAATCAGAGGAAGTAGTTGAAAAGTCACTAAAAGAAATCAAAGAAGAACTTGCGGATGTTTTTATGTATTCTTTAATGTTAGCAGATAATTTGAATCTGGATGTAGAAGAAATAATAAAAGAGAAAATTGACATAAATGCAAAAAAATATCCTGTAGAATTAAGCAAGGGAAATAATAAAAAATATACGGACTTGGAGAAAAAATGAGCAACATTCAATCACCCGTAGTTATAGAAATCGATTATTCAAATCGAACATTTGATCAATTAAAAGGAACGATTGCTCCGAAACATTCTAAGCTTATCTTTGATTACCCAACTGTTTACATCGTAAACGATGAGAATAAAAACAAGTATAGTGTTTATGTCGGAGAAACAACAGATATTATTCGTAGAACAAATCAGCATCTATCAGATGATATAAAGAAGGACCGAGAAGATTGGCGACAATTTGAACAATCTAAAACCTCTAAAATGTTTGTTATTGGGCATAACCATTTCAATAAATCTTTGACCTTGGATATTGAGAATAGGTTAATGCTCTACCTATCAAGTGTTGATCAAGTTGAAAGGGTTCAGAATAGAAGAGGAAATCCTCAAAACCAATATTATACTTCTGAAGAGTTAGACGAGATTTTCTCAAAGATATGGAGAACCCTAAATCGGAAAAACCAGTATTTATTCCCAGCAGAAAGCTTTATTCGAAATTCAGCGATATTTAAATCCTCTCCATTTCACAAGTTAACGGATGAACAAGTAAAGGCCAAAAATGAAATTTTGCTAAAAATCACCTCTGTTATCAGTAGAAATGAAACAGGAGTTTTAATTTTAGTAAAGGGTGATGCTGGTGCAGGAAAAACAGTTTTGATGAGTTCTCTCGTTGATGATTTATTGAATTCTGAAGATATTCAGATGATTCGTGAAAATAATGATATCAATCTAGTTGTGAATCATGATGACCAACTCAGTGTTTACCAAGAAATTGAGAAAAAATTAGAATGGAAGAGTGGATCAAATATTAATGTTGTGATGAAACCAACTCAATTTTTGAATGCTCTGAAAAAAGAAAATAGCGATGCTGGAATTGTAGTGGTTGATGAAGGCCATTTATTATTGACTGCAAAAAATCAAGCTTATCTAGGAGGGAATCATTTAAATGATTTACTTGCGAAATCAAAAGTAGTCGTACTTGTTTATGATGAGAATCAGATTATGAACAAATCTCAAATATGGACAGATGATTCTTTCTTGAAATTAGAACACGAGGCAAATCTAAAAGGAAATCTCATTACACTACATAATCAAATGCGTATCCATGCGACAAAGGAAACAGTAGAGTGGATAAGAAATCTTGTTGATGTTGGAGTTGTGAATAAGGTTCCAATTGATAATGATTATGATATTAGAGTTTTCGACTCTCCTGAAGAGCTTCAAAAAGCCATCATAAAAAAGGATGGCGATCAGAACTTAGGAATTTCACGCTTGACAGCAACCTATGATTGGGAATATAGTAGTCAATCAAAACCAAAGGATTCTGACTATTGGTGTGTCCGTATCGGAGACTGGTCTTGTCCGTGGAACAGACAACTTGCAAAAGAAAAAGAATCTAAACATTTATCCTGGATAGAGCAGTCTCAAACGATTCATGAAATTGGCTCAACGTTTACCGTTCAGGGATTTGATCTAAATTATGTGGGAGTTATCATTGGCCCATCTGTCAAATATAGAGATGGGAAAATTATTTTTGATATAAGTGAAAGCAAAAATAAAAGTGCTGTTCAAAACAGAAAACTTGAATCAGGTGAAATGATTAATTACGGAGAAACATTATTGCGAAATGAGTTAAATGTTTTGCTCACCCGTGGAGTTAACGGGTTATACGTCTATGCGGTTGATGAAGAACTTCAACAAGCTTTAAAAAATGCGACAAAATAAGATGTTTCTTATTTCCCAAATTTTTTTCGAATTATAGAAGTAGAGGGACCTTCCCTCTATTTTTTATCGAAAAGGAGCAGGGATGCAGAAAAGACACGCGCACGTATCGCCGACCTTGGACATCATGGCCAAGAAGATTTTTAGTTTGCCAGAGGTGACGGCAGCATTTATTCGAGACATTTTGGAGCTGGATGTGGCGGACGCTCAGATAGTGGAGGGAAGCCAGCCCCACAGCATGGCTTATGAGGAGGATGACTTGTTCTCCACTGCGGTGGATGTGAGAGCCAAGCTCCATGATGGAACCGAGGTGATCATCGAGATCCAGATTCGCAAACAGCAGTATTTCTTGAACCGGTTCCATTATTATCTGGCCAATCAGCTGGTGGAGAATGTACAAAAACTGCGCCAGCAAGGACAGACACATAAGATGTACGAGCAGATGGAGCCCGTCTATGGGATTGCCATTTTGGAGAAGTCGCTCTTACTAGACGAAGAGGCCGCCATCAATAAATACTGGCTGACCAATAGCCGGTCTGGCAAGCAACTCAAGGCCTATTATAAAAATGGCAAGCACCAAAATCTTCTGCAGGTTGCCTTTTTAGAGCTAGACAAGTATAATAAAGATGAGAACCTGACAGATGCAGGTAGACAGTGGTTGGAGTTTTTTGGGAATCTTCCGTTTACAAAAGCTCCCAGTCAGGCTGTGGCTCACGCAGATTCATTATTAGATTCATCTAGCTGGACCAAGGAGGAGAAGACCATGATAGACGAGCGAATTCGCATTCAAGAAAATTATGATATGACTATGGAGACGGCGATTGATGAAGCACGTGAAGAAGGTTTAGTCCAAGGGCTGGAACAAGGTTTAGAAAAAGGTCTAGAACAAGGTCGTAATGAAGAACGTCTGCAGTTAATCCGCAAAATGGTTTCGCGAGGAATGACGCCTGATCTTATCTCAGAGATGACGGGGTTGTCCATTGAAGAAATTGAGACTCTTCTTTCCTGAGTCGTTAACGGAGGCACCGCCTCTTTTCTTTTTTGAAAAAACTTGAAAATTTCCCCATTTTTTCAATCCACCTTTCTAGGATTGTGGTAGAATAGAGTCAACAAAGAGCTATCCTCACCAACAGTGTGATCGATACTAGAAAAGAGGATTCTGATGACAAGAAAAATTGGTATTATTGGTTTGGGGCATGTGGGTGCGACCTTGGCCCACAGCATGATTTTGAAACACACCTGTGATCACTTGGTCTTGATTGATACCAATGAGAAAAAGGTCAAGGCAGATGCCTTGGATTTCTGTGATACAGTTGCCAATACGGGGTATCCGGTTCATATCACGGTCAATGACTACGCGGCTTTAAAAGATGCGGATGTCGTGGTGTCGACTCTTGGAAATATCGAGTTGCAGGCTAATAACACAGATGACCGTTTTGCGGAGCTTCCTTTTACTAGCAAGCAAGTGGTGCAAGTAGCGCGTGATTTGAAGGCTTCAGGCTTTAGTAGGGTCTTATTGGTAGTGACCAATCCGGTCGATGCAGTCACTCAACTCTATCAACAATATACCGGCCTTCCAAAAGAGCAGGTGATTGGGACAGGGACCTTGCTGGATACAGCTCGCATGAAGCGAGCAGTTGCGGATCGTTTGCAGGTTTCTCCTGCTAGTGTATCTGGCTATAACCTTGGTGAGCATGGAAATTCTCAATTTGTTGCTTGGAGTCAGGTCCGTGTCAAAGGACACGCTATTACCGATCTCTTCTCTCAAGAAGAGCTTGATGCCATTAACTACGAATCCTTGCGTGGTGGTCATACTGTCTTTTTTGGTAAATTCTATACCAACTTTGGGATTGCTGCAGCAGCCCAACGCTTAGCAGAAGCTGTGATCAATGATAGCCACGAGGAAATGCCGGTCTCTAACTATCGTCCAGAATATGGAACCTATCTTGGCTATCCAGCGATTGTAGGTCGAAAAGGAATTATTGAACGATTGGACTTGCATTTGACAGAAGAAGAAAAAGAAAAATTACTCCATTCAGCCGAAACCATCAAGGAAAACACACGAAAAGGGCTGGAGCATGCATAAAAGAGAGGAGGCTGGGACAAAAGTCCTAGCCTCTCAATTGTCTTTGGATTGTCGAGCAAGACTAGATAGCGGGCTTGAA
Source organism: Streptococcus sp. OMI750 (assembly GCF_047463895.1). Taxonomy (NCBI): domain Bacteria; kingdom Bacillati; phylum Bacillota; class Bacilli; order Lactobacillales; family Streptococcaceae; genus Streptococcus; species Streptococcus sp. OMI750. The sequence goes on from NZ_JASHCZ010000001.1 coordinate 99,710, forward strand.
GTTATCATTAATTGGATTGTAAAGAACTCTGGGGTTTGTTTTTCTTGGATGTTGATCCTCTATAGATTTATACGGTTATAATTCATTGAAGGTTGGCTATTATTGTCCAACCTTTTTAGTATCGATCGTCTTAGCCCTTGCTTAGTGAATTTAATAAAGCTTAGTAAATTCCAAGTTGTAATTCTTGACATTACATCTAGGGCATGTATAATAGTTAATATAACAAATATTCTTACAACAGAAAGAGAAAGCAACTATGAAAAACATTTTATTTATCGTCGGATCCCTTCGTCAAGGATCTTTCAACCACAAAATGGCCCAGAAAGCAGAAAGCCTTCTTGAAGGAAAAGCAACGGTGACTTACTTGGACTACAAGGATATTCCAATGATGAACCAAGATTTGGAAACGCCAACCTTGCCAGCTGTGCAAGCAGCACGTGATGCGGTCCTTGCTGCGGATGCCATCTGGATCTTCTCGCCAGTTTATAACTTTGCCATTCCAGGCGTGGTGAAAAATCTGATCGACTGGCTTAGCCGTGCCCTTGACCTGTCAGAAACGCGTGGTCCATCTGCCCTTCAAGACAAGATCGTAACGGTTTCTTCAGTAGCCAATGCCGGACACGAACCAATGTTTGCGACATACCAAGCGCTCTTGCCATTCGTTCGAACTCAAGTTGTTGGAGAGTTCACTGGAACAACCGTAAACCCAGAAGCTTGGGGAACAGGTGAATTAGTTTTGACAGATGAAGCGGTCGCAGGACTGGAAAAACAAGCACAAGCCTTATTAGAAGCATAAGAAAAGCTGAGACAGAAGTCTCAGCTTTTTAGATACTAAAGAGTTGTCCAAAGAAATAGGTTACTCCCATGGTAAGGAGGCCAATGATCAGGTTGCGAAGCATGGCTGGCTTGGTTGGTGCTTTTCCTAGTTTCGCACTGCTATAGCCAGTGAAGATCAAGGATAGTCCAACAACGAAGACTGTCACTGGAATGCGATAGTTAGCTGGAAAGAGAATGATAGAGAGCATTGGAGGAAGGGAACCAATAGAAAAAGCAAGGAAGCTAGATGCAGCTGCATGCCAAGGATTGGTAAATTCTTCGTATTCAATGCCGTATTTCTCTTCGACCAAGGCTTTGAGGGGGTGTTTCAGAAAGGCCCGTTCTGTCAAAATCTTTGCGGAAGTTTCGCATTCTCCATTTTGAAGATAAGCGTGGTAGAGAGATTCTCTCGCTAACTTTGGATCGCGATCCAACAAGGCTTGCTCGCGGTTAACAGCGGCTTCTTCCGTGTCTTTTTGTGTGGAAACAGAGACATACTCACCTCCCGCCATCGAAAAGGCACCGGCCAGAATTGCAGACAGGCCAGAAAGGAAAATGATCCAGATGTTTGACGTGGCACTAGCTACCCCAATCACCACCCCAGCAATAGAAATAATCCCATCATTGGCCCCTAGAACCGCAGCTCTCAAGATATTCAAGCGATCGCTAAATGATTCATCTACTCCATGTTTCATTTCAGTCATACAATGTCTCCTTCATCTTATTTAGAATGATTATAAATAAAAAACAGAAAGAAATCAAGTACTTAAATTCAAATGATAAAAGTTCGACAATTTAATGGAATCTTTTAGTTGTAAAATTTGACATTATAAGCAAAATGGAGAGAGAATTTGGCATACACCTCTATCCTATCAAGGTTTATTTAGCAGAAGTGGCATAATTTTTGAGGATACTGATGGCATTGTAACGAGGGTAAGAAAAGGATAACAAAAAGAGGCTGGGACAAAAGTCCCAACCTCTTAATTGTTTTTGGATTGTCTAGCAAGACGCAGTGGTTGAGTGGGCTCTACTACACTGATTTCATCAGCTTTTATAGCCCTACTCAACTGTGCGGAGGTGGGACGACGAAATCGAATTCCAACGAATTACCGATTTCTGTCCCACTCTCTTTTAATGAGATTAATTAGTTGGTTTCATGTTCTTTTCCCACAACCCAAAATAAGAGAAGCAGTTGGAAAATACCCAAGGCAAATAAGACCATAAAACCGTTGCGACTTCCTTTAGCAGTGGCTTGGGTGAAGTCCATCTTTTGATTAGCTTGGCTCATGGCAACGATCAGCGAAGCCAGGGTTGTTCCGACAGCGCCTGCAAATTGTTGCAGGGTGTTAAAGATCGCGTTCGCATCGGGTTGCTCTTCCAGAGAGAGTTGTTTTTGTCCGTTGGTCATAATATTGCCAAAGGCCAGTCCCATACCAGTCATAAAGATCATGTAAAAGATAAGAATCAAGCCATTTGTCAGCTTCAGGGCAAAAAGGGTGAAGTGGAAATGGGCCAGAAGGATTAAAGTAGCTCCAAGGAGAATCGGTTTACGGGCGCCCAACTTATCTAGAATGAGACCGGAGAAAGGAGCAAAACCTGCTCCAATGATGGCTCCTGGAAGCAGCATCAAGGCCGCAAGCGTGGTGCTCGAGTGGTTGACCAATTGGACATAATTGGGCAAGAGGAAACTCATGGCCAGAGAACCTAATTGGAAGGTGAAAAAGGCAAGAACATGGCCAGTGAGGAGATGGTTCTTTAAGATGGCAAGGTTGATAATGGGAGTCTCTAACTGATTGGACCGCCAGACTAAGAGAACCAGTCCCAAGAACCCAATCACCAGCCAACCAAGGACAGAAAAACTAAAGAAAGCATGATCAGAAAGACCGTGAATCCCTAAAATCAAGCCTAAAAATAAAGCAATAATGGCGAGAAGACTCATGATATCAAGCCTTTCTCGCTTGACTGTACTGATTTGTTTAATGGAGCGAAGTCCTGCAACCAGAGAAGCTAGAAGGATCGGGAATTGAACCAAAAAGATGGACCGCCAACCGAAGTTAGCCGTCAAGAGACCACCGACAGTAGGCCCAATAGCGGGAGCGATGGCTGTTATCAGGGTACCCACTCCCATCATGAGACCGATCTTGCGTTTTGGGACCTGCTCTAAAATGATATTAAACATCAGAGGAAGGGCAAAACCAACCCCCATTCCTTGGACCAATCGACCCAAAACCACAAAGCCAAAACTTGGAGCTAGGAAGTCAATGAGAACACCTAAAACAGATAGGAGATTTCCAACTAAAAAGATGGACTTCATTTTAAAAGAGCGCTTAAGGTAGGCAGATAAGGGGACTACACAGGCAACCACTAGAAGATAGATGGTGGTGACCCACTGAACGGTTGCGGTATTGATCTCAAATTCCTTCATCAATATTGGGAAGGTGATATTCATGGCAGTTTCTCCAGCCACCCCGCAAAAGGACAGGATCCCCGTCGCAAAGATTGCAAACAGGACCTTGGCTGAAATTTTTTCTTGTGACATCGGTGTCTGATTCCTCCTAAATCTTCCTAAAGATATGGAATTTGGTATAAAATCGGATGAAAATTCATGGTTACGATCTGATTTTCCGTCAGGTAGCAAAGTAAGACTAACGGTAACCTGATCCATAATTTTGTTAGCTAACAAATAGTATAGAGGAAATGAAGACCTCTGTCAAAGAGTTTTTGAAAAGTTTTGAAAATAGTAACAGCGTTCTCAAATGATGACGTCTCTCCAAACGAAAGGAAAGGCTCGCCAGTATGATATAATAAGAAGAAAGCAGTAAACGTGAAGAAGTCATCAACTCGAACAGGAGGCCCCATGACCAAGTATTTAGTCCAGAAGTTTTTCTGGTTACGAGAAAAAAGTTTGATTCAAATTTCCCAGAAAACCCTGGTTTCCTTATTTCCTTTTTTCCTATTTTCTGGAATCATTCGGGTGATCGCTCTATCGGTCTTCTCCGATCGAGGCTATATCCATCAGCTCTTTTCGATGGATAGCTGGTTGCCATGGGATCAGGCCATTAGTCAAGTCCTCATTAATTTTTCCAATTTTTTAGGAGGTCTAGCTGGGCCTTTAGTGACCTACTTCGCTGGAAAATATACAGCTTGGCACTATGGTCGAAGTACAGGGACAGCTGGAGTGACAGCTCTTTTGGTCAGTCTAATAGTAGGCTCTCAGGAATTGTTGGTGGGCCCCCTCCATGACGGGCAACTGACGCGTATCAACTTACCTGCGACGACCAATATCGTCTTAGCGATTTTTTTAGGCTATCTAATCGGGCAAATCTTTCGTCTATCCAAGGCCAGTGACGACCAGATTGTAGACAAGGATTTCATCTATCAGCCCAAGACGGTGCGTCCCATTTTCTTGTCTTTAGTTCTAGGGGTCAGCCTCAATCTTCTTTTGGTTCTCGGGAACCAATTTAATATTTTTCAGACTATCCGACAGTTCTTGGCTTCTCTAACGGTAAGCAGTCATCATCTCCTGTCCACCTTTGTCATGGGACTATTTAGTGGGCTATCTACTTGGTTTGGTAATAGTCAAGCCTTTGCCTTGAACTCAATTGCGGATGACAATTTTGCCTTGGAAAATCTCACCTACGCTGTGACCCATCATTCAACGACAGGCATTCCTCATCTCTATACCTTGACCAATTTGTAACGCAGTTTTGGTCTGGTGGCTGGTGTCGGTGCTGTCCTAGCGCTTTTGGTTGCAATCTTATTGGTTTCGCGAAGTCAAAAGGACAATAAAGTCAGCCTCCTCAGTCTGTTTCCAAGTCTCTTTAACAATGGGGCTTCCTTCATGGTAGGCATACCAGTTCTTCTCAACCTCCTATATGTGATTCCCTTCCTATTGATTCCTTTGGTGAATATGACGATAGCAGCTGTTGCTTTGTGCTTCAAGCTGATGCCAGCAGCCGTCTATCCGGTTCCAGACGGGACACCTAGCCTTCTCTATGCCTTTATTGGAACCGGAGGAAGTCTGAGAGCCTTAGCTGTCAGTATCCTTTGTTTTGCCATCGATGTGCTCCTTTATCTACCATTTGTCCGCATGGGAAATCGTATTCGAAAAGATTTAAAAGTGAAAGGAGAAAGCGATGAAGCAATCTAAAAAAACAGCCATCGTCCTTACTTTGGTCTGTCTTTTCTTGATCGGCTTAGCCATTCCTTCTTATAGCTGGACTCGGACCAATGTTTCAAAAATTGAGAAATTTTATAATTCAAAATTGTCTCCCATCATCATGATTCCGGGAAGCTCAGCGACAGAGAACCGCTTTGATGGCTTGGTGACCAAGCTCAACCAAGACCGCCAAGGAACCAAACACAGCCTGCTCAAGGTCAAAGTTTGGAATGATGGGCATATCACCTATAGTGGAAGTATGGATGCCAAGGACAATGAACCAGTAATTGTGGTTGGTTTTGAAAACAACAAAGATGGTTATAGCAACATTAAAAAGCAAGCCAAACTATTTAATCAAGCCTTCGAAGCCCTTCAAGAAAAATACAATTTTAATAATTTTAAGAGCTTGGGTCATTCCAACGGTGGCTTGATTTATACAGCCTTTATTGAAAATTATCTGGGAGATTATGATATCGATCTCAAGACCCTTATGACCATCGGAACTCCCTATAATTTCACGGAGACCAATATCAAGAATAAATCTGAGATGTTGGCCGATTTTATCAAGGGAAAAGAAGCCATCCCCAATACACTTCATATGTATTCAGTAGCAGGGACCATCACCTATGATTCAGATGAGTTGGTCCCAGATACCAGTGTTTCTGCTGGGAAATATATCTACCAAAACCAAGCAGCTAGCTACACGGAGATTACAGTGACGGGGGAAGATGCTCAGCACTCGGACCTTCCAACCAATGATGAGGTGGTTGCCTTGGTGAAAGAGCATATTGAAAGTCAAACGGATCGTAGAAAGAATCCGAATAAAGAAAACTAAGTGTGAAGAAGGGATTCCTTCCTCACTCTTTTTTTAGTATAATAAAGTTTAGTATGAAAATAGGGGAGAGTAAAGGAGATCAGATGAAAAGAAAACAATGGGTGCCCTTAGGGTTAGTGGCTTCGAGTATGGTCATGTTAACAGGATGTTACCAAAGATACCAACGTCAGTCCAGTCCTAAAAAAGAGGCTGCAACGAGCCAGACTTCAGCAAAAAAACAAGCGAAAAAAGCAGATAACAAACAATTATACCAGTCTGTTTTTTCAGACTACCAAAAGATTTTTGCCACTTCAAAAGAGTTAGATGCCATTTCCAAATTGAATGATGCATTAGCTAAAGAAGATCGGATGATCAATAGCTGGGTGATCGAGACTATCATCAATCAGCCAGAAGCTGTCCGCTATGCCTTTAAGGACTTAAATAACGATGGGGTAGATGAGATGATCATCGCCAATCAGCAGACTGATGGAAGCTACTTTGTGACAGGAGTTTATTACCTCAAGGACCAAAAACCGACTCTGCTAGCCGAAGGTTTTGTCGCTGGACACGGTGGAGCGCGCAATGCGACGACCCTCTATCAGGGAGGAGAAGTCCTAGAAGTGAGTTGGTTATCTGGTACTGGTCGAGGAGTAGCCGTGCTCTCACGGATAGAAAAGACGCCTCAAGCTGCGACCAAAGTCCAGGAAGAAGAAGTCCAAGTACCGGGGTCAGATCTGAATTCCCTCTTTGGAAAATCGGATGAGGATAAACTGGATCTCAAGAGTTTTGACTGGCAAGCTTTTGACAGCACACCATCAGCGGGAAATAGCCAAAGCCAGGAAAAAACGCCTTGGAGTGCGGAAAAATCAGCAAAATTAGCAGAATTTATGAAGACCTGGGGCGAAAAGATGGGACAACCCAACTACCAAAAAGGCATCGCTGGCGGTGATGTAGGACCAGACAACCTCTATACTCTAGGGGAAAATAGCAAGATGGATGCCATTTATACAGATACTGGTCAGGGAAATGCAAAATACCGCATCGTGGAACGCTATAGCAATTGGGACAAGTATCCAGATGTGCATAGTTATTTCTTTGCCATTACAGATACAGGAGAAGGCATTGTCTTTCATTCTCCAACGACCAATGGTGGAAAGATGTATCTAAAACCAACAGACAACAAGGAACTGCAAGAAGAATTTACACAGTTACTTCATCAGTAAAAGTAAGAATAGACCAGAAAATCAGTATTTTCTGGTTTTAATTTATTCGTTTTATGCATAAAAAATCAAAACATGCAGTATTATTTAGGAAAGAAAATATGTTAAAAGATAGTGATAAATAAGGTTATAAAAGCATTTGAAAACAGAAAATATTTGACAATGAAAGGGAAATCATTTAAAATATATTCAAACTTTATTTATAGGAGAATAACGATGAAAAAACTTCTTACAGCCGGTGTGGCTCTCTTGTCAGTTGCAACATTGGCAGCATGTTCTGGTAAAACTGCTTCAGAATCTTCTAACAAAGAAGCAAAGGCTTCTTCTAGCAAAGTAGAAAAATCATCTACTTCAGAAAGCAAGTCAAGCAGTTCAGAAAAAAAATCAAAATCTTCTGTTGCTTCCAAAGAAGTCATCTTGTTAACGGATGAAGAAATTGATAATGCCAAAACAATTGGTGATTTTAAAAATCTTTATGGCAAATTAGTAGATAACTACAAAAAATATGCACAAGATATCGGTCAACAAATTCCAGAAGCACAGAGAGCTACTTATACTCAACAAATAGAACCAGCTATCAAGGCTATGGACGACTCAAAAGCTCAATTCAATAACATGCTGTCAAGTGCAGGTTCAGATGACACGCTTGTCCCTGAGCAAGGGCGTACGCCTTTCTTGACACAAATTAGAACAGCACGTGACTCAATGAAAAATATTCTTGAAGGTGTCTACCAATCTATTGGGGAAGCTACCTCTTCATCAGCTGAATAATTAAGAAATGAAAATGAGGATGGGACAAAAGTCCTTTAACTCCAAAAAAAGCAACGGATTTGCCGTTGCTTTTTTGCATGGTTACGATAGCCTTGATAAAATAGAATTGTCCAAAAAACCATTTAGAAAGGCTATCCCATGCACATTCACTATAACACAAATCAGACAACTTTACCACTAGAACTTGCTTGAGTCTTACCTCAAGACCACATCGTTTTCACCATCGAAAAGGTTGTCAATGCACTAGATGACAGTCACTTCCACGCCTTCTATCATGCCTTTGGTAGCCCGTCTTATCACCCTAAAATGCTTGTATCTACTCTTCTATTTGCCTATTCACAAGGGATTTTCTCTGGTCGAAAAATTGAAAAAATGATGATTGAAAATCTCGCTATGCAGTACCTAACAGGACAGTTGGTTGTCCGCTATCGCACCATCAATCGTTTTCGAGTTGCTGAAGGGATGGAAGACCTCATTCGTAATCTTTTCATTGACTTCAATCTTCGTTTAAAAATGGAAGAGTTAGTGACCTTAGATTGCTTGTTTATTGATGTGACTAAGATTGAAGCTAATGCCAACAAGTATAGTTTGGTGTGGAAAAAGGCAACCGACAAGTTTTACGCTAAACTTCAAGAACAGATACAGGTCTATTTTCAAGAAGAAATCACTCTCCTTATCCATCAAGCTATCGAACTGGATACACAAGAGCCTATCTCCTCAGAGCAGTTGCTTGCATTCGCTCAAATCCTTGAAGAAGAATTAAGAAAATTGAATCAGGATATTGAGGAGACACCCGTTAAAGGAAAGGACGAACGTAAAACCCAACGTCGTAAACTCAAGAAAGTCTTACGTAAAGTCAAGGATGATTTTTCAATACGTGCTGAAAAATATGAGAAGCATCAAGAAACTTTTGAAGGTCGCAACAGCTTTTCTAAAACCGATCCAGATGCCACTTTTATGCGGATGAAAGAAGACCATATGAAAAATGGTCAACTCAAGGCTGGATATAATCTTCAAATCGCTACTGAAAACCAATTTGTTCTTCACTATGATGTCTTCTCAAATCCGACAGACACTAAGACTCTTCTGCCATTCCTTGAAACCCATCCACATGACTTGAAGACAGTTGTCGCCGATGCGGGGTACGGTAGCGAGGAGAATCTTCTCACCTTGGATAGGATAGGTGTTGATCATTTGATTAAATATAGTCTTTTTGATAAGGAACAGAAGAAAAACTACAAAGAATCTGATAGGAATTTAGATAATTGGACTTACGATAAAACAACTGATACCTACACCCATCCAGAGGGTTGGGTATACCAGTTTGATCACCTCAAACACAGCCATACCACGACAGGTTTTAGGCAAGAAATTAGGGTTTATAAGGCAGAACAACCTGACATAGCTCCTCAAAAGGGACTGTATATGAACGAACGCTATCAGCACTTAAAAACTAAAGAATACCAAGCGCTTTTATCTCCCGAAGGTAGACAAATTTTCGCTCAACGTAAGATTGATGTGGAACCTGTCTTTGGGCAGATAAAGGCTTGTTTGGGTTACAAGAGATGTGATCTAAGAGGCAAACGACAGGTTAAAAATGACATGGGATTGGTTCTCATGGCCAATAACCTCCTAAAATACAATAAGAGAACGACTTAAAATTAAAAAGCTAGAGTTCCACAATTGGAAATCTCTAGCTTTTTTGTGATTGAGAACTTTTTGTCCCAGACTCATTTTTGCTTTCTTACAAAAATGTAAGAAATCAAGGGTAAAATGTAAGGTTATGTTATGGATTGGTCTTATTTTTTAAAGTACACTTATAACAGTAATGCTCTTCAAAAATCAAATTCAAACCACGTCAGCTTCGTCTTGCCGTACTCAAGTACAGCCTGCGGCACGCTTCCTGGTTTGTTCTTTGATTTTCATTGAGTATAAGATAACGGAGAAACTATTAAAAAATTTAGAAATAAAGAAAATCAGTACCAACTTCAAAAGAGACCGAACGTTTTAAGCTTGATTGTACCATTATGCAGGATCAATATCAATTAACAGGATATTAAGAAGGAGTCTATCATGACCTATTGGATTTAAAATACGTTCAAAGGATTTATAAAACTCGTTTTCAAAACAATCAAGTAGAATCTCTGAAAAACATCTATTGACTTTGGAAAAAGGTGACTACCTAGCCATCATGAGTAAGTTTGGTTATGCTAAATCAACAGTACTCAATATTCTTGTCATTCTTGACAAATCAACTCGATGTCAGCTCTTTCTAAATGGAATAAACACAACTACCATAAAAAATAATAGGTAACATATTTTCAGCGTGAAATCTTAGATTTTGTATTTCAAAAATACAATTTGTTAGTTACGTTTTCTCTTAAAGACAATATCTTATTTCAATAAGAAAGAGGTATAAGATGTATTTTAAAGATATTAATCTAGAAATAAATACGATTGAATGCCCATTTTTAATTGTACCATGATCATATTCATTTACTGAAGAACATCGATTGATATGATTTTGTTTTCCAAATCTATACTTTATAGATAGCCCCCTATTTTTCTAAAAAAATATACTAAAAACAGTTAACAGATTAAAAAAGCATTACACTTGAAATGTAGGTGCTTACAAAAAGGGGTGTTTAATTTTTAAAAAAGGAGTGTTATGAAATATTATAACGAATCTAGATACTATAACTGTGATAAAAACTAAATATTATCAATTCATGTTAAAGTAAAATTGAGGGACTAAAAAGAGGATTAGTACGGAGGTTTTATCAAATATTTTAATTCAAGGAGAATTAAAAAGAAAGTGTCTGTTTTTCTAGTTGCAAGTGTTTTAAGTTTTAGCTTTTCTACTAAATCTAGTGTCATTAGCGCAACTACAGCAATCCCAGCTCCATATCCCATTATTTATGTATGGGAATATGTTGTAAATGAATAGCTATGGTTATTCAAATTCCTTTGTTAAGTCTCCAATTAATATTGGTTCAGAATCTTCAGTAACGAATATTTTTGGAACCTTTAAAGTTCACGATAAAAAATTATAGATGGATATTATCAAGTGCAAAAAAATCTTGGAACGATGTTCGATTATATGCATATTGGGATTATTATAGATTTTAAAAATAATTTATGAAAACAAGAGATCTAATTATAAGATAGTGTCTTTTGTAATATGGTAAGTGCTTATGAAATTAAAATTATGTATCATTGGATTCTTCTTTTGTTTGATTGCTGCAATTGGTCTGGTCACTATTAGCGATACCGAAACGCCCATACCTTTACCAATTGATGGTGCTTTTTCTATTCAAGGAAAAAGCAATCTTTCTAATAATGAAATATACGAAATGCTTCGTGACTTATCAAAAACGGAAAAAGTTACCATTTACAAGCCGGTCGTTCAGAATTCGGGTCAGTTGAAGTATGTAAATGTCGATGATGAAAACAATGAACAGTTAAAGTCAGTACCGATAATAGGGATGTATTATACCCTTGGGGAAATGGATGTAGACAGTTTGAAACCACTTACTATGACGGGGCTGCAAACAGTCTATATTGCTTATCCTTGGTATATAGGAGGAATCTTACAATTCACTGGAACTTTAAGAATACTGTTAATGAGCTCCATTTACTTAACTTTATTAGTTGTTTTATTTGTTGTTAGGACGAGGCAGATTAAAGAAGGGGTGATACGACGTTCTTTGGGATTGCCTGTATACGATCTAAGAAGAGAGTATGTCATTTCTCTTATTTTTGAACTGATTATGATGGCTTTATTGATGATTTTTTACAGTTCTTTTTTGGGAAATGGTTTCTTAACCTATAGTTCTAAGTTATTTTTCTCTCTGCTTTTAACGAATTTTATATTTTTTCAAATCATTGATCTCATTACCTTTGTTTTATTTTGGTTAACGATTCAGATTGAAAAGCCCATTGAAATTATCAAAAACAAGGCAAAAAACAAGCTTATTTTTGTCGTATGGCTTGCCATTATTTCGATTATCATCCTTATCTCAGGAATTTTTTTACAAGAAACAAAGAGTAGTCAATCCAGTATTAACATTCAGATACAGAATTTAGTACCATGGGATACAGTAAAGGACTGGAGAAGAATTGAGTTCCTTGGAATAGAAAATAACTCTGCTAAAAATGGAGAAGTAAGTGATTCGGATGATCAGTATCTACAGATAGCTGCTTCCTTCAAAAACTTAGATTATTTATATATAGAACGATCCTCAGCCTATGTTCCAGATTTTATGAAAACATCTCATGCTTTAGAAGACTTTTCTAAACAATTAGAAAATGATGGAATAACGAATCCAGAAATAAATAAAGATCTGATTTATATCAATCAAACAGGTGCTAACCTACAAAATAAAGTGAATGGAACAAATTATCATATTTTAGATAATAAGATAGCAACTATTTATATTCCTGAGAAATGGAAAGAAAACCAGAAATCTATTGAGAATACAGTTGTAGCAGAACAATTTATTGGAACAAACTATACAAAAGAAGAGCTTGCAGTACAAATAATTCCTAATGGTAATAAAATTTTTTATTTCAATGAGGATGCTGATATCGATCATAAAAATAAAGATATTTTACCAATGGCAAGTGTAGCAGATAGCAAAGATAACATTGTTGTTGTGTTAGATACAGACAAAATGATCGAAAACAACAAGTTTACTTTGGCTAGTAATATAACTAATAAGTCTCTTTTTAGTCCTGAGGGGGTAAAGAAAATAAATGAGATGGCTAACCAGTTGAATGTTTCAATGAATCCAGTAGATGTTTACCAAATTGTGAAGTTGAAGATCCAATCCTTAGAGCACCAAATTCTACTGTCACAAATCTTGCAGAAGATAATTTACAGTATTGTCTTTATACTCATTTATCAATATGTCCAACTTTATATTGCCCTAAAACAGAATGAATATGTGAAAAAAATCATTTTGGGTTTGTCAAAAACATATATAGCAATTTCAAGTCTTAAGTATTTTATGATGGCTATTACAATGGTTATTCTATTTACATTTCTTATGACAGGGCAAATAGAGCTGCTATATATTGGTCTTGCTTCTCTGCTGGTTTTGATGTTGTCAATAATAATGAGTTTTAGAAAATTATCTGAAAGCTACACTAAAATTTTAAAAGGAGATGAAACATGACAATTGACCTTTTGAACGTTTCAAAAAGTTTCGGCTCAAAGAAGATCTTTACAGACTTAAATTTAAGATTTGAATCTGGAAAAAGCTATGCATTGATTGGAGGTTCTGGCTCTGGTAAGAGTACTCTTCTTAATATTATAGGAAGATTAGAAAAAATTGATAGTGGGAACGTTTTAGTTGATAAACAGGATATTTGGAAGATAAAAGAAAGAACCTTCTTTAAAAATACTGTTGGATATGTATTTCAGAATTATTCTTTAATAGAGAACAAAACAGTATATGATAATTTGAAACTTATCACTAAAGACAAAAAAATAATAACTGATGTACTTGAAAAAGTAGGACTGTCGAGCGACCATTTACATCAAAAAATATATGAATTGTCTGGAGGGCAGGCTCAACGTGTAGCTATTGCCAGAATGTTAATGAAACCACGTAAAATTATCTTAGCAGATGAACCCACAGGAGCTTTAGATGGTGAGATTGGAAAAGAAATCATTCGTTTATTATTAAATGAAAGAGATGAAGACAAATATGTTATTATAGCGACTCACGATCCAGCTGTCTATAACAAAGTTGATGTGATCATTGATATGAAAGATATAGGGGATAATGTATGAAAAAGATAATTTATATTGCTTTGATCTTTGTAGCTGGGCTACTTGCTATTTTCTTCTTTGGAAAACAAATGATCTTAAAAGAAAATACCAATAAACCGACGGTGGAGTTAACAGTTTATACGGTTTCTTCTAGTGATACAGAAAAATGGCATAAAGTGAAAGAAGTAGAAACAGAAGAAGCTACATACTTCATAACTGTAAAAGAAGTAGCGTCTTCAGAAGAAGTATTTTCAAACATCATTGCAAATGGAGCTGCTATGGGGTTCGGAGTTCGTGAAGAAGAAGTGAAGCAATTTAATAATAATTTAGGAGACACTATAGAGGACTCTAAGCATAATAAACTCATTGAAATAGAATTTTTTACTTTTTCTAATGCTGACGAGGGATTTGTAGTTGCAAATTTTGACTACGGTAAAGAAGAATTTAATTCTCAGAAAAAAGATATAAAAGAGTTATATAAAAAAATATATGAATCTTTTAAAGAAAAAAGTAAGTGATTGTGTTTTATATGTACATTCAGATAGAAAAAAGACAATTTTTAATCCTAGTATCTTAACTTGACAATCGCGCCATTAAGTTGATAATGTTTACAAGTTATAACACAAATCAGTTAAGTTTGAAAGTAAGTCTGTTCTGTGATATTTTAACAACTCATGAATATTAAATGATTAGTTTTTTTGTTGACAGTACCCCAAGTCAAATGTTTCTATAGGAAAACTCTCATACTGGTTGCCCTAGATTTCATTCAACTATGCTTATGAAGATGCACTGTTCGCTTATGCTCTTCAAGTGTTATCTGGACCTAAAATCGTTCAAATGAACCCTGAAAATGGTAGAGCATAGATTATTTTTTCTTTCGAAGAGTACGTGTTAGGGACAAACAAGTCGTCGAAACAGAGATAGGATTCACTTTCATGACTATGAATCTTACAAAATTATTCAAGAATCTAGCCTCTAAAATATCTATTATTCAAAGACCACACAGTATTTCTTTCTTCGGCTCTTTGTCAACTGTAGTGGGTTGAATAAAAGCTAACACCTGGAGAGGACGATTGTAGTCCTCTCCATTTTTATATTCAGGGCGATAAAAATCCGTTTTTAAAGTTATCAAAGTTTCGAAAACCAAAGGAATTTCGTTTGATAAGTTTGACGAGATTATTCGTCGCTTCCAATTTGACTTCCGCAATCAGGACAAGATGGAGCCTCATAGTCCAGTTTAGCGATGATTTCCTTGTGAGTATACCTATTGATGATATCTACAATCTTGATGTTTGGCTCTTTGATATCGAGAAGCTTTGTGATAAAATATAATTGTTCCATATGATTCTTTCTAATGATGGTTTGGTTGCTTTTCATTATAGGTCATATGGGACTTTTTTTCTACAACAAAATAGGCTCCATAATACCTATAGGGGATTTACCCACTACAAATATTATAGAGCCGAATTAATCCCTTGTAGTATCAAGGGGGGTTCTTTTGACTAAAATAATGTGGTAAACTTATAGTAGTAAAATTAAAAAAATATGTCAATCTTACAAAAATGTAAGATTAAATGCATCTTTTGTAAGGTTTTGTTATGGTGAAAGCCTCTCAGTTTTAGTACAATTGATTTGTAAAAAACGATTGAAGCTTTTATAGAGTTAGAAAGGAATTAACTATGACCTTACTAGATGTTCAACACATTAAAAAAATTTACAAAACCCGCTTTCAAGGAACACAAGTCGAAGCTTTGAAGGATATTCACTTCACCGTTGAGAAGGGTGAATATGTCGCCATCATGGGGGAATCAGGATCCGGGAAATCGACCCTCCTCAATATCCTAGCCATGCTGGACCAGCCGACGGAAGGCCGGGTCTACCTAAATAGCATAGACACCTCAACCATCAAGAACAAGGATGCGTCGAGCTTCCGTCGGGAAAAACTAGGCTTTGTCTTTCAAGACTTCAACCTGCTCGATACCTTGTCTGTCAAGGACAATATCCTCTTGCCTCTAGTTCTCTCTCGCAGAGCAGTCAAGGAAATGATGAGTAAGGTGGAGAACGTGAGTCGGGAGTTAGGCATTCATCAACTGCTTGAAAAATATCCCTACGAAATCTCTGGTGGACAAAAACAACGGGTGGCTGTAGCACGGGCTATCATCACCTCCCCTGAAATCCTCCTTGCCGATGAGCCAACAGGGGCGCTGGATTCCAAGTCTTCGGCTGCCTTGCTAGATGTCTTTGAAGACATCAATAGCATGGGGCAAACCATTCTCATGGTGACCCACTCAACAGCAGCAGCAGCTCGGGCTAAGCGCGTGCTCTTTATCAAGGACGGGATCCTTTACAACCAGATCTTCCGGGGAGAAAAAACGGAACGTCAGATGTTCCAAGAAATCTCAGATACCTTGACGGTCATGGCGGGTAAGGAGGATAGCTATGTTTAAATTATCGAGTAAATTAGCTCTTTCCAACCTTAAACAAAATCGCAAACTCTATTACCCCTTTGCCCTGGCTGTCATATTAACGACCATGATCCTTTATAGTTTTATCGCCTTATCATCGACCCCTCATTTAGAGGATTCTTACGGAGGGGGAGCGGCGAGAACTGTTCTTGGTTTCGGTAGTTTTGTCGTCCAGCTGGTCGTCATCATTTTAGTGGCTTATGCCAATGGCTATGTCATGAAAAATCGTTCCAAAGAACTGGGACTCTACAGTGTTCTGGGAATGGAGAAGAAGCACCTCCTCGTCATGACCTTATGGGAATTGCTTATCTTCTATATCCTCACAGTTGGAGTAGGACTGGGCTTGGGACTCTTGTTTGATCGCTTGATTTTCGCCTTGCTCCTAAAATGTATGGGGCTACCAGTCGTCATTCAATCAACCTTCCAGATAGAGGCTGTTCTTAACACTTTACTTGGGTTAGCCTTAGCTTTTGGCCTCATTCTTTTGTTGAATTCTTTCCGTCTCTTGCGCTACAGTTCCCTCCACCTCATGCAACAGAAAAAGGCAGGGGAGAAGAAGGGACGCTTCTTGCTGGTTCAAACTCTGTTAGGACTAGGGCTCTTAGGAATTGCTTTTTATATAGCGCTAACCGTTGAGCGGCCAGTTGCAGCGGTTCAAGGATTCTTTATTGCCGTCATCTTGGTCATTCTAGCGACCTATCTATTATTCAATGCAGGCTCCATTACCTTCCTAAGATTTCTCAAAGGTCGGAAATCCTACTATTACAAGCCAGAGAATTTTATATCTGTCTCCAACCTAATAGCTCGGATGAGAAAAAATGCAGCGGGTCTTGCGACTATTAGTATTCTCTCCACCATGGTCTTGGTCACCTTAACCGGATCGCTCAATATCTTTATTGGAGGGCAGAATTACCTAGATACTGTTTACCCTTCTGATTACATGATTAGTGTGGGGCATATGCCTTCAGATGCTGAGACAGAACCGGTTGTTGAGGATGTTCAAGCTCAAATTAAGAAAACAGCTGACGCGACACATCTGTCAGATTATCAGGTGGCACAGACAACATACTGGTCAGCTGAAATTCGAAAGATTGATGGAAGGATCTTAGAGGTGAATGACCAGTCTACTCCATCAAATGGTCAGGAGTTGAAGACAGAAGGAACAGTCTACTTTTTTGATCAAGCGACTTATGAGCAACTGACCGGTCAAAAAGTTGAGCTTGGGGAAAATGAAATCCTAGCCTATGGATATCAGTATCCTGGAAAATTAGACGCACAATTAGAAATCAATGGGAAGACCTTCACAATTAAAGAAAAACTAAACTCCAATTTTATCCAAGGAAAACTCCCTCAATCCGACCTGTTTCAACACCAAATGGGCTTGTACCTGGTCCTCCCTGACTTGAACCAACTGGGACTAAAAGTTGATAAAAATTTGGAATTCTCTATTACTGCTAAAAATAAAGATAACCAAGATTTTATTTCTGGCTTGATCAAAGAGCTGTATTCGACAGACAAAATGAGTCAATATGGTGCGACTTATTTTGGTGGATTTGATCGATACAGCATAGAGAAAGATTGGCGTGAAACAGCAGGGACTCTTCTATTTATCGGGATTTTTCTATCGGTGATCTTTCTTTTGGCTACGGTTCTCGTGATTTACTACAAGCAGATTTCAGAGGGCTATGAAGATCGGGAAAATTTTGTGATTTTGCAACAAGTAGGATTGGACCAAAAGCAAACGTCCACCACCATTCGCAAACAGATTCTCACCGTCTTTTTCCTTCCATTATTCTTCTCCTTCCTGTACTTAGGAGTGGCCTACAAGATGATCGCAAAGATCGTTGCTATCTTAGGAGCAACCAATGCGGGCTTGGTACTTCAAACAACACTTTCTATCTGCGCTGTCTTTTTTATCTCCTATGTTCTCGTCTTTCTTCTGACTTCTAGAAGTTATCGGAAGATTGTCGTGAGGTAGCGCTGAGTCTATAAAAGATTGAGAAATGAAAAAGACGACAAGTTGCTGAACAAAAAACACCGAGGTTCAACCTCGGTGTTTTTATCGTGATTATTTCACGTGTTTCGCAAGTTCTTCTTGCGCTTTTTTGTTTGATTCTTCTTTTTCTTTCAACCAATTCTTATAAGCTTTTTCGTAGTCAGCCGTTGTGACTGTCTTGTCTTGCACTTTTTGGTATTTGAAGAAGCTTGTTTCACCTTTAATACCAATTGCAGAATTTGCTGCTGAGAATGGCGTCACCTTCGTGATAGATGGAACTCCACCCTTAGAGTAGATTGGAAGAACAATGGCGTTTTCTGTCAACCAAGCTTGGGCAGCAGCGTATTTTTCATAACGTGCATTGGTATCCAATTTTTCAGCATTGGCAGCATCTAGCAATGCTTGGTATTCGTTCAAACCAATTTTCTCGATGAGTGCTTGGTCTTTCTTAGGATCAAGTCCCATACCAGTCAAGGTTGAACCATCTGTTGAGTTTAAGATATCCAAGTAAGTAGATGGGTCTTGGAAGTCAGGTCCCCAACCAGTGATATCCATATCAAAGTCTTTTTGCTCTGGTGATTGGGCAAAATAAGTAGCGTTATCTGCATCGTCTGTAGACAATTTTTGTACATCGATCACGACATTGTCTGTACCAAGGGCTGCTTCGATTGAGCTCTTCAAAGAGTCTGCTTGTTGGACAAGAGCATTAGAAGATTGGTCCACAACATAGTCGATATGGATTGGGAATTGAACACCTTGTGATTGCAATTCAGCCTTCGCTTTTTCAAGTTCCGCTTTGGCTTTATCCGCATTATGCAAGCTATCTTGAGCATCTGCGAAGCTAACACCGTTCCACTCATCTCCTGTTGCGGCAAGTTTTTCTTCAACGAGAGTACCGAAGTCTTTCCCGTCTGCTTGCACAAATGTCGGTGGAACTAGAAGGGTACGTAGAGTTTTTGATGCTCCATCTTTCCCGTTAACTTGAGCGCTGTAGGAAGTTCTGTCTAAAGCAAAGTTCAAAGCTTGACGGAAGTTTTTGTTTTGAAGGGCTGTCTTCGTGTTGTTCTTTTGCTCATCAGATGTCTTCTTCGTATGGCCGTAATTTTGACGGTTTACGTTGAAGTAAGCGTAGTAAACAGTAGAATCTTGTGGGGAATAAACGATGTTATCCTTGAATTTCTTCTCAATCGTACTGTAGGTTGAGCTTGTTGGGAAGAGACGAGCAGTAGATAGGTTACCATCTGAGAAGTTACGAGCAAGGTAGTCTTGGTCGGATCCATCGAAGTAAGTTAATTTAACGGTATCGATGTGAACATTTTTCTTGTCGTAGTATTCAGGGTTCTTTTCCAACTCGATTTGTGATTTTGAAGTGAAGGACTTCAAAATGTATGGACCATTGTAGAGGATCCCATTTGGTTTCACGCTACCGAAATCTTTCCCAGCTGATTCCAAGAATTTGTCATTGACCGGCATCATAGTAGAAGTAGTCAATTTAGAATTCCAGAAAGATTCAGGTTGGTTCAAAGTATATTGAAGAGTATGATCATCAACAGCTTTGACCCCAACAGTTGAGAAGTCTTTAGTTTTTCCGTTCACATAATCATCCAAGCCTTTGACTGAGTTTTGAACCAAGTAAAGAGCATCGGACTTTTTATCGGCTACATATTTCAGAGATGTCACGAAATCATTTGCAGTGACGTCAGCGTATTCATTTCCTTCTGAATCATACCACTTCGCGTCTTTTCGAAGCTTGTAGGTATAAGTGAGCCCGTCTTTTGAAACAGACCAGTCTTCTGCAAGAGCAGGCACTAAGTTACCGTATTGATCGTTTTCAAACAAACCATCGACCAAGTTAGTTGTAATGTCGCTTGTAGTTGAACGATTTGAAGTCAAATAGTTCAAGGAATCAGGGTCTGTACCATACACGTAGTTGTAGGTTGTTCCCTTTGATGAATTAGAAGATGAACCACATGCAGCAAGGAAAAGCGTTGAAGCAGCGGCTACACCTGCTAAAAGAGCAAGCTTCGATTTTTTCATATTCGTGTCTCCTTTTGTATAATTTTAATTATTATACTCCATTCAATCCATAAAATAAAGTGTTTTTTAAACTATTTTTGTATATTTACACAACCGAATGCTGAAAAGCCTTGATTTTATGCGTTTTTTAAGGAATAAAAATTTTTTTAAAAAAACTACTAGTATGCTTTACATACTAGTTGAAAAGGAGTATACTGATAGTGAAGAAGCTAGTATGTAAAACCAACTAGTGGACGAAGAAAGAGGTGAGAAGGATGAAAGAGTCCCAATTGCTAAAAGGAGTCTTGGAGGGCTGTGTTCTAGAGATTATTTCCAAAAAGCCTATCTATGGTTATGAATTGATCCAAAGTCTTAAAGAGATGGGGTTTGACAAGATTGTCGCTGGGACCATTTATCCCCTACTTCAAAAATTAGAAAAACAAGGGGTTATTCATGGGGAAATGAGGCCGTCTCCAGATGGTCCTGATCGTAAGTATTTTTCACTCAGTGATGCTGGAAAAGAGCGTTTAGGGGAATTTTGGGACCAGTGGCAGGAGCTAGTCACAAAAGTAGAACGTATCAAGAAGGAGGGGGAAGAATGATCGAAGATTATACAGAAAAAATGTCAGCCGAATTGATGCACCTAAATAAGGACAATCAAGCCTATATGAAAAAAATGATGACCTATATTGGTGCCAAGTCTTATTTTTATGACGAAGACGTACTCGGTGAACAGCTCTACAATATGGTATGTGACTTAAAGCTTGCTGAGAGAGACGGGACTGGTGCAATGGACTACTATGGAAAGGATCCACGGGCTATGGTGGATCAAGTTCTTTCAGACTTGGCTAAACGTTCTTTAGGCTCTTATGTGGGACTAGTCTTCATTCTTGGAGCGATTTTAGCTGGTGTGCATTATTTAATGGATTTCACCTGGATGACACCACTGAAAATCGCCCCATTAACCTACCTGGTAGATTTCCTTATCTTCTTAGTGGTTAGTCAATTCATGATGTGGCTTTGGTCCAAGCAGAGCTATGGAGAAATCAAGTGGTCTTGGGCTCTTGTCATCAGTGTGATCAGTCTGAAGTTGTCTCCTAGACTAGCGCGCATGTTTTCCATTCATTTTGGTCAGAATAGCAGTATCCTTTTGCCAGATGGTTGGGCAATTGCTCTGGCTGTTCTGATCTTTCTTGGATTTTCGATGATGACTTATAGGAATCGGGAACGTTTGTCTATTAGCCTACTGGTCATGGGGCTGACTTTCTTTGTAACTGGATGTTGGATTCGCTTTGTGAATCCAGAAATTGCTAACGTATTACGATGGGCACTTCCTCTTATAGGACTAGCCCTAACCCTCATTGTATTTCGTCTCCAAAGAAAGGGGGAAGAAAGATGACAACAGTTATTTATTATGAAGAAACGCAGGCTTTGGTTCAAACCTTTAGCCAGGAGGACCAAGCTTATTTCCAAGATCTCTGGGATTATTTTAATTTCGCTGGTTTCTTATATGAGGAGAAAGCTTTGAGAGAGCAGGTCTATATTCTAGCGCTAGATTTTTCGCAAGCAAGTGGAGATGGATGGACGGCCAAGGACTATTTTGGACAGGATCCTAAGGGAATGGCAGACCAAATCATAGAGAACATGCCTAAAGAATCCACGCGATCTGTTCTAAAATATGGTGCAATCGTCTCAGGAATTGTGATTTTTTATCGCCTCTTAAGTGATTTTGCTTCGCAAGCAGTCCTGGTTCTTAAGCCACTTGTCTATCTAACGGATGGTATTTTAGGGCTTTTGGCCGTTGGACTACTCTTCTATCTCCTTCGTCGCCTCATTTTTGCAGAAGAGAAGTCAAAAAAAGCAATTTATGGAGTAGTCGTTCTCGTTCTGAGTATCTATTTTATCAGTGAAATAGTTGGGGTCCGTTTCTTACCAGCACTTGCTTGGTTGACAGTGCCGAATCCATGGGATGCCTTCCTGATGACAGGGGCTTCTGCAGGACTTATCCTGTGGCAGTGGAAAGAAGAGTTTGCTCGTGCTTTCATCTTTCCTATTCTGTCCTTCTTAGTAGTGGGATTCTTGCATCGCTGGACCTTGGCACAAGGAATTCAGAATCCTAGTATGACTGTCCTCCTGCCAACAGCCGTCATTGTTTTTGGGCTAGTTATATACTATTGGTTTACCATTCGGGCCTTGAAAAAAATGAAGGCTGAAGAAGGTTAAAATACAGTTAAGGAGGGGTGCCCCTCCTTTATTAGTTGGAGAAGTTACTGTCAGAGATAGGCTACCATTTTCAATCTAAGTGTGATAGAATGATGACAATAAAAGGGGGGAAAAGGGATGAATCTATTTCGAAAAAAAGATGTTGGCAAATCTCATGCTGGTCTGAATCGCCATTTGCGAATGTGGGATTTGATTGTTTTAGGTATCGGTGCTATGGTGGGAACGGGGATTTTCACCATTACGGGAACTGCTGCTGCTACTTTAGCTGGACCAGCCTTGATTGTTTCCATTGTGATTGCAGCTTTTTGCGTAGGACTCTCAGCTCTCTTTTTTGCCGAATTTGCCTCTCGTATTCCTGCGACTGGGGGAGCCTATAGTTACCTCTATGCTATCTTTGGTGAGTTTCCAGCTTGGCTTGCAGGCTGGCTAACGGTTATGGAATTTATGACAGCTGTATCCGGGGTCGCTTCGGGTTGGGCAGCCTATTTCAAGGGCTTGTTAGCGAATGGAGGTATCCATCTCCCAGCTGCTTTAAATGGGACCTTTAATCCTACTGCAGGGAACTATGTGGATCTGTTACCCATTTTAGTCATGGTTCTGGTGACGGCTCTAGTTCTCCACAATGCTAAATTTGTCCTGCGCTTTAATTCGATCCTGGTAATTTTGAAATTCTCTGCCCTGGCTTTGTTTGTTCTGGTAGGAAAGTTTCATCTCAATCCTGCCAACTGGGCAAATTTTGCTCCTTATGGATTTGGGGAAATCTACGGTGGTCAGACAGGGATTATGGCGGGGGCTTCGCTCATGTTTTTCGCTTTCCTAGGATTCGAGTCTATTTCCATGGCGGTTGATGAAATTCAAGAGCCTCAAAAGAATATTCCTCGGGGGATTGTTCTCAGTTTGATGATTACGACGGTGCTCTATATCTTGGTAACCTTGGTGCTAACGGGGATGGTACCTTTTAGTCAGTTGAATGTGGATGATGCGGTTGCCTATGCTCTCCGTCAGGTAGGAGCCTCTTGGGCAGGGACCTATGTTTCCCTCGTTGCGATTTTTACCCTCATCACCGTCTGCATTTCAATGACCTTTGCTCTTTCTCGAATGATCTATAGTTTAGCGCGTGATGGTCTTCTTCCCAGTATGATGCGGGAGTTGGATCCTAAGACCAAGGTGCCTAAAAAGGCAACGATACTAGCTGGGATTGCTGCAGCGATTGCAGGTGGGGTTTTCCCATTAGCGAGTATTGCCTCCTTTTTAAATATCTGTACCCTAGCCTATTTGATCATGATGGCCTTAGCTATTCTTAAACTTCGTAAAGAACAAGGGCTACCAAAGGAAGGGGAGTTCAAGACTCCTTTGGTTCCATTCCTGCCTATTTTATCCATTATCATCTGCGTCTCTTTCATGACCCAGTATTCTCTAGGAACTTGGATTGCCTTTGGCCTTGCTCTCTTGATTGGGACGGTCCTTTATTTCAGCTATGGCTACCAACATTCTGAAGAAAATAAGTAAGAAGCTTAACGAAAAGTCAGAGAACTACTCTGGCTTTTTCTTTTGAGCAGGTGAAGAAGAAATGGCAGATAGAAAGCAACGAGGATGCTTGATTTTTGTTATAATAAAGAGAGTAAGAATCAAAGGAGAAGATGATGACATTCGAAGAAATTTTGCCTGGACTAAAGGCAAAAAAGAAATATGTGCGAACTGGTTGGGGTGGTGCTGAGAACTATGTCCAGCTTTTCGATACCATCGAGCAAAACGGGGTTGCCCTTGAAGTGACGCCTTATTTTCTCATTAACGTATCTGGTGAAGGCGAAGGATTTTCCATGTGGAGTCCAACCCCTTGTGATGTCTTAGCGACAGACTGGGTGGAAGTTCATGACTAAAGGGGTCTTGATCACAGGCGTTAGCTCCGGGATTGGTCTGGCTCAAGCTCGCCTCTTTCTAGAAAAGGGCTACCAGGTTTATGGGGTGGACCAGGGAGCGGATCCCCAGTTGTTGGGTGATTTCCGCTTCTTGCAGCGGGACTTGACTCTTGATTTGGCGCCGATTTTTGACTGGTGTCCAGAGGTGGACATCTTGTGCAATACGGCTGGGATCTTGGATGACTACAAACCACTTCTTGAGCAAAGCGCTCAGGAGATTCAGGAGATCTTTGAGATCAACTATGTAACTCCGGTAGAGCTGACACGGCATTATCTGACTCAAATGTTGGAGAAGAAGCAAGGGATCATCATCAATATGTGCTCCATTGCTTCTAGCCTAGCAGGAGGTGGCGGTCACGCTTATACTTCCTCCAAGCATGCGCTAGCAGGCTTTACCAAACAGCTGGCCCTGGATTATGCAGAAGCTGGGATTCAGGTCTTTGGCATTGCTCCTGGAGCTGTCAAAACGGCTATGACCGCTGCGGACTTTGAGCCAGGCGGTCTAGCAGACTGGGTGGCTAGCGAGACCCCTATTAAACGCTGGATAGAGCCAGAAGAAGTGGCAGAAGTCAGTCTCTTTTTGGCCAGTGGGAAGGCCTCTGCCATGCAAGGACAAATCCTGACCATTGATGGTGGTTGGAGTTTGAAGTAAGGGCTGAAAAAAGTAAAATAATAAGGATGAAATGAGTCTAGTAGAACCACTGGGCTCATTTTCTATTTTAGCTTTATGGAAAAGGAATCTTATGGTATGATAGCCTAAAAGGGACCTGTAATATGGAGGTCAAATAAAAAAAGCCTTTGGGAAGAGAGACTCAAAAGGAGACGAGATGCTAGTATTAACAGACACAGATCCAGCTATTTCAAGCGAAGATTTTTTACAATTTGAGGAGATTCTTGGAAAGAAATTGCCGGAAGCCATGAAGGATTTTTATCTCAAGTACAATGGTGACCAGCCCCAAGTAAGGGGTGTTCACGATGACCGTCATCTCTTTCCTTTCAATTCCTTTGATTCACTGGAGGAGATGAAGAAGTCTTTTACCTGGTTTGACGATGAGGCTGTACCGGCGGGATTTAAGGCCACAGATCTTCTCCATTTTGCCTATGATCCTGGATCGGGCAACTATGCTCTTTCTTTAAGGGCAGAGGATTATGGCAAGGTGTATTTCTATGTTCTAGAAGAAACAGCTGAGATCTACGGTCAATGGGCTTCTTTTGAGGAATTTTTGAACTCTTTTGTTGAAGAGTGAGATTAAAAAGGAGAAGGGATGCGAAAACACCAAGAACTTTCACTAGAGCAGATAATTGAGCAGGTGCGCGTGGATCAATTAGTATCAGATGATTTTTGCCTCTATGGCAAGGAGGATGGAGAACTGGCACTAGCTAGGCTCTATTGGGTATCCGATTATCCGGATGTTGTGGAAGACCGTGATGTCTACCCGACAGAAGTGACGGAGCAAGATCTGCTGCTAGTCTATTATGGAGAGCAGTTGATTGATGTTCTTGCAGTCGCACTTGAGGAAAAGCCAGATGCTAGTCCCCAAGACTTGGTCGAGGCTTTAAATTATTATCAGCAACATGATAGCTTTATGCCTTTTGATGATTAGCTAGGCCGATTAGAGAAATGGTATTCAATGACTGATAGTGATAAGGAGAAAAATGACAGTCAATATCGATGAATTGGTGAAGGAGTACGGTTTTAGCGTAGGTCCTAAAGAGGAGAAACCATTTAGTTTGGATGAGGTCCGTTTCAACCTTTTGGCATATTTAGAGGATTACTCCAAAATGGGATTTTCTTTTGTCAAAGCAGGCGACGAACTAGTCGAACTAAGGAAAAATCAGGAGAGTTATAGGCTTTTTGGTCAGTGTTTTTTAGGTGCCTTTGTAATTGGAGAAGAGAAGCAAGTCTTCTTACTTTGCAATCAAGAAGGAAGGGAAGTTTTTCAAGAATCGAGGGTTTATGTCAATTCTTCCTTGCATACTTTTGTTTCCTCGTATTCACTCTTTCTATCAGGCATCTTTCTTTTGAAAGCAAAGTTTTATGAGATTGAGCAAGATGAAGTCGAAGAGATTGCAGCAAACTTGAAGGATCAAGTACTTACCTTGGAAGAACCTCTTGAACAAGAATTGCCCTTCTGGGAGCACATGGCCTATTTGATAGAAGACGATGGAATTGTTCTAAGAGACGATCTCTTTCATATCATAAATAAAGAGTAGTAGGAATGGATTTAAATTAATAATGGAGAACAAATGACCCAGATAAAGATTCGAGAGTGGAATGAAAAGCCAAGAACAAAACTTCGATTTATTAAAATTGGTGATATTTTTTGCTATCAATTTTCGGAGGAAATGTTTGTATTTGGTCAAATCCTTGGAAAAGTGAATGTTGGTCATGTCATTCAATTTTTCGATATCTTTCAAGCAAGTCCTACTATAACAGTTGAGGAGCTAAGTCGTGCTCAATTTATAGGTAAGCCCATCATTGTAGACTCCTACACCTTGTTTGATCGAAGTCCAGTATGGTTTTGGCAGATAATTGGTCATCAAGCGGATTTTGATCCAAGCCATTTCAAGGATTTAGCCTTTAAGTGGGGAGATCCAAATGGTCCTCACTTTGGGAAGGTCTGGCTAGATGGTAGGATAGAACCTAAGATTTTTTCTAGGGAAGAAGTTGAGGAGCTGGACTGGGAAGCCTGTGTCGGAAGTATAGTTTATAACAGAATCTTGGAAGAAGAACTGGCAAGCAGAGGAAATAAAGGAGTTTGAGATGGACTATGTAGATGAGTTAACTTCAGGACGAACGCCCTTGGTAAAAAAGGCAGCGAAAAAAATTTTAAGAGGCAGACTAAAAGGATATGGACCATTCTTGCATCAGGCCTTGGAAGGGGAGATGGAAAAGCCTAAATCATGGGAATCACAAATGTACTTGCTCTACGCCATGGCTGCAACGGATTGCACAGAAGAAGTCCCCTATCTCAAGTCATTACTGCTGAGAGACATCCTAACCCCTGTAACCTATCGCTCTCTAGCAGTAGCGATTGCTTATCTAGAAAATTTAGAAACAGAGAACTTGTCTTTTGTTTATGAGTCCTTGGAATCGAATAACTTATTGCAAGCTGCAGGTGCTTGTGCAGCACTCTATATGAGAAAGATTGTGCTGAAAGATGATGATTTTGAGAAGATCATGACCTTTATCACCAAGGATGTTTATTTGGAAAATATAAGAGGAACAATCTCTCCGTTTATGTTCATTTTGGCTGCATCTTATCTATATCCAGAACAGAATCGCCAGAAAATTGTAGACTTTTCCCGTCAATTTAATGAAGTACATATAAATACAATCATTGAGGATGTATCCAAAGGAAAGGACGGCAGGAGGATTAGGCTATTCTAAGATCTACTTAAAGAGAGAAGTTACCATCTCCTTAAAGAGGGAAACAATGAATCTTAAAAAGAAGACTTATATTCATTTTTAAAAAGGAGTTCATCTTGTGAAATGGTTTGAAAAAGCAGTGGGGAAGGAAAAGATTATTCATTTGTTTGATGGTGATTTGGACTTGAAGAATGTTTTTCTTGATACTGTGTTATGTTACGATTACAAATTAGATCTTGTCCTTTATGTATTTGATTTCCCAACTAACTTCCCTGAAAAGTGGCAGAAAAGTGCATTTAATGCCATAAAAATTAATTTAGAATTTTTTAATTTAGATGAAATCCATTTTTATTCTAAGGGGATTCATAAGGTGAAGGGACAACTGGAGCTGCTCTTTTTAGAGAATAAGGTTGAATTCAATTTTATAAACCAAAATGATGTGATGTTATCAGGATCTTCTGACCTATTTAGAATTGCTGAGATTGGTCCTGTGAAGATTGATACTTAAAGATTTCTTGCGGAGATTCAGAATGATCAAACAATCTTCCATTTTAGGAGGGACACCGCGACTATGGGAAAAAGTGAAGGAAGAGCACAAACATTATACCTTGACCTAAGGCTAAACCTTTCTACAAGAAAAAAACTGCGAGACCACGAATATGAAGTTAGAGTATTTCGAATTAGATAAGCCCTATGTGGAAAATCAACAGAGGATTGAGGAGCTGATGGACTTAGCTACGTTAACCTACGAGGAAGCTAGAGTTGAAGACTACCGACAGAATTGGAAAGACCAGCGAAGAGCGTTCGTATATGAATCCAAATGTATGACCTCTATGGTAGAGCGCCTTTTTAAACCAGTTGTGACCAAGCATTGTTGGAAAATCAACGTAGAATGTGTAGATACGATTAGCAATCCAGCTATCATGAACCTACTTGGCGTCTATACCGTTCAGGTTTTATTTGATTTTTCTAATTATGAAAGCTCGAGTCCATTGGAACAGAAAAAGATGCTCTTAGGGGCCTTGCTAAAAGGGGTAAAGCGCGTGTTTCAGGAGCTCTTTATTCCATGCTCCTTGATAGAGGATGTAGTCAATGAAATAGAGAAAAACGATTACGAAAATAGCTGGGAGTGGAAAAGGAAGAAGATCCAATCCACGACCTATTCTATTCAAGTGGAGCATCAGCTTGATAAGGTGGATTTGTTTTGGGAGATAGAGTACAAGGACAAGAGCATCCGTCAGTTGATTCAATCCTGCCCTCCTCATGAGATGGATTATGGGGCTAAACTTGGTAAACTGGAAGCAAAAGGGAACTTTCTTTATTTGTTGGATAAACAGAATGAGATTGTGAGCAAAATTTCTGTTTCAGAATGATGGAGCAAGAACAATGAGTGACTTAAAAAAGAAATTATCCTTATTAAAAGTTGAAAGACGAATCAAGAGTTTGAAGGGGATCAAGGATGTTCATTTTCTGACCGATAAACCTAAAGAAATTGCTTGGTATGCTGGGGAGTTGAATCCTATCGATTCTCCGATTCCTTGCCTTTATGAGTTTTCTGCCAATCTTACTACTAAAGATCTAAGTAGGTCCATTCAAAGTCTAGTTGGAAATCGAAGGCAGTTTATCCTAGTTTTGTGGGAGTTTTCACCGATTTATGTCTTGTTCAAATGGAGGATTTGGATGACTTTTTGTCCTCTTATTTTACTGAATTTTCTACCAGAGACCTGACGCTATTCTTTCAAGACCAGGAAAAAGTATTGGATCTCCATTTAGCGGAGGATAAAGTAGAAGTGAGAGTCTTGGAGAATAAGGATAAAAACCGGTAGATTCTATAAATTGAAAATGAACATAGAATTAGTCG
Source organism: Streptococcus sp. OMI750 (assembly GCF_047463895.1). Classification (NCBI taxonomy): domain Bacteria; kingdom Bacillati; phylum Bacillota; class Bacilli; order Lactobacillales; family Streptococcaceae; genus Streptococcus; species Streptococcus sp. OMI750. The sequence goes on from NZ_JASHCZ010000001.1 coordinate 129,116, forward strand.
ATGAAAGAGGCAAAGAGGAAAGGATGCCATTCTTGGAGAGACAAATGGTAAAGGAAGATTCTAATGTGTGAAAAAGAATATTATTATTATGGCAATAGTGAGTTTATGACAGGCCTAGGAGTTATTTATACAGAGTTTACTGGTCAGCGTGCAAGTCGACAAATTAACGTTTTGAATGGGCACTCTTATGCTTCCTCTTGCCTACAGGATTATGTTCCAGAAGTAGGGTTTCTACTCTATGATGGTCGAAAAGATGAGTTGGATCTATCAGACTCCATCAAGATTAGTCAAGAAGAATTTGAACGAATATGGGCTCAGGCTGTCGCTAGCGGTCAGAATGATACGTAATCGTCAGTTGAAAATAGCCAAATATAATCCCAAAAATGTGAGAGGAGTCCAATAATGATGCTCAATTTGTTAAAGGAATTCGTAGAAGTCTATCATAGAAACAAGGGCTTAGGAGAGCTTGTATTTACTAGTGACTGTTTCCATGTCGAAAAGCCAGATTTGTCTGGTCAATTGAAAGAGTTCTACCAGCATTTAGACTTTGATGAAGAAGCTTATTTTAGAGGAGCTCCCTATGATCTTGCTCTAATTCCTCTCCCTCTATGTGAAGCTGCATCAGAAGGATGGCAGGATCCTAGCTGGAAAGAGAGTTATATGGTTTTTGCTCACATGATGGGGGATGAGCCAATTTTTTGTGATCTAACTAGCGAGCTTAGTCCTGTATTTGGCAAGATTCCTGGGAATTTCAAGCTCTATTGCTTAAGCCCCTCTTTATCTACTTTCTTGTCTACTTATAGTCAGATGAAAAAGCTAGAAATCACCAAGTTTGAGAATGACATCTACATTGATGAGGACTTGTCGGACTATAAAGAAGGTTTTTTAACAGGAATCATGGCTATTATCGAAGAGCAACTTCCTGAAGCCTATCGAAAAGACTTTATTGAATTTATGCTGGGTTAAAGCCAAAGATGAAGAGATGAGAAGCAAATGAAAATGAAGAATTTTTTAAAATGTTGTGAGGATCTGGTTATACAAGAAAGTGGGGCCTCAGCTTTTGAACTAGAAAAACTCAAAGCCAGACAGTTTCCGCAAGCTCACCTGGATTTGCTCTCCATAACCAACGGCTTGGAATTTTATGGTGGCTATTATCGTTTGTTTGGTACAGATTCTGCTCAAGCCATCACGCTGGACTCTTGGAATTCGGATAGGCTATGGAAAGATGTCTGGAGAGATTATGCATCAGACTACTATTTTTTTGGTATGTCTGCTATTGGAGATCAATTCGCTTATAGATTGAAGGATGGGAACATTCAAAGTCATCAAGTTTATTATTTAGATGGGATTACTATGGATGTCATCGAGATCTACGACAGTTTTGAAGCATTTTTCGAGAGGGAATTTGTTCTGAAAGCCCAAGGTGGGATGGAATCTATTTTTGTGTCTGCTAGGGAGCGATTTGGAAATCTAGACCTCTCCAGAAGCTGTATTTATTCCCCTTCCTTAATGATTGTGAATGATCCAAGCGTTGAGAATCTCATGCTTTTACCGACAAAGGATGTCATGACCATCAATGGGGATTTGTTTGTTCAATTGTCTGATTCAGAGGAGTCTATTACGAAACTAGAGCAATATCTAGACGCTTCGGGTAGAGCCAGAGTCAAGGTCATTTTTGATCGAGATTGAGCAAGCAGGATATAGTTTATTTAGAAAAAATACTCTGAAGATTCATGATTTTAGTTTTTGAGACAAGCAATGGTTTATTCTTCTTGTAAAAGTGTCATTGTAAAAATAGATAGGTTGAACAAAGAAAACGAAGCATGATATTCATAAAAAGAGGTGAATAATGACCAGTTTAGATAAATATTTAGAGATCATTAAAAAAGGATTTTCCGAAAGAGAGAATTTATTGGCAATGGAGCCTCTGCATTCTATTGAAGAGATTGCACCATTATTGGATGAAAAATTGACTTATAAAGAATTTATCGATATCAATCGCTTATTAAGACAAAAGTACATTGTCGAAAACCCAGAGGATATGCTGAAAGATATGGATTTTAATCAGCTTTCTTTACCTAGCAATACGAGGATGATTTACTTGATGGGAAGTAAATCTGATGTGCTAGACTTTTCAAAATATGAACAAGTAGAAAAGATTTTAATAGTTGGGGCTAGTAAAGTAAAAAAGATTATCTTACCCCAGAATGATTGTGTGAAAGCTCTAGGGATATCTTCCATGACAAATTTGGAAACAATAGAGAACATTTCTTTTCATACTGGCATGCGTTATCTGCACGTTGATTATGGTGTAAAGTTGCCGGACTTTGATTTTATAAGGGATTTAAATCAGTTGCTCTATCTTTCATTTACAGCAAATAAAAATTTACCAGAATTGGATTTTATCCAGCCCTCTAGTGAGCTTCGTTTTTTAGATTTTGTTGACACGTCTATTTTTAACTACGCATCAACAGTTAGCTACCTGAAGAGTCTGAAACATCTCCGATTTTTAACAACGGGAAGAACAAATCAAAAGCAAAGGGAACTTCTTAGAAGAGAGTTACCACATGTTTGCATGCGTGAGGAGTAAAAAATGCCTTTAATACAGCTTTTTATGACCTATGTTTTCATAATAAACGAACCTTTAGTCCCGTTGTTTAAGTAGGAGGAAATATGAGCCATACGAATCTAGCAAAAGAAACCTTACTCCAGTTTATGCAGGCTATGTATTCTTGGGAGAAAAAGGCCACTAGGAGCCTAAGAAACAAAGCTGATAAAGAGATGTTGAAGGATGAATTAGCTCCGATTTTTGATCAGTTTTGTACATCTAGAAAAACACTCAGAGCAAGGGAAGAGTCCTTATCAGTCCGCTTTCCATTTGAATACAAATTTGAGACGCATCCTATCGTTGATGAAGAGCATGACGAGAATCAAGCTTATTTCTACATCAAGGAGAATCGTTCTGGTATAGAAACCCTCTATCGTTTTCAAATGGTGTTTCAAAAGGGGAAATGGTGGATTGATAAGAAAGAATGGCTCGATGATGGGAAGTGGATCAATTCTTCCTTGTGAAATACTGGATAGTATAGGAATGCAGGAAGAGATGTACTTCAAAAAATAGCGGTAGTTTAGTGTAAGAAATAAAATTTTAGAGGTCAATATGAATAAAACACTTTCAAATCAAAAAAGAAAAATAACAACCGTTAAAAATCAAGTACTAAAGGCGAGAGATTTTGATCTTGAAAAAGCACAGCTTTATACTACTAAAGCAATTTTAGAAGCATTAAAAGCAGGCAAAAAAAGCCTTGAGATCAATTGGGAGGAAAACGGGAAAACAGAAACCTACTCCTATAAACATGTACGGATGGTTCATGCTATTAAACCATATACTTCGGTTTCTGAGTTCATTGAAAACAAGACATCTGAAACCTATCAATCTTTGCTAAACGGCTGTTTTTGTTCTGTAATGGCAGATATGGCTTCTGCTAAATATTTAGCGAAAGGTGGCTCAAACTTTGATACAGATATTTGTTTGACTATCTTATTTGCCCTTGCCTATTTAGATCATACCTATGTAGAATTTTTAATTGATAAATTAGCCTATTTTAAAGAAACCCAAGTTGAAAAAGGGAAAAAAGTTATTTTCTTTTCAGCCAAGAGTTTATTTCCTTTAGTCGTTTTTCTTTATGGAAATGGACAGGGCGACCGCTTAGCTAGCTTGCTCGAAAATGCCTGTGATGCTAAATATAAACCCTTGGACTCGAACCCTTATCATAATGTGAATGATGCCTATAAACAGGTTATGGAAACTATTTTTTCAGAGGATGTTGATGTTTTTAGAGAAACAATTTTATCCATGTGTGATTATCATTTAGCGAACACCAAAGATAGTCATTTAGTTGAATTCAATACCTTACTATGGCAATATTTCCCAATTGAAATCTTAGTTTTACTAAAAGAACGCCACAAAAGAGGATTCCCAATCGACGGGCTTAGCCATCCCTTGCTTGATGACTTTTTACCCTATTTCATGGATGACTTTCAGATATCCGAGCAAAATAAGATGATACTTGGCACAATCATAGAGTAGCAGTGTGAAATGATGAGCAATCGATTTATAGTAGTATCAATGTATAAGAAACATCCTCTTGAGGGAGTGATATTTCAATAGTAACAAAAAAGGAAATAAGAAATGAAGAACTATTTACTGGATGAAAGGCTATTTCAGTATCCTGAATCGTTTAAAAAATTGATCGAACTCAATTTAGTTGATTTTGATTGTTGGTATCTGTTGGATTCAGAATGGGCCCTGTCTTTGTATGAGGGATTGCAGGAAAGGTACCCAAGCAGAAAGTTGATTCCATTTGCTAAAAGAGGAGATTGTGATGATACAGCTTGTTTTGAAATAGGAAAGGGCAATAAAGTCCAACTCATTCATGATTTTGCCGCTGAAGGATGGGAGCAACGAAAAGAGTTTAATGATTTTTGGGAATGGGTAGAATATGCAGTCAAATGCATGATAGAGTACAATAAAGAAGATGGGATTGTATAATCGCAAGCTCTTTTCTAGGAACGAAGGAACTCGTCTCTAATGATTTACAAGGCAAGGAGAACAAATGGAAACGATCACCCAATTATTAAATGAGATTGAAAAAAGTCTCCAACAGCTAGATCATCCTTGTGTAGACCATCTAAATCCGGGACTATCTTCTCAACAGATTCAAGAATTGTTTGAGGAAATCCCATTGCAGCTAACTCAGGACTTGCATGCCCTTTATACTTGGAGAAACGGATCAAAAGATAGTGAGGGAATCACACTCGGTGAGCTGGCATTTTTTCCTGGTTTCTATTTGATGTCTCTGGAAGAAAGTATCCAGACCTATCAGGAGTTGAGGAAGACTTCTACTTGGAATCAATGCTGGTTCCCAATTTTTGCCAGTGGAGGGGGAGATTTTTATGCCATGAACTTGGCTCCAGAAGGTCAGGGGCAAATCCTTGGTTTTTATGTATTTGAAGAAGAGGCCCAGGTCGAATACCGGTCATTAGAATCTATGCTTGCAACCCTTAAAGCATGTTATGAACAAGGCATTATTTTCCGGAATGAACAAGGCTACTTGGATATGGATTATAGGAAGCATGCTGAGATAGCGCATGAGATAAACCCAGATGTGAAGATATGGCTGGAATTCTTAAAGGAGACGGAAGAGGAATGACCAAGGAGAGAAAAATGGCAGTAGTGACTGTATTAAAAAAGATCATTAAACTCTATGAGGAAACAACGTTTATTCCCCAACCAGTGAGTTTTTCAAACGAAAAATTAAGGATCCATTCCTCAGATTTTACAGGAGAATTACTTGATTATTATCAACATATAGTGTTCAATGAGGATTTATTTTTTGCTAATCAAAATTTTAATATCATTTTGTTGGTATTAGATTCTCCTGCAAGGACAGTCGAATGTTGGGCCTTACAAGATATTCTTCAGTTTAGTGAAGGGCAATACCAGATATTCGCTACTACAGATACAGATGATATTCTTTTCTGTGATATGAAAGATGACAGTTCTCCAGTTTACGCGGGCAGTCCTGGAGATCCTAATTTCTACAAACTCAGCGAAAGTTTGACGGAGTTTTTGGAGTTCTATTTCGCTTTTTCAAATTTTTGGAAACAAAGAGAAGATGTCCCTCTGGAGGAATATATTGTTGGGACAGGTGACTTGATAGAGCGCTACCTTTCCCCAGACGTCCAAGCGACAGCGAAAGAATATCTACTTCGGTAAGATTGACCTGAGAAAAGCCTTTCTCAATAACAAAAAGTGAATTGGATAGGAGAAAAGAAATGAATGTGAAAGAACTCATCGAAGAGGTTGAAAATGATCTTGAGTTAGTATCGTATTTAAACCGGATCCCTAAAAAGAATAGGAAGACCCAAGCTAGCTATCTCGAATCGCTGAATCATCTGGCCTATTTACTTTATCTGGATGGCCAAGAGGAAATGGCTAAGGAATTATTAGATAGGATCATACAAGTTCCATTTGAAGGGAATTTTAACACTTGGACCTTTGTTGATAGCGCTCTGGTTTTATTGGCCTATCTGGAAAGAGAAAAAGAAAATCAGGTAATCGTCTATAAAAAACTCCTTTTATCTCCATTAGAACAAGGGGAGGAATCCACTCAAAAAATTAGAAGGAGAGTTCATCAGAGATTTTTGAATGGTGATAGCTTGGAGCAAAAGCTTGCAAAAATCGAGCAAGCCTCAAGTCCTGAATCGGAAATGGAACGCCGTTTGCTATACTTGACAGATCTATTGAAGATTCACCTCTTTATTGCTGAGTCAACGTTTGAAGAGACAGATATCCAAGCAAAAATCGAAGAGAATATGGAGATACTAAAGAAGTATGTCAAGGAGCATGAAATCTATAGCCTCTTTCCTTTTAAGGGATAGGGTAAGTTATTGATCTTGGACTTTTAGAAGGAGTAGAATATGGAAATCAAAAAACACTTTGGTGTCTATGGCATTTGCTTTGAGAATGGGGAATTGTTCTGCATTGAGAAAACGAGAGGACCTTATCAGCATCGTTTTGACCTACCAGGTGGTAGCCAGGAAGTAGGGGAGGGGTTGACAGAAACCCTCAAGAGAGAAGTTCTGGAAGAGACAGGCTATACGCTTAGCTGTTATTCAAATCCTAGGATTTATGACGTGCTGGTTCAAGAAGAAGGGCAAGACTTCGCCGTACACCATATCATGGCCTTTTATGATATCGTACTTGATTTAGAACGTTCTCAAAAATCCCTTCCTCATGAAGTTTTTGATGGAAGCAATGATTCAGCAAATGCAATTTGGTTGAATTTGGAAGAAATTACTGCAGACAATGCCTCTCCCTTAGTATTAAAGGCTAAGGCAGAGTTATTAGGATTTCCAGAATTAGAACTGACAAGCTATAAGAATTGGAAGGTAAAGATGGGGGATAATGGAACTATTTAAAACATGGAAGAAATATATGGTTCTCTATGGTCTTAAATCTCAAATCGGGACTGTTTATCGAAACAGTGATAGGACAACGAGCTTTTATGATATTGGGAATTTTCTATACCTAGCAGGGGAGCTAAATTCTAGATTTTGGGAAGATTTTGTTAGGCAATATGTTTTAGATTATAAGATTATTATTTCAGAAGACACTAAGTGGCAAGATTTTCTGCATCGGCAAGTTGGGTTAATATCTTTTACTCGCTATTCTTTTAAGGATAAGGCAAATTTTCAAGTTGAATTTCTAAATGATCTAGTTACTCATATAGAGGAAGGTTACAATATTGTACCTATTGATAGTCGTATTTATAACTGCCTTTCTGAGGAAGAATCGTCACAAGATTTACAGGGGGATTTTGAGTCCTACCAGGATTTTGCTTTAAAAGGTGGATTTGGCTTTGTAATTCTTAAAAATAATGAAGTGATTGCTGGGATTTCCTCAGGGTTAGTTTACCAAGGAGCAGTTGAAGTGGAAGTTGCAACTAGACCAAACGAACAAGGAAATGGCTTTGCTAAAAAGCTTGGTGCTGCAATGATTCTAGAGAGTTTAAATAGAGATATGTTTCCACTTTGGGATGCTCATAACGAGGCTTCCAAAAAAGTAGCAGAATTTTTAGGATATGAGTTAGTTGAACCTTATGAAGCTTTTGAACTAGAGGAAAGTGTCGTATAATGATATCTGATATTGTATCTTTTAAGACGAGGTGAATGAACATGCAAAATCAACTAGCTCTTAGTGGCGAAAAAATTGTTGAAAAAGTTTATCCCCATTTATTGCACCACGTCGGCTTGATTCGTGGGGAATACTTGTTGAGAGAGCTCAATCAAAACATCCTGTTACCAAGTTGTCAGCAATTTGTGAAAGATTATCTAGACACTATTTGTCATTTGTACTCAGATGAAGAAGTCTGGTATCGCTTTTCAGAGTTAACAAATGCAGAAGCAAATAGTCTAGACAGGACTAAAGAGTATTTTGACGAACGCCACCCCTTATTTGGATATAGAGGGACTAGGCGTTTATTGGCATGTCCAGATGAATTTCAGGCTGAGACAAATGTTGTTACAGAAGTTTTTCAAACCAATCCCAATCTGTCTGTTATTTTTCCTTTTGTCAATGATGCCGAACAATTAAAACAAGCTATTACAGTATTGCGTCAGTATGGTTATACCGGGAAAGTCGGCACGATGATTGAATTACCATCAGCTTATTTCGACTTGGACAGGATACTAGAAATGGGCATTTCAAAGATTGTAGTTGGAATGAATGATTTAACTTCTTTTATTTTTGCGACTGTGAGAAACAGTCAATGGCATGATATGGAAAGTCCAATTATGTTAGATATGTTGAGACAGATGCAGGATGAAGCAAAGAAGAACAAGATTGATTTCGCTGTAGCAGGCTATCTGAATCCTTCTTTCATACAAAAAATGAATCAGATGGGTATCGAATGTATTCTCCATTACAGCTCTATTCCAGAGATTTTTGATTTAGAAATTGACCATCCAGACCATCTTAAACATATAAAAGAAGAAAGTAAAAAATTACAAAGGAGAACTTATGACACCTCAAGAAATGTGGAATGCCTACAAGCAAATCAACCCCTCTATCGGAGATGAGATAGACGCCTGGGCCTTTGGAGTGGATCCAGAGCTTTTAGCGGAACTGGTCTTTAAAGGCGAAAAAACAGCAACAGCTTCAGCCTATAATCTATACGCACTAGAGAACGAACCCCTTCCGCAAGAAGGAACCTTTGATGTCGTTTTAGACAGTAATGATCAAGCTGTCTGCATTATTGAAATTACAAAGGTTTCTGTTCAGCCCTTCCATCAAGTGTCAGCCGACCATGCCTATAAGGAAGGTGAGGGAGACAAATCTCTAGCTTATTGGCGTCAGGTTCATGAAGACTTTTTCAAAGACTGCTTTGGAGAAGCAGGTCTGGTTTTTACACCTGACAGCAAGGTAGTTTTAGAAGAATTTCGCAAGGTTTATCCATTATAGAACACGCTCTCCTTTTCGGAGAGTTTTTTGATCTGGTCTTATTTTCCAAAAGGGCTAAAAAATGGTATAATGTAAGCGATATTGTACAGAAAAGAGAAATGTTATGCCAAATTATGCCATTATTTTAGCAGCGGGGAAAGGTACCCGTATGAAATCAGATCTGCCCAAGGTTCTTCATAAGGTTGCAGGGATCTCTATGTTGGAGCATGTCTTCCGTAGTGTTGGAGCCATCTCACCTGAAAAGACTGTAACAGTTGTGGGCCACAAGGCGGAATTGGTAGAGCAAGTCTTAGTGGGACAAACAGAGTTTGTCAAACAAACCGAACAATTGGGAACTGGCCATGCGGTTATGATGGCAGAGCCAGTCTTGAAAGGCCTTGAAGGGCATACCCTCGTCATTGCAGGAGACACTCCTTTGATTACGGGTGACAGTCTCAAACACTTGATCGACTTCCATATCAACCACAAGAATGTGGCAACGATTTTGACAGCCGAAGCAGCGAATCCATTTGGCTATGGCCGGATTGTTCGTAATGACAACGCGGAAGTGCTTCGCATCGTCGAGCAAAAAGATGCGACAGATTTTGAAAAACAAATCAAAGAAATCAATACAGGGACTTATGTCTTTGACAATGCCCGTCTTTTTGAAGCTTTGAAGAATATCAATACCAACAATGCCCAAGGTGAATACTATATCACAGATGTGATTGGGATCTTCCGAGAAGCAGGAGAGAAAGTTGGAGCCTATACGCTCAAAGACTTTGATGAAAGTCTCGGGGTTAACGACCGCGTGGCCCTTGCGACAGCAGAAGGCATCATGCGTCGTCGCATTAACCAAGCCCACATGGTCAATGGGGTGAGCTTTGTCAATCCGGATGCAGCCTATATCGATGTCGATGTTGAGATCGCACCAGAAGTGCAAATCGAAGCCAATGTTACCCTAAAAGGGCACACAAAAATTGGGGCTGAAGCCGTCTTAACCAATGGAACCTATATTGTGGACAGTGAAATCGGTGCAGGTGCTGTCATCACCAACTCTATGATTGAAGAAAGCACGGTAGCAGATGGTGTGACAGTAGGACCATACGCTCATATTCGTCCTGGTTCTAGCCTGGCCAAAGATGTCCATATTGGAAACTTTGTCGAAGTCAAAGGTTCGTCTATCGGAGAGAATACCAAAGCTGGTCATCTGACCTACATTGGCAACTGCCAAGTTGGTAGCAACGTTAACTTTGGTGCAGGAACCATCACCGTCAACTATGATGGCAAAAATAAATACAAGACTCTTATTGGCAACAATGTCTTTGTTGGTTCAAATTCGACCATCATTGCACCAGTTGAATTAGGCGACAATTCCCTAGTAGGTGCTGGATCCACCATTACCAAGGATGTACCAGCAGATGCGATTGCAATTGGTCGTGGCCGTCAAGTCAATAAGGATGAGTACGCGACTCGCCTTCCTCATCATCCTAAAAATAAATAGGAGGTTTTCATGCAATTTGAAGAAAAAACCATTGAGCGCAAGGAGATTTATCAAGGACCGATTTTTCAAGTGGTCACAGATCAGGTGGAACTGCCCGACGGGAAAGGTCAAGCGCAGCGTGATTTGATTTTTCATAATGGAGCAGTAGCGGTTTTACCGATCACAGATGAGGGCAAGACCATTTTGGTCAAGCAGTACCGCAAGGCGATCGAGAGAACTTCTGTAGAGATCCCTGCAGGGAAGTTGGAAAAGGGTGAAAATGCGGATCCTCAAGCAGCTGCTCTGCGTGAATTGGAAGAAGAAATTGGTTACTCAGGGAATCTAGAGTTGTTGTATGATTTTTATTCAGCCATTGGATTTTGTAACGAGCGGATCAAACTCTATGCTGCGACCAATTTGAAAAAAGTGGAAAATCCTCGCCCTCAAGATGAAGATGAGACTTTAGAGTTGCTAGAAGTGACCTTGACGGAGGCTAAAGACTTGATCCAAGCTGGCGAGATCTGTGATGCCAAGACCATTATGGCGATTCAGTACTGGGAATTATCCAATAAATAGAGGAGGATCCAATGGGAAAACCTTTATTAACAGATGAAATGATTGAACGAGCGAGGCGTGGCGAGGAGATCTCGGGCCCTAAGATGCTAGATAACGAAGAGACGAAGATCCTTCGAACAGACCACAGAGGATTTGGCTATGAACGTCCCGTCAGAGAAAGTCGAAGCCAAGGCCCACAAGAGCGTTATTCGCAGGATACCTTGCAGATCCAAGTGGAGCCAACGGTAACAAAGAGTCGTCGAATTGAGGAACAAAAACAAAGTGTTCTCCAATCCAAACTCAATAAGATTTTGTTCTGGATCATCGTGCTCCTCATTGTCTTGATTATTGCTATTTGGCGTTTGTAAGATCGTCACAAGGAGAAAAATGATATGAAAATTGGAATTATTGCAGCCATGCCACAGGAGTTAAAGATCCTGGTAGAAGCTCTTAAAAATGGGGAAAAACATCTGCGTCTTGGAAAAGTCTACTATACGGGATCAATCGGTCACCATGAAGTCGTTTTAGTTGAAAGTGGCATCGGAAAAGTTATGTCTGCTATGAGTGTAGCGGTCCTAGCCAATGATTTCAAAGTGGAAGCCATTATCAATACGGGTTCTGCAGGTGCCCTGGCCCCAGGAATAGCTGTTGGCGACATTGTTCTTGCGGATAAATTGGCTTATCACGACGTGGATGTGACTGCTTTTGGCTACCAGTATGGCCAGATGGCCAGCCAACCGCTTTATTTTGAATCTAGTCGCTATTTTGTATCGGAAATGAAAAAAGTACTGGAAGAAGAAGCTACTGCAACGCACGTGGGTCTCATTACGACTGGAGATAGCTTTATTGCTAGTGAGGAAAAAGTCGCAAGGATTCGGGAGCATTTCCCAGAAGTTTTGGCAGTTGAGATGGAAGGGGCAGCCATTGCTCAGGCCGCTCATGCAGCTGGCCGTCCCTTCATGGTTATTCGGGCTATGAGTGATACGGCCGATCACGAAGCCAATATCTCTTTTGATGAATTTATCATTCAGGCTGGCGAGCGCTCTGCTCAAACCTTGATTACTTTCTTGAAGAGATTAGTATAGAAAAAGATAGGGAGATTGAAAATGTATCGTGAATCATATTTTGATGGAGGCCTGTTTTCATATATTGGCCATGTTTTATTAGCAACTCTTATTACTGTACTGACCTTAGGTATTTGTGCTCCTTGGGGCATGTGCATACTGTATAACTGGAAGATCAAGCATACCGTGATTGATGGTCGTCGTCAGTACTTTGACGGCACAGCCATGCAGTTGTTTGGAAATTGGATTAAATGGTGGTTCTTTACCATCATTACATTTGGGATCTATGTGTTCTGGTTAAATATCAAGGTTACCCAATGGGTTACCAAGCATACTCATTTTTTAGACTAATCGAAAAGGACTTGTCCAAGGACGAGTCCTTTTTGTGAAGCCATTTCTTTAACCTCTATCGGTCCTTCATGCTATAATAGATTCTAGTAATGTAAAGGAGAAGTTATGGTCTTATCAAAAAAACGAGCACGTCATGTGATTGAAGAAATTATCGCCCTTTTTCCAGATGCGAAACCGAGTCTAGATTTTCGTAATCATTTTGAATTATTAGTGGCAGTCATGCTCTCTGCTCAGACGACTGATGCAGCTGTTAATAAAGCGACACCAGGTTTGTTTGCGGCTTTTCCAACCCCACAAGCCATGGCAGCAGCTAGTGAAGCAGCTATCGCTAAGCACATTTCCAAATTAGGCCTCTATCGCAATAAGGCTAAGTTTCTCAAAAAATGTGCTCAACAATTGTTGGACAACTTTGATGGCCAAGTCCCTCAGACACGGGAGGAATTAGAGAGCTTAGCAGGAGTAGGACGGAAAACAGCTAATGTGGTTATGAGTGTGGGATTTGGAATTCCCGCCTTTGCTGTCGATACGCATGTGGAGCGTATCTGCAAGCACCATGACATCGTCAAGAAATCCGCAACCCCATTAGAAGTGGAAAAACGGGTCATGGACGTCCTACCTCCTGAACGCTGGTTACCAGCTCATCAGGCCATGATCTATTTTGGACGGGCTATTTGCCATCCTAAAAATCCAGAATGTGATCAGTACCCACAGCTCTATCATTTTGATTAAACAGGAGATCCTCCGCAAAGACCAGCGGGGGTCTTTTTTACGTAAACGTATATTTATTAAAAGGATGAAATTGGGAGGTCTTGCTTGACAATGGTATTGGCTTTATATGATCAAGTTTTTAGCTTAGTTAAGACCGTTTCCAGACCGATTATTCTTGTCATCTTATTATATTCATTCAGAAATAACGAACTTTTTTAAAATAAATTTGGTTTTTTTTTAGAAATAGTGTATAATGATAGAAAATCTAACATAAGGAGATAGTGATGAAAGCAAAAAAACTGTTAGCTCTTGCAGGAGTTTCTGTTGCAGGTGCCTTTCTTTTAGCAGCATGTAGCGGTGGTAGTAGCAATCAAGCAACCTACTCATTCGTCTATTCAGCGGATCCAAATACCTTGGATTACATCGCTGCAACTCGTACAACAACTTCAGATATCACAAGTAACCTAGTCGATGGTCTTCTTGAAAATGACCGATACGGAAACTTTGTACCAAGTCTAGCAGAAGATTGGACTGTCTCTGAAGATGGATTAACCTATACTTACAAACTTCGTAAGGATGCCAAATGGTATACGAGCGAAGGAGAAGAGTATGGGGCTGTTACGGCTCAAGACTTTGTGACAGGTATCAAACATGCTGTTGAATCGAAATCAGAAGGTCTCTTCTTGATTCAAAATTCGATCAAAGGTTTGGATGCCTATGTAAAAGGGGAAACTAAAGACTTTAATACAGTTGGGGTCAAAGCCTTAGATGACTACACCATCCAATATACCTTGGTCCGTCCAGAAAGCTTCTGGAACTCAAAAACAACCTCTGGTGTTCTTTTCCCGGTCAACGCTGATTTCTTGAAATCTCAAGGAAAAGACTTTGGTTCTTTGAAACCTAGTAGCATCTTATACAATGGTCCATTCTACTTGAAATCTTTGACTTCAAAATCTGAAATTGAATTGGTCAAGAACAAAGATTATTATGATGCGGAAAATGTCCATATTGATAATGTCAAATTGACCTTTAATGACGGATCAAACCCAGATGCAATCATTAAGAACTTTGAAAAAGGTCAATATTCCTTTGCATCTGTTATGCCAAATAGCTCAACGTATAAGAGTGTCAAGAAAAACTTTGGCGACAACATTGTCTACGGGTTGCAATTGGGAACATCTTACTATCTTGGATTCAACTTGGACCGTCAGAAGTATGATCATACCGCTAAAACAACAGACGAGCAAAAGGCCTCTACCAAGAAAGCAATCTTGAACAAGGACTTCCGTCAAGCAGTGAACTTCGCCTTTGACCGCAAATCCTATGCGGCACAAGTCTCAGGTTCTGATGCGGCTGAGAAGACCCTTCGGAGTACCTTGGTGCCACCAACTTATGTCCAAGTTAATGGAGAAGATTTTGGTAAAGCCGTTGAAAAACAATTGGTTACTTATGGAGATCAATGGAAGGATGTAAGCTTGGACGACGGTCAAACAAGCCTCTACAATCCTGAAAAAGCTAAAGCTTCATTTGCGAAAGCCAAAGCTGAATTGCAAAAACAAGGAGTTCAATTCCCAATTCATTTGGACTACATTGTCAGCCAAGTGGACAATAGTATGGTCCAACAAGCAAGCTCCTTCAAACAATCTGTAGAGTCAGCTCTTGGTGCAGATAATGTCGTTGTAGATCTTCAAAAGGTATCGGATGACGATTTCCAAAATATTACCTACTTCAGTGATACAGCTGCTGCAAGAGATTATGATATTTCAGGCGGTGGTTGGGCTCCGGACTACCAAGACCCATCGACTTACCTTGAAAGTATCAGCCCTGTAAATGGTTCTGTCTTCTACTACCTTGGTATTGATGCTGGTTCAAACAACCCTGCGATTGCAGCAGTTGGTTTGGATCAATACGCCAACATGTTGAAAGACGCAGATGCTGAGTTGTTGGATCAAGCAAAACGCTATGAAAAATATGCAGCGGCGCAAGCTTGGCTGACAGATAGCGCTATTACGCTTCCAACTGTTTCAAACGGTGGTGCTCCAATGCTCCAACGTACTGTGCCATACAGCCGTGCTGCTTCATGGGTTGGTACAAAAGGAACAGGAACCTTCTACAAATACCTTGAAATGTCCAAAGATGTTGTCACTGCAAAAGACTTTAACAAGGCCAAAGAAGAATGGTTGAAGAAAAAAGCAGAATCCAATAAAAAAGCTCAAGAAGATCTCAAAGATCATATTGAGAAGAAAAAATAAAAAAACAATCATTGTTCCATCAATGAGGATAAAAAAAGTCGGAGCCTTCATCTGAGGGCTCCGGTTTTTTTAGGTCTCGAATGTTAGTTTGTCTCATTCTTTAAGATGAAAGATAAATCAATCACCCGCTATTGAACTGGACTCAAAAAAATAGATTTTTGGGTATAGCTCATAGATGGGTGATGATCATTCTATTCGCTAAATCTTAAAAAATAGCCATCTGGATCTAAAACTGCAAATTCATGAGGATAGATATAATGGTCGTCAACACGAAATTTTCTTTTGGTCAATGGGCGATGAATAGGATAGTTGGCTTCTAACAATTTCTGATAGAGCCTAGGGACATCCTCTATACCAAAGGAGATATTGACTCCACGACCAAATGGGTAGGTTAGTTCAGCTAATTCATCCTTTGTTCCCTCCTCAAGCATGAGCTGGCAATCTTCAAGAGACAGGAAGAGAAATTTTTCTTCTAGACGCTGGTATTCGATGGTGAAACCCAGTAAATCACAGTAGAAGGAACGGGACTGTTCTATATTTGAAACCATAAACTCGGGAATGACTGCATTGTAGTTCATAAAAAAATCCTTATAATTCAATCTCCAAGACAATGGGGGTGTGGTCTTGGCGTGCGCCTGAGTCAATCATGTCTGACTTGGTAACCTTATCTGCAATGCGGTTTGAGGTTAACCAATAGTCGATTCTCCAGCCTGTATTGTTGATTTTTGAGGTTTTACTGCGCTGTGCCCACCAGGTATAGCGCTCAGGGACATCGCCGTGAAGGTGACGGAAGGTATCTGTAAAGCCTGCTGCTAGAAGGTTGGTAAATCCTGCACGTTCTTCGTCTGTGAAACCTGGTGAACGACGGTTGCTGGCTGGATTAGCAAGGTCGATTTCCTTGTGGGCCACGTTGTAGTCTCCAGTAGCAAGGACAGGTTTTTCTTTGTCTAGGTTAGCCAAATATTCAGCATATTTGACATCCCATACTTGGCGTTCTGCTAGGCGTTTGAGGCCATCACCGGCATTAGGAGTATAGACTTGTGTTACAAAGAAGCCATCAAATTCCAGGGTAATGATCCGGCCTTCCAAGTCCATGGTCGAAGGAGCACCGATCTCTGGGAAAGTCACAATAGGGGAGAGTTCTTTTTTATAGAGGAACATGGTTCCAGCATAGCCTTTGCGAGCTGGCTCTTGAGAAGAGCGCCAGGTATTTTCGTAGCCAGGGAAGAGTTCCTCAAGAATTTCGAGGTGTTTTTTAGTAGGTCCTTTAGCGGATAACTTGGTTTCTTGAATGGCAATGATATCTGCATCCTCAGCGACTAAGGTTTGAAGGACTTCTTGAGAGAGTTTAGCGCGTGCTGAATCACTGGTCAATGCAGCATTAAGCGAGTCGATATTCCATGAAATGAGTTTCATTGTGTTTCCTTTTCTTGACATAATTGATAGTTTTATTATAACAAAATTTTAATGATTTTCTGATCACAATGCCTTGAAATCTCTTGTGAAATCTATTATAATAGCTTGAATTCATTTGGAAAAAGGGAGTTGTTTATGAAATTTTACTCTTATAACTATGTGTTGGGTCAGATCAGCCAGCAAAACTGGGTGACCATTGGGATATCTGGCTTGCTTGTTCTTCTGACTGGTTTTTTTGCGGTGAAAGCCTATCGGGAGAAGCACGATAGCAAATTCCGCGAATTATCTATTATCTCCATTTTAACTCTGGTGGCAGTGGTCTTGATCAGTATCAGCAATTTCCAAAATAGCCAAAGTAATAATGATCAGTTCCAACGCTCACTCCATTTTATTGAGGTCATCTCAAAGGAGTTGGATGTCAAAAAAGAAGATGTCTATGTCAATACTTCAGCAGCCACAGATGGGGCGATCCTGAAGGTTGGAGAGGTTTATTACCGAGCTATCGAAGGCTCTGACCCAGATAGCTACCTATTAGAAAAGATGGATCTGTATAAAACAGACGTGGAACTTGTGGAGGTGAACAAATGACAGTAGATTTTTTAGCCATTTTGATTAAATTAGCTATCGGCTTGATTTCCTTGGTATTTGTAATCAATGTGACCGGGAAAGGAAACTTAGCACCAAGTTCTGCAGTAGACCAGATACAGAACTTTGTTCTTGGGGGAATTATTGGTGGGGTCATCTACAATAGCTCCATTACCATTCTTCAATACATTGTGATTCTCTTGATGTGGACTATTTTGATCTTACTCTTAAAATGGCTCAATACCAATGTCCGTTTTATGAAGCACTTGATCGATGGCAAACCAACTGTCATTATCAAAAATGGGAAGCTTGATCCGGAAGCTTGTCGATCCAAGGGACTTTCTGCTTCAGACGTTGCCTTGAAATTGCGTTCACAAGGAATTTTCCAATTAAAGGGAGTGAAACGAGCTGTCATTGAACAAAACGGTCAAATGATCGTTGTCCGTGCGGGGGATGAAAATCCTAAATACCCAATCATTACGGATGGTGTGGTTCAGCTTGAAATTTTGGAAACAATTGGGAAAAGTGAAGAGTGGTTGCTAGCTGAATTGGAAAAAGAAGGCTATGACAACGTTTTGGATATTTTCATTGCTGAGTATGACAAAGGAAAAATCAATGTTGTGACTTATTAGAAAAAAAGATTGGGCGAGCATGTCCAATCTTTTTTCCTTGCAAAAAAGAGAAAAGGACCCTTCCTTTTCTTGAGATACTCTTGGAAAAATAGTAAAATGGAGTGTAAGTGTTCATTAGAAAAGAAGGATAAACTATTTCATGAAGAAAAAAATACGGAAGTTTGAAAATCATTCGATTACACGCAGAATGTACCTGCTGTTTAGTTTGATTTGCCTTCTTTTTTTGGCTCTCATTGCCAGGCTTGGCTATATGCAGATCACTCACCAAGCCTACTATACAGATAAGTTGGCAAAGGCTACGAAAAAGACGGTCAAACAAGGGAGTGTGCGAGGGCAAATCTATGATGCCACTGGTAAGCCCTTGGTGGAAAATGTTGGCAAACAAGTCTTGACCTTTACGCGCGATCGCAAAATGACGGCCCAAGAAATGCGAGAGACCGCAGGTAAACTCTTGCAGTATGTGGATGTAGAAAATCCTCAAGTAACCGAACGGCAAGAAGTGGATTACTATCTAGCCAATACCAAAGTCTACCAAGAGGTTGTAGGTCACTTACCCGAGAAAAAGAAATTTGATACAGATGGCAACCGTCTACCAGAAGCTAAGATTTATCAAGCAGCTGTAGAGAGTGTCGATCCCTCTAAACTTGGTTACACAGAAGATGAGAAAAAGATTATCTATCTCTATAGTCAGATGAATGCTGTGGAGAATTTTGCCACCGGAATCATTACGACACAAGCACTAGGAGCTGAGCAAATCGCGACCATTGCTGCAGACAGTCAAGATCTTCCAGGAATTGCGATTACGACTAGCTGGGATCGCAAGGTTTTGGATACTCCTTTAGCCTCTATCATCGGAACGGTTTCGACTGAACAGGCAGGGCTTCCGGCAGAAGAAGTTGAGGACTATGTCAAAAAAGGCTACGCTCTGAATGACCGGGTCGGAACCTCTTATCTCGAAAAGGAATACGAGGAGGTCCTTCAAGGAAAACGCAGTGAAAAAGAAATTCTCCTGAATAAAAATGGCAACATGGAGAAAGTGGTAGATATTTCAAAAGGAGCTAAGGGGGAAAACCTCAAGCTCTCGATTGACTTGGATTTCCAAAAAGGGGTGGAAGATATTCTCCGCTCTGCCTTTAGCGCAGAGTTGCAAGCTGGAAATGCGACCTACTCCGAAGGTGTCTATGCTGTAGCCCTTGAGCCTGATACAGGGAAAGTTCTTGCCATGGCAGGCATTAAGCACCAGGCTGGTAGCCAGGACTTGTCAACCGATGCTCTGGGGACAGTCACCAATGTTTTCGTCCCAGGATCGGTCGTTAAAGGAGCAACCTTGACTTCAGGATGGGAAAATGGTGCCATTTCTGGCAATCAGGTACTGACCGATCAGCCTATTGTCTTTGCAGGATCGACGCCGATTAACTCTTGGTTTACCCAATACGGCAGTCGTTCTATCAATGCAGTTGAAGCTTTGGAATACTCCTCTAATACCTATATGGTCCAAATTGCCCTTAAGATGATGGGGCAACCTTATACCCCAAATATGACCTTAAAAGTGGATCAGGTCGAACCTGCCATGAAAAAACTCCGCTCCACTTTTGCAGAGTATGGACTTGGAGCGGCGACAGGTATTGACCTTCCCAATGAATCGACCGGTTTTATTCCAAAAGACTATACAGTTGGTAATTATTTGACCAATGCCTTTGGTCAGTTTGATAACTATACACCGATGCAATTGGCCCAGTATGCGGCAACCGTCGCCAACGATGGCAAGCGGGTGAGTCCTCATGTCGTCGAGGGGATCTATGATAATAATGACCAAGGGGGTCTTGGCCAGTTGAAAAAAGCGATCGAAACCAAGGAACTCAATCAAGTTTCGATCTCTGCTGAGGACATGGCCTTGATCAAACAAGGCTTCTACCAGGTTGCCAATGGTACGAGTGGGTTGACGACAGGGAAAACCCTTGGTCAAGGGGCCAGTGTACCTATTAGTGCCAAGACCGGTACAGCTGAAACCACCGTGGAGGGAGGCAAAGAAGCTATTAATACCAATGTTGTGGCGTATGCCCCATCAACTAATCCGAAGATTGCAGTAGCGGTGGTCTTTCCGCACAATACCAATCTACAGGCGACGGTTAGTCATTCGATTACGCGCGATATTATTAACTTATACAATCAGAAACACCCGATGAATTAGAAAGGAAACTATGCTTTATCCAGCACCTATTGCAAAATTAATTGACAGCTATTCGAAGTTGCCAGGAATTGGGATCAAAACAGCGACTCGTCTGGCTTTTTACACCATTGGTATGTCAGATGATGATGTCAATGAATTTGCCAAGAACTTACTGAATGCCAAGCGTGAGCTAGGGTATTGCAGTATTTGTGGCAATTTAACCGATGAAGAAACCTGCGAGATTTGTCGAGATGAAACGCGAGATCCATCTCTTCTTCTTGTTGTAGAAGATAGTCGGGATGTCTCTGCTATGGAAAATATCCAGGAATACCACGGTCGCTACCATGTCTTGCATGGCTTAATTTCGCCCATGAATGGCGTGGGACCTGATGATATCAATCTCAAGAGCTTGATTAGTCGCTTGATGGATGGAACCGTCACAGAGGTGATCGTTGCGACCAATGCGACGGCAGATGGGGAGGCAACTTCCATGTATATCTCACGCGTGCTCAAACCAGCAGGCATCAAAGTGACACGTTTGGCACGTGGTCTAGCAGTTGGAGCCGATATCGAGTATGCGGACGAAGTGACCCTTCTTCGTGCGATTGAAAATCGGACAGAATTATAAGAGAAGTTCTTTCGAAAGGGCTATCATTATGGTATACTATCAAGTAAGAAATCAAGGGAACAATTAGGGAGAAACTATGAGTAAACAAGACTTAATCCTGTTGTATGGTGGACGTAGTGCAGAACGTGAAGTATCTGTTCTTTCAGCTGAAAGTGTGATGCGCGCGATTGATTACCAAGCATTTTCTGTTCAGACCTATTTTATTACGCAGTCAGGAGATTTCATCCAGACGCAAGCTTTTGAAGAGAAACCAGCGGATGATGAGAAATTGATGACCAATGATACAGTGGACTGGTCTAAGAAAGTGGCTCCATCTGCAATTTACAAGGAAGGAGCGGTGGTCTTTCCAGTTCTTCATGGACCGATGGGAGAAGATGGCTCTATTCAAGGATTCTTAGAAGTCTTGAAAATGCCTTATGTCGGCTGTGGTATCCTAGCTTCCAGTGTGGCCATGGATAAGATTACGACCAAACGGGTCTTGGAATCTGCAGGGATTCCACAAGTTCCTTATGTAGCTGTAGTGGAAGGCGATGACCTGGAGGAGAAAATTGCTGCAATTGAAGCTACTCTCTCTTATCCTGTCTTTACCAAACCATCCAATATGGGTTCTAGTGTTGGGATTTCAAAATCTGAAGACCAAACTGAACTTCGGACTGCTCTCGAATTGGCCTTCAAATACGATAGCCGTGTCTTAGTAGAACAAGGGGTCAATGCGCGTGAGATCGAAGTTGGGCTCCTTGGAAACTATGATGTGAAAAGTACCTTGCCAGGTGAAGTTGTCAAAGATGTTGCCTTCTATGATTATGATGCCAAATACATCGACAACAAAATTACCATGGCCATTCCAGCTCAATTGGACCCTGAGGTTGTGAAAACCATGCGGACCAACGCAGAAAAAGCCTTTCGTGCGATCGGTGGTTTGGGCTTAGCTCGCTGTGATTTCTTCTATACGGATAAAGGAGAGATCTTCTTAAATGAGCTCAATACTATGCCAGGCTTTACCCAATGGTCTATGTATCCCTTGCTTTGGGACAATATGGGTCTCAACTATACAGATTTGATCACCAAGTTAGTAGAGCTTGGAAAAGAAGTCTTCCAAAAACACGAAGCGCATTTGTTGTAAGAAAGAGGCCACCACTTGGTGGCTTTTTTTGTGATCTAGAATATGGTATAATGAGAAGAATTTGAAACGAGCGTTTAGACCTTTGGGGAAGACGCTACGGAGAACTGAGGAGTCGGATATGAATCTCACATTACATGAAGTTGCTCATCTAGTACATGCAAAAAATGATATCAGCCAATTTGAAGATGTGGCCCTCGTCAAACCTGAATTTGACAGCCGTTTGATTGGGCCTGGAGACCTTTTTGTTCCCTTAAAGGGAGCGCGTGATGGGCACGATTTTATTGAGACTGCTTTTGAAAATGGCGCTGTAGCGACCTTGTCTGAAAAAGAAGTAGAAGGCCACCCGTATTTGTTGGTAGATGATGTTCTAGGGGCCTTTCAAAAATTAGCCCAATATGTTTTGGAGAAGAGTCAAGTAGATGTCTTGGCGGTCACCGGTTCAAACGGTAAGACAACGACCAAAGATATGTTAGCTCAGTTATTATCTACTACTTATAAAACCTATAAAACACAAGGGAACTACAATAACGAGATTGGCCTTCCTTACACGGTTCTCCATATGCCAGAAGGAACAGAGAAGCTTGTCCTTGAAATGGGACAGGACCATCTGGGAGATATTCATCTCCTCTCAGAAATTGCCCATCCAAAGGCAGCAATCGTGACCCTCATTGGGGAAGCTCACCTGGAGTTTTTCAAAGATCGCAAAGAAATCGCTAAAGGGAAATTGCAAATTGCGGATGGCATGCCAACTGGTGGCTTGCTTCTAGTACCGGCCGATCCGATTGTAGAGGATTTTTTACCCAACCAACAAGAGCTTGTGCGCTTTGGTGAAGGAGCTGACATCAGCATTACCAAGTTGGAGGAACGCAAGGATAGCCTGACTTTTGAAGCGAACTTCTTATCAGATGCTATTGACCTGCCTGTAACAGGCAAATACAATGCGACTAATGCCATGATTGCAGCTTATGTTGCCCTGCAAGAAGAAGTGAGCGAAGCGGCGATTCGTGATAGTTTTGCTACCTTGCAATTGACGCGCAACCGCACGGAATGGAAAAAGGCCAGTAACGGAGCAGATATCTTATCCGATGTCTACAATGCCAACCCAACTGCCATGCGCCTGATTTTAGAAACCTTCTCAACCATTCCTGCCAATCCAAATGGCCGGAAGTTGGCAGTTCTTGCAGATATGAAAGAACTAGGGGAGCAATCCATTGATCTGCACAACCAAATGATTCTCAGTCTCTCGCCGGATGTCTTGGATACGGTGATTTTCTATGGCCAGGACATTGCGGGCTTGGCTCAGTTAGCGAGTCAGATGTTTCCACTCGGACATGTCTACTATTTCAAAAAGACCGCTGAAGAAGACCAGTTTGAGGACATGGTCAAACAAGTCAAGGAAAGCTTAAAAGAGCAGGACCAAATCCTTATCAAGGGAAGCAATTCCATGAATTTAGCCAAATTGGTAGAGGAGTTGGAGAAAGCCTAGTGAAAAGAGAGGATTCATCTCTCCAAGGATAGGCTACTATAAACTAAAGGAATATGAAAATGACACTTTGGGATTTATTGTTTACGAACCAAAAATCAGCCCCGCCTGAGTTTGGGCTATGGTATTTCATTCTGCCAGCTTCATTGTTGGTGGTTGGCTACTTTTCCATTAGATATGCACAGTCCAAAAGCTACCAACGCTTTTGGTATTGGGCACAATTGATTCAAGTTTTGACCATCAATGCTTGGTATATTCTCGCCCACATGCCTTTGACGGATAATTTACCTTTTTATCATTGTCGCTTGGCCATGCTGGTGATTCTTTTTGCACCTAGAGGGACCTATATCAAGCAATATTTTGCTCTCTTGGGAGTTCTAGG
The DNA here is from genome assembly GCF_047463895.1 of Streptococcus sp. OMI750. Classification (NCBI taxonomy): domain Bacteria; kingdom Bacillati; phylum Bacillota; class Bacilli; order Lactobacillales; family Streptococcaceae; genus Streptococcus; species Streptococcus sp. OMI750. Next base: position 152,952 of record NZ_JASHCZ010000001.1, read on the forward strand.
ATCGATTGCGGCCTTGGTTTACCCAGCCTTTGATCCCTTCCCTTTCCCTCATATCACAGTTCTAAATCTAATTTTTAGCCACTGGGCCTTGCTTGCCAATAGTTTGATTTACCTACAGGATCATTATCAATCTGAAAAACAAGACGGCTTGAGAATTTTCAAGATCACCTTTGGCATGAATGCCTTGATTTTCTTGGTCAACCTTTTGACGAAAGGGGATTACGGCTTCTTACGGCGTCCACCAATTATTGGGGACCACGGTGCACTCTTGAACTACCTTTTGGTTAGCTTTGTGATGGTAGCTGGAATTTGCTTGGTCAACCAACGGTATAAGTACAAATACAAGATAGTTGAAGAGACTGTCGTTTCACGTTCAGAATAGAAAATTGATTAACTGAGGGTAGGAAATCATGCCACTTTGGGATTTATTTTTCACCAGTCAACCAACGGCCCCTCCTCAATTGGGGGCTTGGTATTTTTTGTTGCCGGCTTCATTGATGGTGGTAGGCTATCTGTCTATTCGATTTGCTTCTTCCAAAGGTTATCAAAACTTTTGGTATTGGGGGCAATTGATTCAGTTGCTCATCATCAACTCTTGGTATCTAGCTGCTCACTTGCCTCTTTCAGAGAGTCTTCCCTTCTATCATAGCCGCATGGCCATGTGGATTATTCTTTTGGCTCCCAAGGGGAGCTTCAAACAATATTTTGCCCTCGTGGGAGTCTTTGGCTCCATTATGGCCTTGATTCATCCTGTTTTTTATCCCTATCCTTTTCCTCACGTATCTTCGATCAACAATGTCTTTGGTCACTGGGCTCTCCTGGCCAACTGTTTGATCTATCTGGTTCAATCCTACCAGGTGGAAGAAGGGGCTGTTTGGAAAATCTGTCAGATGACGTTTGGGGTCAATGCCATTATTCAGCTGGCGAATCTCGCAACGGGTGGAAACTACGGCTTTATGCGTCGCCCTCCTGTGATAGGTGACCACGGCCTTGTGCTCAACTATTTGATCGTGACAGTTCTCATGACGGGGACACTGATTTTCATCAATACGATCGTTCAGTACAGTAAGAAAAGAAGAATACCTAAATCTGTTTAAATAAGGAGATTTTATGCATCATTTTTTCACTACAGAATCTACAGCACCACCAGCTATTTCAGCACTTTGGTATAGTGTGATGGTCTTGTTAATTGTGACAGCGATTATGGTGTCACTTCGCTATTATCAGAATGAGCAATTTCGGAAATGGTTTCAATACTTACAGGGCTTCCAGCTAATTTGCTTGTATCTTTGGTATTTTACCTATCACATTCCTTGGTCCAATAGCCTGCCTTTTTATCACTGTCGCTTGGCTATGTTTGCGGTCTTGTTCTTGCCAGACCGATGGAAGAGTAAGCAGTTCTTTGCCTTGATGGGAGTGAGTGGAGCGATCTTTGCCTTGGGATATCCGGTCTTTGACCCATATAACTTCCCTCATATTACGAGCTTTTCCTTCCTCCTCGGGCATTATTGTCTCTTGATTAATTCCTTGATCTATCTCTTGAGATGCTATGATTCGAGCCTCTTAAAAAATCGAGAGATTGTTCTCTATACCTTTGTCCTAGATTTATTTCTAGTCGGTATCAACCAAATCACTGGAGGGAATTATGGACTCATGGCCCGACCTCCGATTATGAGAGGGGATAAGATCTGGCTCAACTATCTAGTTGTATCCAGCATTTTAGCCCTTGCCTTGTTACTCTTTAATCAGATCTTCAATCGCAGAAGTGAGCGGGTGACAGTGAGAAAATAACAAGTGTAAGGGTTGGGACATTACTGTCTCAATCCTTTTTTTAAAAGGAGAAATGTATGAAGCGATTCTTGCTACTGATGACCCTTGTTTGGAGTATGTTTTGTACCATAACGATGGTACATGCAGATGATGAAGTTCGCTACAGGATTGAATCCTATGTGGGTCACCTCCACTTGCAGGAAGATAGTCAAGCAACATTTACACAAGAAATTACCTATCAGTTTCAGACAGGCTACAATGGGCAGTATGTAACTTTAGGGAGTGTAGATCCCCTTCCCAAAGGATTCAAAATCCATGAAAATCCTCAAGTTGAAGCCTATGTAGATGGTGAAAAACGAGAGATTCGTGTAGAAGAAACAGACCTGGAAGACGGCCGTCAATTAAAAATATACAATGCACGTATCGTCGGTGGAACGGTCAAGATCAAAGTGAAATGGAAGATTGATCATCTCTTGACTTTCTATAACGATATTGCAGAACTGAATTGGTTTCCTATTTCAGATGGAGATGAGCAGGTTGAGAAATTAGATTTTTATGTGGATGGCTTGGATGCCAAGCAGGGAAAACTGTATGCCCATACTGGTTACCTTAATCCACCAGCCCAAGTCGAACGGACTGCGACTGGCTATCACATTCAGTTAAGAAACTTCCCAAAGAATGGAAAATTGGAACTCCACGCCTATTGGCCCATGACAGAAGCTCTGCGTCGAGGCCAATCTAATGAGATTAAAAAGGAAAAGGGAAAAGATACATTTCTAAAAAAAGAAAAATCCATTCAACAAAAAACAGTTATCTACAAGACACTATTTCTCAGAGTCATTCCAATTGTATCGTTTCTTTTATTTTTCCTCGCTTTCATTCCATGGATTCGATATTTTATCAGTACCAGAACTCGTCGGATTGCAAAAGGAGTACGATTATACGAACCACCACAGAATTTACCACCTTTTGTTCTAGCCGAGGCACTGTATCAACTTGATTTTGAACAGATGGTGATATCTAGAGAGAAAGGATCATTAAAATTCAATCATCTCATCCAAGCAACTATATTGGATCTCATTGATCGAGGAAATCTTCGTTTGACTAGAGATGAAAATGGGGAAACCTTGACTTGTCTCCATTATGAAGGCTTGGCTGATTTTGAATTACAATTTATTGATATGATTTTTGATCAAGAATCTGAAATCAATATCAGTGAGGTATTCTCAAAGTATAAAATTGACAAAGTAGCCCTAAAAAAAGATTTTCAAGCTGCAACATCAGACACACAAAGAGACCATATTCGAAAGGTTGGAAGTGACGTTCAATCGCTTTTAAAAAAGGATGCCCAGCAATTGTCAAAAGGTGTAGAAAAAGAAATTGCAAAATTAGGATTACCTTCTTATTTTAGAGACTTATCTGAGAAAGAAGAAGCTTTTTCAAAAACAGGCTGTGCCCTACATTTTTGGCTCTTACTGATCTTATTTGTGAGCATGTGTTTCTTATCTTTTGGATTTGGTTCACACCTATCTTCCTTCTATTTTTGGATCATTTTATTTTTGGTTTTGTTATTGATTCCATTTTATATTGTTGTGAAAATTCGCGAAGATCATCTCCAATCCTTAGAGAACTTGGATGCACAATTCCAATGGATGGCCTTTCGAAATATGATCGAAAGTATTCCAAATTTCAACCAAGCGGAACTGGAGAGTGTCGTTCTATGGAATCGTATCCTAGTCTATGCAACTATGTATGGTCAAGCTAAAAAAGTGAGTCAGGTACTCAAAAATCATCAGATTTCCTTGCCATACGAAAACTGGGACACTGTTGTTTGGCTAACGACCTCTTCAAATTCCTTCCTAGACGGCTCTACCTTGATGAGTTATGCAGCTGATTCCTACAGTGTTTCAAACTTCTCTATTAACTCCTCAGATGGCAGTGGTGGCTTTGACGGCGGTGGATTCTCGGATGGTGGCGGTGGCGGAGGATTTGGAGCCTTCTAATAGTCATGATAAGAGGACTAGAATCTAGGGATTTTAGTCTTTCTTTTTGCTCTCAAAGAAGAATCATCGTTGAAAAAAGTGCCTATTTTCGCTATAATAGGACAGATAGAGAAATTGAGGAGAGATCCGATGTAGAGATGAATTTGTAAATTTGTCAGAAAATAAGAAGAGAAAGAAATAGGAACATGAACGTACAAGAAGAAATTAAAAAACGCCGTACCTTTGCCATCATCTCCCACCCGGATGCTGGTAAAACGACGATTACTGAGCAGTTGCTCTACTTTGGGGGAGAGATTCGGGAAGCCGGTACGGTAAAAGGAAAGAAAACAGGAAACTTTGCCAAGTCTGACTGGATGGATATCGAAAAACAACGTGGGATTTCGGTAACCTCATCTGTCATGCAGTTTGACTACGATGGAAAACGGGTCAATATCCTAGATACCCCAGGGCACGAGGACTTCTCTGAAGATACTTATCGGACTTTGATGGCGGTGGATGCTGCGGTCATGGTGGTGGACTCTGCCAAGGGGATTGAGGCTCAAACTAAAAAATTGTTTGAGGTTGTCAAACACCGTGGGATTCCAGTCTTTACCTTTATGAACAAGCTGGACCGTGATGGACGTGAGCCACTGGATCTCTTGCAAGAATTGGAAGAGGTCTTGGGTATCGCCAGTTACCCAATGAACTGGCCGATTGGGATGGGGAAGGCCTTTGAAGGACTTTATGACCTCTATAACCAACGCTTGGAACTCTATAAAGGAGATGAGCGTTTTGCTAGTCTAGAAGATGGAGACAAGCTCTTTGCCAACAATCCATTCTACGATCAAGTCAAGGATGACATCGAACTCTTGCAAGAAGCAGGAAATGAATTCTCAGAAGAAGCTATCCTTGCGGGTGAATTAACACCAGTCTTCTTCGGATCAGCTTTGACGAACTTTGGGGTGCAGACTTTCTTGGAAACCTTCCTCAAGTTTGCTCCGGAGCCACATGGTCACAAGAAGACAGATGGAGAACTGGTCGATCCTTATGACAAGGATTTCTCAGGATTTGTCTTTAAGATTCAGGCCAACATGGATCCTCGTCATCGTGACAGGATTGCCTTTGTGCGGATCGTATCTGGTGAATTTGAACGTGGGATGAGTGTCAATCTGCCTCGTACCGGTAAGGGGGCTAAGTTATCTAATGTCACCCAGTTTATGGCGGAGAGCCGTGAGAATGTTAGCAATGCTGTAGCAGGAGACATCATCGGGGTTTACGATACCGGAACTTATCAGGTTGGAGATACTTTGACAGTGGGCAAAAACAAGTTTGAATTTGAACCACTGCCAACCTTTACACCTGAAATCTTCATGAAGGTATCTGCCAAGAATGTCATGAAGCAAAAGTCCTTCCATAAGGGAATCGAGCAATTGGTGCAAGAAGGGGCCATCCAGCTCTATACCAACTACCAAACAGGTGAATACATGTTGGGTGCCGTTGGTCAATTGCAGTTTGAAGTCTTTAAGCACCGGATGGAAAATGAGTACAATGCCGAAGTGGTGATGAGCCCAATGGGCAAAAAGACGGTTCGCTGGATCAAACCTGAAGATCTGGATGAGCGTATGTCTTCAAGCCGAAACATCCTGGCCAAAGATCGCTTTGACCAGCCTGTTTTCCTCTTTGAAAACGACTTTGCCCTCCGTTGGTTTGCAGATAAGTATCCAGAGGTTGAGCTGGAAGAAAAAATGGGTTAAGAAACAATTCTAAATCTATCTTAGAAAATAGAAAGACGAAAATGGAAACCTATCCGTTTTCGCTTATAAAGGAGAAACTATGGGATTATTAAGTGGTTTGATGGGCAATGCCTCTCAAAAAAATGTCGATAAGGTAGAAAGAGATCTGGAAGATATCTTGGTGCCGGGAGAGCAAGTGACGCTTGCTTTTAGCTTGATTCGTGATTTAATCGTCTTTACTGAGTTTCGTTTGATCTTGGTAGATAAGCAAGGAGTAACAGGTAAGAAAACATCCTACAAATCCCTTCCTTATCGCTCTATCTCTCGATTTTCAGTTGAAACTTCCGGTCATTTTGATTTGGATGCCGAATTAAAAATCTGGGTATCTTCAGCAGTGGAACCTTCAGAAGTTTTACAATTTAAGAGTGACAACAGTGTTATTGAAATTCAGCAAGCATTAGCCAGTGCGGTCTTTAAATAAAAAAATCAATTTGATAGAGAACAGTTGAGAAAGGAGACGGAATGTTTATCGATAAACAATTGGGTCAAGATCGGAAATGGATCAATATCGACTCGGATATGATTGCTGAAAACTCATATCTTTATAAAAAATACGAGATTGACAAAGAAACCATTGAGTACGCGATGGATAAGAACGAACGTGCCCATATGGATTACAATCGAGAAAACGGTACGATCACCTTTATCTACAATGTATTGGATTTAGAAAAGGACAAGGAATACTACGAAACCATTCCTATGACCTTTATCGTTCAAGATACGCGACTCGTGACCATCAGTAACCAGGTCAATGCCTATATCATTGAACAAATGGTTCGCTATTTGGAAAGCCATGAGGAGCTGTCGATCTATAAGTTGCTTTTTGCAGGTCTTGAAATGATCAGTAATGCTTATTATCCGATTATTGATCGCCTGGATAAGCACAAGGATGAACTCAATCGCTTGCTTCGAAAGACAACGACGACCAAGAATCTCTATGCCCTCTCTGACCTAGAGACCGGTATGGTCTATCTAGTTGCTGCTGCCAAGCAAAATCGGATGTTGCTGGAACATATTAAAGCGCATGCCATTTATCGCAGGATGAATGATGTTGAAAAAGAACAGTTTGATGATGCTATGATTGAAGCGCGTCAGTTGGTTTCAATGACCGAGTTGATTTCCAATGTCTTGCAGCAGTTGTCTGGATCATACAATAATATCCTAAACAATAACCTGAATGACAACTTGACTACCCTAACCATCTTTGAAGCCTTGTTGGCTGTTTTAGCTGTGATCACCGGTTTCTTTGGAATGAATATCCCTCTTCCTATGACAGAGGATCCCAATGCTTGGATTTATGTATCGGTATGTAGCTTTATATTATGGCTCCTTTTGGCAAAGGTCATGCGGTGGATTGTGAAAAAAAGATAAAAAAAGAGGCTTGGAGAAATCCGAGCCTCTTCGTATCTAGAATAATCTGAGAAATAGGAACCATCTAGACACCTGCCCTCCTCTCCAAAGAAGGGGCAGTGTGAATAGTTCATCGACTGTACAAAATCTTCTTGGAAATAGTAGGAGTAGATTTAATAGTACTGAGTGGTTCTAAATAAATCAGAACTTAGAATAAATCGTTGAATCAGATAAAATGATCCTATTTCTTTATACAGAAATATTTTAGATACTAACTGTATTATACATATTTATTTGTAAAAACGCAAGAACTACCAAAAAAAGTTTTTCCGAAGTTTTTATACTCCTATTTAAAGGGATTCTTGAACGATGTCAGAAGAAAGTCAGCTAAATCTAGGGGAAACTGCCCTCTTGATTATTTTCAAGTTTTTAAAAATTTTTCCTAAAAAATAAAATTATTCTCCTTTGACTATCATTTGGTCGTCCATTGTGTTATACTAGATAAGTTGCAAACTTGTATGAGAGAAATGCTGGTGAGATGGAACAATTAGAAAAGGAATGTTGGTCAATCTACCACAAGGAGGATCTTGGTGTCTTTTCGTTTGGAAAACGACTTTAATCAACCAAATCCGCTAGTGCGAAAACATTTTTCGCCGAAGGGAATTCCATAAAAAACGATTGGGTTTTCCTTTAGATGAGTCTTGCGACAGGTAACCGGGAAGGAGACTTCCTATGCAATCAGTGCGTTTTCGCATTGAAAAGAAGTGTGATAAAGTGGCTTCGCACCACTTTTTAGAAAGAAGAAAGAATTGAAATTCAATGAATTTAACTTATCTGCTGAATTATTAGCAGAAATTGAAAAAGCTGGCTTTGTAGAAGCGAGCCCGATCCAGGAACAAACCATTCCGTTGGCTCTTGAAGGAAAAGATGTCATCGGTCAAGCGCAAACAGGGACTGGTAAAACAGCCGCTTTCGGTCTTCCAACTTTGGAGAAGATCGATGTCGATAACACAGTAATCCAAGCCCTTGTTATTGCTCCGACGCGTGAGTTGGCGGTTCAAAGTCAGGAAGAACTCTTCCGCTTTGGACGCAGCAAGGGTGTCAAAGTCCGCTCTGTCTATGGTGGATCAAGCATTGAAAAGCAAATCAAAGCCTTGAAGTCAGGCGCTCATATCGTTGTGGGAACACCTGGCCGTTTGCTAGATTTGATCAAGCGCAAGGCCTTGAAACTCGATCATATTGAAACCTTGATCTTGGATGAAGCAGATGAAATGCTCAACATGGGCTTTTTGGAAGATATCGAAGCTATCATTAGCCGTGTTCCAGAAACACGTCAAACCTTGCTCTTTTCAGCAACGATGCCAGAAGCCATCAAACGCATTGGTGTTCAGTTTATGAAAGAATCCGAACACGTTAAGATCGCAGCCAAAGAATTGACCACCGACTTGGTCGATCAATACTATATCCGTGTCAAAGAGGGCGAAAAGTTTGATACCATGACCCGCTTGATGGATGTCGAGCAACCGGAGCTTGCCATTGTCTTTGGTCGGACTAAACGTCGGGTCGATGAATTGACGCGTGGCTTGAAGATCCGTGGTTTCCGAGCAGAAGGGATTCACGGAGATTTGGATCAAAACAAACGTCTCCGTGTCCTTCGTGACTTTAAAAATGGGAACTTGGACGTCTTGGTGGCAACGGACGTTGCGGCACGTGGGTTGGACATTTCAGGTGTGACCCATGTCTACAACTACGATATTCCACAAGATCCAGAAAGCTATGTTCACCGGATCGGACGGACAGGTCGTGCTGGGAAAACAGGGCAATCCATTACCTTTGTTTCGCCAAATGAAATGGGCTATTTGCAAATCATTGAGAACTTGACCAAAAAGCGGATGAAGGGAATGAAACCTGCAACAGCAGCAGAAGCCTTCCAAGCGAAAAAACAAGTAGCGCTGAAGAAAATTGAGCGAGACTTTGAGGATGAAACCATCCGGACTAACTTTGAGAAGTTTGGTAAAGATGCTCGCAAATTGGCTGCAGAATTCACTCCTGAAGAATTGGCTATGTATATCTTGAGCTTGACCGTTCAAGATCCAGATAGTCTTCCAGAAGTTGAGATTGCGCGTGAAAAACCATTGCCATTTAAACCATCCGGTGGTGGCTTTGGTGGGAAAGGCAAAGGCGGCCGTGGAAATGGCCGTCGTGGAGACCAACGCCGTGATCGAAATCGCAGAGATGACCGTGAAGGTGGACGCCGTGATTTCAAACGCAAGTCCAATAAAAACAGCCGGGACTTTGAGGGCAAAGGTAATAAACGTCCTCATCGCACTTCCAATGAAAAGAAAAATGGCTTTGTCATCCGCAATAAAGGGGATAAATAAATTCTAAAGACGGTCTAGCAATAGGCCGTCTTTTTATTGAAAACCAAAAATACAAGGGTTAACTAGCTGTTAACCCTTGTATATTTATAAGGAGACCTAAATGATAACTGACTCTTTTAGAAAAAATGTATCATGATAAGGAGCATCCTAAAAAAGTCAGAAAACAGAAAGAACGGATTCCTAAAACGGAATGTTTCTGTTAACATATTAAGTCTACAATTATTTCTGTGCTTTGTCAAGGTTTTTTTCTTATTTTTTTAAAAATTTTTAACTAAAAAGATAAAAATTGACAATCTTTGCTAAAAGGTTATAATGAATATAATTACTATAACAACTATAAAGAGGTGTCATCCATGGTGATTGCATTAAAAAATAATGATCTAGAAGTGCACTTTAAGACCTTTGGAGGAGAATTGAGTTCTATCCGAAGCAAGGAAGGTATTGAATATCTCTGGCAAGGGGATCCAGAGTATTGGTCAGGACAAGCACCCGTTCTGTTTCCGATTTGTGGAAGTGTCCGTAATGGCCAAGTACAGTATCATCTAAAAGATGGAGTGAAGATAGGTCAGCTTCCAAGACACGGTCTCATTCGCAAGAGAGAGTTTGAACTCAAAGCACAAACAGATAATCGTCTTGTCTTTGAAATCACCTCAAATGACGAGAGCTTGCAAAATTACCCCTACCATTTTCGAGTGGAAATCGCTTATGAATTGAAAGGGAAAGAGATCACCATCACCTATCGCGTGCAAAATCTAGAGTTAGATCAAGTCATGCCTTATTTCATTGGAGGGCATCCAGCCTTTCATTGCCCCCTTTTAGCAGATGAAGTCTATGAAGACTACGAGTTGATTTTTGAAAAAGAAGAAACTTGTAGCGTCCCTCTCTTGTTTACAGAAACCGGTTTGGTCGATCGCCTGCAGCGGACGCCATTTTTAGATCATATATCTAGCTTACAGTTGAAACACGATCTTTTCGAGAAAGACGCCATTATTTTAGATCAGTTAGCCTCTAAATCTGTGAAGCTGATCTCGACAAAATCAGGTAATGGTTTGAAATTTGACTTTGCAGATTTTGAAAATCTGGTCCTTTGGTCTACTAATAACAAGGGCCCCTTCATTGCCTTAGAGCCTTGGACAGGTATTTCCACATCTGCAGAAGAGGGCGACTTTTTTGAAGATAAAAAAGGTGTGATCCAGTTGGCCCCTCAAGAGACACGGAGTCACCAATACCGTATCACCATTTTGTAAATGAAAAACCGTTGGACTATGGAGTCCGACGGTTCTTTTTGATATAGTTGAGCTTTGCTTGGCGAGATTTCTTCTTAAAGAGAGCCTCGGCAGACATAGCAGAAGGCTTATCTGGATAGGATTCTTGGTAAAGAAGTGTAACGGGGAGACGAGCCCGTGTGTATTTGGCGCCTTTTCCAGCATTGTGGGTCTTCAGGCGTTTTTCGATATCCGTGGTATAGCCAGTGTAGAGGGAGCCATCTGCACACTCTAGAACATACATGTAGGCCTTAGTTTCCATAGTAGATCTCATGAATCTCGTCTGTATAGCTGCCGTCTTCATTGTGAATAAAGAGGGGAGGCAGAATTTTTAAACCGTCCAGTGAGCCATCCTTGATCGCCTCAATCAATACCATATTCGCCTCTTTGGTCACTTTTGGATAGACAAACTGGATCCGCTTAGGTGCAAGATTGTAACGCTTCATGGTTTCGATGATATCTAAAAAGCGATCTGGACGATGGACCATCGCTAAGCGACCATTTGATTTGATAACCCGCTGGGCCACATGGCAAATCTCATCTAAATTGGTGGTAATTTCATGCCGGGCTAAGAGGTAGTGTTCACTCTCATTGAGATTGGAATGCTCATCAACCTTGAAATAAGGGGGATTGCAAAGGATAATATCCACCTTACTCCCCTTGATATGTTGGGGGAGATGCTTGAGGTCATCAGTGATCATGGACATTTGCTGGTCCAAGCCATTGAGTGTAATTGAACGGGTAGCCATATCTGCTAAACGTTCCTGAATTTCGACACCAATGATCTGAGCCTCTGTTCGGGTACTTGCAAATAGTCCCACAGCTCCATTTCCAGCGCAGAGATCAACAATCAAACCTCGCTTAGGTAATTTTGGAAAGCTCGAGAGCAGGACGCTATCCACGGAGTAACTAAAAACTTCTCGATTTTGTATGATTTTCACATCACTTGAAAAAAGTTGATTGACGCGCTCGCCGTCTTTTAATTCGATATCTGTCATGGCTCTATTATAGCATGAAAAGAGTCTTGGGAAAAGGTGGGCAGAACAGAAAAAGAGAGTGGGACAGAAATCGTTAATTCGTTAGAATTCGATTTCGTCGTCCCACCTCCGCACAGTTGAGTAGGGCTGTAAAAGCTGATGAAATCAGCGTAGTAGAGCCCACTCAACCACTGTGTCTTGCTCGACAATCCAAAGACAATTGAGAGGCTAGGACTTTTGTCCCAGCCTCTTTTTTAGTCAAATTCATATTTTTGTAGAATCGTGCTGAGGATAAAGACTCCTGTAAAGACAGCCATCAAGGCCAGATATACTGGGAAAGTAGTGGCTGTAAGGAGTGAAATCTCGATCAAGTTTTTCAATACGACCGCAGATGCATAAAATCCTACAACAGAAAAGAGAATGAGAAGGGCGCGCCAGATATTTAGTGGTAGGCAGGCCCGGATAACGGATAGGAAACCGATGGATCCAAGTAAGTAATAGGATACAGTAGACATATCGGCTGCAGACCAACCATGGCTTGCTCCCCAAAGGCGAATGAACAAGACGCTAAAGACGACCATCAAGGCGCTTGGTAAGGCTAACAGAAGAGAACGTCTTAAGAAGTGTTTTTCGACCGGTTTGATATTGCGTTCAAAAGTCAACACAAATGGTGGAAATCCTTCGACGAATTGGTCAATCAAGGTGATTTGAATAGGGATGAATGGAAAAATCAGCAAATAATTGACGTTGAAGAAAAGGGCACTAGCGATACAGATAATAGCCAAGAGGAAGGAATAGATCGTTTTGATGAAGAAAATCGGAGCGATTCGTCCAATGTTATTGACCACACGACGACCTTCGAATAGAATTTCTGGAACATCATTAAAGTCAGAGTTCAAAAGAACAATATTTGCAATTTGACGGGTTGCAGGATCTCCTTCAGCCATTACGATGGAGCAGTCAGCTTCACGAAGAGCGAGGATATCATTGACCCCGTCTCCAGTCATAGCTGTCGTCCGACCAGCCGCTTTCAAGGTTTGAATGAGCAGTTTCTTTTGGTGAGGGGATACGCGTCCAAAGATAGCGGTTTCCTCTGCTTGATCGACTAATCGATCATCCGAGATAGTAGAACAATCGATGTAGTTTTCGTAGTTTTTGAAGCCCGCTTGTTGAGCAATATAAGAGACTGTTACAGGGTTGTCACCAGAGATGATCTTAAGATCCACGCCTTCAGAGCGCAAATACTCAAGAGTATCAGAAGCCCCTTCACGAATGGGGTCCGTAATCTCAATAACGGCAATCCCTTCAAGATTTTCAGGTAGTTTCAATTCCTGCATGCTGATCCGTTCTGAACTGTGGGCTAAGACGAGAACGCGCGATCCACGGCCTTGTGCTTCAAGGACAGCTGCTGGATTTTCTTGAAGGAGCATTTCAGGAGCACCGAGAAAGACGGTGCCAAGGTTGGAGAGGTACATGGCTCCCCATTTCCGATCGCTTGAGAAAGGTATGATGTTTTCTGCAGTATAAGCATGCTCCAACTCCCCATAAGCCTTACGAATGGCTTGAGCAGTAGGATTGGTATCCTCACTATATTGCATATAGGCAGAAAGGATGACCTTGATCGTTTCCTCAGAAAAATGATCGGATAAGCTATGGAGAGCTTCAACTGTCATCTTCCCTTGAGTGATGGTACCTGTCTTATCTAGACACAAAGTATCCACACGTGCGAGAGTTTCCACGGAATACATTTCTTGAACAAGTACCTTGCGCATGCCGAGCTTAATAACCGCCGTCAAAAGAGACGTAACCGTCAGTAGGGCAATTCCTTTTGGCAACATTCCCAAGAGAGCTGTGGAAGAATTCACGACAGAATCCTTGATCGGTAGCATCTTGATCAACAGTGCTTCAAAGAAAAGGGCAAGACCAAATGGGATGATAATTTTCCCAGTGAAGCTAGAAATTTTCGCTAAGTTATAGAGAATGCGTGAATTGATGGGCTTCAAGGTTTTAGCTTCCATCATTAGCTTGTTGGCATAGTTGTTTGCTCCAACGCGCTTAATCCGCGCATACACCTGACCACTGGCGATATAACTTCCAGACAGGAGCTCATCTCCGACTTCTTTTAAGACAAGATCACTCTCACCTGTTAGCATGGCTTCATTGGCTTCAGCAATTCCAGACATGACTTCTGCATCACTTGGAATCTGCTCACCCGAAGACAGGAGCATTAGATCACCCAGAACAAGTTTTTCTGGTGGAATCGCATCTTTTTCCCCGTCTCGAATAACAGTCACTAGCTCACGACTCATGAGATTGAGCTTATCAATCATCCGCTTGGCGCGCATTTCAGTCATAATACCTGTAATGGCATTGAAGCAAATGACCGCGAAAAAGATCATATTGCTCCAGGCCTGTACAGCAGCCAAGGCTACCGCAATCACAAAGTTTAAGGTATTAAACAAGGTGAAGACGTTGCGCTTGATAATTTGCCAGGTACTGGTACTAGTATTCGTTGTAAAATCATTGGTTTGTCCACGATCCATTTTCTTGCGGACTTCACTGAGGGATAACCCCTTTAATTCATTCGTTTCCATAGACAATATGATATCATTTTTTTGAGAAAAAGACTATATAGAATCGGCCCGCTGAGACATTTTTTATACAGAAAAAGTTTGCGGTCAAAAAAAGGTTACGGTATAATGAAAAAGAAGGTTCAATATGATTTGCTATCATGTTGAGAGACTTATGAAATGGATTTGAGGAACAACTATGTTTTACACCTACTTACGGGGCCTTGTTGCCTTTATTCTTTGGGTTTTAAATGGCAATGCCCATTACCATCATACGGACAATATTCCAGATCAAGAAGAAAATTACATCTTGGTGTCCCCACATAGGACATGGTGGGACCCAGTCTATATGGCCTTTGCGACCAAGCCAAAGCAATTTATCTTTATGGCAAAAAAAGAACTCTTCACCAATCGTATTTTTGGCTGGTGGATTCGTATGTGTGGGGCATTTCCGATCGACCGTGAAAATCCGGGAGCCGAAGCCATTAAGTATCCCATCAATATGTTGAAGAAGAGCAACCGATCCTTGATTATGTTTCCAAGTGGAAGCCGGCATTCGCAAGATGTCAAGGGCGGTGTTGCCATTATTGCCAAAATGGCCAAGGTCCGTATCATGCCTGTGACGTATACTGGGCCAAGAGACTTGAAAGGGTTGGCAACAGGTGAGCGAATTGATATGAACTTTGGACACCCGATTGATATTTCGGATATCAAAAAGATGAATGACGAAGGCGTGGCAGAAGTTGCTCACCGGATCCAAGAGGAGTTTGATCGCTTGGATGCGGAAGCACAAGCGATCAATACCCCAACGAAACCGTTTATCTTGATTCGTTTGTTAAAAATCCTTTTGCTTCCTGCCGTTTTAGTCGTTGGCATCTTGACCTTGTTCTTTAGTTACCTAGCAAGCTTTGTATGGGATCCGGACAAACATCGGAAAAATAAATAAAAAACTGAGAAATTTCTCAGTTTTTTTTTATTTTTACGAATATTAAAAGTGAGAGGAGGCTTCTTATGGAAGATATGATTGAAAAAATCAAAGAATATAAGCTATTTTTTGCGATTGCAGCGATTGGACTCTTACTGGGAGGGTATTTTCTTTTTCATCGTCCCAACTTAAGTGCATCGACCGTACCGGATCTTTACCCGGCTTCCACTTCAACTGCGAGTTCGGAAAAAGTGCCAGCTTCTAGTTCAAAAGAAGAAAAGCCGGCTCCTTCTGTGTCTGATACACCCGAGATCATTACGGTCGATGTCAAAGGAGCCGTCAAACAACCAGGTGTCTATGAGTTGCGTTCCAATAGCAGAGTCCACGATGCCATTCATAAGGCGGGCGGGATGACAGCAGATGCCAATAGCCAATCGGTCAACTTGGCGCAAAAACTCTCCGATGAAGCCGTGATCTATGTTGCTAAAGAAGGAGAGGATGTTCCAGCACTTGGGAGTTCAGAAAGTCCTGCAACTTCGTCAGCGCCAGCAGAAAAAACGGGCAAGGTCCATTTAAATCGAGCGACCGAAGCAGAGCTCCAGACGGTCTCTGGAATTGGACAAAAACGTGCCCAGGACATTATTGCCTATCGGGAAGCAAATGGCCCTTTCCGATCGGTAGAGGATCTCAAAAATGTTTCAGGGATTGGTGAAAAAACACTGGAGAAACTTAAAGATGCTTTTACGGTGGATTAAAGACCCTCCTTTTTCACTTGCCCACCTCGCTTTTTTACTTCTTTGGTTGTATTTTAGTGTGTATCAACCATCTTGGCTTTCTATCGGTGGTCTAGTGGTGGTGGTAGTTTTAGTTCTTCATCACTATAAAGAGGATCGCTCAAGTTTGCTAGGTCTTGGTTTAGCAACCCTTTGTTTTTTTGCCTTCTTTGTCTTTCAGAGAGTACAGGATCGTTCAATACAAGTGGAAAGGCAAGCCCCAGCCCACTTACGTCTGATCCCAGATACTATCAAGATCAATGGGGATGCCCTATCTTTTCGCGCTAAAAATCAGGGAAAGACCTACCAAGTCTTTTACACCTTGAAATCAGAAAAAGAAAAGAAGCAATGGCAAGGACAAACTCAGGTGATAGAGCTGACTTATAAGGGGGGCATAGAAGAGCCAGAAGGACAGCGGAATTTTAGAGGATTTGACTATCAGGCTTATTTGAAAACACAGGGGATTTATTACCAAATGAAGATGGAGGCAATTCAATCTGCCATCCCAGTCAAGACTTGGAATCTTTTTGATTGGTTATCCCAGTGGAGGCGACAAGCTATTGTTTGGAGCAAAGAGCATTTTCCTCTTCCGATGAATCAGTATATGACTGGCCTTCTTTTCGGTTATTTGGATACGGATTTTGAAGAGATGGATCAGCTTTACTCGAGTTTAGGGATTATCCATTTGTTTGCCCTATCAGGAATGCAGGTTGGCTTTTTTATCAATGGCATTCGAAAAATGCTCTTACGTCTAGGAATCTTGCAAGAGACCGTCGATTTCCTGATGCTTCCGATTTCCTTGGTGTATGCCGGCTTAACAGGTTTTTCTATTTCAGTTGTTCGTAGTCTCGTGCAAAAGTTACTTTCTCAAAAGAGCATCCGAGGAATGGACAATCTGGCTGTGACCCTGATCCTCTTAATGATTTTCATGCCCAAGTTTCTTCTGACAGCTGGCGGCGTTTTAAGTTGCGCATACGCCTTTATTTTAACTTTGGTAGATTCCAGTTCCTCTTCAGGGATCAAAAAGGTGTTGGTAGAAAGTTTCTGGATTAGTTTAGGGATTTTACCACTTTTAACCTATTATTTTAGTGTTTTCCAACCTTGGTCAATCCTTTTAACCTTCCTTTTCTCTTTCCTTTTTGACCTTGTCTTGCTTCCTGGATTAACGCTCCTGTTTCTTTTGTCCATCCTGAAGCCTTTAACGATCTTTAACAATTTCTTTCTTCTCATTGAAGAGTGTATTCGCTGGATTGCAAAGATTACATCTTTACCTTTGGTATTTGGTCAGCCGTCAGGACTAGCTTTAGTTGTCCTCTTGCTTCTTTTGGGAATCTTCTACGATACTCGGAAACAAAAAGGCCTTCGTATTTTGTTGTGCGGTTTGATTCTGTTCCTCTTTTGTTGGACCAAACACCCTTTAGAAAATGAAATCACCGTGGTGGACATCGGCCAAGGGGACAGCATCTTTTTACGTGATTGGAGGGGAAGGACCATTTTGATTGATGTCGGAGGACGCGTTGACTTTAAAAATGGGGACAAGTGGCAGGAGCGAAGTTCGTCTGTTAATGCAGAAAAAACTCTGATTCCCTATCTCAAGAGTCGAGGTGTTGGAAAACTGGATGCTTTGGTTCTGACCCATACCGATCAGGATCATATGGGAGATATGGTAGAGGTCACTCGACAGATTCCTGCTAAAAGAGTCTATGTTAGCTCAGGAAGTCTCACCCAAGCTAAATTTCGGGAACAGTTGAAACAGCTTCATTGTCCGATTCAAGTAGTCAAGAGAGGGGAACGGCTTCCCATTTTTGACAGCAACCTAGAGGTCTTGGCCCCTGATGGTATTGGAGATGGTAAAAATGATGACTCGATTGTTCTTTATGGGCAGTTCTATCAGAAACGGTTTTTGTTTACAGGTGATCTAGAAGAAGCTGGGGAGAAAAAACTCTTAAGCCACTATCCGCAACTGCAAGTGGATGTCTTAAAAGTAGGTCACCATGGATCTAAAGGTTCCTCTAGTGACCTATTTTTAGATCAGGTACATCCTCAATTGGCCTTGATCTCCGTTGGAAAAAATAATCGCTACCGCCATCCTCATAAAGAATTGCTCGATCGTTTAGAAAAACGGTCCATTGCTTACCTTCGTACCGATGAAAGGGGAGCGATTCGCTTGATCGGATGGGACTATTGGAGGGTGGAAACGGTCCGCTAGAGACGAGGAGAGGTTTGCTTTCTATGCTGAAAATTGCTATGATAGAAGTTGAAATCAATTTAAAGGTAGAATCGTATGAACGCATTTAAGCAATTTTGGACACACTATGCAGATTTTTCAAGTAAGACCAGTCGGGCCCATTTTTGGCTAGCTTTTTTCTGGAATTTTCTCCTTTCTTTGCCCCTCTGGGTCTTTTACATCGTTATCTCCTTAAACCAACAAAATCCTAAGGAACCACTCAATTTTTCAGATCTTCATTCTGTACCAGTTTTATGGGCGATTACTTTGTTAGCCTTCTTTTATTTTCTCATTTTAGTACCCAGTCAAGCCATCTGTGTGCGTCGTTTGCGAGATGCAGGAATCCATTGGGCTTGGATCTTTTTAAACCTTGGGCCCGTCCTGCTCTATTTATTGACGGGATTGGATATTTTTCTATTTGTCTGGCTGATTGCAGTTGTTTCCCTATTGATTCTCATGATGCTTCCAGGGAAATCGACTTCCCTGCAATCAGAAGGAAATTCAATGGAAGGAACTGCCAGTCCAACTGTAACAGAGGCAGTGGATAGCTTCGTTGCTGACCCATTTGAGAGAATTCCTAGTTTTGTAGCAGCCCCAGACTTGTCTGATAATAAACCTCCATTGGAACAAAAAATGGCTACTGAACACCAAGTGCGCTAAGCTGATAAAGAGAAGAGAGTTTCATGCAAGCAATTACCGATATCAAAAATCTGACGGTTCAATCTCTACCTCCTATTCTTGTCTTAACAGGTGAGGATGTTGGTCAATTTGAATGGCTAAAAAAAGAAATTTCAAAAAATATAGGCTATGATACCTCAGACTTGAATTATTCTTATTTTGACATGAAGGAAGCCTCCTACGTTGATGTAGAGCTGGATTTGGTTAGTCTCCCTTTTTTTGCGGATGAAAAAATCGTGATCTTGGATCACTTGTTGGATCTGACGACTGCTAAAAAACGCTATTTAACCGATGAAGAACTAAAGCAATTTGAAAGTTATCTGGAAAGGCCTTCTGAGTCGACCCGATTGGTGATTTTTGCGGAAGGAAAGTTAGATAGTAAGCGACGACTAGTTAAACTCCTAAAACGGGATGCTCAAATCATTGAGGCAGCAACTCCTAAGGAACAAGACTTAAAGCGCTATTTTTCAAGTCAGGCCCAAGAAATGAGCTTGCAGTTTGTCGGCGATGCACTCGATCAATTACTCTTAAAATCAGGCTATGACTTTGGGGAATTACAGAAGAATCTCGCCTTTTTAAAGGCCTATAAAGAGGATGGGCAGATTCGTCTGGAAGATATTGAGGAGGCTGTCCCCAAGACCCTGCAAGATAATATTTTTGATCTGACCCAAATGATTCTTCAGCGTCGTATTGATCAAGCGCAGACCCTCGTCAAAGACCTCCGCTTGCAAGGAGAAGATGAAATAAAATTGATCGCTATTCTATTGAGCCAATTCCGGATGTTTAGCCAGGTAAAAATTTTTTCAGAAGAAGGCCAATCCGAAAGCCAAATTGTGACGAGCTTATCAGAGTTGTCAGGGCGCAAGATCAATCCTTACCAGGTGAAGTTTGCCTTGCGGGATAGCCGTAGGATTTCCCTGGCCTTCCTGAAGCAAGCTATGATGATCCTCATTGAGACTGATTATGCTATTAAAAATGGGTCTTATGATAAGGACTACTTATTCGATTTGGCACTTTTGAAAGTAGCCAATGCTGTCTAAAAACGTATAATAGAGTAAGCAGATTAGTTGAATAATTTAGCTGTTTGCGTTATTATCAAGTCAGTAATAAAGAAAAGAGGACCATAAAATGGCAATCATTTTACCAGAATTACCATATGCTTACGATGCATTGGAACCATATATCGATGAAGAAACCATGCATTTGCACCATGATAAACACCATCAAACATATGTGAACAACGTCAATGCGGCTCTTGAAAAACACCCTGAAATTGGAGAAGATTTGGAAGCTTTGTTGACAAATGTTGAATCCATCCCAGCTG
The DNA here is from genome assembly GCF_047463895.1 of Streptococcus sp. OMI750. Lineage (NCBI taxonomy): Bacteria > Bacillati > Bacillota > Bacilli > Lactobacillales > Streptococcaceae > Streptococcus > Streptococcus sp. OMI750. The sequence continues at coordinate 172,967 of NZ_JASHCZ010000001.1, forward strand.
ATATCCGTCAAGCGGTGATCAACAATGGTGGTGGTCACTTGAACCACGCTCTATTCTGGGAATTGATGACTCCAGAACAAACAGCTCCTTCAGCAGAACTTGCTGCAGCGATTGATGCAGCCTTTGGTTCATTCGATGACTTTAAATCAGCTTTCACTGCAGCTGCAACGACACGCTTTGGTTCAGGCTGGGCATGGTTGGTTGTCAACAAAGAAGGGAAACTTGAAGTGACTTCAACTGCAAACCAAGATAACCCAATTTCAGAAGGCAAAAAACCAATCTTGGGCTTGGACGTTTGGGAACATGCATATTATGTAAAATACCGTAACGTACGTCCTGACTACATCAAAGCTTTCTTCTCAGTCATCAACTGGAACAAGGTAGATGAATTGTTTGCAGCAGCAAAATAATAGAACGATGGAATCTATAAGAGCGCGCAATGGCTCTTATAGATTTTTTTGTGATCTCATCCGAAAATTGAAGTATAATTTCTTGCGTTTGAACAGGAAAATGATACACTAGAGGGAGTGTGTTTTGCTTGTCTGAGGCTTGTTAGAAATAGGTGAGACAAGGCAAACAAAAGGAATAAGAAATTGAAAGTTCAGGGAGAAGTGAAATGACTAGTATCACCATTACCAAAGGAGCAGTTGATACCCCCATCTATTTACGGATGTTGAATCGCCATGGTTTGATTGCAGGAGCGACAGGGACAGGAAAAACAGTTACCCTTAAAGTCTTAACGGAAAAATTAAGCAAGGAAGGCATTCCGGTCTTTCTTGCAGATATCAAGGGAGATTTATCTGGCTTAGCAAAAGCAGGTCAATGGACTCCCAAGCTGGAAGAACGCTACAAACTTTTAGGAATTACAGATCCTTTTGAGCCACAAGCTTTCCCTGTTCGATTGTGGGATGTCTTTGGTCAAGCAGGTCACCCAGTTCGTGCGACAGTTGAGGGGATGGGTTCCTTGTTGCTTTCTCGCCTACTTGATTTGAATGAAACCCAGACAGGAATTCTAGCCATTGTCTTTAAATTGGCTCAAGAGAAAAATTGGCCCTTGATTGATTTGAAAGATCTACAGAGCCTGTTAAAGGAAGTCTATGAACACAGCTCGGAATACTCTGCCCAGTACGGCAATATTACCAAACAGTCTGTTGGAGCCATTCAAAGAAGTTTGTTGGTACTGGAAGAAGAAGGAGCAGATCAGTTTTTCGGTGAGCCGGCTCTAGATTTAAGTGACTTCATGCAACTAGATACTTCTGGTCGTGGCTATATCAATATTCTTTCAGCTACCAAGCTCTTTCATTCACCAAAATTGTACTCGACCTTTTTAATTTGGATGTTATCACGCCTCTTTGAAACCCTTCCTGAGGTCGGTGATCCAGAAAAACCAAAATTGGTTTTCTTCTTTGACGAGGCGCATCTCCTCTTTAAGGATGCTAGCAAGCTTTTTCTTGAGAAGGTCGAGCAAGTCGTGCGTTTGATTCGTTCTAAGGGGGTAGGGATTTACTTTATTACTCAAAATCCTCAAGACCTGCCAGAGTCTGTTTTGGCACAACTTGGGAATCGGGTTCAGCATGCTCTTCGGGCCTATACTCCGAAAGAAATGAAGGCCATTAAGGTAGCTGCCCAAAGTTTTCGTCCCAATCCAAACTTTGATACGGAAACGGTGATTACAGAATTAGGGACAGGGGAAGCTTTAGTCTCTTTCTTAAATGAAAAGGGGCAACCGAGTGTTGTGGAACGTTCCTATATTCTTTCTCCTCAATCGAGTTTTGATCTCTTAAATGAAAGTGAGCAGTTGGCCTTGATTACAACGTCGCCTTTCCATCAGAAATATGCAACGCCGATTGATCGAGAATCCGCTTATGAAAAATTAGCAGAGAAAGCAAACAAGGAAGCCCAAGAAGAAGAAAGAAAAGAAGCCGCAAAAGAACAGGCTGCGGCGGAGAAGGCAGCTCAAAAAGGTAGCCCAGGTCGTCCTCGAAAATCGAGTCTTGAAAAAGCAAAGGATTCCTTCCTTAGTTCTTTATTCCGGACCATTGCGCGTGAGATCGCTAAGCTGATTATGGGCTCCTTTAAAAGGAAATAACCCCTATTAGCAGAAGAAAAAAACTTTTTAGAAAGAAACCGTTTTCTCTTTCTGATAATTCTTGTTATTTTCAATAGAATCTTTTATAATTAATCTCGTATGAAAAAATATTTTAATCTACGCTCGATCATGATTGCGATCGGTATCCTTTTGTGTATAGGGGGAACCAGTGCACTAGGCTACTTGCATCTTACGCAACCAACAGCATCAGCTATTGAAAAAAAAGCAAAGAAAACAAAAAAACCAGATATAGAAAAGTCAACTCCTCAGACCAAGAAACCGCGTGTCAAATCTCCAGAAGCTAAGCAAGCGGTAGTGGATGCAGATATGGAAACGATGACTGCATTTGGACTGGTTTATGATTATGCCAATAAAGGTTTGGTAGAGGTTGTTCAAGATTTCCTAGCAGAAAGCGGAATTGACCCGTCACAAATCGCCTTCACCTATCGCAATGCCATTACAGGCGAGCAGTTTGCCATGAATGATCTCCAACCGATGACGGCAGGGAGTACCTATAAGTTACCATTAAATATGCTAGTGGTAGATGAGGTTGCAAAAGGCAAGCTTAATTTAACGGATCGGTTTGACATCACCAATACCTACTATGAATATGTAGGGGAACATGACAATTATGTAGCCGCCTTTGATGGTGCTATGTCTATCCCTGATATGCAGCGGTATTCATTGGTTTATTCAGAAAATACCCCAGCTTATGCCTTAGCTGATCGTTTGGGTGGTATGGAGCAAGTACGTAAGTTATTCAGTCGCTATGGTCAATCCCGTTCACCGGAAGTGAAGACTTTTAGTGAAAATAACAAAACAACAACGGACTACTATATTCATGTATTGGAATATCTATGGAACCATCAAGAAAGATATGCAGATTTGCTAGAATTGATTGGGGAGTCTTTCCCAGATGAGTACTATAAGAAGTTCTTACCGGATTTGGTTATTCAGCAAAAACCAGGTTATGTCGCTGAAGCTTTAAATGTGGATGCTATTGTCCATGAGTCGACTCCTTATTTGATTGCCATCTATACTGCAGGTCTCGGAGGAACAACTCCGGAAAGTTCTGAGATCAGTGGTTACGGTCTTTATCAACTAGGTCAATTGGCCTATGTCATCAATGAATGGCATCGTGTCAATATGAATGAATAAAATCATTGAGAGAGAGTGGGACAGAAATCGGTAATTCGTTAGAATTCGATTTCGTCGTCCCACCTCCGCACAGTTGAGTAGGGCTGTAAAAGCTGATGAAATCAGTGTAATAGAGCCCACTCAACCACTGCGTCTTGCTCGACAATCCAAAAATAATTGAGATGCTAGGACTTTTGTCCCAGCCTCTTTTAGTTTATATAAAAAAGAGTAAATTAACTTGGTATTTCTTACTAGTTTTCTGATAACAGTGGGCTTCTTCTACCTATCTATCAAAAAGTATGTTATACTAATATTAGAAATAAGAGGGAGTATAGACATGATTACAAAAGATGATTACCAGTTGCTTCGCTCGCATCCAGCTTTTTCTGCGATACCAGTGGAGCTATTTGATAAATTAGCTGTTGAAATTCATGCCAGGGATATCCCAAAAGGACAAATTCTATTTTTTGCAGGAGATAAGCGAGATCGTATTTTTCTTCTTGAAAAAGGCTTTGCTCGCATTGAGCAATTCGATTCAGCGGATCAATTCTCCTATATGGATTATATAAAGAAGGGGGCCATGTTCCCTTATGGTGGGATGTTCCAGGATGAGCGCTATCACTATACAGCCAGTGCAGTAACAGACTTGCGTTGTTTCGTCATCCCTGTTAATCTCTATGAATTGTATGCCCAAGAGAGCAAGGAGCAGTTGCTCTTTATTACGAGAAAGCTCTCCTCTATTTTAAAATTTCAGGAGTTACGGCTGCGCAATGTTGTAACAGCCAGTGCCAGTGAGCGTGTCATTCAATCGTTAGCGATTCTTTGCAAGGATTATGAAGCCCTTGGGAATCAGCTCCCATTTCCAATCAGCATGAAGGAAATGGCCAAGTTGGCCGCAACAACACGAGAAACGGTTAATCAAGTTTTAAAGAAATTAATGGATTCTCAAAAGATACAGTATGAGAGAAAGCAATTAAGATTTATAGACAGCAGCTACTTTTTAAAGAGTTTTGAAGAGATCGACTAATAGTTGATCTTTTTTTAATTTTACAAAAAAATATATATTCATAAAAATAATATTAAGGATAAAATATGCAAAGAAAACGCTTCATATTAACTAAAATATAAGAATCATTCAAAAAAATGCCAAATTCTTTGCTTTTGGAAAGTAGAATCCTTTGTGAAAACGGTACCAACTGGTGATAAAATAAAACCTGTAAACGGGATTAGGTAACACTAAACCGCAAGAAAAAGGAGGACTATAGATGTCTACACACCCAATTCATGTTTTCTCAGAAATTGGAAAACTGAAAAAAGTTTGTTTGCACCGTCCAGGTAAAGAGTTGGAAAACTTGATGCCTGACTATCTTGAACGTCTTCTTTTTGATGATATTCCATTCTTGGAAGATGCTCAAAAAGAACACGATGCATTTGCTGAAGCACTTCGTAACGAAGGTATCGAAGTACTTTATCTTGAACAGTTAGCTGCTGAGTCATTGACTTCTCCAGAAATTCGCGATCAGTTCATCGAAGAATACCTTGAAGAAGCGAACATTCGTGGACGCCAAACAAAAATTGCGATCCGTGAATTGCTTCACAGCATTGAAGACAACCAAGAATTGGTTGAAAAAACAATGGCAGGGGTTCAAAAAGCTGAACTTCCAGAAATTCCTGAAGAAGCAAAAGGATTGACAGACCTTGTTGAATCTGACTATCCATTTGCTATCGACCCAATGCCAAACTTGTACTTCACTCGTGACCCATTTGCGACAATTGGTAATGCAGTATCATTGAACCACATGTACGCAGATACACGTAACCGTGAAACTTTGTATGGTAAATACATCTTCAAATACCACCCAGTTTACGGTGGAAAAGTTGAACTTGTCTACAACCGTGAAGAAGATACTCGTATCGAAGGTGGAGATGAGTTGGTCCTTTCTAAAGATGTATTGGCAGTTGGTATCTCACAACGTACAGATGCTGCATCAATCGAAAAATTGTTGGTAAACATCTTCAAGAAGAACGTTGGCTTCAAAAAAGTATTGGCCTTCGAATTTGCTAACAACCGTAAATTCATGCACTTGGATACAGTATTCACAATGGTGGACTACGATAAATTCACAATCCACCCAGAAATCCAAGGTAACCTTCGCGTCTTCTCTGTAACTTACGAAAACGAACAATTGAAGATCGTTGAAGAAAAAGGTGATTTGGCTGAATTGCTTGCTGAAAACCTTGGTGTTGAAAAAGTTACTTTGATTCCATGTGGAGATGGCAACATCGTTGCTGCTGCGCGTGAACAATGGAACGACGGATCAAATACTCTTACAATCGCACCAGGTGTGGTAGTCGTATACGACCGTAACACTGTTACCAACAAGAAATTAGAAGAATACGGCCTTCGTTTGATCAAGATCCGCGGAAGTGAATTGGTTCGCGGTCGTGGTGGACCTCGTTGTATGTCAATGCCGTTTGAACGTGAAGAAATCTAATGTAGGAAATCGCGAGCTGGTCTTAGTGTATCAGCTCAGCCTTCTTACTCATCAATACTAGAAAGAAAATAGGAGACAATTAGAATGACAAATTCAGTGTTCCAAGGACGTAGCTTCTTGGCAGAAAAAGACTTTACACGTGCTGAGTTAGAATACCTTATCGGACTTTCAGCTCACTTGAAAGACCTTAAAAAACGCAACATCCAACACCACTACCTAGCTGGTAAAAACATTGCGCTTTTGTTTGAAAAAACTTCAACTCGTACTCGTGCTGCCTTCACTACTGCAGCCATCGACCTTGGTGCTCACCCAGAATACCTTGGTGCAAACGACATCCAACTTGGTAAAAAAGAATCTACAGAAGATACTGCAAAAGTTCTTGGACGTATGTTTGACGGTATTGAATTCCGTGGTTTCAGCCAACGTATGGTTGAAGAATTGGCTGAATTCTCAGGTGTTCCAGTATGGAATGGTTTGACTGATGAATGGCACCCAACACAAATGCTTGCAGACTACTTGACTGTTCAAGAAAACTTTGGACGCCTTGAAGGTTTGACACTTGTGTACTGTGGTGACGGACGTAACAACGTTGCAAACAGCCTTCTTGTAACAGGTGCTATCCTTGGTGTGAACGTACACATCTTCTCACCAAAAGAACTCTTCCCAGAACAAGAAATTGTTGAATTGGCAGAAGGATTCGCAAAAGAAAGTGGCGCTCATATCTTGATCACTGAAGATGCTGACGAAGCTGTGAAAGGTGCAGATGTACTTTACACTGACGTTTGGGTATCTATGGGTGAAGAAGACAAATTTGCAGAACGCGTTGCCCTTTTGAAACCTTACCAAGTAAACATGGAATTGGTTAAGAAAGCTGATAACGAAGACTTGATCTTCTTGCACTGCTTGCCAGCTTTCCACGACACAAACACTGTTTATGGTAAAGATGTTGCTGAAAAATTCGGCGTAGAAGAAATGGAAGTTACTGACGAAGTGTTCCGCAGCAAATATGCTCGTCACTTTGACCAAGCTGAAAACCGTATGCACACCATCAAAGCGGTGATGGCAGCTACTCTTGGTAACTTGTACATTCCAAAAGTTTAAGACTTTTATAACCGTATACCAACAGCTATAGGGGCTGGACTGCTAGCTTTAGTCCTGCCCCTATTTTTTATAGAAAGGGAAAACCTATGTCAAGAAAAATCGTCGTTGCTTTGGGAGGAAACGCCATCCTTTCATCTGATCCTTCTGCAAAAGCTCAACAAGAAGCACTTGTAGAAACAGCAAAACACTTAGTAAAATTAATCAAAAATGGGGATGACTTGATCATCACTCACGGAAATGGTCCTCAAGTAGGAAACCTCTTGCTCCAACACTTGGCAGCAAACTCTGAAAAGAACCCAGCTTTCCCATTGGATTCATTAGTTGCTATGACCGAAGGAAGCATTGGCTACTGGCTTCAAAATGCTCTTCAAAATGCTCTTCTTGAAGAAGGAATTGAAAAAGACGTGGCTTCAGTTGTAACACAAGTCGTTGTGGATCAGAACGACCCAGCCTTCGTTAACCTCAGCAAACCAATCGGTCCATTCTACTCAGAAGAAGAAGCGAAAGCAGAAGCTGAAAAATCTGGAGCAACCTTCAAAGAAGATGCTGGTCGTGGCTGGCGTAAAGTTGTGGCTTCACCAAAACCAGTGGATATCAAAGAAATTAATACTATCCGTACCTTGTTGAACGACGGTCAAGTCGTTGTCGCTGCTGGAGGTGGCGGTATCCCAGTTGTGAAAGAAGCAAATGGTAGCTTGACTGGTGTTGAAGCCGTTATCGATAAAGACTTTGCATCTCAACGTTTGGCTGAATTAGTAGAAGCAGACCTCTTCATCGTTTTGACCGGTGTAGACTATGTCTTTGTAAACTACAACAAACCAGACCAAGAAAAATTGGAACATGTGAATGTCGCTCAATTGGAAGAGTACATCAAACAAGATCAATTTGCACCAGGAAGCATGCTTCCTAAAGTAGAAGCTGCCATCGCTTTTGTAAACGGTCGTCCAGAAGGAAAAGCAGTCATCACTTCACTTGAAAACCTTGGTGCTTTGATTGAGTCTGAAAGCGGAACAATCATCCAAAAAGACTAATGAAAGATTAGGAAAAAACTAGTATTTTAAAGCTTATTGTGATAGAATAAACCTATAGGTAAGCGTTTTACAAGGGAAACCTTGTAAGATATCACTCACACTTTGTTGCGTTAGGAGGAAGACAAATGAGTGAAAAAAAGAAAAAAGGATTTAAGATGCCTTCATCTTTTTCCGTGTTGTTAATCATCATTGCCATTATGGCAGTGTTAACTTGGATTATTCCAGCTGGTCAATACAAGGTTGACGATGGTGGTGCCATCATCGCAGGTAGTTATGAAGCTGTGAAACAAAATCCTCAAGGGATTTGGGACGTCTTGATGGCCCCAATCAATGCCATGCTTGGTAAAGCACCAACCAGTGCAGCGATTGACGTAGCCTTCTTTATCTTGATGGTCGGTGGTTTCCTTGGTGTTGTGAACGAAACAGGTACCCTTGATGTAGGGATTGCTTCAATTGTTCGCAAATACAAAGGCCGCGAAAAAATGTTGATTTTGATCTTGATGCCATTGTTTGCCCTTGGTGGGACAACTTATGGTATGGGTGAAGAAACCATGGCCTTCTATCCACTTCTTGTACCTGTTATGATGTCCGTTGGTTTTGACAGCTTGACAGGGGTAGCTATTATCCTCTTAGGATCACAAATCGGATGTTTGGCCTCAACCTTGAACCCATTTGCGACAGTTATCGCTTCTGATACTGCAGGTATCTCAAGTGCCTCTGGTCTCTTACTTCGTGTGATCTTCTGGATCGTTTTGACAGGACTTAGCACATATTACGTATACCGTTATGCAGACAAGGTTCAAAAAGATCCAACCAAATCTCTCACCTATGCAACTCGTGAAGAAGATTTGAAACACTTCAACGTTGATAGTGGTGAAGAAATTCCTTCACAAATGAACAAGAAACAAAAACGTGTCTTGCTCGTCTTCATTTCAACATTCGTCATCATGGTTGCTGGATTTATCCCATTCAAAGATTTGGGTATTACATTCTTTGACAGCTTTAACGAATCTCTCCATAAAGTTCCTTACCTTGGTCAATTGATCGGTAATACAGATGCTCTTGGTACTTGGTACTTCCCTCAAACAGCTATGCTCTTTGCCTTCATGGGAATCCTTGTTGGTATCATTTATGGCTTGAAAGAAGATAAAATTATTTCATCCTTTATGAATGGTGCAGCTGACCTCTTGAGTGTTGCGCTTATCGTAGCAGTAGCACGTGGTATCCAAGTCATCATGAATGACGGTATGATCACTGCGACAATTCTTCACTGGGGTGAAGAAGGACTGAAAGGTCTCTCATCTCAATTGTTTATTGTTTTGACTTACATTTTCTACTTGCCAATGTCATTCTTGATCCCATCATCATCTGGTCTTGCCAGCGCGACAATGGGTATCATGGCACCTCTTGGTAAATTCGTCAATGTACCAGGTAGCTTGATTGTTACAGCTTACCAATCTGCATCTGGTGTCTTGAACTTGATCGCACCAACTTCAGGTATCGTAATGGGAGCTCTTGCTCTTGGACGTGTTGACTTGAGTGCATGGTGGAAATTCATGGGTAAATTGGTCGTAGCAATTGTTGTGATTACTATTGCCCTTCTTCTACTAGGAACTGTGGTTCCATTCTTGCAATAGAATAAAGTAGGTGTTTCATGAAAAAAAGAATTAAGGACGATGTAAAAGAGCAGTTTTTAAACTCGCTTCAAACCATCATTTCTTATCCTTCTGTATTAAATGAAAGGGAAAATGGAACACCGTTTGGACAAGCTATCCAAGATGTCCTAGAAAAAACCTTAGAGCTTGCTCGAGAATTAGGTTTTCAAACCTATATAGATCCTGAAGGATACTATGGATATGCAGAGATCGGTCAGGGGGAAGAACTCCTGGCCGTTCTTTGTCACTTGGATGTTGTTCCAGCCGGTGATTTAGAAGATTGGCAAACGCCACCTTTTGAAGCGACCATTGTCGGTGATTATTTAGTAGGCCGAGGGGTACAGGATGATAAGGGGCCATCCCTTGCTGCCCTCTATGCTGTCAAGAGTTTGTTGGATGATGGCATCCAGTTTACCAAACGGATTCGTTTTATCTTTGGAACAGATGAGGAAACCTTATGGCGCTGTATGAACCGCTACAATCAAATGGAAGAACAAGCAGATCTTGGCTTTGCACCGGATTCCTCTTTCCCTTTAACCTATGCTGAAAAAGGTTTGTTACAAGTGAAATTGCATGGTCCAGGTTGGGATGATCTTCTCTTACAGGCTGGTCAAGCTCTCAACGTAGTTCCAGATAAAGCAACTTATGCTGGTCATCGTTTGGAAGAATTGCTCCCTGTTTTGGATCAAAGTGGGGTTCAGTATAGCCAAACAGAAAATTCTGTAACGGTTATGGGTGTGTCCAAGCATTCTAAAGATGCAGCTGAAGGAGTCAATGCCATTGTCGGTTTAGCGGAAAGTCTTTCTCTGATTCAGCCTCATCCAGCCTTGCTTTTCATCGCAGATGCCGTTGGGGAAGACGCGACAGGAGCAGCTCTCTTCGGTGAAATCAAAGATGAACCAAGTGGCGATCTTTCCTTCAACCTTGCGACCCTTGTAATTGATCAAGAGCAATCCGAAATCGGGATTGATATTCGAATTCCAGTTTTAGCAGACAAGGAAGCTTTAGTGGCTCGTCTGCAAGAAATTGCGGCAAGCTATCAGTTGGAGTATGAAGAATTTGACTATTTGGCTCCATTATATGTGCCGTTAGATAGTCCTTTAGTCAGCTCTTTGATGGCTGTATATCAGGAAGAAACTGGGGATAGGACGCCAGCCATGTCTTCGGGTGGTGCGACATTTGCGCGGACCATGGAAAACTGTGTCGCTTTTGGCGCTCTTTTCCCAGGTGCAGAACAGACCGAGCACCAGGCCAATGAACGAGCAAAGATTGACGATCTCTATGCTGCAATGGAAATCTATCGAGAAGCGATTCAGAGCTTAGCGACAAGATAAAAAAGTTTGGAAACTTGCTTTCCAAACTTTTTATTTACTAAAGAAGAAGGGTGGGGTGAATTCTTTTAATTTTTCAAAGCAATCCAAAGCTCCTTGGTTGTCTTCGCAGATGACCAAACAGACATCATCCCCACAGATGGTAGCTACGATTTGATCCAGTTCCAGTGCATCTAAGATAGCTCCAAAGGATTGAGCGAGTCCTGGAAGAGTTTTTACAACGACCTGGTTTTGAACGGGCCGCAACATGACTAAGGCATCTTCCATATACATCCGCAGGCGCTTTTCCCAGCGGGAAGGAGCGATAGTGTTCATAGCATAGTAAGAACTATCTCCTTCGTTTATCTTTACTAGGTTCAAGGATTTGACATCCCGTGAAAGGGTGGACTGGGTAACGAGAACACCATTGGCTTCTAAGGCTTCTTGAAGTTCTTGTTGGGTATGAATCCTACGCTCAGAAATGATAGAGCGGATCAAGCGGTGGCGGCTTTCAATTTTATTCATGAGAGACTCCTTTACTTGATGAACATAGCATCCCCAAAACTGAAGAAGCGGTAGCGTTCTTGAATAGCATGGTGGTATGCCTCAAGGGTTAATTCACGGCCAGCAAAGGCAGAAACCAACATGACCAGAGTTGATTTTGGAAGGTGGAAGTTGGTTGAAAAGGCATCGACGACTTTCCATTCATAACCTGGTTTGATAAAGATATTGGTCCAGCCTGAATCGGCTTGGATGTCTCCTTCAAATTTATTGCCAATCGTTTCAAGGGTTCGAATAGAAGTCGTTCCAACAGCTATGATGCGTTTCCCTGCAGCTTTTACCTGACAAAGGGTCGCAGCAGCCTCTTCAGAAAGTTGGTAAAATTCAGAGTGCATCTCATGGTCTTCAAGATTGTCCACAGATACTGGACGGAAGGTTCCTAGGCCCACATGAAGGGTCAAATAGACCAGGTGAACCCCTTTGGCTTCGATCTTTTGGAGTAATTCTTGGGTGAAATGAAGACCTGCCGTTGGGGCTGCAGCAGAACCGTTTTCTTTAGCATAAACGGTTTGGTAGCGTTCGCGGTCAGCCAGCTTTTCATGGATATAGGGAGGAAGTGGCATTTCACCAAGACTTTCCAAGACCTCTAAAAAGATGCCTTGATAGTGGAAGCGAACGATACGGCCTCCGTGTTCCAATTCTTCCTCGACAGTGGCAGTCAATCGACCATCTCCGAAGCTTACGGAAGCGCCTACTTTTAATCGTTTAGCAGGCTTTGCTAAGACTTCCCAACAGTCATCTTGCGTATTTTTGAGGAGAAGGAATTCGACGTGACCTCCGGTTTCAGGCTTGATGCCGTGGAGACGTGCAGGAAGTACACGCGTATTGTTCATGACGAGAGCATCTCCCGCTTCCAACTCATCCAAAATTGCATCAAAATGACGATCTTGGAATTGACCCGTTTTTCGATCGAGGATCAAGAGTTTTGAGGCGTCTCGTTTTTCAAGAGGGGTTTGGGCAATCAGTTCTTCAGGCAAATCAAAATCAAAATCGTTTGTGTTCATTTGCGCTCCTTTTACAGTAAATTTGTGAGTAGATAGATGGTTGTTCCGATAGCCAAGAGCATCAGACAAGTTCCTATCAATATGATCAGGACCTTGAGAATTTTCCTTTGGTGAATCAAAAAAGACAAGAGAAAAACAAGGAGTCCGATCAAAAAAATGATGAATAAGTAGGATACAATCATACCTTTCATTATATCACGAATCAAGGTGAAAATGAAAAAATAGAAGAAAAAGACAGCGGTTTCGATTGACAAAAATTGGTCTATACCATATAATATAAGCATAGAGAAATAGGAGGTCATCCAATGAACATTATTGAAGTGAAGGACCAAGTTGAGGGTGGAAAAATTGCCTTTGATCTGTTGAAAGAAAAATTACAAGAAGGTGCTCAAACCTTGGGCTTGGCGACTGGAAGCAGTCCTCTTGAATTTTATAAACAAATTCGTGAAAGTGATTTGGATCTTTCCAGTCTGACCAGTGTCAATTTGGATGAGTATGTAGGGCTAACAGGTGATGACCCTCAGTCTTATCGTTATTTCATGGAAAAAAATCTTTTTGATGCCAAACCATTCAAAGAAAGCTATCTTCCATTAGGTGTGGAGGAAACGGCTGATCAAGAAGTTGAACGCTACAATCAAATCCTCCATGAACATCCAGTGGATCTTCAGATTTTAGGAATTGGACGCAATGGCCATATCGGTTTTAATGAGCCAGGTACTCCTTTTGATAGTCAGACCCACCTAGTCCAGTTGGATGCCTCTACGATTGAAGCCAATTCCCGTTTCTTTGATAAAATCGAAGATGTACCAACTCAGGCGATCTCGATGGGAATTGCCAATATCCTAGCTGCAAAATCGATTGTCTTGTTTGCTTATGGGGAATCAAAGGCCCAAGCAATCAAGGGGACAGTAGAAGGGGAAAAGTCACCTGAAGTGCCAGCTAGTGCCCTTCAAGGACATCCAGATGTGACCATTATTGCCGATAAGGAAGCTTTGAGTTTGTTAAGTTGTTAAAAACAGGACCTATCGCCGATTTATTCGGGTTAGATAGGTTTTTTTCTTCTCAAAAGTATGGTACAATACAAGTAATTATCTGCTGAAATTTCCTCTTTTCAATTACTGGGAGACAAGATGAAAGGAGACGGTTGTTCTAACCTCCAGCGGATTAGTCTGTTGTAAAGGAAAAGTTTATGATAAAAAAATATTTGATCCGTATTTGCCTCCTTCTAAGTATCTTATGCCAGCCAATTCTAGCGAGTGCGGATGAATTGGTGGATATGGCACAAAAGATGTATCCAAATGACAATGTCCAAGCCATTAACCGTCCGCATTCTTCGCTTATTATTGACGGAAATACGGGAAATGTTCTTTGGAAAGACAATATCGATGAAGTCAGGGATCCTGCCAGCATGAGTAAACTCATGACGCTCTATCTCTTGTTTGAAGATATGGCCAATGGCAAGATTAGTAAGGATGCAGTGATCAAGGCAACTGCTTCAGATCAAGCGATCGGTAAGATCTATGAAATCTCCAACAATAATATTGTTGCTGGAGTAGACTATACAATTCCTGAGTTGATTACCATGACAGTGGTTCCATCCTCAAATGTAACGACCCTCATGTTGGCCAATCTTATGTCCAACAATGATCCAGACGCCTTTATTGAGCGCATGAATGCCAAGGCTAAGGAATTGGGCATGACCAATACAGTCTGGAATAACCCAAGCGGGGCTGCCATCTCAACCTTGCAAGGCTACTACCAGGTAAACAATTATCCAAACGATGCGGCCAACCAAACAACGGCGCGTGACTTGGGGATTTTGGTCTATCATTTTATCAATCAATACCCGGATATTTTAAACTACACCAATCAAGCCCAGGTCACGGTTAAAAAAGGGACTCCCTATGAGGAAACCTTTGATACCTACAATTATTCCTTGCCTGGAGCCAAGTATGCTTTAAAAGGTGTGGATGGTTTGAAAACTGGTTCAAGCCCTCGTGGTGCCTTCAACTATATTGCAACCATCAAACGGGGCAATCAGCGTTTAATTGCTGTCATTATGGGGGTAGGAGATTGGGCAGACCAGGATGGGGAATACTACCGCCACCCATTTGGGAATGCCTTAATCGAAAAAGCCTATAAAGATTTTGGCTATAAGAAATTGTTGGATGCGGGTGTCCAGCAGATTGATGGCAAGACCTATACACTCAAAAAACCATTCTATGCAACTGTGAAAAAGGGAGCTAAAGAGCCTACCCTAGCAGTAAAAGATGGGTATTTGACAGTGGACAATGATCTCTATACTCTCTCTGAAGATATCCGAGATGATATGAAAGTGGAAGAAGGTTCTAAGCCAGAACTTGTCCAAGAAACGGCAAGTGGGAAAAAAACGTCTACCAAGAAAAGTAATTGGCTTTCAATAGACCATTTCCTGATTTTGATCCCTATTTTTATTCTCCTCATCATTCTCTCGATTGAAAAACAAAGTCGTGAGAGACGCAAAAAAGAGGCTCAAAAGCGCTATAATAAAGAATAGATAGAAACTCAACTGTTGAGCAGTTGAGTTTTGTCATTCTTCCATTACTACTTATTTAGAAAAGGATTCTGATGAAAAAATTCCATAATTCCTATGCGGCTTATATGTTGCTCTACAGTTTTTATTTTATGTCCACTTCCCTCTTTACGACATTGATTTCTGTTTATTTGATGGGGAAGCACTATAGTGCTACTCAAGTGTCGACCTTGGTATCGGTTGCTTTTTTCTTATCGATGATAGCTCAACCTTTTTTTGGCTATATCAATGAGCGATTTGGAATCGTAAAAATGACGACCTTCAGTTTGAGTCTCATTATCGGTGGTGTCTTTGGTTTTCTTTGGGCTCCCAATCTCTTTTGGCTGACTGTCTTTTATGGACTTGTGCTAGTTTGTTTAAATGGGACAGCTCCTATGATGGAGATTTTTGCGACGCAAAGTCCCTATGCGTTTGGGAAGATTCGTGTTTGGGGAACTATTGGTTACTCAGTTGGTGTCCAAATAGCCGGTTGGGTTTATCATCAGTTTAGTCCCCAAGCGGTTTATTACACGGTCTTGCTAACTATTGTTCTAAGCCTCTTCTGCTTAAGTGCCGTTCGAATGAAGACAAGTAAAAAAAGGGAAGAAAAGATGAAAGAGCCGGTATCTATCCGTCCTCTCCTAAATAATAGACCCTATCTTTTCTTTATCATTTTGATTGGTCTGGCTTCAGGAGTTGGAAATATCGGTCATACCTATATTCCTGAATTGCTGATGGATAGCGGTCTACCCGTTCAGCTTGCGTCAACAGTAGTAGCTCTTTCGGTCGTGGTAGAAGCTCCCTTGATTTTTTTCTCCGATCGGTTTATGGATCACTGGTCTCTACGAGTTTTGATCGCTCTTCCAATCGGGATTCTCTTTGCTCAATATGCCGTCTACGCGCTACCCAGTCCGGTCTTCTTAAAAGTAGTCCTGACACTTTTGTCCAAGCATACGACTGGTATGGTTTTAATTATGGTATCTTTACGCTTTATTGCTCAACAGGTGAATGGAAAAGATCAGGTTCTTGCCATGGCCATTGTTCAAGGTGCGAGATATTTGGGGACCATTCTCTTGCAGCCAGTCGCTGCCTTCTGTATTGAAAAAGGAGGCTACCAAGTCATGAGTTTCTTGTTAGCAGGGATTTTAGGAACCGTATTTCTGCTGAGCTTTGCCTTAAAAATGCCCCAAGGGAAGGTTCAGAGTCTTTTTAGTGGAACTGTAGAATAGATAAATCGATGCCATAGTATGATTCGATCTCGAAGAGTTGGATAAAACACTGGTTTTAGAGTGTTCTATCCAACTCTTTTTGAGAATATCAAGAACTAGTAATTAATTTGACAATCAAAGTATCTGGTGTTAGAATGAAGTAAAAAAAATAAAGGAGACCATTTTATGAAGAAAATGATCTTATTGACAGCTGCTCTTTTGACGCTTGTTTCACTAGCTGCTTGTTCAAACAAGCAAGAAACAAAGAAGGAAACTTCTAATAGTCAATCAACTACAAAAGTGACCAGCAAATCTGCTAACACTTCAAAAAGTAAGGATACTTCATCAGATTCAGAAAAAGGGTCAACTTCAAGTGTCGTTACAGATGAGGACATCAGTAAGGCAAAAACAGTGGGCGACTTCAAAAAGTTGTATGCAAAATTAATGGATCAGACAGTTTCTCTTACGGAAGAAGCAGGCTCTTCAGTGACAGGTTCCGCAAAAGAGGGTTACGATGCGACTGTTAGTGCTTTGAAGGAACAAATGGAAGGTCAAAAAGAAATCTTCAATGAAGCATTAGAAAGCATTGGATCAGACAGTACGGTCGTTCCTAAAGATGAACGAGAAGGTTTGATTGACAGCTTAAAAGAAGCCCGTGACCAGTTGGAAAGTTCTCGAAAAGAGATGGAAGATTTGAAGAAAGAATTAAGTAAATCTCCTGTTGCAGAAGATGACAGCGATGAATCAGATTCAGATTCAGAAGAATAAGATGAAGAAAAAGGTTGGAAATGTCCAGCCTTTTTCTTATTTTTTTCGAATTATATAAGTAAGGAGATGGGATGATGTTTATTGCTATGGATAAAAATCAAAAGCGTTGGAACTGTATAGAAGAGATACCAGCTGTGACTGAAGGACCCTTCTATTGCTTAGCTTGTCATGGACCAGTGCGACTCAAAAATGGCTCGGTTCTGCGGGCTCATTTTGCTCATGTAGAGTTACAGCATTGTCCCTATCATCACGAAGCGGAGAGCTTGGAACACCTGGAATTAAAAGCCAGCCTTTATGATTGGGCCTCGCGGGAATCTAGAACAGAAGTCGAAAGTTATTTAGCAGATTTTCAGCAAATTGCAGATCTCTTAGTAGTAGATAAGAAGTTAGCTTTGGAAGTTCAGTGCAGTTCCTTATCTTTAGAACGGTTGCAGGAGAGGAGCGATGCTTATCGAGCCCACAGTTATCAGGTTTATTGGTTACTGGGCAAAAAATTGTGGCTTAAGGAAAGATTAAGTAAACTACAAGCTGGTTTTCTTTATTTTAGTCACAATCGAGGGTTTCATCTTTGGGAATTGGATCAAACAAAGAAAGAGCTACGCTTGCAATACCTTATTCATGAGGATTTACGTGGACGTTTACATTATCAAACGGAAATTTTTCCTTTTGGTCAAAGGGACCTGCTTGAAGTCTTGCGAACCCCTTATCTTTCACAACCTATGCAGCAAATGGCCGTCGTGCTGGATCGTACATTTTTAACCTATATCCAGCAACAACTCTTTTACCGTCACCCAAAATGGATGAAGTTACAGGAGCAACTTTATTTGCAGGGACACCATCTAATGGAACTGGGACTGGATTTCTTTTATCCTCTTTGTCGTCCGCTCCGTTCACAAAACTTATTTCAAATTGAAGATAATATAGAAGAATACTACCAGCAATTTATGACTTATTATCAGTTGCAAGGAATCCAAGACGTTCAAATCCTCTATCCTCCTCGTTTTTATGCTCAACAGAAAAGGTAATTTTCTAGAATAGAAATCCTCCCGAAATGTTCATTTTTATGCTAAAATAGTACCATTGGAGGATTAATCGAAATGGTAAAACAACGTAATGAAATTGATGAAAAATACCAATGGGATTTGTCGACAATTTTTGCGACAGATCAAGATTGGGAAGAAGAAGCAGCTAGCTTAGCTACGGATATTAAAGCTGCCAGCCACTATGCTGGTCATTTGTTGGATTCTGCACAAACGCTCTTGGATACAACCAATGCTTATTTGGAATTGAGCCGTCGGTTGGAAAAGGTCTACGTTTACGCCCATATGAAAAATGACCAAGATACACGAGTGGCTAAATACCAAGAATACCAATCAAAAGGGATGTCTCTTTATAGCTTGTTAGGAGAAACCTTTGCCTTCTATGAGCCTGAATTCATGGCCATTACGGATGAGCAGTACCAGGCCTTTGTAAGTGAGGTTCCAGCCTTGGAACAATATGGTCATTATTTTGATCGCTTGCTGGAGAAAAAAGAACACGTCTTGTCTCAAAAAGAAGAGGAATTACTTGCAGGAGCGGGTGAGATCTTTGCAGCTGGTGGAGAAACATTTGAAATCTTGGACAATGCGGATATTGTCTTCCCAACTGTGCATGATGACAAGGGTGAAGAAGTTCAGTTAACACATGGAAACTATATTTCTTTAGTAGAATCAAAAGATCGTTCCGTTCGTAAAGAAGCTTATGAAGGGCTCTACAAGGTCTATGAACAGTACCAACACACCTATGCTAAAACCTTACAAACTAATGTGAAAGTTCATAACTTTAATGCCAAAGTTCGCAAATTCTCATCTGCTCGTGAAGCAGCGCTTTCTGAAAACTTTGTACCAGAAAGTGTTTATGAGAGTTTGGTAGCAGCCGTAAACAAACATTTGCCACTCTTACATCGGTATGTGCAATTGCGCTCAAAAATTCTTGGAATCTCAGACTTGAAAATGTACGATATGTATACCCCATTATCTGATACAGACTACAAGTTTACTTATGAAGAATCATTGGCCAAAGCAGAAGAAGTCTTGGCTGTTTTGGGGGAGGACTATCTTTCTCGTGTGAAACGTGCCTTTAGCGAACGTTGGATTGATGTACATGTCAACCAAGGCAAACGCTCAGGGGCCTATTCAGGCGGCTCTTATGATACCAACGCCTTCATGTTGTTAAACTGGCAAGACACACTGGACAATCTTTTCACCTTGGTGCATGAGACAGGCCACAGTATGCATTCCAGCTATACCCGTGAAACCCAACCTTATGTCTATGGAGACTACTCTATTTTCCTTGCTGAAATTGCCTCTACAACCAATGAAAATATCTTGACAGAACGTCTCCTAGAAGAAGTAGAAGACGATGCAACTCGTTTTGCTATTTTGAATCACTTCTTGGATGGCTTCCGTGGAACGGTCTTCCGTCAAACTCAGTTCGCTGAATTTGAGCATGCCATTCACAAAGCAGACCAAGAAGGTACGGTTTTGACCAGTGAGTTCTTAAACAACCTTTATGCGGAACTGAATGAGAAGTATTACGGTCTTTCAAAAGAAGATAACCCTGAAATCCAATATGAATGGGCTCGGATTCCACACTTCTACTATAATTACTATGTCTTCCAATATTCAACTGGTTTTGCTGCAGCTTCAGCCTTGGCTGAAAAAATCGTTTATGGTACCCAAGAAGACCGTGATAAGTACATCGATTACTTGAAAGCAGGAAACTCTGACTATCCACTCAATGTCATCCGCAAAGCTGGTGTCGATATGGAAAAAGAAGACTATTTGGATGCGGCCTTTGCAGTCTTTGAACGTCGTCTGAACGAATTTGAAGCCCTAGTAGAAAAATTAGGACTCGCATAAAATGGTAGAGTCTTATAGTAAAAATGCCAACCACAATATGCGTCGTCCAGTGGTTAAAGACGAGATCGTTGACTTTATGCGGACCCGTCAAAAGCCGGTAGCTGGTGCCCTGAAGGAATTAGAAGCATTTGCCCGCAAGGAAAATATTCCCATTATCCCGCATGAAACGGTAGCATACTTTAGACTACTCTTGCAAGCTTTACAACCAAAGAAAATCCTTGAAATTGGGACAGCAATTGGATTTTCAGCTCTCTTAATGGCTGAAAATGCTCCCAACGCACAGATAACAACCATTGATCGGAATGAGGAAATGATCGGCTTTGCCAAGGAAAATCTGGCTAAATACGATCAGAGAAAGCAAATCACCTTGCTTGAAGGAGATGCTGTAGATGTCTTACAGGATTTAACAGAGACCTATGACTTTGTCTTTATGGACTCAGCCAAGTCTAAATACATTGTCTTTTTGCCCCGCATCCTCGAACTCCTAGAGGTTGGAGGAATCGTGGTACTGGATGATATTTTCCAAGGGGGAGATGTTGCCAAGGACATCATGGAAGTTCGTCGTGGGCAACGAACCATTTACCGTGGCCTTCAGAACCTCTTTGATGCGACACTCAACCACCCAGATTTGACCGCTAGCTTGGTACCATTGGGGGACGGGATCTTGATGATTCGAAAAAATGCAGAATCAGTCACCTTGCCAGATCCTAGCTCATTTTAGGCAATTTTAAGGTATTCTCTCTAATTTGTGGTAAAATAGAAGAAGTTTAAAAAGGAACGGAGAAATTTCATGAAGAAAAAACTTGTAGCAGGTGCTGTGACCTTGCTATCAGTCGTAACACTAGCAGCATGTGCCAATGGCACAAATAAAGATGTCGTGACCATGAAAGGGGACACGATCACAGTTTCTGATTTTTATGATGAAATCAAGAACAACCAAGGAGCTCAACAAGTTCTTTTCCAAATGACCATCAATAAGGTCTTTGAAAAAGAATATGGCTCAAAAGTTTCTGATAAAGATGTTGAAAAAGAATTGGATAAACAAAAGAAACAATTGGGTAACCAATTCGATGCTTACTTGGCACAACAAGGATTGACGGAAGAAACAGCTAAGAAGCAAATCCGCAGCAATATGTTGTTAGAATATGCAGTCAACCAAGCTGCTAAGAAAGATATCAAAGAGTCAGACTATAAGACAGCTTTTGAATCTTACACTCCGGAAGTAACTGCACAAATTATCAAGTTGGATTCTGAAGATAAAGCAAAAGAAGTATTGGAAGCAGCTAAAGCGGAAGGTGCAGACTTTGCTCAAATCGCAAAAGAAAATTCAACAGATACCGCTACAAAAGACAAGGGTGGCGAAGTGACGTTCGATTCCGGAACAACAGATATCCCATCTCAAGTCAAAGAAGCTACCTTTAAGTTGGATGAAAATGGGATTTCAGACGTGATTACAGTTTCAGCAGGTCAAAACTATTCTGCTAGCTACTATATTGTCAAATTAAATAAGAAGACAGAAAAAGCTTCTGATTGGAAGACCTACGAAAAACGTCTGAAAGAGATCATTGTCGAAGGTCGTAAGCAAGATACCAACTACATCCGAAGTATCATTGCCAAAGCGATGACCAATGCCAATATCAAGGTTAAAGATGATGCCTTCAAATCAACCTTTAACCAATATTTACAAAATATCGGTGTTGAAACAAGTGGTAGTAGCTCATCATCTAAAAAATAGTTGACGGTTCCCTATGGAACTTGTATAATGAAATAGTTGAGAATAAATCATTGTATATCGGAGTCAGAGAAGTGGCGGGGGTGCGAGCCATGGAAGAGAAATGATTTTGCTACTCGGCTGAGACAATTGCATACAAAATGAAGAATGACAAGTTCATTGAATGAAGGTGGTACCGCGGTTTTTCGCCCTTCGTTTAGTGGCTTGTCTTTTGTATATGGGCAGTTGTCTGGAGCTTTTTAAAGGAGATCAAAAGATGCGAACCTATCAAGTGAAACAAAAATTTCGATTGGGTGGCGAGCGGTTCGATATCAAAGATGAGTTGGGAAATGTTGAGTACCAGGTTGAGGGATCTTTTCTTAAGATTCCCAAGACTTTTACCATCTATGATAAGAATGGACAAGAAGTGAGCCACATTACTAAAAAACCAATCAGCTTTCTTCCCAAGTTTGTGGTTGAGTTGAAAAAAGGGGATCGCTTTTTTATCCATAAAAAGTTGACGGTCTTTAGAGACAAATATGATATTGAAGATTTGGGCCTTCGGGTACAAGGAAATATCTGGGATCTAGATTTTAAACTATTCGATGATCGGGATCAAATCGTCGCTGAGATTAGCAAAGAACTCTTTCATCTCACCTCGACCTATCAAGTATCGGTCTATGAGGATGAGTATGCGGATTTAGTCATCTCGCTTTGTGTCGCCATCAATTACGTCGAAATGTTGGAAACTGGCGCCAATTAATTAAATAAGAATTAGGAGAAAAATATGAAACAATTATCTAGTGCACAAGTTCGCCAAATGTGGCTTGATTTCTGGGCGACCAAAGGTCACTCAGTAGAACCATCAGTAAGTTTGGTTCCAGTAAATGATCCAACCCTATTGTGGATTAACTCAGGGGTTGCAACCCTTAAGAAATACTTTGACGGAACCATCATCCCTGAAAACCCACGGATTACCAATGCGCAAAAGGCTATCCGTACCAACGATATCGAAAACGTAGGGAAGACAGCGCGTCACCACACCATGTTTGAAATGTTGGGGAACTTCTCCATCGGGGATTACTTCCGTGACGAAGCCATTACTTGGGCTTATGAACTCTTGACAAGTCCTGAATGGTTTGACTTCCCGAAAGACAAACTTTACATGACTTACTATCCAGATGACACAGATTCATACAATCGCTGGATCGAAGTGGGCGTGGATCCAAGTCATTTGATCCCAATCGAAGACAACTTCTGGGAAATCGGTGCGGGACCCTCTGGACCAGATACAGAAATCTTCTTTGACCGTGGAGAAGCCTTTGACCCAGAAAATATTGGTATTCGCCTTCTCGCAGAAGATATCGAAAACGACCGTTACATCGAAATCTGGAACATCGTCTTGTCACAATTTAACGCAGACCCAGCTGTACCTCGTAGCGAGTACAAGGAATTGCCTCACAAGAACATTGATACGGGCGCTGGTCTAGAGCGTTTGGTAGCAGTGATCCAAGGGGCGAAGACAAACTTTGAAACAGACCTCTTTATGCCGATCATTCGTGAAGTAGAGAAATTGTCTGGTAAGGTCTACGACCAAGATGGCGACAACATGAGCTTCAAGGTTATTGCAGACCACATCCGTTCTCTTTCATTCGCTATCGGTGATGGTGCCCTTCCTGGAAATGAAGGTCGTGGTTATGTCCTCCGTCGTCTTCTCCGCCGTGCCTCTATGCATGGTCAAAAATTGGGTATCAATGAGCCTTTCCTTTACAAACTCGTTCCAACTGTTGGAAAAATCATGGAAAGCTACTACCCAGAAGTGCTTGAAAAACGTGACTTTATTGAGAAAATCGTTAAGAGCGAAGAAGAGTCATTTGCTCGTACTCTTCACTCAGGTCAACACTTTGCCCAAGGTATCGTAGCAGACTTGAAAGAAAAAGGCCAAACGGTTATCGCTGGTCAAGATGTCTTCAAACTCTACGATACTTATGGATTCCCAGTGGAATTGACAGAAGAGATTGCTGAAGAAGCTGGAATGACGGTTGACCGTGAAGGTTTTGAAGCAGCCATGAAAGAGCAACAAGAACGTGCGCGTGCATCTGCTGTCAAAGGTGGATCCATGGGGATGCAAAATGAAACCCTTCAAAACATCACTGTAGAAAGTGTCTTCAACTACAATGCTAGCCAATTGCCTTCTAAGTTGGTGGCTATCGTAGCGGATAATGCAGAAGTAGAAGGCGTATCTGAAGGGACTGCATCACTGATCTTTGCAGAAACACCTTTCTACGCTGAAATGGGTGGACAGGTTGCGGACCACGGTCAAATCTTAGATGCTCAAGGAAACGTGGTAGCGACTGTGACAGACGTTCAAAAAGCACCAAACGGACAAGCATTGCACACAGTTGAAGTTCTTGCACCGCTTGCTTTGAACCAAGAATACACTTTGGCGATTGATAGCAATCGTCGTCACCGTGTCATGAAAAACCACACAGCTACTCACTTGCTCCATGCAGCTCTTCATAATATCCTTGGCCACCATGCAACTCAAGCAGGTTCACTTAATGAAGTAGAATTCCTTCGCTTTGACTTCACTCACTTCCAAGCTGTCACTCCTGAAGAATTACGCGCTATTGAGCAAGAAGTCAATGAGAAGATTTGGGAAGCTATTGCAGTCAAGACTGTTGAGACAGACATTGACACCGCTAAAGAAATGGGAGCTATGGCCCTCTTTGGTGAGAAATATGGTAAGGAAGTCCGCGTTGTGACCATCGGGGACTACTCAGTGGAACTCTGTGGTGGTACCCACGTAGGCAACACTTCTGAAATTGGTCTCTTCAAGATTGTCAAAGAAGAAGGTATCGGATCAGGAACTCGTCGTATCTTGGCAGTGACTGGTAAGGAAGCCTTTGAAGCTTATCGTGAACAAGAAGATGCTCTGAAAGCAGTCGCAGCAACCTTGAAAGCTCCTCAACTCAAAGAAGTACCTCACAAGGTTGAAGGACTTCAAGAACAACTCCGTCAGTTACAAAAAGAAAATGCAGAATTGAAGGAAAAAGCAGCAGCAGCGGCAGCAGGTGATGTCTTCAAACATGTTCAAGAAGCAAACGGATACCGTTACATTGCCAGCCAAGTTTCAGTATCAGATGCAGGTGCTCTTCGTACCTTTGCGGATAATTGGAAACAAAAAGATTACTCTGATGTCCTTGTGCTTGTCGCAGCCATCGGTGACAAAGTGAATGTCCTTGTAGCCAGCAAGACAAAAGATGTACACGCAGGTAATGTGATTAAAGAATTGGCTCCAATCGTTGATGGACGTGGTGGTGGTAAACCAGACATGGCCATGGCAGGAGGAAGCAACCAAGCGAAAATCCAAGAATTGTTGGATGCCGTATCAGGTAAATTGTAATAAAGAGAAGAGGTTGGATGGTTGTCCGACCTCTTTTTTCAAAAAAGAAGTAGCTCCAATCAGAAAAAGATTGCAACAAAAAAACCTTTCCGTCTGGAAAGGTTTTTGTCTTATAGACCATAATTATAATCGTCATCTTGCATGGCTTCTACTTCACCGAGAAGATAACCATTTCCGACTTGAGAGAAGAAGTCGTGGTTGGATGTACCGGTTGAGATTCCGTTCATAACGATTGGGTTGACGTCATCCGCTGAGTCTGGGAAGAGTGGATCTTGTCCCAAGTTCATGAGGGCTTTATTGGCGTTGTAACGAAGGAAGGTCTTAACTTCATCTGTCCAGCCCACACCATCATAGAGGCTCTCTGTGTAGCCTTCTTCGTTTTCATAGAGGGTGTAGAGCAGGTCATACATCCATTCTTTGAGTTTTTCCTGCTCGTCTTCTGGTAATTCGTTAAATCCAAGTTGGAACTTGTAGCCGATATAGGTTCCGTGAACAGATTCGTCCCGAATGATCAACTTAATGATTTCGGCCACATTAGCCAACTTGTTGTTTCCAAGATAGTAGAGTGGTGTGAAGAAACCAGAGTAGAAGAGGAAGGTTTCAAGGAAGACGCTGGCGACTTTCTTTTCAAGAGGGGTTCCATTGAGGTAGATTTCATTGATGATCTCTGCCTTCTTTTGAAGATAAGGATTGGTATTGGTCCATTCGAAAATCTCTTCGATTTCTGACTTGGTATTCAAGGTAGAAAAGATGGAAGAGTAGGATTTAGCATGGACAGATTCCATAAATTGGATGTTGTTAAAGACAGCTTCTTCGTGGGGAGTACGGATATCTGCACGAAGAGCTTGCACACCAGTTTCAGACTGCATGGTATCCAAGAGCGTCAATCCACCAAAGACTTTACCAACGAGGTCTTTTTCTTTATTAGACAACTTTCTCCAGTCATCTAGGTCGTTTGACAAAGGGATACGTGTATCCAACCAGAATTGCTCGGTCAGTTTTTCCCAGGTCGATTTATCGATGACATCTTCGATAGCATTCCAGTTAATGGCTTTGTAGTAAGTTTCCATTTTCATCACTTTCTTTTTCTATTCATTCAATCGTTACTATTCTACCATAAATGGATAGAATACGCACAAAAAGTCGGCGAACCGACTTTTAATGGCGAACCTTGGGGCCGTCTTAGATGACACAGCTTTCACATTGGTTAGCACCGACTTCCCCACCATCATCTGTAAAGGTACGGACGTAGTAGATAGACTTGATTCCCTTGTTAAAGGCGTAGTTGCGAAGGATAGACAAGTCACGAGTGGTTTGTTTGTTTTCAGTTTTCCATTCGTAAAGCCCTTTTGGAATGTCACTGCGCATGAAGAGAGTGAGTGAAAGTCCTTGGTCTACGTGCTCAGTTGCGGCAGCATAGACATCGATGACTTTGCGCATATCCATGTCGTAGGCAGAAGTGTAGTAAGGAATGGTTTCTGTTGACAAACCAGCAGCAGGGTAGTAGATCTTCCCGATTTTCTTCTCTTGGCGTTCTTCAATCCGTTGTGTGATTGGGTGGATAGAAGCAGATACGTCATTGATGTAGCTGATAGAACCATTTGGTGCGACAGCCAAGCGGTTTTGGTGGTAAAGACCATCTGCTTGAACTTTAGCACGCAGTTCTGCCCAATCCTCTGCACTAGGGATGAAGATATCTTTAAAGAGTTCTTTGACGCGATCAGATTTTGGAACAAACTCTCCGGTCGTGTACTTTTCAAAGTAGCTACCGTTGGCATAGTCTGATTTTTCAAAGTTGTGGAAGGTAACGCCACGTTCACGCGCGATGTTGTTTGATTCCACGAGAGTCCAGTAGTTCATGAGCATGAAGTAGATGCTCGTAAACTCAACAGACTCAGGTGATCCGTATTCAATCAATTGTTGGGCAAGATAGCTGTGAAGTCCCATAGCACCAAGACCAAAGGTATGCGCTTGGCTATTTCCGTGGTCGATAGTAGGAACAGCGACGATATGAGAACTATCTGTGACGAAGGTCAAGGCACGAACCATAGCTCTAATCGAACGACCAAAGTCAGGGGAAGTCATCATATTAACCACGTTGGTTGAACCAAGGTTACAGGAGACGTCAGTCCCCATTTTAATGAATTCTTGGGCATCGTTGATCAAGCTTGGCTCTTGAACCTGGAGGATCTCTGAACACAAGTTACTCATGATGATCTTTCCATCGACAGGGTTTGCGCGGTTAGCAGTATCGATGTTGACTACATAAGGGTAACCAGATTCCTGTTGCAATTTAGAAATTTCAGTTTCCAAATCACGCGCCTTGATTTTTGTCTTGCGGATGTTTGGATTAGCGACCAACTCATCGTATTTTTCAGTGATGTCGATGTAGTTAAATGGCACTCCGTATTCACGTTCTACAGAGTATGGGCTGAAGAGATACATTTCTTCATTCTTACGAGCCAACTCATAGAACTTGTCAGGTACGACGACACCAAGTGAGAGGGTTTTGACCCGGACTTTTTCATCGGCATTTTCTTTCTTAGTAGAAAGGAAGGCGATGATGTCTGGGTGGAAGACGTTGAGGTAAACCACCCCAGCTCCTTGGCGTTGACCCAATTGGTTTGAGTAAGAGAAGCTATCTTCAAAGAGTTTCATAACAGGAACGACCCCAGAGGCAGCTCCTTCATAGCCCTTGATCGGTGCTCCAGCTTCACGAAGGTTGCTGAGGGAGATCCCAACCCCACCACCAATACGTGAAAGTTGAAGGGCAGAGTTGATAGAGCGTCCGATCGCATTCATGTCATCGGTTACTTGGATCAAGAAACAGGAGACCAATTCCCCACGGCGGGCACGTCCAGCATTCAAGAAAGAAGGAGTAGCTGGTTGGTAGCGTTGGTGGATGATTTCATTTGCGATGTCTTTGGCAATGTCTTCATTTCCATCCGCAAAATAGAGAGCATTGAAGAAGACGCGGTCTTCCATGCTTTCGAGATAGTATTCTCCATCATTTGTTTTCAGAGCATATTGGTTATAGAATTTATAGGCAGCCATAAAGGACTTGAATTGGAAGTTTTGATCTTTGATGAATTGGGCCAATTCTTCCAAAAATTCAGGACGATACTTCTGAATGAAGGCTGTTTCGATATAGTTGTGTTCAATAAGGTAGTTGATTTTATCCGTTATTGAATCAAAGGCCATGGTATTTGGTCCAACATTTTCTTTGAAGAAAGCATCCAAGGCTTCTTTATCTTTATGAAGCATGATTTGACCGTTAACTGGACGGTTGATTTCATTATTAAGACGGAAGTAGGTTACGTCTTCAAGAGATTTTAATCCCATAATAATCCTTTTCTAGTTCAAAAAATGAAGAGAAGAAGTCCTCTCTTTACAAGTAAAAAGTCTAGTGTTAGGTTGCTAACGCTAGACCCTATTTAAGCAAAATACTGTGTTTATTAAGAAAGTTTCTTCAACTTAGCTGGTTGAAAACCAGAAAATACTTCATCCGGTGTTTGAATAACTGGAGCAGCATTGAATCCGAGATTCTTAACGTGATCTACAAATTCTGGCTGTTCATCTAAGTTAATTTCGCGGTATTCCACGTGATTGCTATCGAGGAATCGCTTGGTCATTTTACACTGAACACAATTATTTTTTGAATAAATGGTTACCATTTCTTTTTCGTTCTCCTATCGAAATATAAATCTGTAAACAGTATAAACAAAATCCACCAACTTGTCAACAAAATAAAACTAAATATTGTGCAAAGAAATAAAATGAGGTTTTTAAAGCACAATATATTGTGGTAGGTGGAAAGTATGACATTGTAAGAAATGGGATAGGGATAGGCTTTTAAGCATCTTTAATTAGTTATAATTTTTGGGTGAATCAATATCCTGTGGTTTTAGCTGCATCTTTTTATTGAAAGCGGAAGAAAATTTTACTTATAATATAGTAGAAAAATTGAAAGAAACCTGTTATTTCTTTCTGGATCGCTCTTTAAAATGTATCTAGATAGGGATTTCTCGCAGTTTTTTTTCTGTAAGGCAGTAATAAAAATCTTGAAAAAAATTTCAAAAGATGATATAATACCAAATTGTAAGGGTTATCACAGATAACTCAAAACTAATTTTAAAAGGAGAGTCAAACTATGGCTTCTAAAGATTTCCACATCGTGGCAGAAACAGGTATCCACGCGCGTCCAGCAACTTTGTTGGTTCAAACTGCTAGCAAATTTGCTTCAGATATTACTCTTGAATACAAAGGTAAATCCGTTAACTTGAAATCAATCATGGGTGTTATGAGCCTTGGTGTTGGTCAAGGAGCTGACGTTGTAATCTCAGCTGAAGGTGCTGACGCTGATGACGCTCTTGCAGCAATTGCTGAAACAATGGAAAAAGAAGGATTGGCTTAAACATGACAGAAATGCTTAAAGGAATTGCAGCATCTGATGGTGTTGCCGTTGCTAAGGCATATCTACTTGTTCAACCCGACTTGTCATTTGAAACAATCTCAGTTGAAGATACAAATGCAGAAGAAGCTCGTTTGGATGCAGCTCTTGAAGCTTCACAAAACGAGCTTTCTCTTATTCGGGAGAATGCAGTAGCGAGCCTTGGTGAAGAAGCAGCACAAGTATTTGATGCTCACATGATGGTGCTTTCTGACCCCGAAATGGTTGGTCAGATCAAAGAAACGATTCGTACGAAAAAAATCAATGCAGAAGCTGGATTGAAAGAAGTCACGGACATGTTTATTGCGATCTTTGAAGGAATGGAAGACAATCCTTACATGCAAGAACGTGCAGCAGACATCCGTGACGTGACCAAACGTGTACTTGCAAACTTGCTTGGTAAGAAATTGCCAAACCCGGCAACCATTAACGAAGAAGCAATCGTGGTTGCGCATGACTTGACTCCATCAGATACAGCACAATTGAACAAACAGTTTGTTAAAGCTTTTGTTACAAACATTGGTGGACGTACAAGTCACTCAGCCATCATGGCGCGTACACTTGAAATCGCAGCCGTTCTTGGAACAAATAACATCACAGAACTTGTCAAAGATGGTGATGTTTTGGCTGTTTCAGGTATTACTGGTGAAGTTGTTATCAACCCAACTGAAGAGCAAATTGCAGCCTTCAAATCAGCTGGTGAAGCTTACGCTAAACAAAAAGCTGAATGGGCTCTCCTTAAAGATGCTCAAACAGTTACTGCTGATGGAAAACATTTCGAATTGGCTGCTAACATCGGTACACCTAAAGACGTTGAAGGTGTAAATGATAACGGTGCAGAAGCTGTTGGTCTCTATCGTACAGAATTCTTGTATATGGATTCTCAAGACTTCCCAACTGAAGATGACCAATATGAAGCTTACAAAGCAGTTCTTGAAGGTATGAACGGTAAACCTGTTGTCGTTCGTACAATGGATATCGGTGGGGATAAAGAACTTCCTTACTTCGATCTTCCTAAAGAAATGAACCCATTCTTAGGTTACCGTGCTTTGCGTATTTCAATCTCTGAAACGGGGAACCAAATGTTCCGTACACAATTGCGTGCTTTGCTTCGTGCATCTGTTCACGGTAAATTGCGGATCATGTTCCCAATGGTTGCTTTGTTGACGGAGTTCCGTACCGCTAAAGGTATTCTGGAAGAAGAAAAAGCGAAATTGATTGCTGAAGGTGTTGCCGTTGCAGACGATATCCAAGTTGGTATCATGATTGAAATCCCTGCTGCAGCAATGTTGGCTGATCAATTTGCCAAAGAAGTTGATTTCTTCTCAATCGGTACAAACGACTTGATCCAATACACAATGGCTGCTGACCGTATGAATGAACAAGTTTCATACCTTTACCAACCATATAACCCATCAATCCTTCGCTTGATTAACAACGTTATCAAAGCAGCTCACGCTGAAGGTAAATGGGCTGGTATGTGTGGTGAGATGGCTGGTGACCAAACAGCTGTTCCACTTCTTGTCGGAATGGGCTTGGATGAGTTCTCTATGTCAGCTACATCTGTACTTCGTACACGTAGCTTGATGAAGAAATTGGACACAGCTAAAATGCAAGAATACGCTAACCGTGCTCTTACAGAATGTTCAACCATGGAAGAAGTGCTTGAACTTTCTAAAGAATACGTGAACGTCGACTAAGAATGAATCAAGACTAAGACACATCTGTCTTAGTCTTTTTTTATGAATTTTTTTACTTTGTTTATAAAAATGTGCATTTTATTCGTAATAAACTAGTTAGTAATAAAAATATTAACTTAAATGTTCGGTTTTTTGTTTAAATTTCCTTAGATATGTAGTATAATCGTAAGTAAGAATAGGAGGAAAGCGAAGGAATGCAGTAAAAGGTTCGGAAAAGAAAATGAAAGAACTTTTCTTGATAAATTTACATGATTTTCCTGGAATCAACTTGAAAATTAAGTGATTTTATAGTAAAATAAAAACAATTAGAAAACGCTTTCAAAAAATAAAAGAGGTGAGTATATGGATAGAAGCACAGACTTATGGACATTTGGAAGAGGGGATAATTTCCAGCTTCAAGAGTATTTAGGTGCTCACAAGGAAACAAGGGGAGAACAAGAAGGGTATGCCTTCCGTGTTTGGGCTCCCAATGCCCAGGCGGTCGATCTGATTGGTGACTTTACTGATTGGGAAGCACGGAAAATTCCAATGGTTCGTAATGAAGGAGGCGTCTGGGAAGTCTTCTGTTCAGATGCAAAAGAGGGAGATATATACAAATATTTGGTGACACGAAATAATGGTCATCAGGTTCAAAAAATTGATCCTCTAGCGTTATGGATGGAAAAACGACCTAATACAGGGGCTATCATTAAGACCATTCCGGAAAAGAACTGGAAAGACGGTCTTTGGAGAGCACGCCGTAAAAAACTTGGTTTTAAGGAACGACCTGTTAATATCTATGAGGTTCACGCAGGATCATGGAAACGAAATGATGATTATAGTTCCTATACTTTCAAACAACTAAAAGAAGAACTCATCCCTTATTTGGTTGAGATGAACTACACCCACGTAGAATTTATGCCAGTGATGGCCCATCCATTGGGATTGAGCTGGGGGTATCAGCTCATGGGCTATTTTGCCCTCGAGCAGACTTATGGTAGCCCAGAAGAATTTCAAGATTTCGTGGAAGAATGTCACCTCAACAATATCGGAGTGATCGTGGATTGGGTGCCTGGCCATTTCATCATTAATGATGATGCTTTGGCATATTATGATGGAACACCAACTTTTGAGTATCAGGATGAACATCGGGCCCATAATTATGGTTGGGGGGCTTTGAACTTCGATTTAGGAAAGAATCAAGTACAGTCTTTCTTGATTTCTAGTTTAAAATTTTGGATTGACACCTATCATTTAGATGGAATTCGGGTCGATGCTGTGAGCAATATGCTCTACCTCGATTATGATAGTGGTCCATGGACACCAAATATTGATGGGGGAAACCTCAACTATGAAGGGGTTCATTTCCTCAGACGTTTGAATGCGATTATCAAGAACGAACACCCAGATGTTATGATGATTGCAGAAGAAAGTTCTGCTGGTCAAAAGATCACAGGCCCTGAAGAAGAAGGTGGTCTAGGCTTTGACTATAAATGGAATATGGGTTGGATGAATGATATTCTACGATTCTATGAGGAAGACCCGGTCTACAGGAAATTTGACTTTAATCTGGTAACCTTTAGTTACATGTATGCATTTTCTGAGAATTTCTTACTACCATTTTCACATGATGAAGTGGTGCACGGTAAGAAGAGTTTGATGCACAAGATGTGGGGAGATCGTTACAATCAATTTGCTGGGCTTCGGAATCTCTTAACCTATCAGATCTGCCATCCAGGAAAAAAATTACTCTTTATGGGTTCGGAATTTGGTCAATTTTTGGAATGGAAGTCAGAAGAGCAACTGGAATGGGGCAATCTAGAGGATGAAATGAATGCTAAGATGCGTCGTTTCACTTCTCAGCTCAATCATTTCTACAAGGAACACAAGGAATTGTGGGAGATTGATGATAGCTTTGATGGCTTAGAGATTATTGATGCAGACAACCGGGATCAGAGCGTCTTGTCTATGGTCCGGAAAAATCGTAAGGGCGATCTTTTGGTGTGCGTTTTCAATATGGCACCAGTAGAACGCAAGGACTTTACGATTGGTGTGCCTGTATCAGCAGTCTATGAAGAAATTTGGAATACAGAATTAGAAGAATGGGGAGGTGTCTGGAAAGAGCATAATCCGACAGTTCAGTCTCAAGATGGACTGTGGAAGGATTATGAACAAACCTTGACCTTTACCTTGCCGGCTTTAGGAGCTAGCATTTGGAAGGTGAAGCGTAAGGTGCGCAAAACAAAATCTAAAACAGTAGATAAAAAATGATGATCGGTTGACTCTATGGGAGTCCAGGCTTTGAAAAGAGGAAGTAGTCAATGAAGAATGAAATGCTCGCTTTAATCCTTGCTGGTGGGCAAGGAACTCGTCTTGGAAAATTAACCAAAAACATCGCAAAACCTGCGGTTCAATTTGGTGGGCGCTATCGGATTATCGATTTTGCCCTATCAAACTGTGCCAACTCAGGAATTCACAATGTTGGCGTGATTACACAGTACCAACCACTGGCCCTCAATAGTCATATTGGTAATGGTTCTAGCTGGGGCTTGGATGGAATCAACACAGGGGTTTCCATTTTGCAACCTTATTCAGCTAGTGAAGGAAATCGTTGGTTTGAAGGAACTAGCCATGCCATTCTCCAAAATATCGACTATATCGACAGCATCAATCCTGAATATGTCTTGATTCTTTCTGGTGACCATATCTACAAGATGGACTATGATGATATGCTTCAATCTCATAAGGATAATAATGCGAGCTTGACCGTTGCCGTCCTAGATGTACCTTTGAAGGAAGCAAGCCGTTTTGGAATTATGAATACCGATGCTAATAATCGGATTGTTGAGTTTGAAGAAAAACCAGCTGAACCAAAATCAACTAAGGCTTCAATGGGAATCTATATTTTTGACTGGGCTCGTCTGCGCAATATGTTGGTTGCTGCTGAAAAGAGTGATATCGATATGTCAGACTTCGGTAAAAATGTCATTCCAACTTATCTAGAATCAGGCGAAAGTGTTTATGCTTATGAATTCAATGGTTATTGGAAAGACGTTGGTACGATAGAGTCTCTTTGGGAAGCCAATATGGAAT
This sequence comes from Streptococcus sp. OMI750, assembly GCF_047463895.1. Taxonomy (NCBI): domain Bacteria; kingdom Bacillati; phylum Bacillota; class Bacilli; order Lactobacillales; family Streptococcaceae; genus Streptococcus; species Streptococcus sp. OMI750. The sequence goes on from NZ_JASHCZ010000001.1 coordinate 207,116, forward strand.
ATATCGATCCCAATAATGCTTTGGATAGTCGCGATCGTCACTGGAAAATCTATTCACGCAACCTCATTTCTCCACCGAACTTCTTTGGGGAACATGGCCACATCGAAGATTCTCTTGTCGTCGACGGTTGTTCGGTAGACGGTACAGTCAAACACTCCATCTTATCAACAGAAGCTCAAGTTCGTGAAGGAGCAGTTGTCGAAGATGCTGTCGTGATGAGCAATGCCATTATCGGTAAAGGAGCTGTTGTGAAACGCGCCATTATCGGAGAAGGCGCAGTTATTGCAGAAGGTGTCGTGATTGATGGAACAGAGGAAGTACAAGTTGTCGGTTACAATGAAAAAGTGGGGGTAGCAACAGATGAAGATTGATAAATATTCAGCCATTTTAGGAAATACAGTTGGGTATCATGATATGTCCACTTTGACTAGCCATCGTCCGGTAGCATCCCTACCGTTTGATGGGAAGTACCGCTTGATTGACTTCCCATTGTCTAGTCTTGCGAATGCTGGTATTCGTAGTGTATTTGGTATTTTCCAACAAGAAAATATTAGTTCGGTTTTTGACCATATTCGTTCAGGTCGTGAGTGGGGCTTGTCTACTTTATTGAGCCACTATTACCTTGGAATCTATAATACTCCAGTGGAAAATACAAACGTAGGACCAGAATACTACCAACAATTATTGACTTATTTGAAACGGTCTGGCTCAAACCAAACGGTTGCTTTGAACTGTGATATTTTGATGAATATCGACCTCAATCAAGTTTTCCACCTGCATAATACCATTGACCGTCCGATTACAGTTGTTTATAAAAAGTTGCATCCTCAAAATATCTCTGAAGTGAATGCTATTCTACAGATTGATGAGACAGACCATATTACGGAACAAAAACTGTTTGACAGCAAGTCACCTGATGAAGCTTACAACATGTCAACAGATGTCTTTATTGTGGATACTCCTTGGTTGATTGAAAAATTAGAAGAAGAAGCCAAGAAAGAATATCCACAAAAACTTCGCTATATCTTGCGTGAATTGGCTGTAGAATACAATGCATTTGCCTTTGAGTATACAGGCTATCTAGCAAATATTCACTCAGTTGAATCCTACTATCAAGCAAACCTGGATATGTTGGAAAATCAAAAATTCATGAAACTCTTCTCACCAAATCAAAAAGTGTATACGAAAGTGAAGAATGAAGAGCCAACGTATTATTCCAAGACTTCAAACATTAAAGCGTCTCAATTTGCTTCGGGTAGTATTGTAGAAGGAACGGTAGAACGTTCTGTTGTTTCTCGTAGGGTTCATCTGCATGAAGGATCAGTGGTTCGAAATAGTCTTCTCTTCCCGGGTGTTGTGGTTCATGAAAATGCAATCGTTGAAAACGCAATTCTGGATAAAGGTGTCGAAGTGACTGCTGGTGTGACGATTCGCGGAAGTGAAGGAACACCGATAGTGATTAAAAAAGGAACGACTGTTACAGAGGATATTGTCTAATGAAACTATTATTTGTTGCCGCAGAAGGTGCTCCATTTTCAAAGACTGGTGGTTTGGGAGACGTTATTGGTGCTCTTCCTAAATCCTTAGCTAAATGTGGCCATGATGTGCGCGTGATGCTTCCATACTATGATATGATAGAAGCAAAGTTTGGGGATCAAATCGAAGATGTCTTGCATTTTGAGACCAAAGTTGGCTGGAGAAGTCAATATGTAGGTGTGAAACGGATTGTGCGAGATGGGGTCACCTTTTACTTTATTGATAACCAACACTATTTCTTTAGAGGCCATGTGTATGGTGACTTTGATGATGGCGAACGGTTTGCCTTTTTCCAGCTTGCGGCTTTAGAAACGATGGAGCGGGTTGACTTCATTCCAGATGTTATTCATGCCCATGATTACCATACAGCGATGATTCCTTTCTTGCTTAAGGAAAAATACCGTTGGATTCAAGCTTACCATGGGATTAAAACCGTATTGACCATCCATAATTTGGAATTCCAAGGTCAGTTTGACCCAGGAATGTTGTGGGATTTATTCGGAGTGGGATTTGAACGCTATGCAGACGGAACCCTTCGGTGGAATGATTGCCTGAATTGGATGAAATCCGGTATTCTATATGCTGACCGTGTGACAACCGTATCTCCTAGTTATGCACATGAAATTATGACTTCTGAATATGGTTGTGGCTTGGATCAGATCCTTCGGATGGAATCTGGCAAGGTGACCGGAATAGTCAACGGAATTGATGCAGATCTCTATAATCCTGAAACGGATCCACTCTTGACGCATCACTTCAGTCTCTCAGATCTTTCAGGTAAAGCAGCTAGTAAACGAGCTCTTCAAGAACGTGTCGGTCTACCCGTTCGCGATGATGTACCTTTGTTTGGGATCGTCTCTCGTTTGACACGCCAAAAAGGTTTTGATGTTGTGGTAGAAGAGTTGCATCAACTCTTGCAAAAGGATATTCAGATTGTCTTGCTCGGTACAGGAGATCCTGGATTTGAAAATGCCTTTGCTTGGTTTGGTCATGCTTTTCCGGATAAACTGTCAGCTAATATCACCTTTGATGTTCAATTGGCCCAAGAAATTTATGCAGCGTCAGATGTCTTCTTGATGCCAAGCCGCTTTGAGCCATGTGGCCTTTCTCAAATGATGGCCATGCGTTATGGAACTCTTCCATTGGTACATGAAGTTGGTGGACTTCGTGATACGGTTCAGCCATTTAATGTTGTTGATGGAAGTGGAACAGGATTTAGCTTCAATAATTTATCTGGATACTGGTTTAACTGGGCAGTTGATCAAGCCCTGGCTGTCTACTACAATAACAAACAGGCTTGGTATGGTCTGCAAGAGCAAGCCATGACTCGTGATTTCTCATGGGATACGGCTAGTCAACGATACAACGATTTGTACCAGTCCTTATAAGTAAATCTAAGTGTAAAAACGCCTTTCGAGGCGTTTTTTTGTGTTACGTTCTTCCTATAAAGAAAACGTTTTAAATTTTTGAGCTATGAAGCTTGCTAAAATAGAAGAAAAAAGATAAGATAGGTAAAGGTAAAAAATCCCGGGAAGGTCCTTGTTTTTGGAGATGGTCTCATCCTCTTCAAACAATAAGGACCCTACATGAGGTTCAAATATTACTATATAGGAATTTTAGGATGAAAAAAGCGAAACAAACTTTTGAAAAAATGACCAAATATTCGATTCGGAAATTATCTGTCGGTGTTGGTCCTGTTGCCATTGGAGCCTTTTTATTAGGGGGAACTCTCTTAGGAGCTCGTCCTGTCCAAGCCGATCAGGTAACTCTATCTGCTAATGTGCACTTAGGATATGTGACAGAAGAAGAGTTAACTGCTGAAGAAAAGTCACAGGTGATTCATGCAATCCCTGAAGAATATCAAAATGAAGATACTTTCTATCTAGTCTATAAGAAGAAAGAGTCTACCCAGCCAGTTCTTCCCCAAACTGGAAGTCAGGAAGTGGCACTGTTAGGTCTAAGTTTAGCCACTGCTTCGTTTGCGGTACTCTTGCTTTCTAAAAAGCACAGAAAGAAAGTCATGGCTGTCCTTTTAATTGGAGCTATGGGACAAAGTCTTCTTCTACCAATTGAAGTTGCAGCTTTGCAAAACCAAATTTTACGCGCTTATAATCAGAATCTTTCGATCGCATCCAGCAAAGATCTTGTAGATGGTGTGATTCAAATTGACGGTTATGACTATGTTGGCTATTTGCGCTATTCGTCAGTGCAAAAGACTGGCTCTCAAAAAGCAAAAGCTATTCAGGAAAGTCAATCTCCCGTAGTTACAAGTTCTGAAACGCGTAAAGGGATTCAACAGGTAAATCCTCAGGCGCGTGTGACACCAGAAGTCGCTCCAGCCTTTCCAATAGTTGAAAAACCAAGGCTTGAAGTCTCAACTGAACCTGTACCATTTGAAATCGTCAACCAAGCTGATCCTACATTAGCCAAAGGGCAAACCAAGGTGCTGACAGCTGGCCAAAATGGGGAGCGGACCATTTTGACAGAAGTGAGTATAGTAGATGGACAAGAAGTTCGCAGAGTAGTTGAGAGCAAAGTCACTAAAGAACCAGTTTCACAAGTTCTTACCATCGGGACAAAAGAAGATGCCCAACCAACCCCTCAACCCAGCCCTTCTCCAGTTGTAACGGCCAAGGGAACACAGGAAGAAGGCCATGTCGGTGAGGCACCGATTCAAGCAGAGGCTCCAGCCTATACCGGCGTGGTGGAAGCTAAGGGGACGCAGGAAGAAGGTCATGTGGGTGGAGCTCTTGTACAGCCAGAGAACCCAGCTTATACCGGTGTCGTTGAAGCCAAGGGAACCCAAGAGGAAGGCCATGTGGGTGAAGCTCCTATACAGCCAGAGAATCCAGCCTATACTGGTGTCATCGAAGCCAAGGGAACGCAAGAGGAAGGCCATGTAGGCGAAGCTCCTATACAGCCAGAGAATCCAGCCTATACCGGTGTCATCGAAGCCAAGGGAACGCAGGAAGAAGGCCATGTAGGCGAAGCCCCAATTCAGCCAGAGAACCCAGCCTATACTGGTGTCATCGAAGCCAAGGGCACGCAAGAGGAAGGTCATGTTGGTGAAGCCCCAATTCAGCCAGAGAACCCAGTTTATCAAATAACGGAAGGAACAGTTACAGAAACAGAAACGGTGCTCCTTCCGTATGAAACTGAATATGTACCAGATGCGGACCGCTATACTGATGAAGAAAGTATCCTTCAAAAAGGAGAGGCAGGGAGCCAGGAAATTCGTCGTGTCTATAAAACGGTCAATGGCGAGAAAGTTGGAGAGCCTCTCAGCACGACAACTGAAACGGTAAAAGCTCCTGTGACAGGAAAAATTAGTCGTGGGACCAAGGCGATTGAAGGCCAAACAGAGGAAGTTGCTTTTGAGGAAATTCCATTTAAGACGGTTACCGAACAAGATGCTACCTTGCTAAAAGGAAGAGAAACGGTTTCTCAAGCAGGAAGAAATGGGAAGAAGAAAATCACCAAGGTCTATAAGACCATTAAAGGTGTAAAAACTGCGGATGCTCCAACGGTTTCGGAGGAAGTCGTTGAACAAGCCCAAAATCGGATCATTCAAAAAGGGACCAAAGAACTAGACAAGCCAACCTTGACCTTGACCCAGGTCGATAAGGAAGAATTGAAGCGCAGTGCTAGGGCTTTCTATCATTTAGACAAACCCGAGGGTGTGACCATCAAGTCCATCCAGGCGGTGTTGAAGAAGGGCAATCAAGTGGTGAAAACTTTTGCCCTTTCAGAGTCTGATTTAGCAGCAGCCTTAGCAGATTTGGACTACTACAAGGATTATACGCTCGCAACGACCATGGTCTATGACCGTGGAAATGGGGATGAAGAAGAAGTTCTCAAGGAAGAACCACTAAGACTTGACCTTAAAAAAGTTGAAGTCAAAAATATCAAGGAAACCAGTTTGATTAGCGTGGATGACCAAGGTCTTGAGACCGATCGTAGCCTCTTGTCAGAAACACCTTCAGATGTGAAACCTTATTACTTGAAAGTTACCACTCATGATAATAAGGTCACAAAACTGGCTGTTGATAAGATTGAAGAAGTCACAGTTGATGGAAAAGCATTATATAAGGTTACTGCTAAAGCACCTGATCTCATCCAACGAACAGCAGATAATCAGTTTGCAGAAGAATATGTCCATTACTTTGCCAAACCAAAGGCTCATGAAGGTGATGTTTATTACGATTTCAATGAACTTGTAAAAGCTATGCAAGCCAATCCGACTGGAACCTTTAAGCTTGGTAGCAATATGAATGCAAGTAACGTGCAACCAGCTGGCAAGTCTTATGTAACCAATGCCTTCAAGGGAATATTGGAAAGTACAGAAGGCAATACATTTGCCATCCATAACATTACGAGACCGTTATTTGGTAACATCGAAGGTGGTACTGTTAAGAATCTCTTGCTTGAAAATGTTAACATTGACATGCCTGGATTTGATCGAGTAGCACCAATCGCAGGTGTCATCAAAAATAATGCGACTGTCGAAAATGTTAAAGTAATAGGAAGCGTTGTTGGAAACAACGATGTAGCTGGTATTATCAATAAAATTGATGGTAGTGGGAAGGTAAGTAATGTTGCCTTCATCGGGAAACTGCACGCTGCTGGCAATAAAGGTGCCTATCTAGCAGGTATTGTTGGCGAGAACTGGAAAGGTATCGTAGAAAAAGCTTACGTTGATGCTGAAATTACTGGGAATAAAGCAAAAGCTGCAGGTTTAGTTTATTCTTCTCAAAATGGTGGGAATAACAATACACTAGGTAGAGAAGGAGTTCTCAGAAATTCAGTTGCTAAAGGTTCGATTGAACTCAAAGAAGCGGTCCAATCTGGTGGCTTACTGGGTACCAACTGGGCTTTGGGAGCCATTGAAGACAACATCACCATGATGAAAGTCAAAACAGGTGAGATGGTCTTCGGACATTCGGATATTGATGCAGATGATTACTTCACCTATTCAAGAACCAAACGCAATTACAGTGTGGAGGGCGTGAGTGAAGGTAAGAAAACCTATAACAACTCTCGTAAAATCCCTAGCATTTCCCTTGCAGAAGCTGAGCAGAAAATTGAAGCAATGGGGATTACTGCTGATAAATATACCAGCAGCAAACCGATTGAAGATACGCTCAATAACCTTGTTAACAAAGATGATCAATACAAGGAAATCACTGGTTATGATGCAACACGTGAACGTGCCTACCGCAATATCGCTAAATTGCAACCATTCTACAACAAAGAGTGGATTGTGGATCAAGGAAATAAATTGGATACGACTAGTCCCCTCTTGACCAAGGAAATCTTGTCTGTGACGGCCATGAAGGGCAATGATTTTGTAACAGAATTGGCTGATGCCGACCATATTCTGATCCATTACTCGGATAAGACAAAAGATATCTTTAGCATTACGCCGAAAGAGTCTAAAGTCAAACAAGTGAAAGAGTACAGTGTGGCGGAGCTCGGTGAAGTAGTCTACACGCCGAATATGGTGGACAAAGACCGGAGCGATCTTATTAGTGCCATCGTAGGGAAATTAAGTCCTGTCGAATTACAATCAGATCCAATCTACACACATCTTGGTAGAACAGGACCAAACAAAGTCAATGCTATTAAGAACCTTTACCTCGAAGAAAGTTTCCAAGAAGTCAAGGACAATCTGACTCACTTTGTGAAACAGTTGGTTGAAAACCAAGACCATCAATTGAACACGGATGAGGCTGCCAAACGGGCACTCATCAAGAAAATTGAAGACAACAAGGCGGCAGTTCTTTTGGGTCTCTCTTACCTCAACCGTTATTACGGAGTGAAGTTTGATGATGTCCATCTCAAACAGCTCATGTTGTTCAAGCCAGACTTCTATGGTAAGAATGTCGATGTCTTAGACCGCTTGATTGAAATTGGTTCAAAAGAAGACTATATCAAAGGTACTCGGACCCACGATGCCTTCCGTGAAGTCGTGGCTAAATCGACTCTTTCTGGAAATCTTAATGACTTCCTTAAGTACAATATGGAGCTCTTTACAAGTGATACAGACTTGAATGATTGGTTTATCAAAGCAACCAAAGACAATGTCTATATTGTAGAGCCAAAAACAACAACTCCTGAGTTTGTCGATAAGAAACATCGAGCATACGAAGGATTAAATAACGATGTGCATGGTAAAATGATCTTGCCACTCTTGAACTTAAAAGATGCCCATATGTTCTTGATTTCAACCTACAATACAATGGCTTATAGTTCCTTCGAGAAATATGGTAAGAACACGGAAGCGGAACGAAATGCCTTCAAGGCGGAAATTGATAAGGTCGCTAAAGGGCAACAAAATTACCTAGATTTCTGGTCACGTCTAGCAACAGATAAGGTTCGTAATCAGCTCCTGAAGAGCAACAATATGGTGCCGACCCCTGTTCTCGATAACCAAAACTATAAAGGTATTAGCACAGATCGTTATGGACATACAGATAGTGGCAAAGATGTCGCTCCAATCCGTGAATTGTACGGACCTACCGATCGTTACCATGCGACAGATTGGCGCATGGGGGCTGTAGCTCGAATTTACGGAAATCCATATAAAGACGACTCTGTCTTCTTCATGGTGACCGATATGGTCAGTGACTTTGGGGTGTCTGCCTTTACCCACGAAACGACGCACGTCAATGACCGCATGGTTTACTTAGGTGGTTGGAGACATCGCGAAGGGACAGATATTGAAGCCTTTGCCCAAGGAATGCTCCAAACACCATCCGTATCCAATCCAAATGGGGAATACAAGGCCCTAGGTCTCAATATGGCCTATGAACGTCCTAACGATGGCAACCAATGGTACAATACCAATCCAAACAATCTTCAATCACGCGATGAAATTGATCGTTACATGAAAGGTTATAACGATACGCTCATGCTTCTGGATTACCTAGAAGGGGAAGCTGTATTGGACAAACATAGTAAGGACTTAAACAATGCTTGGTTCAAGAAGGTTGATAAACAATACCGAGGAGCGAACACGAAGAATCAATTCGATAAGGTTCGGGCTTTGAGTGATGAGGAAAAAGCGATTGCTTTACATACAGTAGACGATCTCATCACTAACAACTTCATGACCAATCGTGGTCCTGGAAATGGCGTCTATAATCCATCAGACTTTGGTTCAGCCTATGTGACTGTACCGATGATGACAGGGATCTATGGTGGGAACACTAGTGAAGGGGCTCCTGGAGCCATGTCCTTCAAACACAATACCTTCAGAATCTGGGGCTATTATGGCTATGAAAAAGGCTTCCTAGGTTATGCTTCAAACAAGTATAAACAAGAATCTAAACAAGCAGGCCATACGACTCTAGGGGATGATTATATCATTCAAAAGATTTCTAATGGAAGATTCAGTACCCTTGAAGACTGGAAAAAAGCATACTTCAATGAAGTGGTTACCAGTGCCAAAAATGGAATGCAGGCTATTGACATCGATGGGAAGACGTACAGTAGCTATGAAGACTTAAAACAAGCCTTCGCAACTGCGGTTGAAAAAGATCAGGCAAGTTTGAAAAACGGTTCTGTCAAATTTGACAATACTGTTGCACTGAAAGAAAAAATCTTTAAGAAATTGCTGCAACAAACAGACAGTTTCAAAACCTCTATTTTTAAATAGGAAGAAAAACTCATCTGCTCGGCAGGTGAGTTTTTCTATGTTATGTAAAATTGGGTCTTCTGCTGATGAAAATAGTATAAATTTTTATTGAGAACAAAAATAGACAAAGTGTTTAAAAACGATCAAGTTAATTTGAAAGCTAGTGGCAAGAAGTATTTTAAAAGTGGTGACAGAATCATAGTAAAACGTTTTCTTTCTAAGCAAACATTTGACTATTATATCTTTTAGGAGTAAACTAGGGGAGTAAAATATATTTAAGGAGAATTCATCATGAATTTAACATTTTTAGGTCTTTGTTTAGCCTGTTTTGGTGTGTCACTTGCGGAAGGTTTGATGATGAGCAATCTGTTCAAATCTGCATCACGTCAACCAGAAATTATTGGTCAATTGCGTAGTCTCTTGATTCTTGGTGTTGCCTTTGTCGAAGGTACTTTCTTTGTAACTTTGGCCATGGCCTTCGTTATTAAATAGACAACTCTATTTAGAAAAGGAGGTGTCAAACCTTGGAAGAAAGTGTGAATCCAACCCTAAATATTGGACCAGTATCCTTTGATTTGACCCTACTTGCCATGTCTCTTGTAACTGTTTTGACGGTCTTTGCCTTTGTCTATTGGGCAAGTCGCAAAATGACCCTTCGTCCAAAGGGCAAGCAAAATGCTCTGGAGATGATTTATGATTTTGTTATCGGTTTTACCAAGGGAAACATTGGGGAACATTATATGAAGGATTACTCTTTATTTTTGTTTTCTCTCTTTCTCTTTATCTTGGTAGCCAATAATATTGGCTTGATGGCAAAAATTCAGACAACAAACGGTTATAACTTATGGACTTCCCCAACGGCTAACCTTGGATATGACCTATCTCTTTCATTTTTGATCACCCTGATTGCTCATGTGGAAGGAATTCGTCGCCGAGGCATTAAGGAATACTTGAAGGCTTTTGCAACACCAGGATTTATGACCCCGATGAACCTCCTAGAAGAGGTGACTAATTTTGCATCCTTAGCGATTCGGATCTACGGGAATATTTTTGCTGGTGAAGTCTTAGCATCCTTGTTACTAAGCTTGTCGCAACGGGCCTTTTATTGGTATCCAGCAGCCTTTGTTGGAAGCATGTTATGGACAGCCTTTTCGATTTTCATTTCATGTATCCAAGCTTATGTATTTACCATGTTGTCTTCGATGTACATTGGTAAAAAAATAAACGGTGAGGAAGAGTAAGTAGAGGAGGAGTAGAAGATGGATTTAACTATTGGTACCATTATTGGTGACTTTATTCTGATCGCTGGTTCCTTCCTATTACTAATCTTTTTAGTAAAGAAATATGCTTGGGGCAATATTACCAGTATTTTGGATGCGCGTGCTGAAAAAATTACCAATGATATTGATGAAGCAGAAGCAGCTCGTCAAAAAGCTGAGGAACTAGCAAGTAAACGTGAAGAAGAGTTGGCAGGTAGCCGCAAAGAAGCTGCGTCTATCGTCGAAAATGCAAAGGAAACTGCAGAAAAGAACAAATCTCAGATTCTTTCAGAAGCCACTCAAGAAGCAGTACGTTTGAAAGAAAAAGCGCAACAAGAAATTGCGCATAACAAAGAAGAAGCATTGAACAGTATCAAAGGCGATGTGGCAGATCTCACTGTCAATCTTGCCAGCAAATTGTTGAGCCAACAGCTGGATGCTGAAGGTCAACGCCAACTGATCGATCGCTATCTTGATGAATTAGGAGAAGCCTAATGGACAAAAAGCAACTGATGGTGATTGAGAAATATACCCAGCCTTTTGTTCAATTGGTCTTTGAAAAAGGAGAACAAGATCTTGTCTTTGAAAAATTGACCCAAATCAAAGGCATTTTTGAGGAGACTGGACTTGCGAACTTCTTAGCTCATATCGGTGTAGAGGATGAAGAGAAAGCAAAAAGTCTACGGCTTTTTCAACCCTCTGATTCACAATTACTCGACCATTTGATTGAAGTGGTTATTCTCAATCATCGTGAAGCCTTATTTTATGACATTGTAACGATTTGTTTGGAGCAGATTCAATTGCTGAGCAACGCTTTTGTCGTCACAGTTACGACAGTTGCTGGTTTGGATCCCATTCAAGAGCAAAAGCTAGTACCCATTATCGAAAGAAAATTTGGGATTCAAGTTCGCTCGATCCAACAAAAGATCGATCCAGATTTAATTGGTGGCTTTGTCGTGACAGCCAATCATAAAACGTTGGATACCAGTCTCAAACACCAATTGCAAGTTATAAAATCTAAATTGAAATAGAAAGTGGTGTGAATTTTGGCGATTAACGCACAAGAAATCAGCGCTTTAATTAAGCAACAAATTGAAAATTTCAAGCCAAACTTTGACGTCACTGAGACAGGTGTTGTAACCTACATTGGTGACGGGATTGCTCGCGCTCATGGGCTTGAAAATGCCATGAGTGGTGAGTTGTTGATCTTTGAAAATGGCTCATACGGGATGGCCCAAAACTTAGAAACAACGGATGTCGGGATTATCATCTTGGGTGATTTCACGGATATTCGTGAAGGAGACTCTGTCCGTCGTACAGGTAAAATCATGGAAGTCCCTGCAGGAGATGCCTTGATTGGTCGTGTTGTCAACCCACTTGGCCAACCAGTGGATGGTTTGGGTGAGATTGTGACAGATAAATTCCGTCCAGTTGAAACGCCAGCTCCTGGTGTTATGCAACGGAAATCTGTCTCAGAACCTCTACAAACTGGGTTGAAAGCCATTGATGCCCTTGTTCCAATTGGACGTGGTCAACGGGAATTGATTATCGGGGACCGTCAAACAGGGAAAACTTCGATTGCCATCGATACCATCTTGAACCAAAAGGGGCAAGATATGATCTGTATCTATGTGGCGATTGGTCAAAAAGAATCAACAGTTCGTACGCAAGTAGAAACTCTCCGTAAATACGGAGCTATGGATTATACGATTGTGGTAACTGCTTCGGCTTCTCAACCGTCTCCATTGCTTTATTTGGCACCTTATGCTGGGGTTGCTATGGCAGAAGAGTTCATGTATAACGGTAAACACGTTTTGATCGTCTATGATGATTTGTCAAAACAAGCCGTAGCCTACCGTGAATTGTCCCTTCTTCTTCGTCGTCCGCCAGGACGGGAAGCCTTCCCAGGGGATGTCTTCTACCTTCACAGCCGTTTGTTGGAACGTTCAGCTAAAGTTTCAGATGAATTGGGTGGGGGATCTATTACAGCTCTTCCAATCATTGAAACCCAAGCAGGAGATATTTCCGCTTATATCGCAACGAACGTGATTTCGATCACAGACGGACAAATCTTCTTGCAAGATAGTTTGTTCAATGCTGGTATTCGTCCAGCCATTGATGCAGGTTCTTCTGTATCTCGTGTGGGGGGAGCTGCTCAAATCAAGGCGATGAAGAAGGTTGCGGGGACTCTCCGTATTGACCTTGCTTCCTACCGTGAATTGGAAGCCTTCACGAAATTTGGTAGTGACTTGGATGCTGCAACCCAAGCGAAATTGAACCGTGGTCGTCGAACTGTTGAAGTATTGAAACAACCTGTTCATGAACCATTGACGGTTGAAAAACAAGTTGTGATCTTGTACGCCTTGACTCATGGTTTCTTAGATAGTGTTCCGGTAGATGACATTCTTCGTTTCCAAGAAGAGTTGTTTGATTACTTTGAAGCACATTATAATCAAATCTTTGAGACGATTCGTTCAACACATGATCTTCCAGCAGAAGAAGAACTGGATGCAGCCCTTACAGAATTTGTCAACCAGTCAAATTTCAAATAGAAATAGGAGTGGAAGATGGCAGTTTCATTAAATGATATAAAGAATAAAATTGCATCCACTAAAAATACCAGTCAAATTACCAATGCCATGCAGATGGTGTCTGCTGCTAAACTTGGGAAATCTGAGCAAGCAGCCAAGGATTTTCAGGTTTATGCCGCTAAGGTACGTAAGTTATTAACAGACTTGCTCCATGGACATGAAACAGAAAATGCCAAGTCCCATCCTATGTTGGTAAGTCGCCCGGTAAAAAAGACAGCTTATATCGTCATTACATCCGATCGTGGTTTGGTCGGGGGCTACAATGCTTCCATCCTTAAAACCATGATGGAAATGAAGACAGAATACCATCCAACTGGAGATGACTTTGAAGTGATCTGTATTGGAAGCGTCGGTGCGGATTTCTTCCGCGCCCGTGGGATTCAGCCGGTATATGAATTGCGTGGTTTGCCTGATCAGCCTAGCTTTAAGGAAGTTCGCAAGATCATTTCGAAAACAGTCCAAATGTATCAAGAAGGCTTGTTTGATGAGTTGTATGTCTGTTACAACCATCACGTCAACAGTTTGACGAGTCAAATGCGGGTGGAACAAATGCTTCCAATTATTGATTTGGACCCCAATGAAGCGGATGAGGACTATGTATTGAATCTAGAATTGGAATCTAGTCGAGATGCTATTTTGGATCAATTGCTCCCTCAATTTGCTGAAAGCATGATCTATGGTGCCATTATTGATGCTAAAACAGCTGAAAATGCTGCTGGGATGATGGCTATGCAAACTGCAACAGACAATGCCAAGAAAGTCATTGATGAATTAACGATTCAATACAACCGTGCTCGTCAAGCAGCGATTACACAAGAAATTACCGAAATCGTTGCTGGTGCTAGCGCCCTTGAATAGTTGTCGGATACAATTTTAAATACAAAAACAGATGCTCGAAAGAGAACTTTTGAGCAGTAGAAATTACTTAGAATAGGAGAATGACATGAGTTTAGGCAAAATTTCTCAGGTCGTAGGTCCCGTCGTAGACGTTGCCTTTTCCGTTGGAGATAAACTTCCTGAGATCAATAATGCGCTTGTAGTCTATAAAAATGACCAACAAAAATCAAAAGTCGTTCTTGAAGTAGCTTTGGAACTTGGTGATGGGGTCGTTCGGACCATCGCCATGGAATCAACCGATGGTTTAACACGTGGAATGGAAGTCTTGGACACAGGTCGTCCAATCTCTGTTCCTGTCGGAAAAGAAACCTTGGGACGTGTCTTCAATGTTCTTGGAGATACCATTGACTTGGATCAACCTTTTGCTGAGGATGCTCCTCGTGACTCCATCCACAAAAAAGCTCCATCCTTTGACGAGCTCTCTACTTCAGAAGAAATTCTTGAAACAGGGATCAAGGTTATTGACCTCTTGGCCCCTTACCTGAAAGGTGGGAAGGTCGGACTCTTCGGTGGTGCCGGAGTTGGAAAGACCGTCTTGATTCAAGAATTAATCCATAATATTGCCCAAGAACATGGTGGTATTTCTGTATTTACCGGTGTTGGGGAACGGACACGTGAAGGGAATGACTTGTACTGGGAAATGAAGGAATCTGGCGTTATCGAAAAAACAGCCATGGTCTTTGGACAGATGAACGAACCACCAGGAGCACGGATGCGTGTAGCCTTGACTGGTTTGACTATTGCGGAATACTTCCGTGATGTAGAAGGTCAAGACGTTCTCTTGTTTATCGACAATATCTTCCGTTTCACCCAAGCCGGATCAGAAGTATCAGCCCTTTTGGGACGGATGCCTTCTGCCGTTGGTTACCAACCGACCTTGGCAACTGAAATGGGTCAATTGCAAGAACGGATTACCTCAACCAAGAAAGGTTCTGTTACATCAATCCAGGCCATCTACGTGCCAGCCGATGACTATACAGACCCTGCACCAGCAACAGCTTTCGCCCATTTGGACTCTACGACCAACTTGGAGCGTAAATTGGTTCAATTAGGGATTTACCCTGCCGTGGACCCATTGGCATCAAGCTCGCGTGCCCTTTCCCCTGACATCGTTGGAGAAGAGCACTATGCAGTGGCTTCTGAGGTCAAACGCGTCCTTCAACGCTACCATGAATTGCAAGATATCATTGCTATCTTGGGGATGGATGAATTGTCTGATGATGAAAAGACTTTGGTGGCTCGTGCCCGTCGTATCCAATTCTTCTTGTCTCAAAACTTTAACGTGGCGGAACAATTCACTGGTCAACCAGGTTCTTATGTACCAGTTGCAGAAACTGTTCGTGGCTTTAAGGAAATTTTGGATGGGAAGTATGACCACTTGCCAGAGGATGCTTTCCGTGGAGTCGGTTCGATCGAAGATGTGATCGCCAAATCTGAAAAAATGGGATTCTAAGAAGAGGTGAAAGATGAGTCAAATGAACGTCCAAATCGTTACACCGGATGGACTGGTTTATGATCATCATGCCGCATTTGTATCTGTCAAGACAATTGATGGTGAATTAGGGATTTTACCTCATCATATCAATACCATTGCGGTTTTGGCTGTAGACCAAGTAAAGGTTCGTCGTGTCGACGATGACAAACACATTGATTGGATTGCAGTCAATGGTGGGATTATCGAAATAGTGGATAATGTCATTACCATTGTAGCGGATTCAGCTGAACGCGCCCGAGACATTGATATTAGCCGGGCTGAGCGTGCAAAATTGCGTGCGGAAAAGGCCCTTGAAGAAGCAAGAGATCAACATTCGATTGATATGGAGCGTCGTGCTAAGATCGCTCTTCAACGTGCTATTAACCGGATTAATGTCGGAAATCGGTTATAAAACACTTAAAATAAGGTGGAGGTTTTATCCTCACCTTTTTTTGTTGGGATCGAAAGGAAAGAATCAAAAGAAGAAAGTGGGAGTGAATTATGGTATAATAGCTGTATGATTCAAATGATTTTTAACCTTTCAAGCCATCTATTATTTATCTTTTTTGCTTATTACCTTCTCTTGAACTTGGTTCAATGGGAAAAGTTTTTAAAAGTAAATGCCGAAAATGCAGTTAAAATCCGTTTTTTGATCTTGATGATTAGTGTTGGAATGGGCTATTTAGCCAGCTCGTTTTTTATCAGTGTGTATGAAATGAGTCGGCAGATTTTTATTGGCCAGTTCTAGCCACATTTTGTAAAAAATATGGTATGATAGAAGACGTGACTTTAAGAAATTGGAGAACAATCCCGTATGGAAAAAATAATCGTTAATGGTGGTAATAATCGACTGGTAGGAACAGTCAAAATCGAAGGGGCTAAGAATGCCGTCCTTCCTCTTCTTGCTGCAACAGTTCTAGCAAGTGAAGGTGTGACAACCCTGAAAAATGTACCAGTTTTATCGGATGTCTTCACAATGAACAATGTCGTTCGTGGACTCAATGCCCAAGTGATCTTCAACGAAGAAGAGAATACGGTTGTTGTAGATGCCCGAGCAGAATTGTCAGAGGAAGCACCCTATAAATATGTTAGCAAGATGCGGGCATCGATTGTTGTCCTTGGCCCTGTATTAGCTCGGAATGGCCATGCCAAAGTTTCGATGCCTGGAGGCTGTACAATCGGTAGTCGTCCGATTGACCTCCACCTCAAAGGTCTGGAAGCCATGGGAGCTGAAATTACCCAAACAGCTGGTTATATCGAAGCGAAAGCAGATCGACTTCATGGAGCGCATATCTATATGGATTTCCCATCTGTAGGTGCGACACAAAATATTATGATGGCCGCAACCTTGGCAGATGGAGTGACGGTGATTGAAAATGCAGCTCGTGAACCTGAAATTGTTGACCTAGCACTTTTGCTTAATAAAATGGGAGCTAATGTCAAGGGGGCAGGAACTGAGACCTTGACCATCGTTGGTGTGGAGAACTTGCACGGGGCAGACCACAATGTTGTGCAAGACCGCATCGAAGCTGGGACCTTTATGATTGGGGCAGCCATGACTGGTGGAGATGTCTTGATCGAAGATGCCATTTGGGAACACAATCGTCCGCTGCTGTCTAAGATGCAGGAGATGGGCGTGACGGTAACGGAAGAAGAAAATGGGATTCGGATTCAATCCGATATCAGTAAGCTTCGTCCAGTGACTGTTAAGACTCTTCCCTACCCGGGATTCCCAACAGATATGCAGGCTCAATTCACAGCCTTGATGGCTATGGCTAAAGGTGAGTCTACCATGATTGAAACCGTCTTTGAGAATCGTTTCCAGCATTTGGAAGAAATGCGTCGGATGGGGGTTCACTCAGACATTATGCGGGATACAGCTCGCATCGTAGGAGGCGAAAGCTTCCAGGGGGCAGAGGTCATGTCGACCGATTTGCGTGCAAGTGCAACGCTTGTTTTGATGGGATTAGTGGCAGAAGGAGAGACGAAAGTCAGCAAATTAAGCCACTTAGACCGCGGTTATTACCAATTCCATGAGAAATTGGTGGCACTAGGTGCAGACGTGAAACGTGTAGAGGAAGCAGACGATGAAAACTAATCTTCGCTATGTAGGCAAACAGCTAGGAATTGTCCTTCTTTTAGCTGTGATCGGAATCATCATTTTTGCGGTTGGTTTGGTCATTGGCTATGGGGTGATTGGAGATGGAAAAAATCCATGGTCCATTCTCTCTCCTGATACCTGGTCAGAGATCATCGGAAAGCTCACAGGCAAATAAGATTTAAATAAAATAGAGTAAAAAGGAGAGCAGCGAATCGAGTCAGAGACCCATCTAGCGCTGCTCTTTTTTGGAGAGAGGCATGACAAAACAAACAGTAACAAAACGTACGAAACAAACACTAGCGGGGTTTGTGGTGGCAACAGCCCTAGCAATCGGTGGTTATTATTTTAATCAACCGACGGTAAAAGAAGCGACGGATCAGGTTGTTTCCGTGGTGACTAGTAGCCAAAATGAAACACCGAGTAAGGAATTAGCCAGCTCGGTGCTAACGAAATCTGCCCGTTCGCAATTGGGGAATGAGTTGGAATGGAACGGAGCTGGAGCCTTTGTAGTTAAGGGGAATCGAACAAATTTAGATGCTAGTGTGGCTAGTCAACCTTATGCGGATAACAAGACAAAAGAAGTGAATGGAAAGACTGTACCGACAGTTGCCAATGCCATCATGAGCAAGGCGACTCGGCAGTACAGAGATCGGGATGCAACCGGCAGTGGTCTAACGGATTGGAAACCAGCAGGTTGGCACCAAGTCCACAATCTGTCCGGCGAGTATGACCATGCGGTTGATCGAGGCCACCTATTGGGCTATGCCTTGATCGGTAATCTCAAAGGTTTTGATGCTTCGACTAGTAATCCCAAAAATATCGCTGTGCAAACGGCTTGGTCCAATCAAGCTAATGATCCTCATTCCACTGGTCAAAACTATTATGAGACCCTAGTTCGGAAAGCATTGGATAAGAACAAGCGGATCCGCTATCGGGTCACCTTGATCTACAATCAGCCGGAAGATCTGATTCCATTAGGATCACAGATTGAAGCCAAATCGAGTGATGGAACCCTTGAGTTTAACGTTTTTATTCCTAATGTTCAAAGTGGGATTAGCCTGGATTACCAGACAGGAAAAGTAACCGTTCATCAATAAGCTAGAAAGTGGATTGGCTTAAGCTTTTTTTAAGAATGAGGTGTTACAATGGCATACCTTCTTTAAGAGAGAGGAGAATGTATGAGAACCATTTTTCGATTTGTCAGAGGAAGCCTTCGCATGGCTTGGAGTCTTTTTTGGGGATTTTTCTGGACCATTGCGATCAGTTTTCTAATTTTAGTGGGGATTATCTATTTCACAGATTCTCCTAGTTCTGGTATGGATGGAGTTGGCCGAGCCGCCCAAAAGGTTGTCTATCAAGTCGGGAATTTGTTTGGAGATCAAGGCTTTGCATCGCGCTATGGAATGACACCTAGTTCACAGACGACGCAGATAGACAATCATGAGCATAGCGGTGCTCGCTGGGAAAAAGCAGAGGCTACGGTTTATCTAGATCCCAATATCAGTCAAACCTTTATAAAAGCTTATCGGGATGCGATTGAGGCTTGGAACCAAACAGGAGCCTTTACCTTTAAATTGGTCACGAACGAAAAAGAAGCCAATGTCGTCTTGACTGAGATGGACAATGCTACGGTTTCTGCTGCAGGAGAGTCTGCATCACAGACTAACCTCTTAACCAACCGATTCACCCATATCACGATTCGTCTTAATCGCCATTATCTGTTAAATTACGTTTATAACTACAGTTATGAACGAATTGTTAATACAGCTGAGCATGAGCTAGGCCATGCCATTGGTTTGGACCACACTGATGGAGAATCGGTTATGCAACCGGCTGGCTCTTTCTATAGTATTCAAGATTCCGATGTAGAGGCAGTTCGACAATTGTACAAGGAAGAATAAAATACAATCTATCATTGAAAAGTTCTGAGCCTCAAGGGGCTCAGGATTTTTTTGATGGCTCGTCTTTCCTTGTTTAATCTGAAAAAAGATAGTAAAATAAGGACATGATTATTTTACAAGCCAACAAAATTGAACGCTCTTTTGCAGGGGAGGTTCTTTTTGATAATATCAGCCTGCAAGTGGATGAACGGGACCGGATTGCCCTGGTAGGAAAGAACGGAGCCGGCAAGTCTACGCTCTTGAAAATCTTGGTGGGAGAAGAAGAACCAACTTCTGGGGAAATCAATAAAAAGCGCGACCTTTCCCTCTCCTATCTGGCCCAGGATAGCCGCTTTGAGTCGTCCAATACCATCTACGATGAGATGCTCCATGTCTTTGACGACCTCCGTAAAACGGAGAAAACTTTGCGGCAGATGGAGCTTGAGATGGGGGAAAAAACTGGGGCTGACTTAGAAAAACTCATGCAGGACTATGACCGTCTCTCGGAAGAATTCCGTCAGGCAGGTGGCTTCACCTATGAAGCAGATATCCGCGCGATTCTCAACGGCTTTAAGTTCGATGAGTCCATGTGGCAGATGAAGATTGAAGAGCTATCAGGAGGGCAAAATACCCGTCTAGCTCTGGCCAAGATGCTTCTAGAAAAACCAAATCTCTTGGTACTGGACGAGCCGACCAACCACTTGGATATTGAGACCATCGCCTGGTTGGAAAACTATTTGGTCAATTATAGCGGGGCCCTTCTCATTGTCAGCCACGACCGGTATTTCCTCGATAAGGTCGCAACTATTACCTTGGATTTGACCAAGCATTCCTTGGACCGCTATGTCGGTAATTACTCGAGTTTTGTGGAGCAAAAGGAGCAAAAACTGTTGACCGAAGCCAAGAACTACGAGAAGCAACAAAAAGAAATTGCAGCTCTGGAAGACTTTGTTAATCGTAATTTGGTGCGGGCTTCGACTACCAAGCGAGCCCAGTCTCGGCGCAAGCAGTTGGAAAAAATGGAGCGTCTAGACAAGCCGGAAGCTGGAAGTAAGTCTGCCCATATGACCTTCCATTCTGATAAGACCTCGGGAAATGTCGTCCTGACAGTAGAAGAGGCAGCCGTCGGCTATGACGATCAAATCCTGTCAGAGCCCATCAATCTGGATATCCGCAAGATGAATGCGGTCGCTATTGTGGGACCAAATGGGATCGGGAAATCGACCTTAATCAAGTCCATCGTCGGGCAGATTCCTTTTATCAAGGGAGAAGCTCGTTTTGGGGCAAATGTCGAGGTGGGTTACTATGACCAGACCCAAAGTAAACTAACGCCTCACAACAGTGTCTTGGATGAGCTCTGGAATGACTTTAAACTGACGCCAGAAGTAGAAATTCGCAATCGACTGGGAGCCTTTCTTTTCTCTGGGGATGATGTCAAGAAAACCGTCGGCATGCTGTCGGGTGGAGAGCGGGCCCGCTTGCTTCTAGCCAAGCTGTCCATGGAAAATAACAATTTTTTGATTCTCGATGAGCCGACTAACCATTTGGATATCGATAGCAAGGAAGTGCTAGAAAATGCCTTGATTGACTTTGACGGGACCCTGCTCTTTGTCAGCCACGACCGTTACTTTATCAATCGGGTGGCTACACAAGTCTTGGAACTCTCAGAAGAGGGCTCGACCCTTTATCTAGGAGACTACGATTATTATCTGGAGAAGAAAGCAGAGTTAGAGGCCCTTGCTGCAGCACAAGCAGAAGCTGTGCCTGTTTCTTCGACCGAAGAAGGCACCAGCAATGATTATCACTTGCAGAAGCAAAACCAGAAGGAACTCCGGAAAATCACCCGTCGCATTGAGCAATTGGAAGCGGAGATGGAAGAGCTGGATCAAAAAATCCAAGAAATCAGCGAAACTATGCATAGCACCAACGACGCAGCCGACTTGGTTCAACTCCAAAGCGAGCTGGATCAACTGACTGTCCAGCAGGAAGCGGTCATGGAAGAGTGGGCAGAACTGTCAGAGCAGGTGGAATAAATGGAAGATTTGGGCAAAGTTTTCGTGAATTTCGAATTAATAAGAATTACACGTTGAAAGAAGTTGCGGGCCACTGACGTTTGCGAACTCATGGAGAGCCAGTAGCAAATCGACCAGCTGAGCGCCGCCCAAGAAGAAGCCGAGCTAGAATGGGAAGAACTAGCGCAGTAAGTATAGTTTTCTAATTTGTATAAGGAGAACATTATGGCGACTGAAAATGATTGGTTTATGAAGCAGGTTAAAGGTGTAGCCGACATGATTGGTACAACTTTGCGCCTACAGATTCAAAATTTAGATTTGGGGCAGTATGAAGATGAGGAAGGAAGACTCATCAACGGGGCTCACTATCTTCAGCAAGTTCTAGAAGAGCAGCGCTTTGCAGAGGCCATTTCTTTTGTTGAAGAGCAGATGAAACGCCTACCTCTTCATCAGTATGATCTATTGGTTGATTGGCTGATTTCCTACTTAAGACAATTAGATGTTTCCGTGAAAGAAGATCTAGGATTCTACGAAGGGTACTTGCAAGAGTTAGAAAGGCACTTAAAGGAATTTAAGTGGTAATCAAATGGAAGATTTAGGCAAAGTTTTTCGTGAATTTCGAATCAGTAAGAATTATTCGTTGAAAGAAGCTGCAGGAGAGGCTTGCTCGACCTCCCAGTTATCCCGTTTTGAATTGGGGGAGTCGGATCTGGCTGCTTCGCGCTTCTTTGACATTTTGGACAATATCCATGTGACAATTGAGAATTTTATGGATAAGGCCAGAAATTTTCAACACCATGAGCATGTCGCCTTAATGGCTCAGATTATTCCACTTTACTATTCAAATGATATTGCAGGTTTTCAAAAGCTTCAAAGAGAACAACTTGAAAAAGCCAAACATTCCACCAATCCCCTCTATTTTGAGCTGAACTGGATCCTGCTACAAGGCCTGATTTGCCAGAGAGATGCCAGCTACACGATGAAGCAGCGTGATCTGGATAAGGTGGCAGATTACCTCTTTCAAACGGAAGAGTGGACCATGTATGAGTTGATCCTCTTTGGCAATCTCTACAGCTTTTATGAGGTGGACTATGTCACACGGCTTGGGAGAGAAGTGATGGAGCGTGAAGATTTCTACAAAGAAATTGGTCGCCATCGAAAACTGGTCTTGATTCTGGCTCTGAATTGTTACCAGCATTGTTTAGAACACTGTTCTTTTGAAAATGCCAGCTATTTTGAAGCCTATGTAGAAAAGATTATCGGCAAGAGCATCAAGCTCTACGAACGCAATGTCTTTCATTATCTCAAGGGATTTGCCCTCTACCAGAAGGGAAAAACAAATGAAGGCTGTCAGCAGATGCAAGAGGCTATGCATATTTTTGATGTGCTAGGACTTCCTGAGCAGGTGGCCTATTATCAAGAACACTTTGATAAATTTGTAATAGATGAATGTTCCTAAATAGGAGAGAGATAAAGGAGATTTTATGAACCGACATGCGGTCCAATTAATTAGTCGTGGAGCGATTACCAAAATTGGAAATATGCTCTATGATTATGGGAATAGTGTCTGGCTGGCCTCAATGGGGACTATAGGAAAGACGGTATTAGGAATCTATCAGATTTCTGAGTTAGTGACAGGGATCCTCGTGAATCCTTTTGGAGGGGTGATTTCAGACCGTTTTTCTCGTCGCAAGATTTTGATGACGACCGACTTGGTGTGTGGTCTCCTGTGTTTGGCGATTTCTTTTATCAGGAACGATCGTTGGATGATTGCGGCCCTGATTGTTGCCAATATTGTTCAGGCCATTGCCTTTGGTTTTTCTCGACCTGCCAATAAAGCCATTATTACAGAAGTTGTGGAGAAAGAAGAGATTGTAACCTATAATGCGCACTTGGAGCTGGTCTTACAAGTTGTTAGTGTCAGTTCTCCCGTGTTTTCTTTCCTAGTTCTACAATTTACCAGTCTCCATGCGACCCTCTTACTAGATGCCCTGTCCTTTTTCATTGCCTTTGTCCTAGTGGCATTCCTTCCGAAAGAAGAGGCCAAAGTTCAAGAAAAGAAACAGTTCACGGGAAAAGATATTTGTTCGGATATCAAGGATGGATTGCACTATATCTGGCATCAGAAAGAGATTTTCTTTCTCTTGTTGGTGGCTTCCGGCGTTAATTTCTTTTTTGCGGCTTTTGAGTTTTTACTTCCATTTTCCAATCGACTCTACGGGGGCAAGGGGGCTTATGCGACCATCTTAACATTGGGAGCTATTGGATCTATTCTAGGAGCACTTGTTGCCAATAAAATGACATCAAGTATGAAAATTCTCCTGTTTTTACTGATCATGGCAGGTGTAGGAGTGTTCATGATGGGCTTGCCTCTTCCGACTTATCTTTCCTTTTCGGGAAATCTGGTCTGTGAATTTTTTGTGACCATTTTCGACATCCACGTTTTTACTCAAGTGCAAACCAAGGTGGAAGATGATTATCTGGGGAGAGTCTTGAGCACGATTTATACTTTGGCTGTTCTCTTTATGCCCATCGCCAAGGGTTTGATGACTTGGTTGCCAAGCGTCCGCATGGAATCATTTCTTTTTATTGGAGCTGGAGTTATTCTCTTTTCACTCTTGGCTCAGCTAGTAGCTAAGCAACTTCAATCAAAAGAACAGTAGATATCCTTTTATAAAATTGTAATTTATTAATTTTCCCAAATAAGGGACAAAATGAAAACCTCTTTCATGAACTGATACAATAGTTTCAGAAAATGAAGGAGGTTTTTTTATGAATCGACATGCAGTCCAATTAATTGCTCGTGGAGCAATCAATAGAATGGGAAATATGCTCTATGATTATGGGAACAGTGTCTGGCTGGCCTCGATGGGGACTATTGGAAAGACAGTGTTGGGGATTTATCAGATTTCTGAACTCGTCACCTCCATTCTAGTCAATCCATTTGGAGGCGTGATCTCAGACCGTTTTTCCCGTCGCAAGATTTTGATGACGACCGACTTGGTGTGTGGACTCCTTTGTTTTGTGATTTCTTTTATCAGGAACGATCGTTGGATGATTGCGGCCCTGATTGTTGCCAATATTGTCCAGGCCATTGCCTTTGCATTTTCTCGTACGGCCAACAAAGCCATTATCACTGAAGTCGTAGAGAAAGACAAGATTGTGACCTATAATGCCCGCTTGGAGTTGGTCTTACAGGTTGTCGGTGTTAGCTCACCTGTGTTCTCTTTCCTTGTTTTACAATTTGCCAGTCTCCATGCGACCCTCTTACTAGATGCGCTGACCTTTTTCATCGCCTTTGTCCTAGTGGCATTCCTTCCGAAAGAAGAAGCCAAAGTTCAAGAAAAGAAACAGTTTACGGGGAAAGATATTTTTTCTGATATCAAGGAGGGGTTAGACTATATCTGGCATCAGAAAGAGATTTTCTTCCTTCTCTTGGTGGCTTCCAGCGTCAATTTCTTTTTTGCAGCTTTTGAGTTTTTACTTCCCTTTTCCAATCGACTCTACGGGGTCAAGGGCGCTTATGCGACCATCTTAACTTTGGGCGCTGTTGGCTCCATCATCGGAGCCTTGATCGCAAATAAATTTAAATCAAGCATGGAGATGCTTCTCTTCTTATTGATTTTAACAGGAGTGGGAGTATTCATTATGGGCTTGCCCCTTCCGCATTTTCTTTCCTTTTCTGGAAATTTGGTCTGTGAACTCTTTATGACGATTTTTAATATTCACTTTTTTACCCAAGTGCAAACAAAGGTGGAAGGAGACTATCTGGGCAGGGTCTTAAGCACTATTTTTACCCTGGCTATTCTCTTTATGCCCATCTCCAAAGGCTTGATGACTTGGTTACCAAGTGTCCGAGTAGAATCCTTTCTCCTGATTGGAGCTGGTGTTATTCTCTTTTCACTCTTAGCTCAAGTAGTCGCCAAACAGCTACATGCAAAAAGTCATTAGAACAACATGAAAAAAGCACCGATCGGTGCTTTTTAGTTTTCGATTTGTTTGATTTTTTCCTCTTTATCACCTGACATCTTTTGTCCTAGTTGTTTTTTCGCAGTTTTTAACTCATGTTTTAATGAGAAATTTTTTGGAAGGCTGACTAAGAAAGTCACCAGCGAACCAAGAAGGACACAAACCAGAATCAAAATGATGAGAGGGAGTTTAAATTGGACCAGCAAAAAGTTCACAGTCACCGTTTGCATATTGGCCAAGGAAATAATTGCAATGAGCAAGACTGCAATCAGTAGTGCAACATATTGTAGTTTTCGTTTATTCATTTTGTCTCCCTATTCTTCTAATTCAGCCTTGCTTTTGATATCAGCGTATTCTTCTGCTTTTTCAAGGCTTAAGATATCATTGTAAGTCGCTAAGACGATGTCTTGTCCATATTTTTTCTTTAGAGCTGTTGTCACCAAGCGATAGGCCAAATTGGCGTTGCGAGACAAGATAGGACCGTGGAAGTAGCTGCCAAAGACGTTTTTGTAATGAACCCCTTCGCCCCCATCTTCTTTATTGTTCCCATTTCCGTAGATGACCTTACCTAGCGGTTTTTCATCCTCTGCCAAGATGGTCCGACCTTGGTGGTTTTCAAAACCATAGTAGGTCTCGTTGAACTCTTCATTATGGATTTTGATGTCGCCAATATAGCGATTGTTTTCTTGGTTGAGAGTGTAATGCCCCATAATAGCAAGGCCCTCAATGCGCTTGCCAGAGGCTTCAATGTAGTACTGGCCTAGAAGTTGAAAGCCACCACAGATAGCAAGGACCACCCCATCGTCATCAATAAAGCGTTCGATGTCTTCTTTTTTATCTGGTAGATCTTCTGATACAATGGTCTGTTCGTAGTCTTGACCTCCACCGAAAAAGGCGATATCGTAGGCATCAGGGTCGAACCGGTCTTTGAGAGAGACGATATCCACTGTGACATGGGCTCCAAGTTTTTCCGCAACGTACTTGAGCATGAGGATATTCCCATTGTCCCCGTATGTATTCATCAGATTCCCATAAAGATGGGCAATTCTCAATTCGTATTGGTAGTTTTCCTGATCAGGGGATTGTAGTGAAGTATACGTCATTAATTCATCTCCTTTTCAATCAGGTGTTCTTGAGCTAGCAATTCACGGAATTCTAGCATGGCCGTATAGGTGGCTAAAATATAGGCGTGAGGGGTTTCCTGTTGCTGGATGCGTTGGAAGACCTCTTTTAATGCTGCCATTTCTGTGATTTTTTCAGCCGGATAGCCTGTGACCCGGAGTCGCCGAGCGATTTCAGAGTGGCGCACTCCTCCGGCGTTGATCTCTGGGATGTCCATCTGGGTGATTTGCTCAAAGTCCGCATCCCAGATCCAGCTGGTGTCGATCCCATCCGCGTAGTTGGCGTTGAGAAGAACAGACAAGCTGAAGGGATACGGCGCTAGTTTGATCATTTCAATAGCCTGAGTAGCTCCAACTGGATTTTTGATCAGGACTAGGGTACATTCCTTATCGCCAATCTTAAAGGTTTCTTGACGACCAAAGACAGCGCGACTGCGATCAAATCCTTGCTTAATCACTTCGGGTTGAACTCCAAAGAATCCAGCAACGGAAACAGCTGCTAAGGCATTATAGATGTTGTAGAGACCACCGATATTGATGTGGTAGTCTTGGCCTTGGATCCGGAATTGGGAAGAGCGATGGGTTAAAGACAGTAAGTCGGACACGGCATAAGTCAGAGGTGGCCGGTGGAATCCACAGTGTTCACAAACATAGTCGCCAAGGTTAGCATAGGTATTGAGCTTGTACTTGAGAATGTTGTGGCAATGCGGACAGAGGATTCCTTCCGTATTGTAATGGGCTAGTTGTGGCTCTGATTTATCTGTATCAAATCCATAATACTGGATTGGATTGGACAAGGTTTGACTATTAAAGAGCGGACTATCACCATTTAACAAGACTGTTGCAGTTGGAACCTTTTGAATGGCATCCAAAATCATCTGGTAGGTCGTATAGATCTCCCCATAGCGGTCCATCTGGTCCCGGAAAATATTGGTGACCACAAACAGGCTGGGCTGGATGTAATCACAAATCCGAGAGAGGCTAGCCTCGTCGATTTCAAGTACCGCAATCGGGCGATTCGATTTCGAATGGTTGGCCCGTAAGAAGGTCGTCGTGATTCCCGAGATCATATTGGCCCCACTTGGATTGGTTAAAATTGGTCCAAAAGCTTCTTGGAGAATGCCAACTGTTAGCGCAGTGGTCAAGGTTTTTCCATTTGTCCCCGTAATCACAACAATCTCATAGTTTTTTGCCAATTGACTGAGAATATCTTTATCAAATTTAAGGGCTAATTTACCTGGTAGAGTTGATCCACGCCCCATTTTTTCAAGGATAGAGCCGGAAAGTTTACCTGCTAGAACGCCCAAGGTTGTTTTTATCTTCATAAATCATATTTTATCATAAAAAGCATCAGAAGGTTACAGAAAAATCTGTTGAAACATGTTATAATAGGTTGATGTCTTTTAGAGAAGTGGTAGGTATGAGAATATGAATGTTCAACAGTTTACAAATCCACAATTTTGGACCAGTTTGTTCCCGAATTGGTGGAGTATCATTATCAATATCATCGATATTGCCCTGGTAGCTTGGTTGTTGTATTTTTTGATCAAGGCTATTGTGGGGACCAAGATCATGATTTTGGTGCGTGGTGTCATTATCTTTTTCCTGGTTCAGTTTTTAGCTAATTTCTTAGGTCTAACTACTATTTCGTGGTTGATTAATCAAGTCATTACTTATGGGGTCATTGCTCTGGTTGTGATTTTTTCCCCCGAGATTCGAGTTGGCTTGGAGCGACTGGGGCGTGCAACAGAATTCTTTATGACGAGTGAAGTTAGTCAGGAAGAAAAGATGGTACAGGCCTATGTCAAGGCAGTAGCTTATATGAGCCCACGTAAGATTGGAGCATTGGTAGCCATTCAGGGAGCTAGAACTCTTCAAGAATATATTTCTACAGGGATTCCTTTAGAAGCTGATATTTCAGGAGAGTTATTAATCAATATTTTTATTCCCAATACGCCTCTACATGATGGAGCAGTCATTGTCCGTAATGACAAAATTGCCGTTTCATGTGCCTACCTGCCCTTGACAGAAAACACTGGAATTTCAAAAGAATTTGGTACCCGACACCGCGCAGCGATCGGCTTGTCTGAAGTTTCTGATGCTTTTACCTTTGTAGTATCTGAAGAAACGGGTGGCATCTCTGTGACCTACAATGGAACCTTCCGTCATGATTTGAGCTTAGAAGAGTTTGAAACTGAATTGAGAGCCTTCTTGGTTCCTGAAGAGAATAAACCGAATAGTTGGAAAGAACGTCTATTTGGGAGGGTCACAAAATGAGATCAAAAAAAGAATTTCTTTATGTTTTCGCCTCCGTCTTGTTGTCCTTTATTTTGTTCATCAATGCGTCTTCTTTTAATTATCAAAATAATAGTAGCGCCAGGCAAGTTAGTTCAGAAACCTACACCAATACCTTGACCAATATTCCGATTGATGCTAAATATAATGACAACAAGTACTTTGTTAGCGGGTTAACATCAGAGGTAACGGTCTTTCTGAAAGGTTCAAATCGAGTGGCTCTTGCTAGTGAGATGCAACCGGGGACTCGGAAGTTTCAGGTAGTAGCGGATCTTCGCAAGGTCAAGGAAGGCACTGTCGAAGTTCCTTTGATTGTGGAAGATCTTCCGGCTGGGTTGACAGCAACCGTAGAACCTCAGAAAGTTTCTGTAAAAATCGGGAAGAAAGCGAAAAAAACATTTGCTGTCAGAGCCTCGATTCCAGAAAATCAAATTGTTAATGGAATCACAGTAACGGATATTTCTCTGGAAACCACTAAAGTAGAAGTGACGAGTGATCAAGAAACCTTGAGTCGCATTGATCATGTCCAAGCAGTCTTCCCATCCAGTGAGGTCATCAGTGGAAATTATAGTGGAACTCTTTCCTTAAATCCAGTAGATGTTCAAGGAGATGGTCTACCTGGCTTGGTCAATCCGAGTGAAACACGGATTCAAGTAACCACAAAGACTAGTTCGTCTACGTCAAGCTCCAGCAGCTCGTCGTCGACTTCCTCCAGTTCAAGTAATTAGAAAGAAAAAAGGTGAAAAGAATGGGTAAATATTTTGGAACGGACGGTGTCCGTGGAGAAGCGAATGTAGAGTTAACACCAGAATTGGCCTTTAAGTTGGGCCGTTTTGGAGGCTATGTATTAAGTCAACATGAAGAAGAAACTCCCTTAGTCTTTGTTGGGCGTGATACGCGTATTTCTGGTGAATTGCTAGAGCATGCCTTGATTGCGGGCTTGTTATCTGTTGGTATTCGCGTCTATAAGTTGGGTGTGATTGCAACACCAGGAGTTTCCTACTTAGTTCGTACTGAAAAAGCTAGCGCTGGAGTGATGATCTCTGCTAGTCATAATCCGGCATTGGATAATGGAATTAAATTCTTTGGAGGCGATGGTTTCAAATTGGATGACGATCGTGAACTAGAAATTGAAGCCTTGCTTGATGCTACAGAAGATACTCTTCCTCGTCCAAGTGCGCACGGTTTAGGAACCGTTATGGAATATCCAGAAGGATTGCGTAAGTATCAAGAATTCCTTGTATCGACAGGGGTGCAATTAGAAGGCATGCACGTGGTCTTGGATACAGCAAATGGTGCTGCCTCTACCAGTGCTCGTCAAATCTTTGCAGATTTAGGAGCTCACTTGACGGTTATCGGTGAAAATCCAGATGGTTTGAATATCAATGACGGGGTCGGTTCGACACATCCAGAGCATTTGCAAGAAAAAGTGAAAGAAGTGGGCGCAGCGATTGGTCTTGCCTTTGACGGAGATAGCGATCGGTTGATTGCTGTGGATGAAAATGGAGAGATCGTAGACGGAGATAAGATCATGTACATCATCGGTTCGTATCTTTCAAGCAAAGGCTTACTCGAGAAAAATACGATCGTTACAACCGTCATGTCCAATCTCGGTTTCCACAAGGCATTAGATACGAAGGGGATTCAAAAAGAAATCACAGCTGTTGGAGACCGTTATGTGGTCGAAGAAATGCGCAAATCTGGTTACAACCTTGGTGGGGAACAGTCCGGTCATGTAGTCATCATGGATTACAACACGACCGGCGATGGTCAATTAACAGGCGTTCAATTGACCAAAATCATGCAAGAAACTGGCAAGAAATTATCTGAATTAGCCGCTGAAGTAACGATTTACCCGCAAAAACTCGTTAATATTCGCGTTGAAAATAGTATGAAAGACAAGGCTATGGAAGTTCCAGCCATCCGTGAAATCATTGAAAAAATGGAAGCGGAGATGGCAGGAAATGGTCGCATCCTTGTTCGCCCTAGTGGTACTGAACCACTGCTTCGTGTCATGGCAGAAGCTCCTACCGACCAAGAAGTCGATTACTATGTGGATACCATTGCAGCAGTTGTTCAAGCAGAAATTGGTCTATAAATCTATAAAAATAGCTCGCAAACAGGCGAGCAGAGGAGGAAATTATGAAACAGGTCCGTCAAATTGTATGGTCACTTGTCTTAGTGCTAACGGTTGTATTTGCAAGTGCTTTTACTAAAACCATTCAGGCCGCAGAAGTCTCGTCTTATACACAGACAGCCAGCTTAACGAAAGATGGCAATCCTTTAACGAATGGGAGCAAGGTGTTGACGAATGAAAAATTGTCAGCAAGCATTTCTTTGACCTTCCCTGATTCGCAAGCCATCCAAGCTGGTGATACTTTAACACTTAGCTTACCAAAAGAATTAACCCTCTACACAGCATTGGAATTCAATGTTCTAGAGGAAGGCCAATCAAATGGTCAAACTGTGGGGAAAGCGGTCGTTGATACAGGTAAGAAAACAGTGACCGTTACCTTTAATGATTATTTCGTATCTCATCCACTTAATAAACGAGTTGCCTTACATTTTGATGTAAAAGTAGATTCCGATGTGGTTACTAAAACCTCCCCAATCCAATTTAAACTTGGAAATACGGATTTTTCATTGAATTATGAAAAGACAGATGGGGAAGCTGGAGAATACGAGATGAAATACGGCTATCAAGATAAGTCGGATCCGACCATTGTCAAATGGCGTATTCTCTTAAATGCTCATCAAGATATCCTCCGTGGAATGGTCATTAAAGACCAATTTGGAGATGGTTTAACTTTAGTTGAAGGTAGCTTGCGTGCTGTTCGGTATAATCCTGTAGCAGGTGGCATCAAGAACGAAGCGCAGATTTTAAATCTTCCAGTTCTTGATAACTTTACTAAAAAAGCGGTCTTCGAAAAGAATGCAGATGGCAAAATTACTGGCTTTACCATTAATTTTGGAGATAACTACAACTGGCCAATGTATATCGAATATTCGACCAAAGTAGCTCCTGGTACAAAAGTAGGTGATCTTGTTCATAATACGCTAACATGGACAGCAACTAATTTCCCGGCACCACGTAGTTTAACCCGCGAAGTGAGATTAGAATCAGGATCTGGCGAAGGATTAGGTGAGAAAGAACAAACCCCACCGACCCCAGATCCAGAGCCATCTAAACCGCAACCGGATCCAAAACCAGATCCAGAGCCATCTAAACCACAACCAGATCCAAAACCACAACCAGATCCAAAACCAAGTCCGAATCCAGATCCAAAATCATCAACCTCATCATCTTCATCAAGTTCTAGCTCTTCATCAAGCTCATCATCAACTTCTGTCAAAGAAGAAGAAGCTCCAAAACCTGGTAAGAAAAAAGTTCTTCCAAGTACAGGTGAGAAGATGACACCGGTTGTTCTTGTGATGGGTGTCTTACTGGCAGTTCTTTCTGTTAGTGTTTTACGAGTAAGAAAAGATTCCTAAATCTATCCATAAAAGATCAGACGTTTGTCTGGTCTTTTTGTGTAGGCTCGATTTGAAAAATCCCCTATTTCGTGGTAAAATAGGGCTAATGAATTTATAGTAATCGAGGTAGTAGCAGTGGCTTTTGGAGATAACGGAAAACGTAAAAAAACAGTATTTGAAATGATCACCATGGTGGTTATTGTGATCATGTTGATTGTCACCGTTGGTGCAATCTTTGCAACAGCAATTGGCGCTCTTTCTTATTAAAGCGCGCACAGAAATAAAGGAAATCTTTAATTTATGAGTATGTTTTTAGATACAGCCAAGATTAAGGTCAAGGCTGGAAATGGCGGCGATGGCATGGTGGCCTTTCGCCGTGAAAAATATGTCCCTAATGGCGGACCTTGGGGTGGTGATGGAGGCCGTGGCGGGAATGTCATTTTCGTTGTAGACGAAGGCTTGCGCACACTGATGGACTTCCGCTATAACCGACATTTTAAAGCCCAAAATGGGGAAAAAGGGATGACCAAAGGGATGCACGGACGGGGAGCAGAAGATCTCTATGTACGAGTACCGCAAGGAACGACAGTCCGAGATGCTGAGACTGGTAAGGTCATTACCGACTTGGTTGAAAATGGACAGGAGTATATTGTAGCCCATGGTGGACGTGGCGGACGTGGAAATATTCGATTTGCTACTCCAAAGAATCCAGCTCCTGAGATTTCAGAAAATGGGGAACCAGGTCAGGAACGAGAACTCGAATTAGAACTCAAGGTATTAGCAGACGTTGGTTTAGTTGGCTTCCCATCAGTCGGGAAATCAACTCTTCTCAGTGTGATAACTTCTGCCAAACCAAAGATTGGGGCCTATCATTTTACAACGATCGTTCCAAATTTGGGCATGGTTCGGACGCCGTCAGGTGAATCCTTTGCAGTCGCTGACCTTCCTGGATTGATCGAAGGGGCAAGCCAAGGTGTCGGACTAGGAACCCAGTTTCTCCGCCACATCGAGCGCACCCGTGTCATCTTGCATGTCATCGATATGTCAGCCAGTGAAGGACGCGATCCTTATGAAGATTACGTTCAAATCAATAAAGAGCTCGAAACTTATAATCTTCGTTTGATGGAACGTCCTCAGATTATCGTGGCGAATAAGATGGATATGCCAGAAAGCCAGGAAAATTTGAAAGAGTTCAAGAAAAAATTGGCGGCCAACTACGACGAGTTTGATGAACTGCCACAAATCTTCCCAATCTCTAGTTTAGCGCATCACGGTTTGGACAACTTGTTAGAAGCAACAGCAGACTTGTTAGACAAAACACCAGAATTCTTGCTCTATACAGAAGAAGATATGGCGCAAGAAGAAGTTTACTACGGCTTTGATGAGGACCAACCAGCCTTCGAGATCAATCGCGATGACGATGCTTCTTGGATCTTGTCAGGTGACAAGCTAGAGAAGCTCTTCAATATGACCAATTTTGATCGCGATGAGTCTGTCATGAAATTTGCGCGTCAATTGCGTGGAATGGGTGTCGATGAAGCTCTCCGCGCGCGTGGAGCCAAAGACGGTGATATCGTTCGAATCGGTAAATTTGAGTTTGAGTTTGTAGATTAAGGGTGGTCCCGAGCGGATCAAGGATTCCAAATAAGAAATGAGGCTTTTTCAGTGGGAGATAAACCGATCTCTTTTCGAGATGAAAATGGAAATTTTGTTTCAGCAGCTGATGTTTGGAATGCTGAAAAACTAGAAGAACTTTTTAATACGCTAAATCCTAAGCGCAAAATGCGCTTACAGAGGGAAAAAGCAGCAAAAGAAAACCAGCAGAAGTAAATAGACTTGGAGAATACTATGGCAAAAACAATTCATACAGATAAAGCACCTGCTGCAATTGGACCTTATGTTCAAGGAAAAATTGTAGGCAATCTTCTCTTTGCAAGCGGTCAGGTTCCCTTATCGCCTGAAACTGGGGAAATCATTGGGCAAACCATCCAAGAGCAAACACAACAAGTTCTCAAAAATATTGCAGCTATTTTGGAAGAGGCCGGAACAGACTTTGACCATGTAGTGAAAACTACTTGTTTCTTGAGTGATATGAATGACTTTGTACCTTTTAACGAAGTGTATCAAACAGTCTTTACTACAGAGTTTCCAGCTCGATCTGCTGTTGAAGTAGCCCGCCTGCCACGTGATGTGAAGGTTGAAATTGAAGTTATTGCGGAAATCAAGGCCTAATAACGATTCAAAGACAAAAAACAGAGTGGAGATCAGGAGACTGTAAGACCACTCTGTTTTATTTATGGGAGTAGAAAATGACAAAAAGTAAGATTCAACTGGTTATGGTAACGGGGATGAGCGGTGCTGGTAAGACCGTCGCCATCCAATCTTTTGAGGATTTAGGTTACTTTACCATCGACAATATGCCACCAGCGCTTTTGCTGAAATTTATTGAGCTCATGCGTCTCAGCCCAGATAACAATAAATTAGCCGTTGTTGTGGATATGCGCAGCCGTTCCTTTTTCAATGAAATTCGCACGATTTTGGACGAATTAGACAACCAAGAAGACCTCGATTTTAAGGTGTTGTTTTTGGATGCCACGGACAGTGAGTTGGTAGCGCGGTATAAGGAAACCCGTCGAAGTCACCCACTAGCGGCAGATGGTCGTGTCTTGGATGGGATTACGTTAGAGCGAGAGCTCTTGTCTCCTTTGAAAAATATTAGTCAAAATGTGGTGGACACGACTGAGTTGACGCCCCGTAATCTGAGAAAAACCATCGCCGAACAATTTGCCAGTCAAGATAATCAGCCAGATTTTCGGGTTGAGGTTATGTCATTTGGTTTTAAATATGGCCTTCCGATTGATGCCGACTTGGTCTTTGACGTGCGTTTTCTTCCCAATCCTTATTACAAGTTAGAACTTCGTAATTTAACAGGTCAAGATCCGGCTGTCTATGATTATGTCATGGATCACCCTGAATCAGAGGACTTTTACCGTCATCTCCATGACCTGATCCTTCCTATTTTACCGTCTTACAAACGAGAAGGAAAATCTGTTCTCACCATCGCTATGGGCTGTACCGGAGGGCAACACCGTTCAGTTGCCTTTGCCGAACGTTTAGCGCATGATTTAGAAAAAAATTGGCAGGTCAATTGCAGTCATAGAGACAAGGACAGACGGAAAGAAACGGTGAATCGCTCATGAGAAAACCAAAAGTAACCGTTATTGGAGGAGGGACAGGGATTTCTGTTATTTTAGATAGCCTGAGAAAGAAACCTGTCGACATCACGGCCATTGTAACCGTTGCAGATGATGGTGGGAGTTCAGGTGAATTGCGGAAGAATATCCAAAAATTGACACCACCTGGAGATCTTCGAAATGTGCTGGTTGCCATGTCAGATATGCCTCGTTTTTATGAAAAGGTCTTTCAATACCGCTTTGCAGACGATGATGGGCCTTTGGCTGGCCACCCTTTGGGAAATTTGATCATTGCAGGAATTTCAGAGATGCAAGGTTCAACCTACAACGCCATGCAATTATTGACCAAGTTTTTCCATACAACGGGAAAGATCTACCCTTCCAGTGATAGTCCCTTGACCCTTCATGCCGTCTTTCAAGACGGAAAAGAAGTGATAGGGGAGAGTCAAATTGCCAACTACACTGGTATGATTGATCATGTCTATGTGACCAATACCTTTGATCAAGAGCGTCCAAGAGCTAGTAAAAAAGTGGTGGAAGCGATTCTTGAAAGTGATATGGTGGTCTTGGGGCCTGGATCGCTCTTTACCTCAATTCTTCCCAATTTGATGATTGATGAGATTGGAGCCGCTATCCTTGAAACCAAAGCCCAAGTAGCCTATGTTTGCAATATCATGACCCAAAGAGGGGAGACCGAACACTTCACGGATAGTGACCATGTGGCTGTCCTTCACAAACACTTGGGAGACAAGTTTATTGATACAGTTCTTGTCAATATCAATCAGGTTCCTGCGACTTATATGAATAGCAATAAATTTGATGAGTACTTGGTGCAGGTAGAGCATGATTTTAAGGGCTTGCGAGAGCAAGTGCCTCAAGTGATTTCTTCCGATTTCTTAAAGCTGGTCAACGGGGGGGCTTTTCATGATGGTGAAAAAGTAGTAGAAGAACTGATGCAGATCGTGCAGGTGATAAAATGAGTTTTACGATTCGCGTCAAAGAAGAATTATTGTCTCTTAAGCGATTTGAAAAGAGTGAGTTGGCTGCCATTATCAAAATGTCTGGAAGCCTTGGAATATCAATGGGGGGCTTGACGCTCTCAGTGACGACAGAAAATGCCAAGATCGCTCGCCATATCTATGAGTTGTTGCATCATTTTTATGAAGCCAAGTCGGATATTCGTCACCACCAAAAAACCAATTTGAAAAAAAATCGTGTCTACACGGTATTCTTGGATGAAAAGGTGGAAGAGATTCTAGCTGACTTACATTTGGCAGATGCCTTCTTTGGAATCGAGACAGGAATTGATGCCAGTGTTTTAGAAGATGAAGTAGCGAGTCGTGCTTATCTTCGGGGAGCTTTTTTGTCGAGTGGTTCCATCATGGATCCTGAAAAAGGAAAATACCAGTTGGAAATCCATTCTGTCTACACGGATCACGCGGAAGGAATTGCCCTTCTTATGCAAGGCTTTCTGCTAGATGCCAAAACCATTGAGCGTAAAAAGGGTGTGGTAACCTATCTTCAACGAGCGGAAGATATCATTGATTTTTTGATTGTGGTAGAGGCTATGGAAGCTATGCAAGAATTTGAAGCTATCAAGGTCATGAGAGAGACGCGCAATGATCTCAATCGGGCCAATAATGCCGAGATGGCCAATATCCAGCGAACGGTCACAGCTAGTATGAAAACCATCAATAATATTAGTAAAATCATGGATACGGTCGGCTTAGGAAGTTTACCAAGTGACCTGCAAGAGGTTGCCTATATCCGGATGAACCATCCAGATTATTCCATCCAGCAGATCGCAGATAGTTTGCAACAACCTATTTCAAAAAGTGGCGTCAATCACCGCTTGCGTAGGATCAATAAGATCGCAGACGATTTAGACAAATAAAAAAGGCCAAAGGCCTTTCATAATGAGGATAAAGTCTTTTTAAAAACTTTCCTTAGGTGAGTACGGACGTCAGCGAACTTCGTAGAAGTTCCATGACTAATTATTGAGCCTAAGGTCTTAGTAATTTCGAGTGCCTGAAACGTATTGTTTCAGGCACTTTTCTCACAGCGGAAAGTTTATATTTTTTCTTGATTCATTCTAAAAATAGGAACTCATTTTTACTTACTTGCAGAATCGATTAACTTTTTTATTATAAACTGGTTGAGTGGGTTGGTTGGACTTTCTTATCTGGATAGATGTAGTTGATGGCATTGTTGACAGCTGTAGGGGCTTCACCCAAACCTGTAGCGATGAGATCGATCTTTCCTTCGTAGAAGCAACAGTCTCCACAGGCATAAATTCCAGGAAGGCTAGTTTCTTGTTTTTGATTCACCTTTATTTTATGGCGTTGCAGGTCTACACCCCATTCTTTTAGGTTCCCGATGGAAGATTTAAAACCATAGTTAACAAACAAGTGATCTATTGGAATCACTTCTGTTTCATCGGATTTGACTTTGGTGATTTCTAGATGAGTTGCTTGTCCATTTTCTCCAATCAAGCGACTTGGAACAAAGGGTGTTTTAATCTGCACGGAAGAATGTTTCAATTCCTCCACGCTGTGTTCGAGGGCGCGGAAGTTATCTCTTCGGTGAATGATCGTAGTCGGAGCAATCTTATCAAAAGCAAGGGCCCAGTCGACTGCAGAGTCCCCGCCCCCAAGGACAGTTACCTGCTGTCCTTGGTATTGTTGGATGTTTGAAACGTGGTAGTGAACATTGTCAAAGTCCTCAGCGCCTTCAATATCAAGGGTGCGTGGCTTAAAGGCTCCACCTCCCATGGCAATGACGATTGCTTTAGACAAATGTTTTTGGCGAGAAGTAGTGATGGTAAAAATATCGCCCTCTTTTTGAATCCCCTCTACGGTTTCATTGAGGAAGATCGGAGTGTCGAATCCTTTCACTTGCTCGATCAAACGGTCACTCAACTCTTGACCTGTTAAATTCGTAAATCCAGGGACATCAAGAATGTTTTTTTCTGGATAGAGGATAGCTGGTTGCCCTCCCAATTGTGGCAGGGAATCAATTAGTTTGACTTTTACTTGGCGCAAATTACCATAAAAATCAGCAAAGAGACCAACTGGTCCGCCCCCAACAATGGTAATATCATAAATTTCTGACATGGTGTCTCCTTCATGGTTTTCTTTGTTTCCATTGTAACATAAAATGCAAGGAATGAAAAAGTTGGAAAGCGCAAAAAATGAATGGGGATAGTAGAAAAGTTTCAAAAGATATTGACAGCACCTTTAAAGTGTGATAAAATGATTAAGATTTTAGGCTTGAAGGGAGTGAAAAACATGTCAAAAACAGTAGTACGTAAGAATGAATCTCTTGACGATGCTCTTCGTCGTTTCAAACGCGCGGTTACTAAAGCTGGTACTCTTCAAGAAACACGCAAACGTGAATTCTATGAAAAACCTTCTGTAAAACGTAAACGTAAATCAGAAGCAGCTCGTAAACGTAAAAAATTCTAATTGAATACAAGAACAGACTTCGGTCTGTTTTTTGTTTCTCTAAAAAAATTCAACACAAAAAAAGCCGACCTTCTAACTAGAAGATCGGATCTTTTTATCTGATTATTTGTTTGCAAGCAAGTCGCGGATTTCAGCAAGCAACTCTTCTTGAGTAGGAGCAGCAGCTTCTTCTTCAGCAGCTTCCTCTTTTTTACCAAGGTTTTGAGCTTTCTCTGCAGCTTTCACTACGAAGAAAAGAACAGTACCAACAACAAGGAAGTTGATCACAGCGCTCAAGAAGCTACCGTAAGCAACACCGTTCCATGACAATTGTGCAATATTTTGAACACGAGCAGCTTTCAAAGCTGGGTTCAAAATAAGTGGAGTAATGATATCGTTAACAAATGATGTTACGATAGCTCCAAATGCAGCTCCGATAACGACTGCAACAGCAAGGTCAACAATATTCCCACGAAGGAGAAAATCTTTCAAATCTTTTAACATATCCTAAATATGTCCTTTCATAATAATTTTTTACTATGATAGTATAACGGAAAATAGTTAGACTGACAAGAAATATGCACAATTTTTTTAAAAATTAGTGATAAAGGGTGAAAATCTTTTCTTTTGAGTGTGAAATCGGTAGGAAAAAATTTACTTTTACTAACTTTTAGTATAAAATATAAAGTGATAATCTATGGTAAAATGGAGGCACTGTTTATGGTTGAAAAAGAGCTAATTGCAGAGATTAAAAACAGTGTAAACATTGTCGAAGTGATTGGCGAGGTCGTTTCCTTGACCAAGGCTGGTCGTAATTTTTTAGGCCTTTGTCCTTTTCATGGAGAAAAGACTCCGTCCTTTAATGTCGTTGAAGACAAACAGTTTTACCATTGTTTCGGATGTGGTCGCTCTGGCGATGTCTTTAAATTTATTGAAGACTATCGGGGAGTTGCCTTTATGGATGCAGTCCAGATTGTAGCAGACAAAGCTGGTATTGCGCTTCAGTATCAGGCAAGGCCAAGTCAACAAGTGCAAACCAATCCCAATCAAGAACTCTATGACATTCATCAGGAAGCTAGCAAGTTCTATCAAGCCATTCTGATGACGACAAAGATGGGGGAAGAAGCGAGACACTATTTGCATGAACGGGGGTTGACCGATGAGGTCATCCGACATTTTCAATTGGGACTAGCACCAGCAGAAGGGAACTACCTCTATCGCAATCTATCCGAGAAGTTTTCTGAAAAGGTTATAACCGATTCGGGTTTGTTTACTATATCAGATGCTGGAACAGTTTTTGATGCTTTTCAGGATCGGATCATGTTTCCTCTGACGGATGATAGCGGACGAGTCATTGCTTTTTCTGGTAGGTTATGGAAAAAGATGGATGATGGGAGTCATCAAGCCAAGTACAAGAATAGTCGTAGTACCCGTCTCTTTAATAAAAGTTATGAACTCTATCATTTAGATCAAGCTAAGACTAGTGCAAAAAAACAGCATGAAATCTATGTCATGGAAGGCTTTATGGATGTCATTGCGGCTTATCGAGCTGGTATTGAAAATGCAGTCGCCTCTATGGGGACAGCATTGACACCGGAGCACGTCCAGCATCTGTCTCGTTTCGCAAAAAAAGTCATTCTGACCTATGATGGAGATCAAGCTGGACTTGAAGCGACAGCTAAGGCCTTGGAGCTTTTGCAGGATCTGGAACTAGAGATTGTCCGTATTCCGGATCAGATGGACCCAGATGAGTATCTCAAAAAGACTTCCCCAGAAGATCTATCAGGACTCTTAAAGAATTCTCGGATCAGTAAGGTGGAATTCTTGATGCATTACTGGAAGCCCCAGTATATTGAAAATCTGCAAGCACAGATTGAATTTGTTGAAAAGATGGCGCCTATGATTGCTCAGACGCGCTCCATCACAGCACAAAATACCTATATCTATAAACTGGCTGATTTATTACCAGATTTTGATTATTTGCAGATTGAGCAGATTGTTAATAATAGTCGCTTGCATCAACGACAAGAGGCTCAAACGAGTGGGCGAGCAAAAACGTCGAATTTTTCAGTAGATTTCTTGCCGAATCGTGGGATGACGCGCTTGATCAAGGCAGAAAATCATTTGTTGAGCAGGATGAAGGATTTTCCCATGGTGCTGAATGATTATCGTTTACGACCTGATTTTTCCTTCGATACACCGGAGCTTCAGATCTTGTATCAATTGCTCTGTCAAAATGGGGAAGTTACTTCGCAGGATTTGTCCGAGCAAGCCGAAGGGGTCCAGCATGCCTGGTACCGTATGTTAGAAGAAGATTTACCAGAAGAGATAGCGGATGGTGAACTCGAAGAAGTAGAAGCGACAAGAACTCGTGAGCTCCTTCGTAAAGAAAGTCAACAAATTGGAAATAAAGTGAAAGAAGCTTCCTCAACTGGGGATGCGGAAACAGCTTTATTGGAACTCGAGCGCTTGATCGCTCAAAAAAGAAGAATGGAGTAGGAATGGCTAAAGAACAAAAAGATATTACAACATTGGACGTTCAAATTGCAGAATTTATCCGTAGCCACAAGCAAAGCGGGACTGCAACAGATGATGAAATTAATGACAAGTTGGTTATTCCTTTCACACTGGATGCAGACGGAATTGAAGATCTCTTGCAACGGATTCAGGATGCAGGGATTTCAATCACAGATAAAGAAGGAAATCCAAGTACCCGGGTCTTAAACAACGAAGAAGAACCAGAACTGTCAGATGAGGAATTGCTTGGAAGCAACTCTGCCAAGGTT
This sequence comes from Streptococcus sp. OMI750, assembly GCF_047463895.1. NCBI lineage: Bacteria > Bacillati > Bacillota > Bacilli > Lactobacillales > Streptococcaceae > Streptococcus > Streptococcus sp. OMI750. Next base: position 248,784 of record NZ_JASHCZ010000001.1, read on the forward strand.
AATGACCCAGTACGGATGTATTTGAAAGAAATTGGGGTCGTTCCACTTTTGACCAATGAAGAAGAGCAAGAATTGGCCATCTTGGTGGAACAAGGAGACCTGGAAGCTAAGCAACGTCTTGCAGAAGCCAACCTTCGTTTGGTTGTTTCCATTGCGAAGCGTTATGTTGGTCGTGGGATGCAATTCTTAGATTTGATCCAAGAAGGAAATATGGGCTTGATGAAGGCCGTTGATAAGTTTGACTATACCAAAGGATTTAAATTCTCTACTTACGCGACTTGGTGGATCCGTCAGGCTATCACTCGTGCCATTGCAGACCAAGCTCGTACCATTCGGATTCCTGTTCACATGGTGGAAACTATTAACAAGTTGGTCCGTGAACAACGCAATCTCTTGCAAGAATTGGGACAAGATCCAACACCTGAACAAATTGCTGAACGTATGGATATGACACCAGACAAGGTGCGTGAAATCTTGAAGATTGCTCAAGAGCCTGTGTCTCTCGAAACTCCAATCGGGGAAGAAGATGATAGCCATTTGGGAGATTTCATCGAAGACGAAGTGATTGAAAATCCAGTAGATTACACCACTCGAGTGGTACTACGTGAACAGTTGGATGAAGTCCTCGATACTCTGACAGATCGGGAAGAAAACGTGCTTCGTCTCCGTTTCGGTTTGGATGATGGAAAAATGCGGACCTTGGAAGATGTGGGCAAAGTCTTTAACGTGACCCGTGAACGGATCCGTCAGATCGAAGCCAAAGCCCTCCGCAAACTCCGCCACCCAAGCAGAAGCAAACCATTGCGTGACTTTATTGAGGATTAAAAAGGTCCGGTGGACCTTTTTAACGGTCGCCTAGAAATGAAGAAGCAACCTAGGTCTGGCGGGAGTAAACTAGTAAAAAAGGAAGTGTCATATGGCTTATACAACTGAGCAAATTGAAGAAATTAAAAATAAAATCTTAAATGCTTTGGAAGAGGTAATCGATCCTGAGCTTGGGATTGACATTGTCAATTTAGGTCTTGTCTACGAGATCCATTTTGATGGTGAAACTGGAGCAACCATTATCGATATGACCTTAACGACCATGGGATGCCCATTGGCTGATCTGCTAACAGATCAAATCCATGATGTTTTGACCGAAGTAGAAGAAGTGACATCTGTGGATGTGAAACTCGTCTGGTATCCGGCTTGGACGGTTGAAAAAATGAGCCGCTATGCACGGATTGCTCTCGGCATTAGTTAAAACCTTCTCCAATCAATAGGGGATTATCTTTCAGAATAACAAGAGGTTGGGAATGTTCCCAACCTCTTGTTAGTTTAAACAGGCACTTGATTCAGAATGAGTGCGTACAAATTATTTGCAAATTTTCAGATAAAGTTGCAAACATTAAAAGGGAACGGTATAATAACATAAATAGAACATTAAGGAGATTTACATGAATCAATATCCTTTGGTCTACTTGGACCATGTGACAAAGAATTATGGGCACGAAGTTGCTCTTATGGATGTTAGTTTGAACATCCAACCTGGCCGTATTATTGGGCTTTTAGGTCCCAATGGTAGTGGCAAAACAACTATCATTAAACTGATTAATGGTTTGTTGCAACCAAGTCTTGGTAATATTTATATCCATGGACAATTGCCATCCCCAGCGTCTAAAAAAGTTATTTCTTATTTACCAGATACAACTTATTTGAACGAAAATATGAAAATTAACGATGCCATTCGTTATTTTCAAGATTTTTATGCTGATTTTAATGTCCAACGTGCTTATCAATTGCTCAATGACTTACACTTGCTTCCAAATCAAAAATTGAATAGCCTTTCAAAAGGAAACAAGGAAAAAGTGCAATTGATTTTGGTGATGAGCCGTGAAGCTGACTTGTATGTTCTCGATGAACCAATCGGTGGGGTTGACCCAGCAGCGCGTGATTATATTTTACGGACCATTATTCAGAATAGACGTCCAAATTCTTCTGTCTTGATCTCTACTCACTTGATTTCTGATATTGAGCAAGTTTTGGATGAGGCTATTTTCATCAACCAAGGAAGAATCCTCTTGCATGAAAATACGACTGTTTTACGCAATCAGCACGGAAAATCAATCGATGAGATCTTCCGTGATCAATTCCGTGTTTATTAGGAGGACCCCATGTTTGGTAAATTATTAAAATACGAATTTAAATCAACAGCGAAATGGTATTTGTTGATGACTTTGATTGTCCTAGGTTTATCAGTTCTAGTAGGTGTCATTGGTGGAAGTAATGCATCAAATGCCAACTTCTTGGAAAACCAAATGCTGGAAACGATTATTGGGATTCTTTTTATTCTCATTTTTGGAATTTTGATTGTTCTCTTTCTCAGTAACTATTATATTATTATCCGGCGTTTCTATACGAACTTATATGGACGTGAAGGCTACTTGACTTGGACCCTTCCAGCCAGTCCCCATGCGATTCTCTTGTCTAAATTTTTGGGAGCTTGGATAGCGAGCATTTACTGCTTTGTTCTTCTCTATATCTGTGGTATTGTGACTTTGTTAGTCATGGGTTCTGTAACAGGTGAAGATCTCTCTCTTATTTGGGATAACTACCTTTCTATCTTGAGCCATTCTTTTACCCTATGGCAGATCGTCTGGATAATGGTTACAACAGCTTCAGGAATTTTGATGTTTTATGTATCGATTGCGCTTGGTCAACTCTTCCAAAATCGTCGTGGTCTTAAAGCAATTTTATTTGGTTTTTTATTGTGGGTTGTTTTAAGTATCATCGGTACAATTGTCAATCCTTTTAGAGATTTAGAAAACATATTTAATCTAATCGGTACGATGTCTAGTACTACCGATGATTTTGGAATTGACTTCATCCCAGGACTCATCTATGAAGCGATTAAAATTGTTTCTATGTACTTTACGGTTCACTATATCAGCAAGTATAAGTTGAATCTTCAATAATGATAGCTAATTGAACAAGGATCTTTCTTCAGAAGGCTTCTTTGTTCAATTTTTTCTTTTGCATTTTTAGCTAGATTTTGATATACTAATGGTATTCGTTTTGGGGTCGTTACGGATTCGACAGGCATTATGAGGCATATTTTGCAACTCATCTAGCGGATGTAAAACGCCAGTTAAATATAACTGCAAAAAATAATAATTCTTACGCTTTAGCTGCCTAAACACCAGCAGGCGTGACCCGATTCGAATCGCTCGTGTTTGATGACAGGTCTTTATTTTAGCGAGATACGATCTAACTTTGTCTAGGAGTTAGATAAGAGAGTGATAGACTCGCAGGTACAGGGCTTGAGTTATGTGTCATGTAGCTGTTAAAATAAGACATAACCTATGGTTGTAGACAAATATGCTGGCAGGTGTTTGGACGTGGGTTCGACTCCCACCGGCTCCATATTTTTATTCATGGAAGATTACTCAAGAGGCTTAAGAGGCCGTGTTGGAAACGCGGTAGGCGTGTAAAAGCGTGCGTGGGTTCGAATCCCATGTCTTCCGTTGTTGAGACATCATTGTGTAGCAGTGGTGTTTTTTTGTACAATAAAGAGTCCCAAAAATAGACAAGTGAGGGAGGAGAAAAAGTGATTGCACAGCTGGATACAAAAACAGTCTATACTTTTATGGAAAGCCTTGTGACCCTAAAAGACTATGTCCAAAAGGCTAAAAGCTTGCGCTATGATGCTTTAGGAATGATGGATGTGGATAATTTGTATGGAGCTTATGAGTTTATCGAAGCTTGTCAGGAGGCAAATATTAAGCCCTTAGTCGGTTTGGAACTTGAACTGGAGCTCGGGAATGAAACGATTCCCTTTCGGATGTTGGCCTTATCTACCAAGGGATACCAGAATCTGCTGAAGATGTCGACCGTCAAGATGATGGGGAAGAGCAATTGGGAGGATGTGAAGCATTTGACTGAAGGGGTAGCAGTCATTGTCCCAGCTCCTTTTGCCAGCGAAGAATTAGCACTTGGTCTGGATTACTTGATCGGGGTGTTTGTGGATACTCCCGCCCAAGTGTTTTCGCACCCTGTGATTCCTCTTCATACTGTTCGATTTTTTGAGGCTGGGGATATGGAAGCTATGCAAATGCTAGCTGCTATTAAAGAAAATCAAACCTTGACCGAAACCGGACCAATTGATCCTGCCCTTGTCCTAAAAGCTCCTCAGGACTTGGAGAAGGATTTTGCAGAAACATTTCCGCAAGCCATCACAAATCTTGAAAAACTTGTCCAAGGGATTCATTATGACATGGATACCCAATTGAAATTACCTCGCTTCAATCCTCAAAGACCCGCAGTGGAGGAACTCAGAGAATTAGCCCAAGCGGGTCTTCTTCGAAAGAACTTGACCAGTCCGGTCTATCAAGAACGTCTAGAGCATGAGTTAGAGATTATTCATCAAATGGGCTTTGATGATTATTTCTTGATTGTCTGGGATCTCCTTCGTTTCGGACGGAGTCAGGGATATTATATGGGAATGGGGCGTGGATCAGCTGTAGGCTCGCTGGTAGCTTATGTCCTTGAAATTACAGGGATCGACCCTGTAGCTAAGGATCTCCTCTTTGAGCGCTTTTTAAATGTGGAGCGCTACACCATGCCAGATATCGATATTGATATTCCTGATATCTATCGTCCAGAATTTATCCGCTATGTGAGAGACCGGTATGGGAGTTACCATGCGGCTCAGATTGTCACCTTTTCAACCTTTGGAGCCAAACAAGCCATTCGAGACGTCTTTAAACGCTTTGGAGTTCCTGAGTACGAATTGACTTCTATTACCAAGCGGATTGGTTTTAGAGATACACTCACAACCGCTTATGAACAGAATTTAGCTTTTCGACAAGTAATCCATAGCCGGGCAGAATTTGAGCGTGGTTTTGAGATTGCTAAAAGAATTGAAGGCCAACCAAGACAGACCTCTATCCATGCGGCGGGTGTTGTGATGAGTGACCAGGATTTGACGGACTACATTCCTCTCAAGTACGGAGAAGATATGTTCGTCACCCAGTATGATGCCCATGCAGTTGAAGCCAATGGTCTGTTAAAGATGGACTTTTTGGGCCTGCGCAATTTAACCTTTGTTCAGAAGATGAAGGAAGCAGTCCATGAAAAGTACCAAGAAGAGATTGTGATTGAAGCCATTGATTTAGAAGATCCAGCAACCTTGGCCTTGTTTGCGGCAGGAGATACCAAGGGGATTTTCCAATTTGAACAGGCTGGAGCCATCCGCCTCTTGAGACGGGTGAAACCCAATCATTTCGAAGAAGTGGTAGCGACCACCTCTCTCAATCGTCCGGGTGCCAGCGATTACATCGATAATTTCGTCAAAAGAAAGCATGGCCAAGAAAGAGTGGAGATTTTGGATCCAGCCATTGAAGAAATCTTAAGACCTACTTATGGCATCATGCTATATCAGGAGCAGGTCATGCAGGTTGCCCAACGCTTTGCAGGTTTTAGCCTGGGGAAAGCCGATATTTTACGGCGTGCCATGGGTAAAAAAAATGCGGCGGAAATGCATAAGATGGAAGACGATTTTGTCCTTGGTGCTCAAAATTTAGGTCATACGGAAGAAAAAGCTAAAGAGGTCTTTGCGATCATGGAAAAATTTGCTGGTTATGGCTTTAACCGTTCCCATGCTTATGCCTATTCTGCCTTAGCTTTTCAAATGGCCTATTTCAAGGTGCATTATCCCGATGTTTTCTTTGATATCATGCTCAATTATTCGAGTAGCGATTATCTGACGGATGCTCTTCAGTCTGATTTTAAAGTCGCGCCATTATCCATCAATACCATCCCTTACAGAGATAAGTTTCAGGATCGAAAAATTTACTTGGGAATGAAAAATATCAAGGGACTCCCCAGGGATTTAGCGTATTGGATTATCGACAATCGCCACTTTGAAAGTGTCGAAGATTTCATCTTAAGACTTCCAAGGCAGTACCATAAATTGCCTCTCTTGACTCCCTTAGCGGAGCTTGGATTGTTTGATATTTTTGAAAAGAATAGACGCAAAGTCCTTCAAAATTTACCGAATTTGTTTGTTTTTGCTGATGAATTAGGAAGCTTGTTTGCAGATTCCAATTACTCTTGGATAGAGACAGAAGACTTTAGCCAGGCTGAAAAATATGAGAAGGAAGAGGCGATTATTGGAGTTGGCCTTAGCAACCATCCACTGGTTGCAATTGGGAAAACAAGTCCTTTTGAGATCCAGCCTATTGCCCAACTTGTACAAGGGGAGCAAGCACGCATTCTTATTGAGGTACACAGCATTCGAACCATTCGAACCAAGTCGGGGGAACCGATGGCCTTTTTGCAGGTCAGCGATACTAAGAACAAATTAGATGTGACCCTTTTTCCTGAAACTTACAATCGATTCTCTTCCTTGATCAAAGAAGGTGGTTACTACTACTTGACTGGAAAGGTTCAAGAGCGAGATGGTCGTTTGCAGATGATTTTAGCGGAAGCTCAACTAGCGACCAATGAGAAATTTTGGTTGCAATTGTTTGATCATGGTCAGGATAAAACGATTCTGTCTATTTTAAAAAAATATCCAGGGCCGTATCCTGTAGTATTGCGCTATGAGGATGAGAAAAAAACTCTTCAATTGAAGGGCTATACAGTTCAGAAAAACCAAGAATTAGAAGAGGAACTAAAGAATCTCGTTATGAAAACGATTTATCGATAAAAACTGCTAAAAATACGAGAATTTTGATTTTCTTTGTGTTATAATTACGTAGAATGTAAAAGAAAAAAAGGAGCAAATATCGAAATGAAACGTATTGCTGTTTTAACCAGTGGTGGAGATGCCCCTGGAATGAATGCTGCTATCCGTGCAGTTGTTCGCCAAGCAATTTCAGAAGGAATGGAAGTCTTCGGTATCTATGATGGATATGCCGGAATGGTTGCTGGTAAAATTAAGCCACTTGATAGATCATCTGTTGGTGATATTATCTCCCGTGGAGGGACCTTCCTTCACTCTGCTCGTTTCCCTGAATTCGCTCAGCGCGAAGGTCAATTAAAAGGGATCGAGCAATTGAAGAAACATGGAATCGAAGGTGTTGTTGTCATTGGTGGAGATGGTTCTTACCATGGAGCGATGCGCTTGACAGAACTTGGTTTCCCAGCTGTTGGTCTTCCTGGTACCATTGATAATGATATTGTTGGAACTGACTTTACAATTGGTTTTGATACGGCAGTTACAACTGCAATGGACGCCATTGACAAAATCCGTGATACTTCATCTAGTCACCGTCGTACCTTTGTTATCGAGGTTATGGGTCGCAATGCTGGAGATATTGCTCTTTGGGCAGGAATTGCTTCTGGTGCAGATGAAATCATTATTCCAGAAGAAGGATTCAAAATCGAAGAAGTTGTTGAAAGTATCAAAGAAGGTTACGCTAAAGGTCGTACCCACAACATCATCGTTTTGGCTGAGGGTGTGATGTCTGCGGATGAATTTGGTCAAGCTTTGAAAGATGCTGGAGATACAAGTGACCTTCGTGTGACTGAACTTGGTCACATCCAACGTGGTGGTTCACCAACTGCACGTGACCGTGTCCTTGCTTCACGTATGGGTGCACACGCAGTTAAACTGCTCAAACAAGGAATCGGTGGTGTAGCCGTTGGAATCCGTAATGAGAAGATGGTGGAAAGCCCAATCCTTGGTAAAGCAGAAGAAGGCGCGCTCTTTAGCTTGACAGAAGAAGGTAAGATTGTGGTGAACAATCCTCACAAGGCTGATCTTGACCTTTGTGAGTTAAACCGTAACTTGTCTTCAATCTAATTTCTATTTATTAAATTTGGTAACTTTGTCTAAATAGACAGATATATTTAAAAAGGAGTCACATATATCATGAACAAACGTGTTAAAATCGTTGCAACCTTAGGTCCTGCGGTAGAAATCCGTGGTGGAAAAAAATTCGGTGAAGATGGATACTGGGGTGAAAAACTTGACGTTGAAGCTTCAGCACAAAACATTGCTAAATTGATTGAAGCAGGAGCTAACACTTTCCGTTTCAACTTCTCACACGGTGACCACCAAGAACAAGGTGAACGGATGGCAACTGTTAAACTTGCAGAAAAACTTGCAGGTAAAAAAGTTGGTTTCCTTCTTGATACTAAAGGACCAGAAATTCGTACTGAATTGTTCGAAGGTGAAGCTAAAGAGTACTCATACAAAACTGGTGAAAAAATCCGTGTTGCAACTAAACAAGGAATCAAATCAACTCGTGAAGTGATTGCTTTGAACGTTGCAGGTGCGCTTGACATCTATGATGACGTTGAAGTTGGTCGCCAAGTATTGGTTGACGATGGTAAATTGGGTCTTCGTGTTGTAGAAAAAGATGATGCAACTCGTGAATTTGTCGTTGAAGTTGAAAACGACGGTGTGATCGCTAAACAAAAAGGTGTGAACATCCCTAACACGAAAATTCCTTTCCCTGCTCTTGCTGAACGCGATAACGATGATATCCGCTTCGGTTTGGAACAAGGTATCAACTTCATCGCGATCTCATTCGTACGTACTGCAAAAGACGTCAACGAAGTTCGTGCCATCTGTGAAGAAACTGGTAACGGTCACGTTCAATTGTTTGCGAAAATCGAAAACCAACAAGGTATCGATAACTTGGATGAAATCATTGAAGCTGCTGACGGTATCATGATCGCTCGTGGTGACATGGGTATCGAAGTACCATTCGAAATGGTTCCAGTTTACCAAAAAATGATCATCACTAAAGTGAACGCTGCTGGTAAAGTTGTTATCACTGCAACAAACATGCTTGAAACAATGACTGAAAAACCACGTGCGACTCGTTCAGAAGTATCAGACGTATTTAACGCTGTTATCGACGGAACTGACGCTACAATGCTTTCAGGTGAGTCTGCGAATGGTAAATACCCACTTGAGTCAGTAACAACAATGGCTACAATTGACAAGAACGCTCAAACTCTTCTTAACGAATACGGACGTTTGAACTCAGATACTTTCGAACGTAACTCTAAGACAGAAGTTATGGCTTCAGCTGTTAAAGACGCTACAAACTCAATGAATATCAAATTGGTTGTTACCCTTACTAAGACTGGTCACACTGCACGTTTGATTTCTAAATACCGTCCAAATGCTGATATCTTGGCATTGACATTCGACGAATTGACAGAGCGTGGATTGATGTTGAACTGGGGTGTTATCCCAATGTTGACTGAAGCTCCATCATCAACTGATGATATGTTCGAAATCGCTGAACGTAAAGCAGTTGAAGCAGGTCTTGTAGAATCTGGTGACGATATCGTTATCGTTGCAGGTGTGCCACTTGGCGAAGCTGTTCGTACAAACACAATGCGTATCCGTACAGTACGTTAATAAAGACAATTGTTCTTAAAACCTTGCTCGTTGATCGAAAAGGATCAACAAGCAAGGTTTTTCTTTTTCTCGTTGACTTGTCTATCGGAGGAAGTTATCAAGTGAATTCTCACTAATGTTTACTTTCTCTTTTTTAAAGATTGAAAACATGGTATAATAAATAAAAAGGAAGGGAGACACACATGCCAAGGAGAGATTTAATTAGAAATATCGTCATTGTCGGTGTACTAGTATTAGCACTGATTTTATTGCGAATTTTTGTATTTCATCCATTAACAATTACTGAGAAAATGGCCAATGCTTCTGTAAAAAATGGGGATCTCGTTGTGGCAACTAGAAATGCTCAGGTGGATCGCAGTGATTTGGTTTTATACAAGGTTGGTGGAAAAGAATACCTTGGACGTGTCATTGCTAAAGAAGATGATGAAGTTAGCTATGTGGATGATGTTCTCTATTTGAATGGGCAGGCAACGCCAGAACCTTACTTGAATAACATGCTCAACAAACATCTAGCTGCTCCAACCAGTAATGGCTATTACACAGATGACTTCTTCTTATCAGAGTTAAAGGGAACCAAGGCTGGCCGGGTACCATCGGATACTTACTTGGTTTTAAATGATAACCGTGGGGACACAGAAGACAGTCGGGAGTTTGGGTATATCCATAAAAATCAGATTGAAGGAGTTGTCAATCTTCGTCTCTACCCCCTCAATAAATTTGGTTTTATAAAAGTTGAAGAATAGTCGAAAGGCTATTTTTTCTTACAAAAAAGCTACTGCGGAAAGGAATTGCAGTAGCTTTTTGTTCTGGTTAAATTGAGGGAGAGGGATCTATTTTTCTTGTTTACTAGTGATTTGGTGAAAGACCTTTTGCCAGTGTTCATGGCGACGCCAGAGACTGGTATGAACCTGGTTGTGTAATTCATAGCGAATCAATTTGGTCTTTTGACTGATGGATTCGATTTCGAAATTCTTAAAGGGAATTTGATGCTCTTCTTGCAAACGAACGAGATCCTCTTTGTGGCTTTCTTGACCGAATTCATTAATGAGGGTGAAGTTGTCTGCTAGGAGGGTTGAATATTCCTGCTGAGCCTGCAAGCGTTCTTCATAAGTTTTTAATTTGAGAAGGACATTGTCCAGGATCTCATCTTCTGGGATAGAACTTGGCTCCACATGCACATCGATGTCAAAGACGCCAAATTTTTCCTTAAGAAGGCGCTCGACCTCTTCGGTAATGGCATGACTCTCATAAACAGAGAGGTCTGGATTCATTTCGATGACGACATCTAGGTAAATGTTGCTTCCGTAAGTCCGTCCCCTTTGGGATTTGACCCGGCTGACTTTGGGCAATTCTAGAATGGCAGCCTTGTATTTATCAAGAAGACTTTCATCAAATCCATCTGAGAGGCTGAAGGAGGATTCAATGAAAATGTCGTAGGCAGTTTTTAGGATAAAGAAGGTAATAACGATGGCCACTAATTGGTCTACAATCGGATAGTTAAGAGCACTAGCTCCAATCGCAACAGAGGTTCCTAAAGAAGTGACTACATCAGACAGGTTATCTTTAGCAGCAGCATTGAGGGCCTTGGATTGGGCTTTCTTGGCTAAATTGCGGTTATGAAGATAGACCGCAAACATGACAAGGGCTGACCCAACTCCAACAATGGCTCCTAAAGGATCAATAACAGTTGTTTCCCTGCTGAGGATTTTTTGAACCGTATCTCGTAGGACATCAAAGCCCACATAAAACATGATGATGGAAGTTACCAGGCTAGCTAGATCTTCAATCTTCCAATGACCAAATCGATGGTCGCGGTCAGCTGGCTGGCGGGCCATGCGAATGCCGATGAGAAGGGCGACATTACTGATAATATCGGATAAGTTATTAAAACCATCAGCAACCAAACTGGAGGAGTGAAGGAGGTGGCCGGTTGCTAACTTAGCGGCGGATAGGAGCAGGTAGGCCACGATACTGATCAGGGCTCCACGTTCGGCTAGTTTTAAATTACTTTGTGACTTTTCCACGAGTCCCTCCTTACTTTTCATTTTTTATTTCATTCGTTTCCTCGTTTTCCTTTGATAAAGAAAAACGTATCTTCTTAAAGATTCATTATAGACTTTTTACGCTTAAAATTCAAATGAAGCCGACCATTTTCTCAAGGAGAAAGAGGCAAATTGTGATATAATAGAACGATTGAATGAATGAGGAGTATGAGATGAATCCTTTATTGAATGGTATGAATGATCGCCAAGCAGAGGCGGTCCAAACGACAGAAGGCCCCCTCTTGATCATGGCGGGGGCTGGTTCGGGTAAGACACGTGTCTTGACCCATCGCATCGCTTACTTGATCGATGAAAAAATGGTCAATCCTTGGAATATTTTGGCCATTACCTTTACCAATAAAGCTGCTCGGGAGATGAAGGAGCGGGCTTATCAGTTGAATCCAGCGACCCAAGATTGCTTGATTGCCACCTTCCACTCTATGTGTGTGCGCATCCTTCGTCGAGATGCAGATCATATTGGTTACAACCGCAACTTCACCATTGTTGATCCAGGTGAGCAACGAACACTGATGAAACGTATTCTCAAGCAGTTAAACTTGGATCCTAAGAAATGGAATGAACGGACTATTTTGGGGACCATTTCCAATGCCAAGAATGACTTGATCGATGAAGTGGCCTATGCTGCCCAAGCGGGAGATATGTACACCCAGATCGTAGCTAAGTGCTATGAGGCTTACCAAAAGGAACTCCGTCAGTCAGAAGCGGTGGACTTTGATGATTTGATCATGTTGACCTTGCGTCTCTTTGACCAGTATCCTGATGTACTGACCTATTACCAGCAGAAGTTCCAATACATCCATGTAGATGAGTACCAAGATACCAACCATGCCCAATACCAATTGGTCAAACTCTTGGCTTCACGTTTTAAAAATATCTGTGTCGTTGGGGATGCTGACCAATCTATTTATGGCTGGCGGGGAGCGGATATGCAGAATATCCTGGATTTTGAGAAGGATTATCCCGATGCCAAGGTCGTTTTGTTAGAGGAAAATTATCGCTCCACTAAAACCATCCTACAAGCAGCTAACGATGTTATCAAAAACAATCGGAACCGCCGTCCGAAGAATCTTTGGACCCAAAATGCTGACGGGGAAGAGATTGTCTATTATCGGGCCAATGATGAGCAGGATGAAGCAGTATTTGTTGCTAAAACCATTGAAGAGCTCAGTCGCGAAGCGGGCTACAAGCACCGTGATTTTGCGGTTCTTTACCGGACCAATGCCCAGTCACGGACCATTGAAGAAGCGCTGCTCAAGTCCAACATTCCCTATACCATGGTAGGGGGCACCAAGTTCTACAGCCGGAAGGAAATTCGGGATGTCATTGCTTATCTGAACTTGATTGCCAACCTCAGTGACAATATCAGTTTTGAGCGAATTATCAATGAACCCAAGCGGGGAATCGGGCCAGGTACAGTGGATAAGATTCGTGATTTTGCTCAAATGCAAGAGTCTTCACTTCTGGATGCTTCAGCCAATATCATGCTTTCAGGCATCAAAGGAAAGGCAGCTCAGGCCATCTGGGACTTTGCCAATCTCATTCTTGATTTGAGAGAAAGATTGGACCAGCTGACCATTACAGAGTTGGTCGAAGAGGTCCTTGACAAAACAGGTTATATGACGGCCCTAACCAATCAAGGAAATCTGGAAAGTCAGGCCCGCATCGAGAATATTCAAGAGTTCCTATCTGTTACCAAGAATTTTGATGAAAATGGCGATTCTATTGAAGACGAAACAGGTGTGGACACCTTGAGTCGTTTCTTGAACGATTTGGCCTTGATTGCCGATACAGATGATGGAGCGCAAGAGACCTCAGAAGTCACCTTGATGACCCTTCACGCGGCCAAAGGTTTGGAATTCCCAGTGGTCTTCTTGATTGGGATGGAAGAAAACGTCTTTCCTCTTAGTCGAGCGGCAGAGGATCCGGATGAGTTGGAAGAAGAACGTCGTTTGGCTTACGTGGGGATCACGCGGGCAGAGAAGGTTCTCTTCTTGACCAACGCCAACTCACGTTTGCTCTTTGGGAGGACCAGCTACAACCGTCCGACGCGCTTTATAAATGAAATTAGCTCAGATTTGTTAACCTACCAAGGATTAGCGCGTCCGGCCAACACTAGCTTTAAGGCTTCTTATAGCAATGGTAGCGGAACGATCTTTGGAAAAGGAATGAGTCTGTCACAAGCCCTTCAAGAGCGCAAGAGACAAGCAGCTCCAAGTGCCCTCACATCATCAAGCCTCCCCTTTGGCATTAGCAACCGTTCTAGTGCCAAAGAGAGCGTCGCTTGGTCTATTGGCGACATTGCAATTCACAAGAAGTGGGGAGAAGGAACTGTGCTTGAAGTCTCTGGTAGTGGCAACACCCAAGAACTCAAGATCAACTTCCCAGAAGTGGGGCTCAAGAAACTCTTGGCCAGTGTCGCGCCGATTGAGAAGAAATAAGTGGAGACCAGTAAGCTAAGTGTACTGTTTAAGATTATAAACAAGCAACATCTTTTCAGAAATCTAAAGTTGTTACTGAATGAGACTATTGAAAAAATATTTTGGAACTAGTTCAAAATAGATTGAGACTTTTCGCCGTGAGGAAAGCATCAGAAACGCATTAGTTTCAGGTGCTCGGTAGATTTGAGACGGAAGGCTCAAATCTAAGGTATGGAATCCCAAAGGGAGTCGCTACTGTCCGTCCTCACTTAAGGAAAGTCTCAATAGAGAAATGAATTTTCAGTTAAAACCAGCAAGCCTCGTTTGCTGGTTTTGATTTTACAGGCGGCATGATATAATATACTAAGAATAGAGAAAGAGGCAGGCTATGAACGAAATCAAGTGCCCCAACTGTGGGGAAGTTTTTACAGTTAATGAAAGTCAATACAGCGAGCTCTTGTCACAGGTACGTACAGCTGAGTTTGACAAGGAAATTCATGAGCGGATTCGGCAAGAGTTGGCTTTAGCTGAGCAAAAGGCCCTTAATGAGCAGCAAGAGAAGTTAGCCAAGAAGGACCAAGAAATTGCTCAGTTACAAAACCAGATTCAACAGTTTGATACTGAAAAAGAATTGGCCAAAAAAGAGGTGGAGCAAACGGCTAGCCAAAGCCTGCTAGAGAAAGAAAAAGAAGTGCAGGCACTGGAAAATCAGTTGGCTACCTTGCGCTTGGAGCATGAAAATCAGCTTCAAAAAACACTGTCTGATCTAGAGAAAGAAAGAGATCAGGTCAAAAACCAGCTTCTCTTACAAGAAAAAGAAAACGAGCTTTCTCTGACTTCTGTTAAACAAAACTATGAGGCCCAGTTAAAAGCAGCAAATGAGCAAGTTGAGTTCTATAAGAACTTCAAGGCCCAACAGTCGACCAAGGCAATCGGAGAAAGTTTAGAACAGTATGCGGAAAGTGAATTCAACAAGGTTCGCAGTTTTGCATTTCCAAATGCTTATTTTGAAAAGGACAACAAGGTCTCTGCGCGTGGGTCTAAAGGGGACTTTATCTTCCGCGAATGCGATGAAAATGGGGTAGAGATTATCTCCATTATGTTCGAGATGAAGAATGAAGCCGACGGGACCGAAAAGAAACACAAAAATGCAGACTTCTACAAAGAATTGGACAAGGATCGTCGGGAAAAAAACTGTGAGTATGCCGTTTTAGTAACCATGCTTGAGGCAGATAACGACTACTTCAACACAGGGATTGTCGATGTCAGTCATGAATACGAGAAGATGTATGTCGTTCGTCCTCAGTTCTTTATCCAAATCATCGGCCTCTTACGTAATGCCGCTCTCAACTCCCTGAAGTACAAGCAGGAATTGGCGCTTGTTCGTGAACAAAATATCGACATCACCCACTTTGAAGAAGACCTGGATGCATTTAAAGTTGCCTTTGCAAAGAACTACAATTCAGCCTCAGTCAACTTCGGTAAGGCCATCGATGAAATCGACAAGGCCATCAAACGGATGGAAGAAGTCAAGAAATTCCTGACCACATCAGAAAACCAACTCCGCCTCGCTAACAACAAGTTGGATGATGTTTCCGTTAAAAAATTGACTCGGAAGAATCCAACCATGAAGGCCAAGTTTGATGCTCTGAAAGGAGAATAATCTTTGTATTCAGCTAAGAACGCTACCTTGTCCATGAATGAGAAAACCATGGACTATGTGACCTTTGGTAAAGGAAAGAAGCCTCTCGTTATCATACCAGGCTTGGGGGATGGGGTGCAGACGGTTAAAGGTATGGCTATGCCTTTTTCAATCACATACCGTATACTTGCCAAACGTTACAAAATTTATGTTTTTTCTCGAATCAATGAGTTGAGGCAGGGCTATACGACACGAGATATGGCAGCAGATGTAGCAGAAGCAATGGAGACACTAAACCTAGATGCCGCCTATGTTATGGGGATTTCACAAGGTGGAATGATTGCTCAATGGCTAGCTGTAGATTTTCCAGAAAGGGTTCAAAGGCTCATCCTAGCTGTGACAACAGCGAAGCCTAGTCAACTTGCTAGAGAGCGAATTGAGCATTGGCAAAAGCTTAGTCAATCTGGAACTTTTAGAGACCTCATGCTGGATATCGCAAAGCACTCCTATACGCAAAAGAGCTACCAAAAGTGGCGCTTTCTTTCTAACATTATGGGGCGCTTGGGACGAATCAAAGATGAGAAACGAATTGCCATTCAGTCTCAGTCTTGCCTTACTCATGATAGCCTTGAGGTCTTAAAAGAAATTCAATGTCCGACTTTGGTTCTTGGTGCCCTCGAAGATGATGTGATTGGTGTGGATGGATCCAAGGAACTGGCAAAAGCGATTTCGGGTTGTCAGCTCCTTATTCTTAAGCATTCAGGTCATGCTCTGTATGAAGAAAATAAAGCATTTCAAGAGGCTGTCTGTGAATTCTTAAACTAAAAAAAGCTGGAATATTTCCAGCTTTTTTATGTTAGTTAAATCGCAAAGAGGTCGTTTAGGTTTTCTGCCATGGTTGGGTGGGTAAAGATTTGTTTTGCGATGTAAGTGTAAGGGATCTTGTTGTCCATGGCCATGGTGATCAGGTTGATGAGTTCACCTGCGGCTTCTCCAAAGAGAGTTGCTCCAAGGATTTCTTTGGTTTCTGGGTTAACCACAGCTTTGAAAGCACCTCGAAGGTCTGCATTGACATGGCCACGTGGCATGGCAGCAACTGGCAATTCTTTGACAGCCACTGGAAGTCCTTTGTCGCGTGCTTCTTGCTCAGTCAAGCCGACTTGGGCCAATGGAGGAGCAATGAAGAGTGTTGTCGCATAGTTTCCACGTGTTTCGAGATTGTAGCTACCATCACCTGTAAGGTAGTTGAAGACAATGCGGAAGTCATCGAGTGACATGTAAGTGAACTGAGGCCCACCATTGACATCCCCAACTGCAAAGACACCAGGGACGCTGGTTTCCAAATGACGGTTGACTTGAATCGCTCCACGATCAGTGACTTGGATGTCTGTGTTCTCAAGACCAAGACCTGCTGTATTTGGCTTGCGTCCGGTTGCGTAGAGGAGGATATCGAACTCGAAGTCTCCTTTATCGGTTACAAGGGTTAAACTAGCTTCACCATCTTTGATTTCTTGGGTATGAACGCCTTGCAAGAATTGAATGCCATCTTCTTCAAGGTAGCTTTTTGCAAGAGTTGCGATGCTTGGCTCAATCCGTGGCAAGAACGCTTCAGAAGCATCCAGTACTGTTACTTGGCTACCCAAGGTATTGTAGAGGTGGGCAAATTCCAATCCGATTGGTCCACCACCAAGGACGCCCAGGCGTTTAGGTAGGTTTTCCAAACGTTGAATACCGGTTGAATCTACAGCAAATTTGCTTTCAGCCAGTCCTGGGATTGGAAGGATAGTTGGCACCGCACCAGTATTAATAATAATGGTTTCAGCAGTCAATTCTTCCTTTTCATCTCCAGCTTGAATTTCGATGACCTTGTTGGAAAGGAAACGAGCTGTCGCATCGATAATGTCTACACCAGTTCCTGCAATAGTTGCGTAGTTCTTGCCGTTGAGACGAGTGGTGACTGCATTTTTCTCCTTCATGGCTTGCTCAAAATCCAAGCCTTTTTCTGCGGCAACAATCAAGGTCTTGGTGGGAATACAAGCGATATTGATACAAGTACCACCGTACATAGATTTGCTCTTTTCAATCAGAGCGACTTTTTTCCCTTGGCTTGATAATTTCGCTGCGAGTGTTTTACCAGCTTTACCAAATCCAATAACAATAACATCATACATTAACATATGTTACACCTTCTTTCGTCTTCTATTGTATCAAACCCATTTTAAAAAGTCTGAAATCTGCTACGGGTTTTTTTAGGAGCTCATGGGAAGGGGGAAAGAGGGACAAGAAGTCTGCTTTCATGGTATAATAAAGGGTCGGTGACCGTCATGGTCACACATGAGATAGAAAGATCAATTCAAATGGACGGAATTATTAATGTAAAAAAAGAAGCAGGCATGACTTCACATGATGTGGTCTTTAAACTGCGGAAAATCTTAGGAACCAAGAAGATTGGCCATGGAGGGACTCTGGACCCGGATGTGGTGGGGGTGCTTCCGATTGCCGTAGGAAAAGCGACCCGGATGGTTGAATTTATGCAGGATGAGGGTAAAATCTACGAGGGAGAAATCACTTTGGGATTTTCTACCACAACGGAGGATGCCAGCGGGGAAGTCGTAGAGCGGACCCCTGTAGAAGCGTCTTTAGATGTAGCAGAGGTAGACAGCAAGATAGCTCAAATGGTGGGAGAAATGGAGCAGGTCCCGCCCATGTATTCAGCGATCAAGGTTAATGGACGTAAGCTCTATGAATATGCGCGTGCAGGTGAAGAAGTGGAACGGCCGGTTCGACAGGTGACCATTTATGACTTTACGCGTACCAGTGATATTGGCTACGAGGAAGGCCTGGCCCGTTTTCGCTTCCGGGTCAAATGCAGCAAGGGGACCTATATCCGGACCTTGTCGGTGGACCTTGGTCAAAAGTTGGGTTACGCCGCCCACATGTCCTATCTGACCCGGACCAGTGCTGCCGGTTTGTCACTGGATGATGCCCTGACCCTGGAAGAGCTTGCTGAAAAAGTAGCGCAAGGAGATTTGAGCTTCCTTCATCCACTTGAGATTGGAACCGGGGATCTGGAAAAAGTAGAGCTGACAGTTGAAGAGGTTGGTGAAGTCCAAGTGGGACGCTTTATTCCAGTTGAGAGCGAAGCCAGAGAGTTAGCTGCTTTTTACCAAGGGAAATTGGTAGCTATTTTGGAAAAAAGGGAAGAACTTTACAAACCTCGCAAGGTTTTTCTGACAGAAAGTGTGTTACAATAAATTTATGAATATTCGTTTGATAACTACTGCTCATCAGATCCATGTAGACAGTGATACTGTTTTAGTCCTAGGCTATTTTGATGGCCTGCATCTGGGGCATCAAGAACTCTTTAATAAGGCCCGTCAAATGGCAGATGAAAAGGGATTGAAGGTTGCTTTGCTAACCTTTCCTGAATCTCCTAAATTAGCCTTTGTTCGCTACCGACCGGAATTACTCCTTCATTTGCAGAGCCCTGAGGATCGGTTCCAAAAATTAAAAGAACTAGGTGTTGATGAACTCTTCCTCATTGATTTTACGACTGATTTTGCTTCAAAAACAGCAAAAGAATTTGTCGAACAGTACGTGAAAGCCTTGAGAGCTCGGGTCTTAATTGCTGGATTTGATTACAGTTTTGGTTCAGATAAAAATAATGTCTCTCATTTAGCTACTTATTTTGATGGCCAGGTTGAAGTCATTCCACCTGTATTGGATCAGGGCGAAAAAATTAGCTCAACCCGCATACGACAAGATGTCATAAAAGGGCGTGTCAAGGAAGCTGCACGGTTGCTTGGTCATCCCTTGTCCAGTCGGGGAATTGTTGTCCATGGAGATGCGCGTGGCCGGACTATTGGCTATCCTACTGCCAATCTAGCACCGATTGATCGGACCTATCTACCATCTGACGGGGTCTATGTGGTTGATGTCGATTTTAAAGGGCATACCTATCGGGGCATGGCTTCTGTCGGGAAGAATATTACCTTTGATGGGAAGGAGCTTCGGTTTGAAGTCAATCTTTTTGACTTTTCAGGAGACATCTACGGCCATACGCTGACGGTTCATTGGTTGGACAAGATTCGGGAGATGATCAAATTTGATAGCATTCCCCAATTAGTGGCTCAATTAGAAGAGGACGAAGTGGTCGCACGAAAATGGACCAAGGATTAGGAGTTCTCCTAATCCTTTTTTCTAGGTTTTTTAGAAGAAAAATGGAAGTGCTTTCTGATTTCCAAAGAAATTCAGAAAAATCGACTAGAAATCAAAAAAGCGCTTTTCAAGCACCTAATTTTTTTGTATAATAGAGTTAGATAGTTATATATAAAAAAAGAAGTGAACCACATGATTACATTATTTTTATCACCGAGTTGTACATCATGTCGAAAAGCTCGGGCTTGGTTAAAAAAGCACGATGTTCCATTTAAAGAACACAATATTATGACAAGTCCTTTGAGCAAACAGGAGTTGACAAGTATATTGGCCTTGACCGAAAACGGAACAGACGACATTATTTCAACTCGTTCAAAAATTTTTCAAAAATTGGATGTTGATGTCGAAGATTTATCGATCTCAGCCTTGATTCATCTGATTGAGGAAAATCCAAGTCTCTTGAGGAGACCGATTATTTTAGATAACAAACGCATGCAGATTGGCTTTAACGAAGATGAAATTCGCGCCTTCTTGCCGCGCAGTTATCGCAAACAAGAGTTACGCTCTGCCACTCTAAGAGCAGAAATAAACTAAGAAGTATGTCGAATGCAAAAAAATTATAGTTACCCACTGGACTTATCGTGGAGCACTGAAGAGCTTGCTTCAGTGCTTTCTTTTTTCAATAAAGTCGAAGAAGCCTATGAAAGTAAGGTAGAGGCTAAAGAATACATGGATGCCTACCGGGCTTTTAAAAAGGTTGTGCCAAGTATCGGAGAAGAAAAACGACTTGGACGGGAGTTCGAAGAAGTGAGTGGTTATTCTCTCTATCGCGCGACCCAGGCTGCAAAGCAAAAAGAGGAAGGATGGTTTTCTCTTGAAGAATAAATTAGAGTATGCAAAACAGATCGTTTTGGAAGCAGGGGAGTATTTACGTCTTCATCTCAATGATTCCTTAATGATTACGAAAAAGACGGGGCCAACGGACTTGGTCACCCAAATGGACCAACAAGTTCAACAGGATTTGGTTGAAAAAATCAATCGTCGCTATCCCGAAGATCGGATTTTTGCGGAGGAAGATGGTCTTCGATCCCCGATTTCAGAAGGAGCGGTTTGGGTAATCGATCCCATTGATGGGACCAATAATTTTGTGACCCAAAAGGAAGACTTTGCGGTCATGGTAGCCTATTTTGAAGACGGGATTGGTCAGTTTGGTTTGATCTACGATGTCATGCGGGACCACCTCTTTTATGGTGGTGGGGAATTCCCAGTTTATCGCAATGAGGTTGAACTGACGCCCTTTGTGGATCAGCCTTTGGAGAACTTCCTGATTGCGTCAAATGTCGGTATGCTTGAGAAAAATGACTGGGGGATGGCCGATCTTGGAATGGATTCACTAGGAATTCGAGTCTATGGGAGTGCAGGCATTAGTTTTGCAAAAATTCTCTCAGGCGGTATTTTGGCTTACTTTAGCTATATCTGGCCATGGGACTACGCAGCAGCAGCGATCATGGGCGAACGGTTAGGATACACAGTCTTAAATCTAAATGGGGATAGCCCCAATTACCAGACAGTGGAACCCATTATGATGGTTCCAAAAGCTAAGCTAACAGAAATTCAAACCTATCTTAAGAAAGGGAGAAGTTAAATGAATTTTCCCAATGGTTTTAAAGAAAAATACCAGCATCTTCTAGGTGAGGATGCTGCTGCTTTTTTTGCGACCTTTGATCAAGAAGCGTTAGCAGCCTTTCGCACCAATCCCTTGAAAGAAGCGCAAAAAGTATTTGACGATCCCATTCCGAATACGCCTTGGGGGCACTACGGAAAGGTCTCAGGGAAATCCATCGAGCACGCAACAGGCTTGGTCTATTCGCAAGAGCCAGCAGCACAGATAGTGGCCCAAGTAGCCCACCCTAATCCTGGGATGAAGGTCTTAGACTTGGCGGCAGCTCCTGGAGGAAAGACGACCCAGCTCTTGTCTTATTTGGACAATCAGGGACTCTTGGTCTCTAATGAAATCCACAAGGGCCGCTCGAAAATTCTCGTAGAGAATGTCGAACGCTTTGGTTCTCGAAATGTGCTGGTGACCAATGAATCAGCCGATCGTCTGGCCAAAGTCTTCTCAGGCTTTTTTGATCTGATTGTACTAGACGCCCCTTGTTCAGGCGAGGGGATGTTTCGTAAGCAACCGGAGGCCATGGACTATTGGTCCATCGATTATCCTCGAGAGTGCAGTCTCCTTCAAAGAGAGATTCTAGAGGATGCTCTCAAGATGTTGGTTCCGGGTGGTTTCTTGGTTTATTCAACCTGTACTTGGGCTCCTGAGGAAAATGAAGAGATCGTATCCTGGCTTTTGGAAAACTATAATCTGGAGCTGGAAACGATCCAGAAGATCAATGGTATGGCAGAAGGCATTGACTATCCAGAAACGGCGCGCATGTATCCTCATCTCTTTAAAGGGGAGGGACAATTTGTTGCTAAGTTCCGCTATCTAGGAGAGAATCGACCTGCCAAAGTCCCTTCGAAGAAGGACCAATTATCTGCAGAACAAAAGAAATTGTGGCAGGAATTTGCTAAGAAACACTTGAAAGTCACACTGGAAGGGGTCCTCGAAACCTTTGGTGACGAGCTTTATATTGTTCCTTTAGGTTTACCAGATTTGCGCAAAGTAAAAATTGCTCGAAATGGTTTGCACCTCGGAACCTTCAAGAAAAATCGTTTTGAACCTAGTTTTGCCCTTGGTCTAGCTCTGAGACCGAGTGAAGTTAAAGAGACCGTTGCCATCACACCAGAGGACTTTGTCCATTATGTGGTGGGAGAGACCATCCAATTGAAGGAAACACATCCAAATGGTTGGTACCAGGTCCTCGTTGAAGGCAATGGTTTGGGCTTTGCCAAAGTCACTGGACAGACCCTGAAAAATTTCTATCCCAAGGGCCTACGTTTTAGGTAAAATGCTAGGCAAAGAACTGGTTCTATGATATAGTGGAAGTAAAGGTTTTTTGGAAAAAATTGACAAAAAATCGAAAGTGAAATAGTGAAATATCAAGGAGACATGATTTGAAAACGTCTAAAAAGTTAGTCTTAGGATTAGCGACGATCGCATTAGCAGGAAGCTTATCTGCTTGTGCTTCTTGGATCAATCGTGGAGAGTCTATCACAGCAGTTGGCTCGACTGCCTTACAACCTCTAGTTGAGGGAGTAGTGGACCGCTACATTGAGGAACATCCAGGTAAAATTGTGAATGTGCAAGGAGGAGGATCTGGTACAGGACTTTCTCAAGTTCAATCAGGCGCAGTTGATATCGGAAATAGTGACCTCTTTGCCGAAGAAAAATCTGGGATTGATGCTTCTAGTCTTGTC
The DNA here is from genome assembly GCF_047463895.1 of Streptococcus sp. OMI750. Taxonomy (NCBI): domain Bacteria; kingdom Bacillati; phylum Bacillota; class Bacilli; order Lactobacillales; family Streptococcaceae; genus Streptococcus; species Streptococcus sp. OMI750. The sequence goes on from NZ_JASHCZ010000001.1 coordinate 271,788, forward strand.
GATCACCAGGTAGCCGTAGCAGGGACAGCGATCATTGCCAATAAAAATATCTCAGTCGATAATTTGACAACTGAGCAATTGCGAAAGATTTTTACGGGTGAATATACCAACTGGAAGCAATTGGGAGGACCAAATCTTGAGATCACGATTGTGAACCGGGCTGTTGGTTCTGGTAGCCGTGCAGTCTTTGATGCCATTATCATGGATGGCAAACAACCTAAGCAGGCCCAAGAGCAAGATTCTAATGGAATGGTGAAAAATATCGTTTCCCAGACTCCAGGAGCCATCTCTTATCTGGCCTTTACCTACTTGGATAGCAGTGTCAAAACCATGAAGCTCAATGGTTATCAACCAACCAAAGCCAATGTTATCAACAATAACTGGCCAATCTGGTCTTATGAACACATGTATACCAAAGGAAAACCCAATGAGTTGTCTAAAAAATTCATTGACTACATGATGACCGATGAGATCCAGCAAAAGGTTGTTGGTAAGATGGGCTATATCCCAATCAATGATATGAAAGTCACCCGTGATTTAAAAGGGAATGTGACAAAAAAATAAAAGAATTAGGTAAAAAATGAACGAAGTAGCAAAAAAAATGCTGACGAAATCAAAAAACTCCCGCCTAGAAAAATTTGGGAAGACCATTACCTTTCTATGTATGAGTTTGATTGTTGTCGTTGTAGCCATGATTTTGATTTTTGTGGCTCAAAAAGGCTTATCGACTTTCTTTGTCAATAAAGTCAATATCTTTAGTTTTCTATTTGGGAGCTCTTGGAATCCTGCCGCAAAGGAATTCGGAGCCCTACCAATGATTCTAGGTTCCTTTATTGTAACCTTGCTTTCTGCCCTTTTGGCAACGCCATTTGCCATTGGAGCAGCTGTTTTTATGACAGAAGTTTCTCCCAAAGGAGCTCGTTTCTTGCAACCAGCGATTGAGCTTTTGGTGGGAATTCCTTCCGTTGTTTATGGATTCATTGGTCTTCAAGTCGTTGTCCCTTTCACCCGTAGTCTCTTTGGAGGGACTGGTTTTGGGATCCTCTCCGGGGTCTTTGTCCTCTTTGTTATGATCCTACCAACTGTTACCTTTATGACGACCGATAGCCTCCGAGCTGTACCCCGTCATTACCGGGAAGCTAGTATGGCCATGGGTGCGACCCGCTGGCAAACCATTTGGCATGTCACCCTCAAGGCAGCCCGCTCTGGAATCTTTACAGCAGTTGTCTTTGGTATGGCGCGTGCCTTCGGGGAAGCCTTGGCTATCCAGATGGTGGTCGGAAACTCTGCAGTGGTGCCAACCTCGCTCACAACACCAGCTTCCACCCTCACCTCTATTTTGACCATGGGAATCGGAAATACCGTCATGGGTACGGTCAATAACAATGTTCTTTGGTCACTCGCCTTGGTATTGCTCCTCATGAGTCTTGCCTTTAACAGTGTGATTAAACTGATTACGAAAGAAAGAGGTAAGAAGAACTATGCACGCTAAACGAATGGATAAAATTGCAACAGGAGTACTGTATGCTATTTCAGGGATCATCGTTGCGATTCTTGCCTCATTGATCCTTTATATCTTGGTCCGTGGCTTGCCCCATGTATCCTGGCATTTCTTGACTGGTAAATCCTCCTCTTATCAAGCAGGAGGAGGGATCGGAATTCAATTGTATAATTCCTTTTTCCTCTTAGTCATTACCTTGGTGATTTCCTTCCCACTTTCTCTTGGGGCTGGTATTTACCTTTCCGAGTACGCTAAAAAAGGGCGCTTGACCAATTTGGTTCGTACCTGTATTGAGATCTTGTCTTCCTTGCCATCGGTCGTTGTAGGTCTCTTTGGTTACTTGGTCTTTGTTGTCCAGTTCAAATATGGCTTCTCGATCATTTCAGGGGCCTTGGCCTTGACCGTCTTTAACCTTCCACAGATGACTCGTAATATCGAAGATAGCTTGCAGCACGTCCATCATACCCAGCGTGAAGCAGGTCTAGCTCTGGGCTTGTCTCGCTGGGAAACCGTGATGCATGTCGTGGTTCCTGAGGCTCTTCCAAGCATTATCACTGGGGTTGTCTTGGCCTCAGGACGGATCTTTGGGGAAGCCGCTGCCTTGATCTATACAGCAGGTCAATCAGCTCCAGCTCTCGATTGGTCAAACTGGAATATCTTTAGTGTGACGAGTCCGATTTCAATCTTCCGTCAAGCTGAAACCTTGGCTGTCCATATTTGGAAGGTTAATAGTGAAGGAACGATTCCTGACTCCATTGAAGTCTCAGCTGGTTCAGCCGCTGTTCTTTTGATCTTTATCTTGATCTTTAACTTTGGAGCTCGCAAACTCGGAAGTTACCTCCATAAAAAACTAACATCTGCTTAAAGGAGAAGAAATGTCAAAATACAATTGGGATGAGAGACACATCATTACTTTTCCTGAAGAAAAGGTGGTCCTATCGACCAAAGATTTGCATGTCTATTATGGAACGAACGAGTCCATTAAAGGCGTCGACATGCAGTTTGAAAAGAATAAGATTACAGCCTTGATCGGTCCTTCAGGATCGGGGAAATCAACCTACCTTCGTAGTTTGAACCGGATGAATGATACCATCGATATTGCGCGTGTAACGGGTGAAATTTGGTATGAAGGAATCGATGTCAATCGTCCAGATATCAATGTTTATGAAATGCGCAAGCACATTGGGATGGTGTTCCAACGGCCCAATCCTTTTGCCAAATCGATTTACAAAAATATTACCTTCCCGCATGAACGTGCTGGTGTGAAAGACAAGAAAGTCTTGGACGAATTGGTCGAAACTTCTTTGAAACAGGCAGCTCTATGGGATCAGGTCAAGGATGATCTTCATAAATCAGCTCTAACGCTTTCAGGTGGTCAACAGCAACGACTTTGTATCGCGCGGGCCATCTCTGTGAAGCCAGATATCTTACTCATGGATGAGCCAGCATCAGCACTTGACCCGATTGCGACAGCGCAATTAGAAGAAACCATGCTGGAGTTGAAGAAGGATTACACGATTGTCATCGTGACCCACAGCATGCAACAAGCAGCCCGTGCTAGTGATTATACCGGTTTCTTTTATCTTGGAAACCTCATCGAGTACGATAAGACTTCGAATATTTTCCAAAACGCGAAATTGCAATCGACCAACGATTATGTATCAGGTCACTTTGGATAAAGTAATATGACAATAAAAAGGAAAATAGAATGACAGAACCAATTTTGCAAGTCAAGGACTTGTCGGTTTATTACAATAAAAAGAAGGCTTTAAATAGTGTCTCCTTGGACTTTGCTCCAAAAGAGATTACAGCCTTGATTGGTCCTTCAGGATCAGGGAAATCTACCCTTTTAAAAGCCATTAACCGCATGGGGGACCTTAACCATGAGGTTACAACCACAGGCACCATCCTCTACAACGGTCACAATATCTACGGACCACGGACCGATACGGTCGAATTGCGTAAGGAAATCGGAATGGTCTTTCAACAGCCCAATCCCTTTCCAATGTCCATTTATGATAACGTGACCTACGGCTTGATGATTAATGGTGTCAAGGACAAGGCTGTCTTGGATGAGGCGGTTGAAACCTCACTGAAACGCGCTTCCATCTGGGATGAAGTCAAGGATCGCCTGCATGATTCAGCGATCGGACTTTCCGGTGGCCAACAGCAGCGGGTCTGTGTGGCGCGGGTCCTTGCGACCAGTCCAAAGATTATTCTTTTGGATGAACCAACTTCAGCGCTGGACCCGATTTCAGCTGGGAAGATTGAAGAAACCTTGTATGGACTAAAAGACCGCTACACCATGCTCTTGGTGACACGTTCCATGCAACAAGCGAGTCGGATTTCCGATAAAACGGCCTTTTTCTTGGATGGCGATTTGATTGAGTACAATGATACCAATGAAATGTTCTTGAACCCAGCTAAGAAAGAAACAGAAGACTATGTCTCTGGTAAATTTGGATAGGAAGAAAATAAAATGTTACGAGTTCAATTTGAAGAAGATTTAGAAAAATTGCATAACCAATTTTATGCAATGGGAAATGAAGTGTTGACCCAAATCAATCGTACGGTTCGTGCTTTCGTGACCCATGACCGGGAATTGGCCCGCCAGGTCATCGAAGATGATGCGGAGATCAACGAGTACGAAGTGAAATTAGAGCGTAAATCCTTTGAGATTATCGCGCTTCAACAGCCCGTTTCACAAGACCTTCGTGTGGTTATGACGGTCTTAAAAGCGGTCTCAGACTTAGAGCGGATGGGTGACCATGCGGTTTCAATCGCCAAAGCAACCATTCGTATGAAGGGTGAAGTCCGTATCCAATCTGTTGAGGAAGAGATCAGCAAGATGGGTCGTGAAGTTAAAGACTTTGTTGAAGCGACACTGGATGTTTACCTCAAAGGTGATGTGGATTTGGCTTATGACGTTGCTACACGGGACGAAGTGATCAACCATTACTTTGATAGCATTCAAGAATTGGCGACAGAAGAAATCCGGAAGAATCCAGAGTCCATCGTGACCGGACGGGATTATTTCCAAGTGATCAACTTCTTGGAACGTATCGGAGATTATGCAAAAAACATTTGTGAGTGGGTAGTTTACTTCGAAACAGGTAAAATTATCGAAATGTAGAATTGCTGAATCTTTTCGATCTCAGACAGGCATTCCAATGCTTGTCTTTTCTTTTATCTTGACTTTGTGATAAAATAGTTTTATGAGGGCTTTTAGTTGAAAAGCAAAGAAATTTAAAGGAGGAAATTATGCAAGCAGTTGCACATTTTGTAGAAACATTCGTTCCAGAACATTACGAAGTGTTTTTGGATTTAAGTCGTAAAACAAAGACTTTTAGTGGTCGTGTGGTCATTAAAGGTCAGGCCAAGGCGGAAAAGATCTCGCTTCACCAAAAGGATTTGACCATCGAAACAGTAGAAGTAGCCGGTCAAGCCCGTCCATTTACGGTTGATGATGCCAATGAAGCAGTCTATGTTGAACTGGAAGGAACAGGTCAAGTGACAGTTACCCTGACCTATTCTGGTAAGATCACAGACAATATGACTGGGATTTACCCATCCTACTATAGCATTGATGGCGTGAAGAAGGAAGTCCTCTCTACTCAGTTTGAGAGCCATTTTGCGCGTGAAGCTTTTCCAAGTGTGGACGAGCCTGAAGCCAAAGCAACTTTCGATCTTTCTTTGAAATTTGACCAAGAAGAAGGTGAAATTGCCCTTTCAAATATGCCTGAAATCGACGTGGAAAACCGCAAAGAAACAGGCATTTGGAAATTTGCAACGACTCCACGGATGTCTTCTTACCTCCTTGCCTTTGCTGCTGGAGATCTTCAAGGAGTGACAGCTAAGACCAAGAATGGAACCCTAGTCGGTGTCTATTCTACCAAAGCTCACCCATTAGAAAACTTGGACTTCTCATTGGATATTGCCGTTCGTGCTATTGAATTTTATGAAGACTACTATGGCGTGAAGTATCCAATCCCTCAATCCCTTCATATCGCCCTTCCAGACTTCTCTTCAGGAGCGATGGAAAACTGGGGCTTGGTAACCTACCGTGAAGTCTACCTTCTAGTAGATGAAAACTCTACGGCCCAAAGCCGTCAAACAGTAGCCTTGGTGGTGGCTCACGAATTGGCTCACCAATGGTTTGGTAACCTCGTGACCATGAAATGGTGGGATGATCTCTGGTTGAATGAAAGCTTTGCCAATATGATGGAATATGTCAGCTTGGATGCCATTGAACCAAGCTGGAATATCTTTGAAGACTTCCAAACAACTGGAGTGCCTGCTGCCTTGAAACGCGATGCTACAGATGGCGTTCAATCCGTCCATGTGGAAGTCAAACACCCTGATGAGATCAACACCCTCTTTGACCCAGCAATCGTTTACGCCAAGGGTAGCCGTCTCATGCACATGCTTCGCCGTTGGTTAGGCGATGACGCCTTCCGTAAAGGGTTGAAGATCTACTTTGAAAAACACCAATACGGCAATACTATCGGTCGTGACCTTTGGGATGCCTTGGGTCAAGCTTCCGGTCGTGATGTCGCAGCCTTTATGGATTCTTGGTTGGAGCAACCAGGATACCCTGTTGTCTCAGCTTCTGTAGAGAACGACACCTTGATCATCCGTCAAGAGCAGTTCTTCATCGGAGAAAGAGAAGAAAAAGGTCGCAAGTGGGTTGTTCCTTTGAACAGCAACTGGACCGGTATTCCAGATACTTTGGAAACAGAAGTCTTAGAAATTCCAAACTATAGTGCCTTGAAAGCGGCTAACAATGGTGCTCTTCGCTTCAATACAGAAAATACGGCTCACTATATCAGTGACTACCGTGGGGAATTGTTAGAGGACATTCTTGCTGACCTTGCTAGCTTGGATAGCACTTCGAAACTACAAGTGGTTCAAGAACGCCGTCTCTTAGCGGAAAGTGGTCAAATTTCTTATGCAAGCCTCTTGCCAGTGATTGAACACTTGACAGAAGAAAGTTCCTACTTGGTTGTTTCAGCTGTTTCGAGCGTCTTAGCTGGAATCAGTCTCTTTGTGGATGAAGGAACTGAAACAGAAGCTGCCTTCCATGAGTTGTTGAAACGCTTGAACCGTTACAACTTTGAACGCTTGGGTCTAGAAGCTAAGCCTGGTGAAACAGAAGAAGACGAAAAAGTTCGTCAGCTAATGATTGCTAATATGATCAAGGCCAATGATGAAGCTGCAAAAGCTCAAGCGAGCGCTATCTTTGAAGCGCATGCAGCTGATTTGGAAAAACTTCCAGCTGCCATCCGCTTGCAAATCTTGGTCAACCAAATCAAGCACCAGGAAACCAAGGAACTTAGTCAACAATACCTGGATACTTATGTTAAGACGGTAGATGGGAACTTTAAACGCCAGTTGGCGGCTGCACTTTCTTATACCAAGGATGAGGAAACTTTGGAAAGTCTATTGAAGGAGTGGAAGAACAAGGATGTGGTGAAACCTCAGGACTTGGCTATGAGCTGGTACTACAACTTCTTGCATGATGACTTTACCCAAGGAAGAACTTGGACTTGGGCGCGTGAAAACTGGGATTGGATCAAGAAAGCCCTCGGTGGTGATATGAGCTTTGATAAGTTTGTCATCTACCCAGCTAACTGTTTCAAGACCCGTGAACGCTTAAATGAATACAAGGCCTTCTTTGAGCCTCAATTGGATGATATGGCGATCAGCCGTAATATCAAGATGGGAATGAAGGAAATCGCGGCTCGAATCGATCTTATCGAGCGGGAGAAAGCAGCTGTTGAAGCAGCGCTTCTATCCATGAAATAAGAAAATAATCGATACAAAATTTTGATATGATACCTCTTAAGTAGACATGGTAAATAACCAAAATCTATTTAAGAGGTATTTTTATGTCTAGAAGAGAAAGATTTAGCCCATACGAGAAAGAACAGGCTAGTTTAGTTTTTTTTAAGTAAAAATTTAGGCAGGCTTAAGACTCCTACAGTATAATCGCCTTACTTAAAGGATCGAGCTCCCTTTAAAATTTAAAAGACAAGTACTTGTACACAAAGATAAAAGGTAAAAAGATGAATCAAAAAGAAACAAAACAAGTAGTCGAAACGCAAGAATCAAAAGAAAAAATGGTCGTCATAAAACGAAGTCCTAAGTGGTGGATCGGTATGGCAGCAGTTGGTGGATTGTTGGTCGGTGCTGGAAGTGGCTTTGGTGTCGGTGTCATCGCCTCTCAATCCTCCAATAACCAACAATTTTCTCAACCGGTCCAAACAGGTCAGAACCAAGGATCCAATCAGCAACAAAATAGTCAAAATGGCCATGCTTCACAAGGAAACCAGCAAAATGGTGGCCTACAGGATGGCGGTCCTCAAGTCGGTGGTCCACAAGGTGGTGGCCAAGGACATGGTGGTCCACAAGGAGGTGGTCCTGGTCAGATGCCGCAGGATGGAATTGGTGGGCCACAAGGAAATGGTCCAGAAAATGGCATGAACCAATCCGGCGGACAAGAAGAAGGGAACCAGGATTCCTCTAACAAGTCCAACAAAAAGAAAGCGAAGAATAAAAACAAGACAAGTGACAGTCAAAGTAACAAGGAAAACACGACAAACTCATAAAATAACCTTCCTCAGGCAGACTGAATTTGCTAGTAAAACAAGATTCGAAACTATAGGAAATGAAGGAAAGTCGTGTTATAATGATTAAGAATAGATTAGAAAGACTCACTCAGGAAAGAGAAGAGGAAGCCACGATGATTAAAATTCTATTGGTCGAAGATGACCTTGGTTTATCAAATTCAGTATTTGATTTTTTAGATGATTTTGCGGACGTCATGCAGGTCTTTGACGGAGAAGAAGGTCTTTACGAAGCAGAGAGCGGTATCTATGATTTGATTCTGCTGGACCTCATGCTTCCTGAAAAAGACGGATTCCATGTCTTAAAAGAGTTGCGTGAAAAAGGCGTGACAACCCCTGTTTTGATCATGACAGCTAAAGAAAGTCTGGATGACAAAGGGCATGGATTTGAGCTAGGAGCAGACGATTACCTCACCAAGCCTTTCTATCTTGAAGAGCTTAAAATGCGGATTCAAGCTCTCTTGAAGCGTTCAGGGAAGGTCAATGAAAATACCCTCAATTATGGCAATTTAAAGGTTAATTTATCCACTAATTCGACTTACGTGGACGATAAGGAAGTAGAACTTCTTGGGAAGGAATTTGATCTTTTGGTCTATTTCCTTCAAAACCAAAATGTCATCCTTCCAAAGACCCAGATCTTCGATCGTCTCTGGGGCTTTGATAGTGACACAACCATCTCAGTGGTTGAAGTCTATGTTTCAAAAATCCGTAAGAAATTAAAAGGAACAGATTTTGTTGAGAACTTGCAAACATTACGCAGTGTGGGGTATATCTTAAAAGATGTTAACAAGGATTAAGAAAACCGTCGGGGAAGATGATTTTTCCTACTTCATCCGATATTTTGGTCTCTTCACCTTGATATTCTCAGCCATGACCCTGATTATCATCCAGGTCATGCGCTCGAGTCTCTATACAACGGTCGATGAGAATCTCAAGACCCTGAGTCAGGATCCCTATTCCATTATAGCTATTGCCAACCGGGATCAGAAACAGTCTAATTCCAAAGAGGGTGATGAGCATGAGATGATGATGCCTGATCCTGATAAATCGGAACCAAAAGGAGATGTTACTTCCAATACGACTGTTGTTCTGCTGAATAAAAAATATCAAAACTTGACAACAGGAAATGGATTTTTAAACTTCAAAACCGTAACCTTTGGCCGGAAACTGCTCAACAAAGTTTCCCAGCTCCAAATTACAAATAGTTACGGAAAAAAAGAAAGTTACCGGGCTTACATGACGGATTTGGGCTTGTCTGATGACGGAGATAGCGACGTCAAGTATGCGGTCGTCATGACCAATATCAGTCAGCTAGAGCAGACCAGTGAGGAACACGAAAGCCAGATCGCACTCGTCATGATTTGCTTCTGGGGGATCTCCTTATTTGCGAGTCTCTTCCTTGCCCGTCTTAGCGTTAAGCCGCTTCTTGAGAGTATGCAAAAGCAAAAGGCTTTTGTAGAAAATGCTTCTCATGAGTTACGGACGCCTCTAGCAGTCCTTCAAAATCGCCTCGAAACGCTTTTTAGAAAGCCCGAAGCGACCATTATGGAGTCAAGCGAGAGCATTGCATCTAGCTTGGATGAAGTTCGAAATATGAAGCTCTTGACCACCAACCTTCTCAATATTGCCCGAAGGGATGACGGCTTGAAGCCAGAGATGGAAGATATTGAGCCAAGCTTTTTTGATCAGACTTTCTCGAATTTTGAGATTGTTGCTGAAGAAAATGATAAGATCTTTCGTGGAGACAATCAGGTGGACAAAGTCATTTGTTCGGATAAAACATTGCTCAAGCAGTTGATGACTATTCTCTATGACAATGCCTTGAAATACACCGATGAAGACGGTGAGATCCAGTTTGAAGTCCAGTTAAAGGACAAGAATCTCTTTCTAAGAGTGGTGGATAATGGTCCGGGGATTCGTGATGAGGATAAGAAACGAATCTTTGATCGTTTTTACCGGGTGGACAAGGCCAGAACTCGTCAGAAAGGTGGATTTGGTTTGGGGTTATCGCTTGCTAAGCAGATCGTTGAAGCCTTTAAAGGGACTATTCAAGTTAAAGATAACAAACCCAAGGGGACTATCTTTGAAGTGAAGTTATTCACTAAGACGGAAAGTCGTAAAAAAAATCGTTTATAAATTTTTAAAAAAAGAAAAGAGGAAATCTTATGACTTCAAAAATGTTGCATACTTGCCTTCGTGTAGAAAACTTGGAAAAATCAATCGCTTTTTACCAAGATGCATTTGGTTTTGAGGAAAAACGTCGGAAGGATTTCCCAGACTACAAATTCACCATTGTGTATTTGGCCTTGCCTGGGGATGACTACGAGTTAGAATTGACTTACAACTATGATCATGGTCCTTATGTCATCGGAGATGGCTATGCTCACGTAGCTTTGAGCACACCAGATTCAGAAGGTTTGCATGCAGAGCATAAGGCTAAAGGTTATGAAGTGACTGAACCAAAGGGGCTTCCAGGAACACCACCAAACTATTATTTCGTAGTAGATCCGGATGGTTATAAAGTTGAAGTTATTCGTGAGAAATCAATTTGATAATAACCAGGGCGACTGTCGCCCTCTTTTTTATGAAAACATTTACAAAAAAGGACTGTTTTTTGGAGAGAAATTTGCTATAATAAAGTTATGCGATTCAAACACACAAAAATTATTTTATTAATCCTTATAAATCTTCTTTTAGTTGGTCTTTTGTATATTGGTTACCAAAAGATTCAAAAAGCACGAGAAAACAAGGCCTATCAGGACCAATTTTCTAAGGTAACCCAGCTAGAAGTAGAGGTGGAGAAAGGAAAAAATGTTCAGATTCAAGAAGGAATAATAGGGACCTCCTATGTGACGGCTTATTATCCTACAAAAGATGGACAACCCGTTGAGATCATTAAAGAAAAGATCCAAGAAGACCTGAATCATTTAGGATCGGATGAGAAAACCAAGGAACCCAAGCATCTAACTTTCTACCATAGTGAAGGAGCAGCAGCTCCTTTTGTCGGCTATCATCCCATTCAGATCAAGCGGGCTGAGTATCAGTACAGAAAAGGAAAATTCATCAAAGATGAGACGGTGAAGCTGCCTCTCTTTTACTTGGATGATGAGAACAATCCTCTGACCCTCAGCCAGGTTTTTGCGGATCCAGATGGAGCTAAGCAGATCTTTTTGGAAGAGTTGCAAGGCAATCTAGCCTTTCGTCAGCTGGATGAAGAGAGCATTGAGAAAATGGTCGCTCATTTTGCAGAGTTAGATCTGAGCCAATGGGAATTTCAATATGAAAAAGGAAATTTCACCATTCCCTTTCCAACTGAGGTTAAGGGAGATGATACCTTTACTGTTCCCTTGTCTAAATTCTATGATGTGATTGATACTGAACGGTTGCTTTCTGAAGATTTGGCCTCCTATCATTCTTATATTGAAGAGCGTCATCGCAAGATGATTGCACTGACCTTTGATGATGGGCCGGATCCAACGACGACTCCTCAAGCTCTTTCTATCTTAAAGAAATACAATGCCAAAGCAACTTTCTTTATGGTTGGAAAAAATGTCAATGCTTACCCAGATATTGCTAAGCAAGTTCGTAAGGAAGGGCATCAGATTGGAAACCATACCTGGAATCACCCTCAATTACCAAAATTGAGCTTAGACGGTGCTAAAAAAGAGATTCTAGATACTCAAGAAGCCATCCAAAAAGCGACAGGCGTCCAAACGAAGATCATGCGTCCACCATACGGAGCAATTAATAGTGCCATCCAATACGGGGTGGACCAATCCTATATTATGTGGGATGTGGATAGTTTAGACTGGAAGAGCCACAATACAACATCCATTCTGAATGAAGTAAAAAAAGCTGTCAAACCAGGTTCGATTATCCTCATGCATGATATCCATCAAACCACGATTGATGCTCTGCCAGCACTGCTTGACTATCTCAAAGCCCAAGGCTATACCTTTGTAACGGTCGATGAATTATTGAACTATCAACTTGAAAGTCATCGCATTTATTACAATGGAAATTAACGTAAAAATCCTCTGCAGTTCCATTCACTAGCAGAGGATTTTCTTATTCATTTAAAAAGAGTTGAGAATTTTTTAAGACGATTTCACGTACAGAGGCGTATTTTTTCAAGGATTTGAGTTCTTCTGGGTGGGTGATAAAGGTGACCACGTAGCCATCACGCCCCATCCGTCCTGTCCGACCGGCACGGTGGGTATAGGTCTCCACATCACGGGGGAGATCGTAGTTAATCACACATTCGAGATGTTCAATATCAATTCCGCGTGCCACCAAATCGGTAGCAAGCAAGAGGGTTAGCTGATGGTCTTTGAAGCGTTCCAGAATGACCTTGCGGTATTTGACATTGACATCACTGGCTAGAGAAACAGCATCGATATCTCTATATTGCAGTTTTTCTTCTGCGCTTCCGAGATCGGATAAGCTATTGAAAAAAACCAAGCCACGGAAATCTTCAACATGGGCGAGTTTGCGGAGCAATTCGACCTTGTCCCGCTTATCCACTTGCATGTAAAAATGTTGGATATTATCCAAAGAAACCCCATCAACCGCAATGCGAAGGGTATTTTCTTCTAGCTGGTCTGGATCGACCTTGGCTGTAGCACTCATGTAGACATATTGATGGTCGCGGGGAGCATAGTGGCTGATCTTATCGACAAAGTGGTACTGAGAATCGCTCAGTAATTGGTCAAATTCATCTAAAATGATGGTATCTACATTCATCATTTTGATCTTTTTCAGCTTGATCAGTTCAAAGATCCGACCAGGGGTCCCAACCAGGATTTCGGGTCCTTTTTTGAGGCGTTCAATCTGACGTTTTTGACTGGATCCAGAAAGGAAGAGTTGGGTCTGGAGCCCAAGAGGCTCTGCCCATTGTTTGGTGACATCAAAAATTTGTCCCGCCAACTCCGTATTAGGAGCCAAGATCAAGAGCTGTTGGGCCTTCTTAGGTTTGACTTTGAGCAAGCTAGGAAAGAGGTAGGCCAGGGTCTTTCCCGTACCAGTGGGACTGATCCCGAGGACATTTCCGCCTTCGTAGATAGGGGAGAAGATTTGCTCCTGAATGTCAGTGAAGGTATCAAATCCAAGTGTTTCTAGCTGGTCTATCCAGCTTTGTGGAAATTGTTCTTTCATTCTTTTTTATCCTTAAATTGTATTCCAGCGCTTTGGCGCATTTGGTAGAGGGTTTCATGGACCTGCTCAGCCGTTTTTAACCACTCGAGGTAAGCCGTCTCTTTTTGCCCAGCTATGGCAAGAGCAAAGGCCTCGGCCTCTTCTTGCATGACATGACTGCAGGACTCAATAGGAAGGTCGATAACCTCTCCAGAATGGCTGACGAATTGAGCCTGGTCCATTGCAGCTACAGCATTTAGGGTCAGGGTTCCAGTCTTGGTGTAGATTTCAGCAGGGAGATGACTGGTAATGTTTTTTCCCGCCTGAATAGCAACCTGAAACTCAGGATAGATCAAGATCCCTTGCCCATAGAGATCAACTGAGTTAGGTAATTGGTGAGCGGTGTAGTGACTAGAGTCTGGCGCTCCAAAAAAGCCAATGGCCAGATAGAGGCAGTAGACTCCCAGATCCATTAGAGCGCCACCTGCATAGAGATCTGAGAAAATATTAGGCATCTCACCAGCAAGGAGGGCAGGTAACTTGGAAGAATACTTGGCAAAGGTAAAGTTGGCGCCTAGTATCTCCTGGCCTGAAAGGAAGTCTTTAACGACTTGAAAGGCAGCTTCTTGGTAATTTCTAGCAGCTTCAAAGAGAAAAACATGGTGGTCTTTAGCAAGCTTCACTAGTTCTTTCCATTCAGCAGGACTCGTCACAGCTGGTTTTTCAATGATGACATGCTTCTTGGCTAGAATAGCAAGCTTGGCCTGAGCGTAGTGAAGAGAGTTGGGGCTGGCAATGTAGACTACATCCAGTTCGCTATCTAAGAAGTCCACTAAGTCAGTGTAGCAGGAGATCGCTTCATATGGGTCACAAAAATCTCGAGCTGTCTTCATTTTTCTCGAATACAAAGCCTGCAAACGATAGTGACCCGTCTGGTGAGCCGCAATTATAAATTCATGTGAAATCCAACTCGTTCCAATAATTCCAAGCCTTAGCATCAGATGTCCTCCCGCAATCGATTCACTCTATTATACCATGAAAAGGTGGAGGGGGCAGTATAAAGTAGAAAATATGCACTGATTATTGTATAATGAAGTGATATGCATAGAAGGGAAAACAATAGGAGTGAGAAATTCAGAATTACTGATCATTATTCCAGCTTATAATGAAAGTGGAAATATTGAAAAAACAATCAAGATGATTGAAGATCATACGCCCGAATTTGATTATGTCATTATCAATGATTGTTCTACAGATCATACACTTGAAATTTGTCGCAATCATCGCTATAACGTCATTGATTTACCCATCAATTTAGGTATTGGTGGTGCTGTGCAAACAGGATATCAATACGCAGTTAAAGAAGGATACCAGTATGCGGTTCAAGTGGATGGAGATGGCCAACATAATCCTGAATTTATTAGAATGATGCTTCAAGTTCTACAAGAGAAAGATGTGAATATGGTGATTGGCTCTCGTTTCATTGAAAATCAAGGTTTCCAATCCTCATTCGCGCGGCGGATTGGAATCTCATTTTTTGAAAAATTAATCAAGGTTTTGACGGGTCAAAAGGTAACAGATCCAACTTCTGGTTTACGAGTTGCTGACCGAAAAGTGATTGAGGAATTCGCCAAGCAATATCCAAGTGATTATCCAGAACCAGAGACGATTGTATCCCTCTTGACCTCGGGTTATTCCGTTGCAGAAGTACCTGTCTTGATGAATGAACGAGAACATGGTGAATCGTCTATTACCTTAAGTAAATCAGTCTATTATATGATTAAGGTGACAATGGCTATGTTAGTGGCTAGAATAGGTGGAGGATATAAGAAATAAGATGTTAAATATTTGGTTAACCCTTATTGTAATTATTTTTATGGTTTATATTCTGCGACTAGTTGCAAAGAAAGTTGTTGAAATGAGAAATGTCATCTCTTGGCTTATTCTTTGTATCGTCTCGTTGCCAGTCATTTGGTTTCCTAATTTGATTGGACAACTTTCAAAGATGTTAGGAATTCAAGTTCCAAGCAATCTAGTCTTCTTCTTAGGTTTCTGTTTACTTGTTTATTTAAACTTCTCTTTGACTCGGATTACCTCAAAACAATCCGTTCAAATCCGACAGTTGTCTCAGAAAATTGCATTACAGGTTAAAGAGCATGAAGAATAATCAGCCTATTTCAACTGAGAAGGTATATTTTTGGAATCTGTTAGGAAACTTGGCATTCGCTGGATCATCTGTGCTATTTACATTAATCGTTACACGAATGACCTCTCCAATGGAAGCAGATTCCTTTAGTCTGGCTTATGGAATTGCTGCGATTCTTGTGGTGGTAGGAATGTTTCAGGTTCGAAGCTACCAGGGGACAGATGTCCATTATAGACATTCCTTTACAAGCTATAGTATTGCCAGAGGTCTCTCTCTCCTACTTATGGTGGCTATCTTCTTTCCTTATTTATTTATTTCGGGGATTGATCTTCATGAGAGTTCAAAAATTACCATTATCGCCTTATATGTTCTCTTTCGAATGTGTGAGGCAATTTCTGATCTTTTCCAAGGGATGTTTCAGCGTCATGAACGATTGGATATTGCTGGCAAATCAATGACGATTCGTTATTCTATTAGCACAATCCTTTTATTGGTATTTTTACTTGTCACAAAATCCTTGACCCAGTCCTTGCTTTATTTAGTCCTTTTAAATTTTATTTTTGTATTCTCTTATGATTACGTAAAATCAAAAGAATTTGAATCCATTGATATTTCAGTAAACAATCTCAAAAGGAACTTGTTCGATGCGATTGCTATTTTAAAAAATTGTATTCCTCTCTTTATTAGTGGATTTTTACTTGCTTATATTTTCAATGAACCTAGAATCGCCATTGACTCTGAAATCAGACTGGGACATTTTATTGCAGGTACACAACGGGATTATAATATTTTGTTTATGCCTGTCTTTTTTATGAGTCTCTTTATTTTAATCCTTAGACCCTTAACAACTCAGTTAGCGATCTTATGGAAGAATAAAGACTTGAAAAAATTCAATGCCATTATTAAGAAATTGTTTGTGATTGTCTTGGGAGTTGGCTTGATTTTGACTGTACTAGCCTATTTGATTGGGACTCCAATTTTAAGTCTTGTTTTTGGCTTACCTTTATATCAACATAGCAGTACGCTAGCTATCCTTGTTTTCTCTGGTATCTTGTATTCTCTTGGGATCGTTTTTGGCGATGTCATGACAGTTATTCGTAAACAAACTTATTTATTGCCTGTATATTTGTTCATGTTCATAACTTCCAAACTGACAAATGACTATTTTGTACATAGATTAGGGCTTTTGGGAGCTTCTTTAAGCTTTTTAATCGTGATGTTCGTTTATTTTAGTGGAAGTTTACTTGTTTATTTTGTTGCAAGAAAAGTAGAAAGGATGAGCTATGCTCGTTAATCAACAACACACCTGGGTGATTTGTGCTTATGGAGAGAGTGAATATTTAGATGATTGTATTCAATCCTTGAAAAAACAAACTCTCCGATCGCAGATTATTTGTTATAGTTCAACACCATTGGATTCGATCAAAGAACTTTGCCAGCGTTATGATATTCCATTTTATACGAAGCAAGGTGGGGGAATTGGCAAGGATTGGAACAATGCCCTGTCTTTTGTAGAGACAAAATATGTAACCATTGCCCATCAGGATGATTATTATGAGCCGGAATATGCTGAGAAAGTATTGGCTAAGATGGAGAAACATCCAGATGTGTTAATTGCCTATTCTGATTATTTTGAAGAAAAAGACGGCTATAAAATTCCTGCGAATACGAATCTGAAGATCAAAACCTTGATGTTAAAAACCATGAATCTTTTTCCAGCAAGTCATTTCTGGCGCAACCGTGTGATGGCTTTTGGAAATCCGATTTGTTGTCCAGCTGTAACCTATCATGTTGAAAATCTGAAGAATTTCTTTTTTGATGAAGGAATGAGAGTGAGTTTGGATTGGTACGCATGGTATAAGATCAGTGAGTATAGAGGTCGTTTTGCTTATGTATCTGATAAGCTTATGTGCCACCGTATCCATGGAGAGTCTGAAACGTCAAAAACGATTGCAGACAACACTCGAAGTAAAGAAGATCTATACATGTACGAACTCTTTTGGCCTAAATGGATGGCCAAGTTGCTAATGAGACAATATGTGAAGAGTCAACTTTCAAATAAGTAGGAGAAACTAATGGGATATTTTGTTGATAGTTATGAGCGGAATAAGAAGTATGTAGTAGCTTTCGCGGTTCTAGCCTTTTGTATGACAGTCATTTATACAAAGCGCTTAGTGGACTTTCCTAAAATTGGTATAGTGGTATTTGTTGCATTTGCTGTTTTCATTTTTCTTTTACCCAAGAGAAATGTTGGGACCTTCATTGCTATGCTTATTGGCGGTCTTTCCTTTGCTTTCATTACACCTGTTTTGAATACGCCCGATGAACAAGTTCACCTATCAAGAACCATTCATATTGTTGAAGGTGACGTCAATATGGGAAATAAAAATATCCATATTACGGAAGATTACTTTGATGTATATAAGAACTTCAAAAAGCCGTTTACCAAATCTTCTTTGTTTGAAGAAAAACAGACGACCAAACAAGTGAAGTTTGGTAAAGAAACTGATTACAGGGCAACAAACTCATATTGGTTTATTGGTTACATTCCTCAGGCTCTTGGATTCGGGATTGGAAAATTTTTGAACTTGAGTGTAGGAGTCTCCTATTACTTAGGTCGAATTTTTAATGTGATCGCTTACTGTATTTTAGCTCTTATTGCCATTAAATTAAGTGGAAAAGCGAAGCAGTTGATGACAATGGTTGCGATGTTTCCAATGAATCTTGTACTTGCTGCTTCATACAATCAAGATAGTGTAGCATTAGGGTTTACCTACCTCATTATTGGATTGTTCTTGAACTATGTAACAGATGATGAAAAAGTTGTTAGCATCAAGGATTTATTGCTGTATGCTTTGCTTTGTATCATCCTTGTTACAATGAAACTTCCTTATGTCTTGCTAGTAGGACTATTGCTCTTTATACCGAGAAAGAAAACGAAGTGTAAAAAATACTATCTCATCTCTCTCGCCTTGATTATCGCAGTCTTTGTCTTTACGATTTTTTGGTACGTTCTTACCCAGCAAGTTCGAATTGAGAACTTTAAACTGGAGGGCGCAGATGTAAAAGGCCAAATTAGTAGCATCATTTCAAAACCTCATTGGTATCTTCCAGTGATTTTGAAGGAGATGTTATTATCAGTCAGTCATTTAAATCAGCTCTATACCTTTGGTTGGTTGGATTTATCCATGTCAGAGGTTCTTATTCCAATTTATGCTCTATATAGCTTGATTACTTTTTCAAATTTTGGGAAGATCAAACTTCCAAAAGTATCAGTAGTAGGAGCAAGTTTGGTTTCTTTTGCGATTGTTGGGTTAATCTCTTTAACCTTGTATTTAACCTGGACACCAGTTGGAAATTTTGAAGTTTTAGGAGTTCAAGGTAGATACTATTTAGGAGTTGTCGCTCTGTCTCTACCAGTTATTTGCAGTTTGTTTAAGCAAAGAATTTCAGATGAACAAAAGTTCACGGATCATTTTGTAGTAGAAAGTAGTCTCATTATTATAGGTTTAACTATACTACAAACAATCTCTGTTTTATATGCTGTTGTATAATTGAAAGACTAAAATAAGTTATTACTAGGGGAAACCCTAGTTTTTTGTTACAATAGAGAGTGAATAAGTCAAGGAGTAAGATATGACACTATCAGTTGTAGTCCCATGTTTTAATGAAGAAGAATCAATTCCGTTATTTTATAGGGAAATGGAACGTGTTCGGATAGAGATGGGAGAAAAGTTTGAATATATTTTTATAAATGATGGTTCGTCAGACAGGACGCTATCTGTTCTACGTAAGCTACATGTTACAGATTCGAATGTGCACTATCTTTCCTTTTCACGGAACTTTGGGAAGGAAGCAGCTCTTTATGCTGGTCTCCAACATGCCACAGGTCATTATGTAACAGTCATGGACGTGGATCTACAGGATCCTCCAGAACTATTGATCGAAATGAAGCAGAAGTTGGAGGAAGAGCCGGATTTAGACTGTGTCGGAACGAGACGCGTAACCCGTGATGGGGAACCACCGATTCGCTCTTTCTTTGCACGGATGTTTTATAAATTGATCAATCATATTAGCCAAGTGGAAATGGTCGACGGGGCGCGTGATTTCCGTTTGATGCGCCGTCCTATGGTCAATGCTATACTTGAACTATCTGAGTACAATCGATTTTCTAAGGGAATTTTCGCCTGGGTTGGATTTGAGACAGAATACCTCGAATATAAAAATGTAGAGCGCGTGGCAGGAGAGACGTCTTGGAATTTTTGGTCCCTCTTTAAATACTCGATTGAAGGGATTGTTAATTTCTCGGATGCCCCACTAAATATTGCCTTTATTGGTGGACTTTTATCTTGGATCTTGGCCTTTATCATGGTGATTCTGATCGTAATCCGGACCTTAGTGTTTGGAGATCCTACTTCTGGATGGCCATCCCTCATGACAGTGATTCTTTTCCTAGGAGGGTTCCAATTACTAACCATCGGCATTTTAGGTAAATATATCGGTAAGATCTTCATGGAAACCAAGAAACGTCCAATTTATGTCATCAAAGAGAAAAGTGAAGAATGAACAATATCCTAAGTATGATTCTTGCTGTTAAGCAAAAGATAGATAGATTTTACAAGGAAATTGATCGTCTCCTTGATAAAATCAATCAGTTGGATATGGTAAAAGGGATCCGTAGTCATATTGACCGGCTTATAGAGGTTTTCAACCAAATTAGTAATAAGTTGATCTATTTATTTTTAACTTCCTATGCGCTCATTTTTACATTTGTATCTTTCAATCTGATCAATTTTCAAAGTCGCTCATATGACTATGTGTTTCATTTATCACGCATTGTCGGCTTAGCGGAGTCTATTGAACATTGGGATATCCTTCCCAATCTGAATTTTTTATTTGCATTTGGTACAGGATATGCTTCTCCCATGTTTTATGGCAATTGGCAGTTTTATCCGTCAGCCATCGTTTATATGATGACGAACGATGGAAATTTTGCTTATAGTATTTTTGCCTTCCTGATCACTCTTTGTACAAGCCTAACAAGTTATATTGTTGTTTCGAAAATAGTAAATAATAAGATGACTGGCTTAGTAGTGGCATTGACAATACCGTGTTATTATACTTTATTTGGTTTTGGAATGACCATGGTAGTGCCGCTAGTCCCAATTCTTATATATTCTATTTATCGTGTGCTCTACTTAAATAAAAAGAACCCTCTCTATTTGGGGATCGTAGTAGCACTTTTAATTCAAACCCATATTTTATCAACTATTATATTAGCAATTTTTTCTGCGGTATTATTGTTATTAAATTATAAAAGGCTCACACTTGAAAAGATTATCTCTTTTGTATTTTCAATCTTGTTTGCCTTATGTTTGTCAGCAGGATACATTTTTCAATATCTGGAACAGGTTTCATCACAAAAATTTTTCTTTACATGGACAGCGAGAAATTTTCCTGTCAATGTGAAAGATACTTTTTTAGTTCCTTTTCCATTTCAAGCAGATCGATATGGTTTTTATAAACCTTTCACACCATTAGAGTGGCCGATCCATCAATTCGTACGAGACGGCCTATTCTATGCGAGTATGATGGTAATCTTATTTTATCGCCATCTAGGAAGTTTAAGTAAAACTATATTTTGGACTTGTTGGATCTTATATTTTTCTGCAACGAGTCTGCTGCCTTGGAATTCCATATTGAAATACAGTTTTTTAGGGAGTATGCAGTATTCAGGGCGCCTATTGTTTTTCATTCCCCTGTTGTTCCTATTCTTTCTTGCTGTTACAAATAGAAATGGTTTTTTCTCGATCGTCTTATGTATCTTGAGTTTATCTTTTTATTTCAATCATGTAGTTCCTCAATTTAATTCCTCTTCAAAAAATTACAAACAGATGCGTGAGGATAATAAAAAGAATGAAAAATTACTAAAATCGGTTTATAAAGGTGATAAATCAAAATATATCGATCCTGTAGGTGATGAATATTATAATCTTGATATTAATAACCAAGAGATACGCTTACCACAATTTACAGAATTTCAAACAGCTAAGGGTGTAAAAATATCAACTATTAAAAAGAGATACAATCTTTTAGAATTTGATATAAAGGTTCCTGATGATAAAAAGGAAACAACTATTTCTATACCAATGATATGGTACAAAGGATATCGCGCAGAATATTCTAGGGGGGCTGAAGGATCTCAACCTGTGCTGAAACAGCGTGTTTTTACCGAATCGGAATTAAAAGAAAATAAAAAAGCTCGGAGACCAACTGTTTCAGAAAAAGTTTTAAATGATGGTAAAATTTATTTATCTATTAGAAATTCTGGTCATGTAAAAGTTTCTTATCACAAGACATTTATACAGTATCTTGGTTTTATAATAGAATGGATCTCTTGGATACTAGTGTTCTTCATTTTTAAACAGAAGTATTCAAAAAATAAGGAGCACTTCCCATCCTAAAAAGCAGAAAACTTCTGCTTTTTTTGCTATAATGATAGGGATAAAGCAATTGAAAGGAAAGTATCATGATTTTAATTACAGGAGCAAATGGGCAACTTGGAACAGAGCTTCGCCATTTGTTAGATGAACGAAATGAAGAATATGTAGCTGTCGATGTAGCTGAAATGGACATCACAAATGCAGAGAAAGTTGACGAGGTATTTGCGGAAGTAAAACCAATCTTGGTATATCACTGTGCTGCTTACACAGCTGTTGATGCTGCTGAAGATGAAGGAAAAGAGTTGGACTATGCCATCAACGTGACCGGTACGGAAAATGTAGCAAAAGCGTCTGAAAAACATGGTGCAACTTTGGTTTATATCTCAACCGACTACGTTTTTGATGGGAAAAAACCAGTGGGGCAAGAATGGGAAGTAGACGATCAACCAGATCCCCAAACAGAGTACGGCCGTACAAAACGTATGGGAGAAGAATTGGTTGAGAAGCATGTTTCGAACTTCTACATCATCCGTACAGCTTGGGTCTTCGGGAACTACGGCAAGAACTTTGTCTTCACCATGCAAAACCTTGCCAAGACTCATAAAACACTTACAGTCGTCAACGACCAACATGGTCGTCCAACCTGGACACGTACTCTTGCTGAGTTCATGACTTATTTGGCTGAAAATCGTAAAGAATATGGTTATTACCACTTGTCTAACGATGCAAAAGAAGATACAACTTGGTATGACTTTGCAGTTGAGATCCTCAAAGATACGGACGTAGAAGTGAAGCCAGTTGATTCCAGCCAATTCCCTGCTAAGGCAAAACGTCCGCTTAACTCAACGATGAGCTTGGCAAAAGCGAAAGCTACAGGATTCGTTATTCCAACTTGGCAAGATGCCTTGAAAGAGTTTTACAAACAAGAAGTGAAATAAGAGAAATTTGAAGCGACCTCAAGGGTCGCTTTTCTGTTTGCATTAGGCAAAAAGCCTAGAAAATGGTATAATTGAGTAGACTGTAAATTGTTAGAAAGGGAATATTATGCAACACGTTTTTATTATCGGAAGTCGTGGGCTTCCGGCTCAATACGGCGGTTTTGAGACTTTTGTGGACCAATTGGTGTCGCATCAAGTGTCTCCAGATATTCAGTACCATGTTGCTTGCCTTTCTAATGATCAAGCCTATCATCATTTTGATTATAAGGGTGTCGATTGTTTTACGATTAAAGCCCCCAAGCTTGGGCCTGCGCGTGTCATCGCCTATGATATGATGGCCATCAACTATGCCTTGAAGTTCATTAAAATGCAGGGAATTGAAAAACCTATTTTTTATGTTTTGGGAAATACGATTGGAGCCTTCGTAGCACCCTTTGCGCGTAAGATTCAAAAGATGGGTGGGAAATTCTATATCAATCCAGATGGACTGGAGTGGAAGCGGGCCAAGTGGGCCAAACCGATTCAAGCCTACCTCAAGTATTCTGAAAGGATCATGACGCGCCATGCGGATTTGGTAATTTCTGACAACCCTGGTATTGAGTCCTATATCAAGGAAGCCTACCCTTGGTCCAAGACGACCTATATTGCCTATGGGACTGACTTGTCTTCGACCAACCTGACCAGTCAGGATAGGAAGGTCAGAGAACTCTATCACAAGTGGCAGACACAAGAGAAGAACTATTATTTGATCTTGGGTCGCTTTGTCCCAGAAAATAATTATGAGACTGCCATTCGTGAATTTATGGCCTCTTCCACCAAACGGGATTTAGTGATTATTTGTAACCATGAAGGCAATCCTTATTTTGAGGAACTCCGAGCTCGAACTGGATTTGATCAGGATCCTCGTATTAAGTTTGTAGGAACGGTTTATGACCAAGACCTCTTGAAGTATATCCGTAAAGAAGCCTTTGCCTATATCCATGGTCATGAAGTGGGCGGAACCAATCCAGGTCTCCTAGAGGCTCTTGCGCAGACGGATCTCAATTTGGTTTTAGGTGTTTCCTTTAACCAAACGGTTGCCAAGGACACAGCCCAATATTGGACCAAAGAAACTGGAAATTTGGCGTATTTGATTGACCAGATAGATCCTTTAGAAGATGTATCTGAATGGGGTCAACGTGCCAAGGACAATATGAAGCAAAACTTTACCTGGGAAAAAATTGTAGGTGAATACGAGGAATTATTCTTATCATGAAAGTAAATATCTTGTTGTCCACCTATAATGGTGAACAGTATCTAAAAGAGCAGGTCAAAAGTATCCAAGACCAGACTTATCAGGATTGGCAACTCTTGATCCGAGATGATGGGTCGACAGATGGTACGGTGGAGATCATTCAAGAGTTGGTAGCCCAGGATGAGCGCATTCGCTTTATCAACCAAGAAGCTATCGAAAATCTCGGTGTTATCAATAGTTTTCACACACTCTTAAAATATGAAAAGGCTGATCTTTATTGTTTTAGTGACCAAGATGATGTCTGGCTTCCTGAAAAGATTGCCCTACAAGTGGAAGCAGCATCCAAGCATCCTCAGGAAGTGCCTTTGCTGGTCTACACGGATTTAAAAGTGGTTGATGAAAACTTGAATGTGCAGCACGAAAGTATGATTCGCACCCAGTCTGATCATGCCAATACGGAACTGATTCAAGAATTGACAGAAAATACAGTAACTGGCGGAGTAGCCATGATTAATCATGCCCTGGCTGACTTATGGACAGGTCAAGAAAAGCATGCGCTTCTCATGCATGATTGGTACCTAGCATTGTTGGTAGCTAGCTTTGGAAAGCTCATTTATATTGATCAGCCGACAGAATTGTACCGTCAGCACAGTAGCAACGTTCTTGGGGCTCGTACCCTTAGAAAACGGGTTAAAAACTGGGTTCGCCCTCATATTCTTTTTGCTAAATATTGGAAGCTTATTGAATCCAGTCAAGAACAAGCAAAAAATCTATTGGATCTGCCAGTCAGCCCCCAAAATAAAGAAATCATTGAAAACTTTGTGACCATCATGGACGTACCGCTAAGAGAACGTTTGAGACGGATTCGTCAGTATGGTTACCGTAAGAACCGAGCCTTTCACACCTTTGTGTTTACTAGCTTGATTCTGACAAAGTTTGCATATCGAGGTAAAAAATAATGTTTGACGTTTTAAGTCAGAAAAATCGAATTTTATTACGAGAGTTAATTAAAACAGACTTTAAATTACGCTACCAAGGATCAGCAATTGGTTATCTTTGGTCGATTTTAAAGCCCTTGATGACCTTTAGTATTATGTATATTGTCTTCATCCGATTTTTACGCTTGGGTGGAGATGTGCCCCATTTCCCAGTTGCCCTCTTGTTGGCCAATGTAATTTGGGGCTTCTTCTCAGAAGCAACTTCCATGGGGATGGTGTCGATTGTTAGTCGAGGCGACTTGTTGCGGAAGTTGAACTTCTCCAAACACATCATTGTCTTGTCCGCAATTTCAGGAGCAGCGATTAACTTTGTCATTAACCTGGTTGTGGTCTTGATTTTTTCATTCTTTAATGGGGTGACATTTTCTTGGACAGCCTTGATGGTCATTCCGCTATTCTTTGAGTTATTCTTGATGGCGACAGGATGCGCTTTGATCTTAGCGACATTTTTTGTTCGTTTCCGCGATCTTGGACAAGTCTGGGAAGTGCTCTTGCAAGCCGGATTGTATGCAACGCCAATTATCTACCCGATTACCTTTATTGCAGATCGCAATCCATGGGCTGCTAAGTTGGTCATGATGAATCCCTTGGCTCAAATTATTCAAGACATGCGTTATTTCTTGATTGATAAGGCCAACACCCCAGTCTGGCTTTTGGTGGAGAATAAGTTCTTGGTACTGATTCCTTATGTCTTGCCAATTCTTATTTTTATCGCTGGCTTTGCTTACTTTAACAAACATGCTAAGAAATTTGCGGAGATTCTCTAATGACAGATAAAGAAATTGCAGTAAAAGTAGACCATGTCAGCAAGTACTTTAAGTTGCCAACAGAGGCAACCAATAGTCTTCGAACTGCCCTGGTCAATCGCTTCAAAGGAATCAAAGGCTATAAAGAACAACACGTTCTCAAGGATATTTCTTTTGAGGTAGAAAAAGGTGACTTTTTCGGGATCCTCGGAAGAAATGGTTCTGGAAAATCTACTCTCTTGAAAATCATTTCTGAAATCTATGTGCCAGAAAAAGGCACCGTCACTATCGATGGGAAACTGGTCTCCTTTATTGAGCTTGGAGTGGGCTTTAACCCAGAATTGACAGGTCGTGAAAATGTCTACATGAATGGAGCTATGCTGGGCTTCTCAACAGCTGAAATTGATGCCATGTATGATGACATCGTAGACTTTGCCGAGTTGCATGACTTCATGAACCAGAAGCTCAAGAACTACTCATCAGGGATGCAGGTTCGTCTAGCCTTTTCGGTTGCCATTAAGGCCCAAGGCGATATCTTGATTTTGGACGAGGTCCTAGCAGTAGGAGATGAGGCCTTCCAGCGTAAGTGTAATGATTACTTCCAAGAACGCAAGAAATCAGGAAAAACCACTATCTTGGTTACCCATGATATGGGAGCCGTCAAGAAATATTGTAACAAGGCTGTTTTGATTGAAAATGGCTTGGTGAAGGCTTTAGGAAGTCCAGAAAATGTTGCCAATCAGTACAGTTTTGATAATACATCTCCTTTGCAACAGGGAGGAGAGGCTAATGGAGTAGGTAATTCCAACCAGGAAGAAAATGTCTTGGTTGAAAATTTTCAGCTTCAGTTGTTAAGTTCGAACAAGTTACGCCCCCAAGATCCGATTCACTTCCAAATTGATTTTGATGTACTTGAAGATATCCAGACCTATATCGCACTGTCTTTAACAGATATCGATCGGAATATTTGGATCTACAATGATAATTCGATGGATCAGCTGATGAGTGGGGCTGGACATAAAACGGTTCACTACACTTGTTCCCTTCCAGCAGTGAATGACTTGAAAATGAAATTAGAAGTGACAGTACGGGATGCCGAAGGACAGATGCTGGCCTTTTCAGATGCTACGCAAACCCCACTAATCTTTATCAATCGAGATGATATAGCTTTGGATGATAAATCAGCAATGGATGCGGCAAGTGGCTTAATCCAACGTAATGGAACATGGTCAATGACTGACTAGACTGAGGGAGATATGGAAACGACGCCTTTTGTTTCGATTATTTGTACAGTTTTTAATAAAGAACCCTGGCTTAAGAAGACAATCGATAGCTTCCTAGCGCAACAAACAGAGTTTGCTATTGAGATTATCTTGGTGGACGACGCCTCAAGCGATGGATCTCGCTCTATTATTCAGGACTATCAAGAAAACTACCCTAATCTGATTCGTGCTTTTTATCAGGATGAAAATCAGGGAATCGCCAAAACCTGGGTAGCTATCTGTAAAGAAGCGCGTGGGTACTACATTGCTCGCTGTGACGGAGATGATTTTTGGATAGATCCTTTAAAACTTCAGAAGCAAGTAAACTTATTGGCCAGTAAGCCAGACTGCAAATGGTCCAATACTGATTTTGATATCTATGATGAGCATGGCAATTTTGTTTCTAAGGCTGGCTTTGCTAATCATACGATTCCATTAGCAGATACCTACGAAAAAATGCTTGCGACTAGAGGCTTTACCATGGCCTCTACATGGCTAGTAGATAGAGATCTGATGCTAGAAGTCAATCAAGAGTTAGATCTAACGACATCAGACGATACCTTCAATCTACAACTGGAGCTCTTTCAACGAACTTCATTAGCCTATCTGGATGAAGCAACAGTTGCTTATACCATTAACCAAGGGTCCGATTCTCGTCCTCGTGATTTCAGACAATTGGAACGACGTTTCCATAAGTTGTTGCAAACACAGCTGGACTATCTCGATAGGTATCCAAATGCCGATTTTAAAGAGATGACGAAGATTCTCTTAGAACGTAATAATACCTATGAGATTCATCTATCCAAACCGACCGATTCCCTTTCACCTATTGGTATGGAATCTGTCACGATTTATTATGGTGATGAGGAAAATACCTATTCGGAAGATCGTACCCTGACCAAACTGCTTCAAAAAGAAGATTGCCTGACAATCGAAATTCCGAAAGGAACATCAGTCATTCGAGTGGATCTTTCGGAACGTCCAAGTTATTATTCTGATGTTCAATTGAAAGATGCAAGAGGCGATGTTTGCTCACCGGTTTACACTAATGGAGTTATCGTAGATGGTTATTATCTCTTTAGCGAACCGGATCCACAACTGATCTATGATGTTGAGGAAGAGGGAGTATATCAATTGAGCTATAAGATGATCTCAGTTAATGATATAGCTGCACCTGATTATTTAGGGAAAGTCTTTGAAGCTGAGATCTTGGATAGTCGCAATAGAATCAAAAATCTTGAGGCGGATTTAGAAGCTACGAAAGCAGCATATAACTCCGTTATCACATCCAGACGTTGGACCATTCCAACAAAGATCTTGAAATTCTTAAGAATAAGGAAATAATATGCAACGTTTACTTTTATATGTTCACTACAATAAGTTTAATTTTATCAGTGGGCATGTACTCTACCAATTAGAAAAAATTCGCCCCTTGTATTCGCGGGTGGTCTTTATCTCTAATAGTCAGCTACCAGACGATGTGAAGGATCATTTGTCTTCCCAACAGTTGGTGGATGATATTCTAGAACGTCAGAATAGTGGCTTTGACTTCGCTGCTTGGCGGGATGGAATGAAGACAGTCGGCTTTGATCAACTGTCTCACTTTGATTCTGTTACCCTCATGAATGATACCTGCTTTGGACCGCTTTGGGATTTAGAACCCATTTATCAACAGTTCGAAAATGATGCTGAAGTGGATTTCTGGGGGATGACCAATTACCGGAAAGACAAGGATTTTAATGAGCATGTTCAAAGTTATTATCTCAGTTTTAAGAAACGGGTTGTAGAATCAAGTGCCTTCCATGAATTTTGGCAGGGTGTTCAAGAATTCACCAATGTTCAAGATGTGATTGATAACTATGAAACCAAGGTCACAACGAATTTCTTGGATGCTGGTTTTCGCTATAAAACTGTTTTTGATACCATCCATGAAGACACCACAGGGATGCTCTATCCGGATTTTTCTTACTACAATCCTACAGCGATTCTCAATCATAAGCTTCCTTTTATCAAAGTCAAAACCATTGCCAACAATGAAGGAATCATGCCTTACATTTTTGACGAATTAGAACGTATATCAGACTATCCATTAGATTTGATTCTCAACCACATGTCTATGATTGATCGTCCGGACTATCCGTATTTGTTATCGCGTAAGTACTTGAAAAACCAAGAATTGGCTGGAGATTTCGGTAAAAAAGTTGCGGTTCATCTCCATGTCTTTTATGTGGACCTCTTGGAAGAATTTCTAGATGCTTTTCAAGCCTTTCAGTTCTCTTACGATTTGTGGATCACGACGGATGTAGAAGAAAAGAAGCAGGCTATTGAGCAAATTCTTTCCAATCGAGCACAAGATGCGACGGTAGTGGTGACTGGAAACATTGGACGAGATGTGTTACCAATGCTCCTCTTAAAGGAGGAACTCTCTCACTATGATTATGTAGGTCATTTCCATACCAAGAAATCCAAAGAAGCAGATTTCTGGGCGGGTGAATCTTGGCGCAAAGAATTGATTGAGATGCTGGTGAAGCCAGCGGATCAAATCCTTGCCAATATGGAGGCCAATCCAAAAGTTGGAATCACCATCGCAGATATTCCAACCTTCTTCCGATACAATCGAATAGTGGTTGCCTGGAATGAAGCCCTCATTTCACCAGAGATGAACAAACTCTGGCAACGAATGGGAGCGACCAAGACAATTGATTTCAAAAATCTCAATACTTTTGTTATGAGTTATGGGACCTTTGTTTGGTTTAAATACGATGCTTTGAAACCACTCTTTGATTTGAATTTGACAGCAGCAGATGTACCATCTGAACCCTTACCACAGAATTCAATTCTTCATGCGATCGAACGTTTGTTGGTCTATATTGCTTGGGATCAAAAGTATGACTTTAGGATCTCCCAAAACCCACATGTTCTCACACCATTTATCGATAATAAGCAGTTGAACAATCGGGAGGATCTCCAACCACATACCTTCGTGGACTTTAATCAAATCGGTGGAATTAAAGGAGCCTTGAAGTATATCGTGATTGGGCCAGCCAGAGCTGTGAAATATATTGTGAAAAGAATCATTAAGAAAGTGAAATAATGAAACGGAAAAAAGAGTTTAATTTTAAAGAATTTATTTTTTCAGCTTTATCAAAAGTTTCGAAAACCCAGTGGTATTATGGGGTTACTTTCGTTCTGTTTTCCCTTTTTAATTTTTATCTGGCCCAAAATAATCTTGCGGTCCACAATAAAGCGACTGGAACGGTTCTTCAGTATGTTAATTCTTTAGGACTTCTATTTGGAATTAGTTTTCTGCTACTGATTCCCATATTGTCTCAGTTTAATTTTAAAAAGTGGTTCCCTTTAAAACTGATTGTCAGTTATTTGGTATACAATACACTGTCTTATTTGACGGAAATAACGATCTACCTGAATAATCCCAAATACAAGGTTTGGAATTTTGCTAAGAATCCATTTTTTAGAACAGACTCCTTTCTTGTTATTTTCCTCCTCTTTGTTCTAACAGGTGGCCTGGTTTTATTACGCCAGCATTATGATAAGTTACCTACTAGGAAAAAAGGAGAAGAAGAGATTGGAGAGAACTACCAGTATCTAGTCTTGTCACAACTTTTAATTACCTTTATTGTAACAGACAAAAATTTTTCCACCCTTATTTATAGGACAGATAATTTTTTGTATAAGTCCTTAGAAATCGGTAAATACTCAGCTCAGCAATTCTGGTTAACCAACGAATTCTTATACATTCTATTCCCGTTGATTTCCTTGTTTGGATTTTTATATACCAAAGGCCAACGAGATTTAGTCAAGAACAAACCGAGCTTTTCTTTGGTGTTCTTCACTAGTACCACCATTGCAATTGTATTGAATTACTTCATTCAATTCAGTTTAGGGCGAACAGAACCATTCTTAGGAGTTCATTTCACAATTCCCGATGCCATCTTATTTCAGATCCTGATCCTGACAGCGAGCCTCATCCTTGTTTATCTGTGTATAAATCAATATTGGATCGCTACCTGTCTCATTTCCATTGTTTCCATAGCTTTTGTGGTCGCAAATTCTATTAAGTTTGGAATGCGGAATGAACCTGTTTTACCGAGTGATTTAACCTGGTTGACCAAACCAATGACGCTTTTAAGCTTTATTGACAAGGCGCAACTATTTTATATCTTTTTATTAGTGGTTTTTCTTCTTTGTATCCTGATTGTTGGGAAGAAATACCTCTTTAAGGGACGAATTATTTCCTCCTGGAAAATTCAAGTTGGAGGGATTGTCTTGATGCTCTTTTGTTTTAAGGGTGTCAATGGGGTATTTAGTGATAAAGAAAACGGGAAGATCAAGGCCCAAGTACCAATTATTAGTATACTCAACAATTACCAAGATATTAACTGGTTAGGAAATACGACCAATGCTCGTTATAAGGGCTTGTCCTATGTTTGGATGAATCAATTAACGACGGAGGTGGTTCCAAAACCGGAAGGCTACTCAAAAGAACGTCTTGAAAAAATAGCTCAAAAATATACCAACTTGTCAAATGTGTTGAATAAGGAGAGAAGCAACTACTTAAACGATCAAACGGTCATCTATATTCTGAGTGAGAGTTTTTCTGACCCTAGAAAAGTCGAGGGAGTAGAACTGACGCAGAATCCGATCCCCAATATTGAGAACATCATGAAGACACATACGAGTGGGCAAATGCAATCGGATGGTTATGGGGGCGGAACTGCAAATATGGAGTTCCAGACTCTGACTGGATTACCTTTCTACAATTTATCCCAAACAGTTTCGGTCTTGTATACGGAAGTCCTTCCTAAAATTCATGATGTTCCTTCTATCAGTAATACCTACTCAAAACAGAATAAGATTGCTGTTCACTTGGCAGGTAAATCGAATTATTCACGGGATATCGTCTATTCCCGCTTGGATTTCAAAGATTTCATTACGACCGATACAAAAGGAATCAAATATAGAATAGAAGGGATTAGTCCGAGTGACGAATCCACCTATAATATTGTTTTAGACAACTTAAATGATAAAACCGGACAATTCTTTTCAGTGATGACCATGCAAAACCACACCCCGTGGTTAGAAGCCAATCCAGAAACTCTGGATGCAAAAGGTAAAGGATTTAGTGACGAAGAAAATTCAAAACTGACTTTCTATAGTCGTTTGCTTGCTCAAACAGACACCGCTACCCAATCCTTCCTGGAAAGTCTTTCTAAAATAGATAAGAAAATTACAGTGGTATTCTATGGAGATCACTTGCCGGGGCTCTATCCGGAGTCAGCCTTTAAGAACAACCCAGAAGGTCAGTACCAGACAGACTATTTCATTTGGAGTAATTTTGATGCACCGAAGTTAAATTATCCTTTGGTTAATTCAAGCGATTTCTCTGCTATGGTCTTTGAACAGACTAATTCAAAAGTTTCACCTTATTATGCTTTGTTGACTGAAGTTTTGAAAAAAGCAAGTGTCGATAAAAAGGCTTTAGAAGGAGAAGCCTTAGAGATTGCGGATGATTTAAAAATGGTTGAATATGACCTGATTAGTGGGAAAGGTTACCTTTCTAAAGACTTCTTTAAAGTCCCAACCAATAAATCCAAATAAAAGGAGCGCTAGCAGTTAAAAATCTTTGTGATTTTGGCTGTCTGGCTCCCTTTTTTTTGTTTTTTATGCTAAACTATTAGATGGGGGTATGCTCATGATTAAGATATTTGGAAAGGTCCATTATCATTGGCAGCCGGACCTATCAATTCTTGTGACCTATTGGTCCATTGCAGTGATTCCGGTCTTTATTGGACTGGCTTTGATGTATGAGAGCTCTAGTGTGCCAACGCTAGTTTTGTTTTCCTTCTTTTTATTTATGGTCTTGCTTGCGATTGGGGTCCATCGCTACTTCACGATCTATGAGGATGGGATCTTACGGATTATTACAGCCAATCCTTTTACTCCAATCAGGGTGAAGATTGACTCGATTGAAAAGATAGAAGTGAATAAGAAGTCGATCAAGCTCATTTTTAATGATGGTTCGCGTAGTCGGACTTTCTGCATGCGCAAATGGCCGAAAAAATACTTTATCAATGCACTTGCCTTAAATTCATCTTTCAAAGGAGAAGTGGTCTTGACGGACAACTTTATCCATGTGGATTATTACGAGATGTATTATGCAGATAAATAAAAAAGCTCTCTTAATCTTTTAAGAGAGCATGAGTGGGGCATTCTTTGATGGCCTCGAGAACATCGTTTGTGACAGGAACTTCCTTTTCAAGGAGGTCGTCCTCTTCAGCAAATTTGACGATGCCATTGTCATGGTAATCGAATAATTCAGAATAGGTCTGACAGAGACCGCAGGCGATGCAACGATCTGGAATTAACGTAACTTTCATACTTCTATTGTAATGATTTTTACGAGAAAAAACAAGGAGGAAGTCATGGCAAAAGAACCATGGGAAGAAGATATTTATGATGATGGAGAAGAAACATTGAAACGTACAAGTAAGTTAAACGGCATTAAGGCAGATCGTCTGTTGACGATTTTAGCGATTATTTTCTTTGTAGTAGTAGTGGCGATGGTCTGCTTGTTGATTTTCCTTTCGACAGGGGGTAGCAACAAAACCAAACAAATGTCTGGCTTCTACAATGGAGAAACCAAGGTCGAACAGAAAT
This sequence comes from Streptococcus sp. OMI750, assembly GCF_047463895.1. Classification (NCBI taxonomy): domain Bacteria; kingdom Bacillati; phylum Bacillota; class Bacilli; order Lactobacillales; family Streptococcaceae; genus Streptococcus; species Streptococcus sp. OMI750. The sequence continues at coordinate 305,493 of NZ_JASHCZ010000001.1, forward strand.
CATCAGCACCTGCACAAACTGCAAAAACAGAAGAAGAAAGTTCAACAGACGAAGAATCTGAGGAAGGTACGATCACTGTTCAAGCAGGTGAAGGCGAAGCAGCTATCGCTGCGCGTGCTGGTATTTCCATTGCACAATTGGAACAATTAAATCCATCTCACATGTCTACAGGATCATGGTATGCCAATCCTGGTGATGTCGTTAAGATTCAGTAGGAGTTGAGCGCAGCATGAAACAGATTCAAATTGCCATTGATGGGCCGGCTTCTAGCGGAAAATCAACAGTTGCAAAGATCATTGCCAAAGATCTGGATTATACCTATTTGGATACAGGGGCTATGTACCGTGCAGCGACCTATCTGGCTCTTCGGAATGAACTGACTGAAGCTGATGTTGACCAGTTGGTTGATCTACTGAACCAATACCCTGTCAGTTTTGGACGCTCTGAAGACGGCCAGCAATTAGTCTTCGTAGCTGATGTCGATGTGACTCATCCAATTCGTGACAATGAAGTGACCAATAATGTCTCTTGGGTATCTGCCTTGGCTCCTGTGCGTGAGCGCTTGGTGGCCCAGCAACAACAGATTGCGTCCCAAGGTGGGATTGTCATGGATGGGCGCGATATTGGAACGGTTGTCTTGCCAAGTGCCGAGTTGAAGATCTTCTTAGTGGCATCCGTGGAAGAACGTGCAGAACGTCGCTACAAGGAAAATCTGGAGAAGGGGATCACAGCAGATCTTGAATTGCTGAAGAAAGAAATTGCTGAGCGTGATTACAAAGACAGTCACCGTGCCGTTTCCCCATTGAAACCAGCAGACGATGCTATTCATTTTGACACTACGGGTGTCGGAATTGCAGACGTGGTTGCATTTATTGAAGAAAAAGCAAAAAAAATCCTTGACAATCCATCATAAACTTGATATCATATAAAAGTTGAGAAAAGCAGAAGTGAGAACTTCTCGCCTTGCGACTAACGTTGTCTGGCCCCTACGGATCAAGTTTCAGAAATGAACTATAATCATGTAGTGCGGGTTTGCGTTAGCAAGTCCGCTCTTGTTTTTCTCTAAAATAAAAAAAGAGGTGAAAACCATAGCAAAGCAAGACTTATTCATCAATGATGAAATTCGTGTACGTGAAGTTCGCTTAATCGGTCTTGAGGGCGAACAATTGGGTATCAAACCACTTGGTGAAGCGCAAGCACTTGCGGACGACGCTAATGTGGACTTGGTTCTCATTCAACCTCAAGCTAAACCTCCTGTTGCGAAAATTATGGACTACGGTAAGTTCAAATTTGAGTACCAGAAGAAACAAAAAGAACAACGCAAAAAACAAAGCGTTGTGACCGTGAAAGAAGTTCGATTGAGCCCAGTTATTGATAAGGGTGATTTCGATACAAAACTTCGCAATGCTCGCAAGTTCCTTGAAAAAGGGAACAAAGTGAAGGTTTCCATTCGCTTTAAGGGTCGTATGATCACCCATAAAGAGATTGGGGCAAAAGTTTTAGCCGACTTCGCTGAAGCAACTCAAGATATTGCTATCATCGAACAACGTGCTAAAATGGATGGTCGTCAAATGTTCATGCAGTTGGCACCAGCAACTGACAAGAAATAGTCTGTCAGAAAGTTAAAAAAAGGAGAAAATATCATGCCAAAACAAAAAACACACCGCGCATCAGCTAAACGTTTCAAACGTACAGGTTCTGGTGGACTTAAACGTTTCCGTGCTTACACTTCTCACCGTTTCCACGGAAAAACTAAGAAACAACGTCGTCATCTTCGTAAAGCATCTATGGTGCATTCAGGAGATTTCAAACGTATCAAAGCAATGCTTACTCGCTTGAAATAATCGCGTATTTGTAAGTAAAGAATTCTAGGAAATATTGGAGGAAATATAAATGGCACGTGTTAAAGGTGGCGTTGTATCACGCAAACGTCGTAAACGTATTCTTAAATTAGCTAAAGGTTACTATGGAGCTAAACACATCTTGTTCCGTACTGCAAAAGAACAAGTAATGAACTCTTACTACTATGCATACCGTGACCGTCGTCAAAAGAAACGTGACTTCCGCAAATTGTGGATCACACGTATCAATGCGGCAGCTCGTATGAACGGACTTTCATACTCACAATTGATGCATGGTTTGAAATTGGCTGAGATCGAAGTTAACCGTAAAATGCTTGCTGACTTGGCTGTTAACGATGCAGCAGCTTTCACAGCTCTTGCAGACGCAGCAAAAGCAAAACTTGGTAAATAATTGATAAGGAGATCCATTTGGGTCTCTTTTTTTAGTGAGGGAATCGGCTGTGACAAAGACTTCTTTTATTTCACCCAATTTCGTGCTATAATGAAAAAAATTAGAAGTTTTTAGAAGGAGGAAAAGACTGTGGGACATAAACGATTAGCCTGGGATGAATATTTTGCTGCACAGGCTTTGTTAATATCGAATCGAGCAACCTGTAATCGAGCTAAAGTGGGTGCTGTATTGGTCAAGGATCATAAGGTGGTTGCGACGGGCTACAATGGCTCTGTCTCTGGTACAGAGCATTGCTTGGATCATGACTGTCTCATGGTGGAAGGGCACTGTGTCCGAACCCTCCATGCGGAAGTCAATGCCATTTTACAGGGAGCCGAACGGGGGATTCCCAAAGGTTTCACAGCCTATGTGACCCATTTCCCTTGCCTCAACTGTACCAAGCAGCTGCTTCAAGTTGGCTGCAAGCGGGTGGTTTATATCCATCAATACCGCATCGATGACTATGCGCAGTACCTCTACCGTGAAAAAGAAGTAGAACTAGTCCACCTCCCATTGGCAGTGGTCAAAGCAGCTATTGCAGAGGCAGATTTTATTTAAGGAAGTTTTCCCGTCTATTTTATGATATGTCAGCAATCTAATTGGAAATCCGACCAAATTAATTTCTAAGAAATAGCATTGAATAGATGGAATCATGAAAAGAATGATGGAATCATGTATAATGGTGTTAAAAGAAACCATAAATAAAATAATAAGAAAAGGATAGGAGAAAGCTATGGCAGATCAACAGAAACATTTTGAAGAAAATAAAGAACTTAGTAAGAGAAGTGAAGATCATCCCAATTCTATGTTTGTTCAGAATCCTCTAAAAGAAAATAGCTTACATTCTATTCTTCTTTCAGTGGCCTTTTACTTATCCATTATCTATCTTGTATTATCTTTCTTTTTCTTTAATATTTTGGGATTTTTCATGTTGTTGATGTTTCTAACACCAAACTTCTTAGGTGTTGCTATTGGGACCATTTTACTTGGACTAGGGATGAAGAAGGGGAATAAAAGCCTTGTCTATACGAGTTTCGGACTTTATTTGCTGTCTATCATCTTGGGTTATGATCTAGATTGGGAAATTTTTCGAATCGCTCCGTTACTGCTAGGTATTCTGGTTTTAATTGGAACACTCTTAGTTGAAGAAGAGAAAAACTCTTAATGAAAAGGTAGGTATGCTCAACTCTACTCAATAAAAAGTATTCGGGTCGATCAAAGAGATAGTTAAATCAGTTCTTCCGCTCTATTTTAAGCGCTATTATTTGAAAAAATAACTAAAAATGTTAGGAGAAAGTTATGACAGATAAACATCTACATTCTGAAACAAACCAAGAAAAAGAGGGAATGCCAGAAGAATATGTTCAGCCACCAATGGCGGAACAAGGCCAAGAAAATCCTGTTCAGCAACCAATTGTTGAGCAAGATCAACAAAAATCTGTCCCTACTTCAGCTATTCTAACTCTTGCATATTACCTAGCTCTCGGCTATCTTGGCTTTATTTTATGTGGTGCTATCGCAGTAGGACCATGGGTAATTTTGTACCTACTTAACATATTGCCTCATATGGTCTGTTTTATTCTTGCAACCGTCCTACTACGGAATGGGAAAAAGAAGGGAGATAAAACAACTCTATATGCAGCGACAATTTGTTATTTTATTTCTGTAATTGCGGCAAATGATCCGTATTGGCATTTTAATCAGTTTATATCACTTTTAATGGCTGGAATGGTTTTTATCGGAACTTTATTGCTTCCAAATGAACAATGATTATAGAAGATAGGGTGAAAAGTCCTATCTTTTTTTCTAAATACCAATTACAACCAAAGAAAGCGATTACAAAATATGGTATAATTACAAGTAATGAATACAATGCTTTGAAAGTGGGGGGAATAAATGTCTCGAAAAACATGGTATCAGGGCCTAATATATTTAGTAGTGTTTCTTTATATTTCGACTGTTTGGATAGCAGGTAGTGAAAATGGAGCGGGTTCTTTAAAGCCGCTCTCTCTTCTATTTGACATACCGAAGTATGGGTTTATCTGCTGGTTTTTATGGAAAATTCAGGAGAGAAAACTAAATGTTGAAGGATTGGTAGGACTTGCGATTTTATCATTTAGTCAATTTATCCATTCTCTCCTATTGTTTTACCTTAGTCAAAGCAAGTCAATTATACTAGCAAGTTTATTTGGTATTTGTTTCCTGTCAACTTCCATGCTATTAAGGAAGGTGGAGCTGAAACCGCTCTTGGTTTCGTGGAAGAGTAGACGTAGTTGGCAAACAGGGACTTGTTTTCTTGGCCTAGCATTAGCAACTTTTGAACTGTCTACTAATAGTCTATATTTTGCAGTTCCTTCTTATGTAATCATCCAGTATTTTCTTGCCTTTGCCTTTAATGTTGCTGTCGTTTTACTTTTTCTGCTCCTAATGACAAAAGAGGATTTAAGATCCTTAAAATTATATTCGACGATCTTATTGCTGCTGTGCTCGGTTAAAATAATTGGTTATTTGGTGCAACCTTATGATTTATCGTCTGTAGTAATATTTTATCTTGTTTTATCTATTTACCAAGTATGTCGTGTTAACGGTGTTTTTGATAAATATGCTATAGAAGGACTAGCTGAGAATGGATCGGAGGAAGTCAGTGAAACTTCTGAAATTAAACGATTGAAATCAGATGATACAGGGGATGAAGTGATAACAGAAAGTCCTGAGCAAAGTGAATGTCAAGCTGATTCGGACAATGATCCAAAAGGGCTCTCGCTAAATTCCCCTTGGCTATGGACATCCTTGGCTATAGCTGTGTTAAGCCTCAGTTTTCTTTTTCTTGCCCTAATGAGTGCAGGAAGCTATGCGATCCTATATCTAGCTTTTACGTTTCTTTTCCATGGCCTTTATCTTATTGCGACGATTTTACTTTGGTTAGGAATGAAGCGGGGGAGAACTGGATTTTTAAGCGCAGCGATGGTATTTTTTGGGCTTTCCGTTTTTGGATCCCGTAGTCCTGTATCGATTCTGTTAGTAATCCTTATCTGGATTGGTTCTAGGGATAGTGAAGAAGAAAGTGCAAGATAAAAGTTATAGTTTTAAACTATAACTTTTTCTTTTTAGAAACAAAGAAGCTATCAGAGAAATTATGTTATAATGAAGTGTTATATGGTCCCGATAAGGTGATAGAAATTTATTGCTATAGTTTTTCTATCAGTACTTTGTAACTCTATAACACTAATTTTTTAAGGGGGGACATTTTTTATGTCAGAACGTAAATTATTCACGTCTGAATCGGTATCTGAGGGGCATCCAGATAAGATTGCAGACCAAATTTCAGATGCTATTTTGGATGCTATTTTAGAGCAAGATCCAGAAGCACACGTTGCGGCTGAAACAGCTGTTTATACTGGTTCAGTGCATGTTTTTGGTGAAATTTCAACCAATGCTTATGTCGATATTAACCGTGTGGTTCGGGATACTATTGCAGAGATTGGTTATACCAATACAGAGTACGGTTTTTCTGCGGAGACGGTGGGAGTTCACCCATCATTGGTGGAACAATCTCCTGATATCGCTCAAGGGGTAAACGAAGCCCTAGAAGTACGTGGGAATGCGGATCAAGATCCACTCGATTTGATCGGTGCAGGAGACCAAGGTCTCATGTTTGGTTTTGCGGTGGATGAAACAGAAGAACTCATGCCATTGCCAATTTCACTCAGCCACAAGTTGGTTCGTCGTTTGGCAGAGCTACGTAAGTCTGGTGAAATCAGCTATCTTCGTCCAGATGCCAAATCTCAAGTCACTGTTGAGTATGATGAAAATGACCAGCCAGTGCGCGTGGATACGGTTGTTATTTCAACTCAACACGATCCAGAAGTGAGCAATGAACAAATCCACCAAGATGTGATTAACAAGGTCATCAAAGAAGTGATTCCAGCTTCTTACCTAGATGATGAGACAAAATTCTTCATCAATCCAACTGGTCGTTTCGTTATCGGTGGACCTCAAGGTGACTCAGGTTTGACGGGTCGGAAGATTATCGTAGATACCTATGGTGGTTACTCCCGTCACGGGGGTGGTGCCTTCTCAGGTAAGGATGCCACTAAGGTAGACCGTTCCGCTTCTTATGCAGCTCGCTACATTGCCAAAAACATTGTGGCAGCAGGGCTTGCTAAGAAAGCAGAAGTTCAATTGGCTTACGCGATCGGGGTAGCTCAACCTGTCTCTGTTCGGATCGATACCTTTGGGACTGGAACCGTAGCCGAAAGTAAGCTGGAACAAGCAGCTCGTCAAATCTTTGACCTTCGTCCAGCAGGAATCATCCAAATGTTGGATCTCAAACGTCCAATCTATCGTCAAACAGCGGCTTATGGACATATGGGACGTACTGATATCGATCTACCATGGGAACGTTTGGACAAGGTAGATGCCTTGAAAGAAGCAGTTAAATAACTAAGTTAAAAGAGAAAGTTAGGGTTCCTATGATCCTAGCTTTTTTTCGTTTTGAAAATTTCTACAGATGGAAAAATAGGTCAATCTGTGGTATAATAGATGCAGTATTTTAAATACGTTGTCCCTTTTATTTCCGTTGCAAAAAACGATAGTAAAAGGAAAAAGACTTGAAAGAGCTAATGAATTATTAAAATGAAAAAAATTGTAATAAATGGTGGTCGCCCCCTAAAAGGAGAGGTGACCATTAGTGGTGCAAAAAATAGTGTAGTAGCCCTTATTCCTGCGACTATTCTGGCAGATGATGTGGTAACCCTGGACGGAGTACCGGATATCTCAGATGTCGCAAGTTTGATTGAGATCATGACCATCATGGGGGCTAAGATTGAGCGTAATGAGGACAGTTTGATCATTGATCCGCGTGGGGTCAAGGACATGCCGATGCCATTTGGTAAGATCAATAGTCTGCGCGCTTCCTATTATTTCTATGGAAGCTTACTAGGCCGCTATGGTCAAGCAACTGTTGGATTACCTGGTGGATGTGACCTTGGTCCACGTCCCATTGATTTGCATTTGAAGGCCTTTGAAGCGATGGGAGCAGCCATGACCATGGATGGTTCAAGTATGAAGCTTGCGACTGATGGCAGGCCTCTCCAAGGAGCCAACATCTACATGGACACTGTTAGTGTCGGTGCAACAATCAATACGATTTTGGCGGCCGTCAAGGCTGAAGGTCGTACAGTGATTGAGAATGCTGCTCGGGAACCTGAAATTATTGATGTAGTAACCTTGCTCAACAACATGGGAGCCCGTATTCGTGGAGCAGGAACAGATATGATTATCATTGACGGTGTTGCCCATTTACATGGGACGAGACACCAGGTCATACCGGATCGGATCGAGGCAGGAACTTATATTGCGCTTGCAGCTGCTATTGGCGAAGGTATTCAGATCAATAATGTCTTGTATGAGCATTTGGAGAGCTTTATTGCTAAGTTGGAGGAGATGGGTGTGCGCATGACCATTTCTGAAGATAGCATCTTTGTAGAAAAGCAAACAGGCTTGAAGACCATTCAGATCAAAACGTCTCCTTATCCTGGTTTTGCGACTGATTTACAACAACCGATCACGCCTTTGCTTTTAACTGCTACAGGACGTGGACGAATTGTCGATACGATTTATGAAAAACGGGTCAACCATGTGCCAGAATTGGCTAAAATGGGTGCTACTATTTCGACCTTGAACGACCACATTATCTATGAAGGACCAAATCAATTAACTGGATCCAGTGTGAAAGCGACGGATCTTCGAGCTGGTGCTGCCTTGGTGATTGCGGGTCTTATGGCTTCTGGAACAACAGAGATTACAAATGTGGAATACATCCTTCGCGGATATTCAGATATTATTGATAAGTTGACCCAACTTGGAGCAGAGATCCAATTAGTAGAGGATTAGCGACAGTGGTGGGGATCTGGTAAGAGCGACCAGGATAACAGAGCATTGGAGTTGAAAATGAATATTTGGACGCACTTAGCTGCCTATTCACTGATTGAAACAAAAAGGTTGTATTTACGACCTTTTCTCTTTGGGGATGCCGAAGATTTTTATAAGATTGCTTCGAATCCTGAAAATCTACAGTTTATCTTTCCTGTTCAAGCAGATCTTACCGAGACCCAGTATGTTCTGGCTAACTATTTCATGAAAAATCCTTTAGGAGTGTGGGCCATCTGTGATAAGAAAACAAATCAAATGATCGGTTCCATCAAGTTTGAAAAGTTGGATGAAATCAAGGGAGAAGCTGAGTTAGGCTACTTTTTACGCAAAGATTTTTGGGGAAAGGGCCTGATGACAGAAGCGGTCAAAGAGTTGGTTTATCTATCATTTGAGAAATTTCAACTAAAAGAAATCAGGGTCATCACTCATGTTGAAAATACAGGGAGTCAAAGAGTCGCTCTAAAGGCTGGATTTCGTCTCTTTCGTCAATTTAAAGGGAGCGACCGATATACGCGTAAAATGCGCGATTATTATGATTTCCGCATAGGTAGAGGGGACTTTTATGAGTAAACACCAAGAGATTTTAGATTATCTCGAAAAATTACCGATTGGGAAACGGGTCAGTGTTCGGAGCATCTCAAATTTTTTGAATGTCAGTGATGGGACGGCCTATCGGGCCATTAAAGAGGCTGAAAATCAAGGGATTGTAGAAACAAGGCCTAGAAGTGGGACCATCCGTGTCAAATCGCAAAAGTCTGTACTAGAGCATCTGACCTATCGGGAAATTTTAGAGATCACCGCTTCGGAGATTTTAGCTGGGGAAGCGGGTCTCGAAAAAGAATTTAATAAATTTTACATTGGGGCCATGACGGAAGAGCATGTCTTAGACTATGTGTCTGAGGGAGGACTCCTAATTGTTGGAGACAGAACCAATATCCAACGTCTCGCCTTAAAACACGACAATGCAGTCTTGGTCACGGGAGGTTTTGAAGTTGACGAGGATGTGATTTCGCTTGCGAATCGGGTGCAGATCCCAGTGATTCGGACGGCTCATGATACCTATACCGTCGCTACCATGATCAATAAGGCCTTGTCCAATATGCAAATCAAGACGGATATCTTGACAGTGGAGCAGGTTTATCGGCCTTTTCATGAGTATGGTTATCTTTCTGAAACCGATACGGTAAGGGATTATTTGGATTTAGTCCGGAAAAATCGCTTTAGCCGCTTTCCAGTTGTCAATCAACACCAGATGGTGGTTGGGGTTGTGACCATGAGAGATGCTGGAGATAAAGCGCCTCAGACGACCCTCGATAAGGTGATGTCACGGACCATTTTTACCACTAATTTGTCCACTAGTATTGCAACGATTAGCCAACGGATGATCGCTGAAGACTATGAAATGATTCCTGTTGTTCGCAATAACCAGACCTTGCTTGGTGTGATCACGCGTCGGGATGTCATGGATCGGATTAGCAAGGTGCAGTTTTCGAGCTTACCAACCTTTAGTGAGCAAATTGGTCAAAAGATTCAAACGGAGAACGACCATTACCAATTTACAGTGGAACCGAGTATGCTGGAGAAAAGCGGTGTTTTGGCCAATGGGGTTATGATCGAAGTGCTGATGAAGGTTGTACGCAAGATGATGCAACACAGTGGGCGTAGCTTGATTGTCGAACAGTTGATCATCAATTTTTTACAGGCTGTGCAGGTGGATGATGTGATCCGCATTGAACCACAACTAGTTCGACGAACCAGACGTTCGGCCTTGGTTGATTTTAGCTTGTATTTAGATCTGCAGCTAGTCGCGAAAGCAACCATTACGATTAAGATTAATTAAACAAAAGAAATGAGGAGACAATGATTACATTAAAATCACAACGTGAAATTGAAGCCATGGATCGTGCAGGAGATTTCCTTGCAAGCATCCATATTGGATTACGTGACTTGATCAAGCCAGGGCTTGACCTATGGGAAGTAGAAGAATATGTCCGTCGTCGCTGTAAAGAAGCCAATGTCTTGCCGCTTCAGATCGGTGTAGAAGGTAGTCTTATGGATTACCCATATGCGACTTGTTGTGGCTTGAATGATGAAGTAGCCCATGCTTTTCCCCGTCATGTCATCCTAAAAGATGGCGATCTCCTCAAGGTGGATATGGTTTTATCTGAACCGCTTGATAAATCTGTTTTGGATGTATCAAAATTAGATTTTGATAATGTTGCGCAAGTCAAAAAATACACAGAGTCTTACACTGGTGGTTTAGCTGATTCATGCTGGGCCTATGCTGTCGGAAATGTTTCTCAAGAAGTCAAAGATTTGATGGATGTGACCAAAGAATGTCTCTATAAAGGGATTGAGAAAGCGGTCGTTGGCAATCGTTTAGGAGATATTGGTGCAGCGATTCAAGAATATGCTGAAAGCAAAGGTTATGGCGTCGTGCGCGATTTGGTTGGGCACGGAGTAGGTCCAACGATGCACGAAGAACCAATGGTACCGCATTATGGACGTGCTGGACGTGGTCTTCGCTTGCGTGAGGGAATGGTCTTGACGATTGAACCAATGATTAATACAGGTACCTGGGAAATTGATACAGATTTGAAAACTGGATGGGCTCATAAGACCCTTGATGGTGGTCTGTCTTGTCAATATGAGCATCAATTTGTCATTACAAAAGATGGTCCAGTGATTTTAACTAGTCAAGGTGAAGAAGGAACTTACTAAAAGATGAAGAGGGAAGAATGGAGCTGAAGGCAAGTGTCTGGTTTCGCTCTTTGCTCTTTTTTAGTAAAACGGGGAGGTGACGGATGAAAAAGGTCCTACAAAAAATGTTTGATCAGCCATTTATAAAGGGATTTGTGAGGTTTTATCAAAGTTCAGAATCGGATATCACGAGCATTGCAGTGGCTTATTATTTGCTGATTTCGATTTTCCCTTTGATGCTGATTGCGGCCAATATTCTGCCCTACTTTCATATTCGTCCCACTCAGATTTTGTTGAGCTTAGAAAAGGTCTTGCCAACTACCTTGTATCGGACAGTGGCCCAGATGATCTCGAGTGTATTGACCAAGCCTTCTACGGGCTTACTGAGTTTCTCGATTATTTCCGCCTTGTGGATTTTCTCTCAGAGCATTGCCTACCTTCAAAAGGCCTATAATAAAAGTTATGGGGTTGAGAAGGAACGTGGCATTATCTGGGGACGACTCTTTAGCTTTCTGATCAGTTTTGCCTTGCAGGGCTTATTTGGCCTCTCGCTCATCCTCTCGATGTTTGGCAAGATGATCGTCCGCTATCTCTATCAAACTTTTTCATTTGACAGAACCATCTATATCCGCTTGTTGAATTTGACGGAACCGACCATTTACCTTTTGCTCTTTGTCAGTCTGGTCCTGCTCTATTACACTCTACCAAATGTAAAGATTCCTAAATTTAGATATGTCTTTCCAGGGGCCTTCTTTGTAGTCATTGTCTTGTATGCTATTTTGAATATCTTTTGGAAATACGTAGACCGCTATGTGAGTCATTTCTTGGATGCCCGCTTCTTTGGTTCGGTCGTCCTTGCCGTTATTATGTTCTGGTTTGTCTTAGTAGCGAAAATCATGATTATTGGTTGTATTTTAAACGCCAGTATCCAATTTGCGAGAGAAGCCAAGTTTCAAACGCGTAGTGGAGAAATTGTCTCCAAATTAAAAACGGAACAAGTGGCTTTCCGACACAGGGAAGCATCTCTCAAATTAAAGCAGCGTTTGCGTCTCAAACATACTCATAAAACTAAATAAAGGAAATCAGATTTGATCTGGTTTCTTTTTTTGATTTATTTTTATTGCATTTGCAATAAAAATGTGTTAGGATAGGATTATCAAAAAAGGAGGAGTAGGATGAGTATTTTACGCGAGATTGGCATCATCGCGCGTGCTCTTGATTCCATTGCGAATATCGAATTTCGTGATATTGACTTGGCACGTGGTCAATATCTCTACCTGGTGCGAATTGCAGAACAACCAGGGATCATCCAGGAAGAACTCTCTGATCTCTTAAAAGTCGATCGGTCTACGGTTGCTAGATCCGTAAAAAAACTAGAAGAGCGTGGTCTGATTCAGCAACGTCCCCTGGGGGAAAACCTCAAAATCAAGGAATGGGAATTAACTGAAAAAGGTCAGGAGATATACCCCTTCATTTTAGGGGAGCATCTTTACTCTGAGAAAACCGCCTTAAAAGGCTTTTCAAAAGAAGAAGTCGCACAGTTAGAGGAATATCTCATCCGAGTACGTGAGAATATTACCTTGGATTGGGAGCTGGTCAAAAAAGGTCAAAAAAGAAATTATAGTGAGGTAAAACAATGAAAGTAACAGTCGATCAAGCGTTTTGGGATTTATTTCCAACAGCTCGGATTACGGTTATGTCTTTGTATGGCATTGATAATACAGTAGATGAAGCCAAGGATCCTTATTTCAAAGAATTGTTAGACAAGGGTGCTAAGCGAGCTTGGGACTTTATTGATGAAGACAACTATACCCAGAGTGAATTTGTCCAAGAGTGGCGCCAGGCTTTTAGCAAGTTTAAAACAAAAAAAGGAGCTAGATCTTCGATCGAAGCCCTCTTAAAAAGAGTACACCAAGGACGTAAATTCTACCCGATTAATCCTTTGGTGGATCTTTACAATAGTGTGTCGATGGCTTACGCCCTTCCTTGTGGAGGTGAAGATATGAGCAAATTGGTTGGAGGACTCTCTCTGGGACAAGCAAAAGGAGGCGAACCGTTCTTTCCACTAGGGGCTGAAGAGGATGCTCCAGCTTTGGAAGGGGAGATCATTTACTACGACCAAGAAGGTGCAGTATGTCGTTGTTTGAATTGGCGGGAAGCTCAAAGAACCATGCTGACGGAAGAGACTAAAGATGCTATCCTAGTCATTGAAGCCATTGATGAGGAGCAGGCCGAACGTGCACAAACAGCTATGCAGGAATTGAAAGACCTAGCCAAGGATTATTTTGGGGTCGAAGGAACGATCTATCAATTAAGTGCAGAGGAAGCAAGTATAGAAGTATAAAAAAATAAGGCTGAAACAATCGTTTCAAGCCTTGTTTTTATTTTTAAAGACAAAGAGTTTACTAAAGAGATAATTGAGGACGATAATAGCCACCTGAGCAAAGAGGGTTTCAATTAGATTGATTTGACTCTTGTTGTTGTGGACAAATTGCCCGATAATTCCTGGGAATTGCTTGACGAAAATCTCAGTCAAGGCCATATCTAGCATAAAGGTACCCGAGCGTGCAATCGCAAAACGAATCAAGCGCTGGAACCAGCCCTTTCTTTCTTGCTTAAAGACGATGGTATCGTTGGTGACAAAGGCAAAGAGGATCCCAGCAATGTTTCCAATCGCTGTCGCCAATCGTTCATCGCTAGTGATTTGGTAGATGAAAAGACGGGTACAGACAGAGACAAGGGTTGTGGCTACTCCAAAAAAGAGATAGGATAAAATTTCATTATCAAAAAATTTTTTAATCAGTTTTTTCATAAAATCAGTCTACCATAAAACCTGAAAATATGCTATACTTGAAAGGTTGAAGAAATCAAGACTTCAACCCTTGGTGCTTAAGATCCTTTCGCCAAGCATATTAGACGCGGGAATACCGCTAAAGGAGAATAGATGAAACAGTTAACTGCTCGTGATATGGCACAAATTGCCATCGTTGCCGCGATTTATATCGTATTGACCATTACCCCCCCTCTCAATGCTATGGCCTACTATGGCTATCAATTCCGTGTTTCGGAAATGATGAATTTCTTAGCCTTTTACAATAAGAAATACTTGATTGGGGTAACCATCGGTTGTATGATTGCCAATTTATTTAGTTTTGGATGGATCGATGTCTTTGTCGGTGGAGGTTCAACCTTTGTCTTCCTAGGGCTTGGACTTATTCTATTTGGACGTTTCAAAAACAAGTTCTTATTCGACGGTCTTATTCGGTTAGACCATTTCTTGTTTGCGATTTTCTTTTCCATCTCTATGTTTACGATTGCCTTGGAGCTTTATTACCTGCAAGGCCAACCATTCTTCTACAATTGGTTGACCATGGGATTGGGTGAATTTGCATCCTTGATTTTTGGAGCGATTGTGATCAATCAACTATCCAAACGGATCGATTTTACAAAATAAAAAAAGGAGCCTGAGCTCCTTTTTTTCATGCTAAGAATGCAGTAAATTCAAGGCTAAATTAAGATTTTATGATAAAATAAGAACATGAAAACCAGAATGAAAGAACTAGTGGAATTACTTAACCGCTATGCCTATGAATATTATACAAAAGACGCTCCATCAGTCTCTGATAGTGAATACGATCAATTATATCGGGAGTTGGTGGAACTAGAAACCGCTCATCCAGATGAAGTCTTGCCAGAGAGCCCAACCCACCGTGTGGGAGGTGTGGTTTTAAAAGGCTTTACTAAATACCAGCACCAGTATCCCCTTTATAGTTTGCAGGATGCGTTTTCGCGGGAAGAACTAGAGGCTTTTGACCAACGGGTCCGCAAAGAATTTCCTTCTGTCAGCTATGTATGCGAGTTGAAGATCGATGGCTTGTCCATTTCCCTTACCTATGAAAATGGTGTCCTTGTAACAGGAGCAACACGTGGGGATGGTTCTGTCGGTGAGGATATCACCGAGAACCTAAAACGGGTCAAGGACATTCCTTTGGTTCTACCAGAGCCAATTAACATCACGGTAAGAGGCGAGTGCTATATGCCACGGGCTTCTTTTGATCGGGTCAATCAGATCCGTCAGGAAAATGGTGAACCGGAATTTGCCAATCCACGAAATGCTGCGGCAGGAACGCTCCGCCAATTGGATACGAAAATTGTGGCTAAGCGGAATCTTTCCACCTTCTTGTACCAAGAAGTGAGTCCAACCGACCAGAGCAGTCAGGAAGGCGTGCTTGAAAAATTGGCCCGGTTAGGATTTGTTGTAAACCAGGAGCGAGTGCTGGCTGAGGATATGGATCAAATCTGGAACTTTATCCAAAAAGTAGCTCAGCTTCGAGAGGACCTTCCCTACGATATCGATGGGATCGTCATCAAGGTCAATGACCTAGCTGTTCAAGAAGAACTAGGCTTTACCGTAAAAGCTCCTAAATGGGCTGTCGCCTATAAGTTTCCAGCTGAAGAAAAAGAAGCGAAAATCCTATCGGTGGATTGGACGGTTGGACGGACCGGTGTGGTGACCCCAACTGCCAATCTAACTCCAGTCCAACTAGCAGGAACCACCGTTAGTCGCGCAACCCTGCACAATGTGGACTATATTGCTGAAAAAGACATTCATCAAGAAGATACGGTCATCGTCTACAAGGCGGGTGATATCATTCCTGCGGTCTTGCGTGTTGTCAAAGATAAACGGGTATCTGATCAAGCATTAGCCATTCCAACTCATTGTCCGAGCTGCCAGAGTGAGTTGCTTCATTTTGAGGATGAGGTGGCCCTTCGCTGTATCAATCCGCTCTGTCCAGCTCAGATTAAGGAAGGATTGAACCACTTTGCAAGTCGGGATGCTATGAATATCACAGGCTTGGGTCCAGCTGTTGTAGAGAAACTCTTCGCAGCTCAGTTGGTAGAGGATGTAGCGGGGATCTACCGGCTCACTGTAGAGGATCTATTGACCTTAGAAGGCTTCAAAGAAAAATCTGCTGAAAAACTTTATGAAGCCATTCAAGCTTCAAAAGAGAATTCAGCTGAAAAGTTACTCTTTGGTTTGGGAATCCGACATGTCGGAAGCAAGGTTAGTCAAATCTTGCTTCAAGAATTCCATGACCTCGATCAATTGGCTACCGCTGATCCAGAGCGGATTGCAGGTATTGACAGTCTCGGTATGGTTGTGGCTGAAAGCCTCAAGTCTTATTTCGCACAAGAGGGATCCAAGCGTCTCCTGCAGGAATTGAAAGAAGCAGGAGTCAATCTGACCTATCTTGGTGAAAAAGTTGCTGCCGATGCAGCCCTTTCAGGGATGACGGTTGTTTTGACTGGTAAGCTGGAACGGCTCACACGTTCAGAAGCAAAGGCCAAATTAGAGAGTCTGGGTGCTAAGGTAACTGGTTCTGTTTCTAAGAAAACAGATTTGGTCGTTGCTGGGGCAGACGCAGGTAGCAAGTTATCCAAAGCACAAGAATTAGGAATCCAGGTAGAAGATGAGTCCTGGCTTGAAAGTTTGTAGAGGATGTTTATGGTAGAACGAATCAAAAAAGCCCGTTTAATTTATAATCCTACCTCTGGGCAAGAAATTATCAAGAAAAACATTGCGGAAGTTTTGGACGTACTGGAAGACGTGGGCTATGAGACCAGTGCTTATCAAACCACTCCCGAACCATTTTCTGCTCAAAATGAAGCAGAAAGAGCGGCCAAAGCTGGCTTTGATTTGATCATTGCCGCTGGTGGTGATGGTACGATTAACGAAGTAGTTAATGGGGTTGCTGGACTAGAACATCGTCCCCAGATGGCCTTTATTCCAACAGGGACAACCAATGATTATGCGCGTGCCTTGAAGATCCCGATGGGAGATCCGGTGGCAGCGGCTCGCATTATTGAAAAGAATCAAATCATTCAAATGGATATTGGTCGTGCTTATGGCAGCAAATACTTTATCAATATTGCTGCTGCAGGGACCCTGACAGAGTTGACTTTCAGTGTTCCAAGTAGTGTCAAATCACGTTTGGGTTACTTTGCCTATGTCGCAGAAGCAGCGAAAATGTTGCCACGTAATAAGGCTCGTAAGGTGCGAATCGAGCATGACAATGGTGTTTTTGAAGGACCAGCCTCTATGATTTTTGTGGCCTTGACCAACTCAATCGCTGGTTTTGAAAGTGTGGCGCCTGATGCCAAGCTTGATGATGGAAATTTTACCTTGATTATTGTAAAAACTGCTAAGCTTTTTAACATGTTATCCTTGATGATTCAGGCGATTAACGGGGGCAAGCATGTGCATGATGACAATGTAGAATATCTAAAAACTAAGAAGCTGACGATTGATATGATTGGCAAGAATGATCAACCATTCCGCATTAATCTAGATGGGGAATATGGTGGAGATACTCCGGTTGAATTGGAAGTCTTCCATAATCACTTAGAATTCTTTGCAAATATAGATGAAATCAACACCGATGCTTTAGTACACACCTTTGAGGAATAAAGACAAACAATGGGGTTATTCGCCTGATGGATGGGCGAATGGTTCCGTCAGTATCAAATTGGAAATAGGAAAATGTTATGCGACAATACCATGTAAAGCTTCATTTTCATAAGCAAAAAGGAAATTATTTTGCCTATGATATGTGGCAGTGGCAAGACCAAGTAGAAGGAAAATCAGTCTCTTTCTCCAAGTTGGATTATTTTGGAGTAGAGGGGAATCTGGTTTATGAGAGCGAAGGACCGCTAAACCGAGGACATGTCTTGGTCAAAGAAGGGGATTGGCTTACCAAGACCCGAGATTTTGAAATCGAACTCTTACCAGAGGGATTTGTAAGAGAAGTCTGGATTCTCGATGGAGATGATACAGTCTACTATTCTCTACAAGCTGCTTTGACTAGTCATGCCTACAGTCATCGTCAGCCTCATGCCTATGATATGGCTACCCATGCAAAGAACTTTGATGCTAAGTGGGCTTATCAAGGTTGGCTCGGCTGTCGAGATGAAGATGGTGAGTATTGCTTTAAGTTATGGGCTCCTACGGCTAAGAAAGTTGAATTGGTGCTCTATCAGTCAACTGAACCGGATGCCCCAGTTTGGAAAACCATTCCGATGACTCGAGGCAAACAAGAGTCTAGCTACCATCCAGAAAACACCCAAGGTGTTTGGATTCTAGATTTTCTAGGAAATTTAAGTGGCATGGCTTATCAATATCGTGTGCATTTTGAACACCAGACTCAAGTGACGCGCGATCCTTATAGCATTGCAACGACAGCCGATGGAATGCGCTCAGCCATTCTCTCAAGAGCAGATCGTCAGTTTGATTGGGGCACTAAAAAAGGCGCCGATGCGACTCCCTGGCGCCTGGACAATCCTTGTCAAGCAGTGATCTATGAGATGCACCTTCGGGATTTAACCAAGTCACCGACATCAGGTGTGGACGAGTCTTTGCGTGGGACCTATCTAGGGGCTTGCCAAGAAGGAACCGTCAATAGCCATGGCGATGCGACTGCTTTTGATTATATCCGTCAGTTAGGGGTCAATGTCGTGCAATTACAGCCGATATCTGATCGCTATAAACAGTACGATGAAGAAGGTCGTGTGACCTACAATTGGGGTTACGACGTTCAGAATTATTCTGCACCAGAAACCAGTTTTTCAACGGATCCATCCAATCCCAAACAAACCATGAAAGAGCTTAAAACCATGATCCGGGCTTATCATGACGCTGGGATTTCTGTAGTCATAGATGTGATCTACAATCATATCTACTCAACTGAGAATGGTCCTTTCCAAAATACAGTTCCGGATTATTATTACCGGATGGAGCCAGATGGGCGCTTCCAAAATGGGACAGGTGTCGGTAATGAGACGGCGAGTGAGCATGAAATGTACCGCAAGTACATGATTGATTCCCTTACGCACTGGGTCAAAGAGTACCAGATCGATGGTTTTCGCTTTGATTTGATGGGCATTCACGATGTGACGACTATGAATGCGATTCGGGAAGCTATGGATGCTCTGGATCCTCGGATTCTCCTTTATGGAGAAGGTTGGGATATGGGAACCGGTCTCGCGCCAGAGGATAAAGCCAAGAAAGACAATGCGGCGCAATTGCCACGTATTGGATTCTTTAACGACACGGAGCGCGATGCTATTAAAGGGGCTGAGGTTTATGGTTCCATCAAACGTGGCTTTGTCAGCCGAAAATCAACAGAGAATATCGTTGCGCGTGCTGTTTTAGGTAGTGCGGAACTTGGAAATTATTTGACGCCTAGCCAGGTCTTAAATTATGTGGAAGCTCATGACAACTATAATCTCTATGACTTGCTTCAGACCCTCCATCCAAATGAAGAAGTAGCAGGACTGGTCAAGCGCTCAGAATTGGCTACAGCCATGAATCTACTTTTCCAAGGAATGACTTTTATGCAGGTGGGACAAGAGTTTATGCGGACAAAAATGGTTCCTACGGGCCCAGAAGGAGAGATCACTCCTTTGGATCGTGAACGGGCCATGAATTCCTATAATGCTCCAGATTTTGTCAATCAGGTCGATTGGAATTTGGTGAGTGAACACAAGGAATCAATTGACTATATTCGCAGTCTGATTGCCTTGAAGACCAGTCTACCTATCTTATCGCTTGAAGGCTATGATAAGATTTACCAACAAGTCTTTATCCAATCTGCAACAGATACCAGTGGCTTGGTTATCTATGAATTAACAGGAGACAAGAAGTACCAAGTCATCTTTAATGCTAGCGGACTTCCTTATTACCTCCAAAATTCAAATCAATTAGAATTGATAGTTGGCAATAGCCGTCATAAACGACCATTCTATGTGGAGAACTTAACAGCTTCTGTTTTTGAAGTTCTAGACCAATGAAGATCATCTTCCTTTTGATGACAATGTAAAATCCCTGAGTTAAAAACTCAGGGATTCTTTTTATTTTGAAGAACTGCTACTGGTTTCGGTTGAAGAAGAGCTAGTCTCTTCTGGGTGCAATTCTTTATAGCTTGGTGCTTTGAAGAGATCCACAGTGGATTCATTTCCACGTTGGTTGTAAAGGCTGGTTGATTTATCGCCTTTTTCCTTTTCAATCTTCTTCAATGCCTTGAAGGAATTGGTGTAGGAATAATCATCTGGATTGACTTTACCAAGGTCATTGCCCTTGAAGAAACGAAGGAGATCACCCGTCTGGATGCTATCGCTAATCTTCAATTGGAGGTTGGCAGCTTCTCGGATCTTATCTAGCTGCTCCTTGGTTTTTTCATCCGGGTTGGTGATCTCCTCTCCTGTTTTGGTGTAATAGGTCCGACCGCTGTAGCTCGTGTACTCAGGAGTCACAAAGTAGTTCGCCGAGCGGAAAGCTACAATTTGATCATGATCTGGTGAGAGCATATCCTGACCAACTTGGAGGAACTTGTTGGCTTCAATACCTAGCAAGTGTTCCAAGGTTGGGAGCATATCTATTTCACCTCCATAGGTATCGATGATGCCTCCCTTATCCATACCTGGAATGACTACCATATACGGGACTCGTTGCAACATGGCATTGTCATAACTAGACCAGGTCTCAGAGTTCTTGCCAAGTAGTGGGGCGAGAGCTGGGTTGCGGGAGTTGGAAATTCCGTAGTGGTCACCGTATAGAACGATGATTGAATTTTTGTAAAGACCAGATTCTTTTAGGTAATCAAAGAAGGCCTTGATCGAAGAATCTAGGTAGTTAGCGGTCGCAAAATAGCCATTGATGGTTTCGTCCTGTGTCTTAGCCAGTGGGAAGCCAAGATCATCTCCTGATAAACTCGTTGTATAAGGGTAGTGGTTGGAAACGGTAATGAACTTGGTATAGAAAGGCTGTTGCATTCGTTCCAAGTATTTGATGGAATCCTTGAGCATGTATTTGTCATTGAGACCATACTGGAAGGAATTACTACTGTCTTGTTTGGTGAAGTAGCTGGCATCAAAGAAATAATTGTAGCCCCATTGTTTATAGGCTGTATTTCGGTTCCAGAAACTTCCAGCATTCCCGTGGAAAACAGCGCTCGAATTGTAGCCGTTTTTAGAGAGAATAAATGGAGCAGCCTGTTGGGTATTAGTTCCACCATAGTTGACCATAAAGGAACCTTGGTTGAGTCCAAAGAGTCCAGTTTCAATCATAGTCTCAGCATCAGATGTTTTCCCTGCCTTGACTTGGTTAAACACATTTGAAAATGCAAAGGTTTCCTTTGAATGGTAGAGTGAGTTTAAGAAAGGCGTCACTTCATATTCTTTATCGTCCACTTTCAACTTGTAGTCGATAAGGAATTGTTGGAAACTTTCCAAGTGAATGTAGATGACATTTCGACCTTTTGCCATTCCGAAGTATTCCGGATTAGCCTTGGCATAATGTTGCTGGACATATTCTTCAACCGGTGTTAGATCAGCTTCAGAAGCTTTGGAACGTTCTTTGTTGGCAGCGTAGGTCTGATTGGCACTGTATCCTAGAAAGGCCGGTAAACCTAAGGCACGAACGACATAGTAGTTCGAGAACCCACGAGTCAAAAGCTCAGGTCGGTCAATTTCTGCAAGGAAAAGGTTGGCCGAAAAGAGCATAGCAGATAAGGATGTGACCGCAAAACTAGCTCGTTTATTGAAGGGACGCTTGTCCATTCGAATCCATTTCTTAAAAAAGAAGAAGGCTAGAATTGGGAAATCCAGAATGTATATCACATCCCATGGACGGAACAATTCTAGAGCTGCAGCTCCGAGGCCAGCAGAAACCTTACTGGAAGCCAACATGGTATTGACCGTTACGAAGTCTGTAAATTCTCTATAATAGATGGAGTTGGAGATCAACCAAACAAATAAGAGGAGATAGATCCCAAAGGCCAAACTATAAAAGAGCTTGGTCCGTTTGATATAGAGAGCTAGACCAATAAAGAGCAGGCTGATTGGGAATGGGTTGATGACTGCCAGAAAAATCTGATAAGGTCCCTGAATATCTAAGTTAAAATCAACTGTGTAGGCCCACATGGTTTTAAACCAGTAGAGCAACAGAAGGGTCAAGACAAATCCTAGTCTGGTACTCATGAAATTGAGTATCGAATTCGTAATTTTTTTCACAAAATGTAACTTCCTTGTCTTATTTCCTAAAAATTTTCATATACAAGTATACCACATTTTTAAGGAGAAAGAAAAGAATGACTGTGAACCAGACGAAAGAATAAGAGGAAAGCTGGGATTCTCAAACACTTGGGTGAAAAGAAACAGAGCTGAAATAAAATTGTTAAAAAAGTCTGACAAATAGATCATCCCTTTGTGAAAATAGCAGACTTTTGCTATAATAGGTGGTATGAAAAAACTTACAGTCAGTCGACAAGTCGCAACAAAAATCAAACAGGGACAATCCATTCTTGAAAAACAAGATTTTGACTCGCTTCCTGCCTTGGATCAAGCGGTTCAAATCCTGTCAGGAGATGGACAATCTCTAGGCGTCGGATACCTTTCTGAACAAAATAAAGGGATCGGTTGGTTTGTTTCACAAGAGTTGGTCGTTTTTGATCAAGCCTTTTTTCAGGAACGATTTATGAAGGCCAAGCAATACCGACGTTCTTATTATGCCGATGCGACAACGACAGCCTTTCGTCTCTTTAACCAAGAGGGAGATGGTTTTGGCGGTTTCACGATTGACTTGTATGGTGAGTTTGCTGTTTTTTCTTGGTACAACCCTTTCGTATTCCAGATCAAGGAAACGATTCTAACTGCTTTTCAAGAAGTCTTTCCTGAGGTGAGGGGAGGCTATGAAAAAATTCGTTTTAAGGGCTTGGATTATGAGTCGGCTCATGTGTATGGTGAAGAAGCTCCGCAAGAATTTTTGATTCTGGAAAATGGCGTCTCTTATCAGGTCTTTCTCAATGATGGCTTGATGACGGGAATCTTTTTGGACCAGCATGAGGTTCGAGGAAGTTTAGTGGAGGGACTCGCTGCTGGACAGTCCTTGCTCAATATGTTCTCTTATACAGCTGCTTTTTCTGTTGCAGCTGCAATGGGCGGAGCAGTAGAGACGACTTCGGTCGATCTGGCTAAGAGAAGTAGGGAATTGTCAGAGGCCCATTTTGTGGCAAATGGCTTGGCACTAGATGCCCATCGTTTTGTCGTGATGGATGTCTTTGATTTTTACAAATATGCCAAACGCCATGAGCTAAGCTATGATGTGATCGTACTCGAT
Source organism: Streptococcus sp. OMI750 (assembly GCF_047463895.1). Lineage (NCBI taxonomy): Bacteria > Bacillati > Bacillota > Bacilli > Lactobacillales > Streptococcaceae > Streptococcus > Streptococcus sp. OMI750. Next base: position 328,591 of record NZ_JASHCZ010000001.1, read on the forward strand.
CCGCCTAGCTTTGCGCGGAATAAAAAACGGACCTTTTCAGTCGCTAAAGATTACCATCGGTTGGTGAGCGAGGCCCTCGAGATTTTAAATCCAGGTGGGACCTTGATTCTCAGTACCAATGCGGCAAATGTGACCAAAGAAAAATTTAAAAAACAAATCGAAAAAGGATTTCAAGGACGTAAGCATCGCTATGTAGCGGAATACGGCCTTCCGGGAGATTTTCGATGGAACAAGAAAGAAGAAAGTAGTAATTACTTAAAAGTATTTACGATTAGGGTGGATGTATGAAGTTAGTTGTATCGATTATGCCTCGCTCCTTAGAAGAGGCGCAACAACTAGATGGTTCGCGTTACGATGATGCGGATGTCATTGAGTGGCGTGCGGACTTTTTAGAAAAAAACGAGATCTTAACCGTTGCTCCAGCAGTATTTGAAAAATTTGCTGGTCGTGAGATTTTATTCACCTTGCGGACCAAGGCAGAAGGTGGGGAGATGGAATTGACCAACGAGGAATATGTTGGGATCCTGAAAGATATTCAATCTATCTATCATCCGGATTATATCGATTTCGAGTTTTATAGCCATCGTGACGTCTTTGAAGAGATGTTGGAATTTTCAAATCTTGTGCTTAGCTACCATAATTTCCAAGAGACACCGGAAAATATGATGGAGATCTTATCGGAATTAACTAGCTTTTCTCCAAAATTGGTCAAGGTATCGGTCATGGCCCACAATGAACAAGATGTCCTTGACTTGATGAATTATACGCGTGGTTTCAAGACGCTGAATCCTGAGCAAGAATATGTAACGATTTCCATGGGTAAGGTCGGGAAAATTTCGCGCTTGACAGCTGATTTGACAGGCTCTTCTTGGTCTTATGCTAGAGTCGGAGAAGGAAGTGCACCTGGTCAAATCCCTCTTGAAAATATGCGAAGAATTCGGGAATTATTAAATGAAGATTGATGGCTATACTCGGATGGCAGCAGTCATTGCCCATCCGATTCGTCATAGTATCTCTCCTTTCATCCATAATCTAGCCTATGAATTAACAGCGACCAATGCTGCTTACCTGGCTTGGGATATTGCTGAAGAAGATTTAGAAAGCACTGTCAGCCAAATTCGTAAGTTAGAGATGATTGGGGCCAATATTTCCATGCCTTTTAAGCAAAAGGTCTTTCCTTACTTAGATGAAGTGGATGAGATGGCTCTAAAGATCGGCTCTGTCAATACCATCGTTCACCGTGATGGCAAGCTTAAGGGCTATAATACGGATGGGATTGGTTTCTTTCGTAGTTTACCTCCTGCTTTCTCTATTAAGGGAAAAACAATGGTTCTCTTAGGGGCAGGTGGTGCAGCTCTAGCGATTATTGCGCAGGCCATTCATCTAGGTGTGAAACGTATCCTTGTCTTTGTGAGAGAGGAGAGATTGGTTCATTATCGTTCAATTGTTCAGTTGATTGAAGATGGCTTTGATTTTTTGATAGAATTGTATGCGATTGAGAAAAATGAAGATGTTCAAAACTCTTTTCATCAAGCTGATCTTATCTTAAATGCCACTGGTGTAGGGATGGATGGTCAGTCTCTTCCGATAGCGAGTCACTTGACCTTTCCCCCACATGCCTTAATCGTAGAGATGGCCTACTATCCAGCAGTGACCCCCTTTCTGCAATTAGCGGTGAATCAAGGAAACCAAAGGGTAAATGGGTTAGGAATGCTCTTTTATCAAGCTGAGGCAGCCTTTGAATTGATGACTGGGAAACCATTTCCTACGGAGTCTGTATGGAAAGCATTGACAACAGAATACCACCAATTTGTATGTGATTAAGAGAGTTTGTTACCTTATCACTATTGAATAAGCCTTATGAGATTAGAGTAGGAACTGATTTTTAAAAAATCAGTCTTGCTCTAGTCTCTTTTTCGTTTCGATTGAGACATGTGCCCTATTTCATGATAAGATAGAATGAAAGAATAACACGAAGGAGATTCCTATGAACCTATCGGTACCTATTCCAGGACATTCCTATGATATTGTGATTGAAAGAGGTGGGCTCAACCAGGTTGGAGACTGGTTACACTCTCTTTGGCCTGAGAAAAAAGTCGCGATCATTTCCGATAACCGGGTGGCTAAGTTGTATGCATCTATCGTAGAGAAAAGCTTGCAGAAAGCTGGTTTTCAAGTGGTGCGCTTTGAGTTTCTTGAAGGCGAAGCCAGTAAGAATTTGACCACTGTTTCGAAAGTCTATGAATTTCTAGCTACCCAGGGCATGACGCGCAGTGATGGGATCGTTGCCCTTGGTGGTGGCGTAGTCGGTGATTTGGCTGGTTTTACGGCCTCGACTTATATGCGGGGAATTTCCTTTGTTCAGATTCCGACTAGCTTAACCGCCCAGGTGGACTCTTCTATCGGTGGAAAGACTGGAGTCAACACAGCATTTGCCAAAAACATGGTGGGCACCTTTGCCCAACCGGACGGTGTGTTCATTGATCCTGAAGTGTTGAGCACTTTGGGACACCGTGAATTAATCGAAGGAATGGGGGAGGTCATCAAGTACGGTCTCATCCAAGATACGGAACTTTGGCAAGAGTTGGAAGCTATGGATGGCTCTGTCGAAAGTATATTAGAGCATGCAGAGAGCATTATTTCTCATTCTTGTCTAGTGAAGCGTGACCATGTGGTAGCAGATGAGCTGGACAATGGGATTCGACTGTATCTCAATTTTGGACATACTATTGGTCATGCCATTGAAGCGACAGCGGGATATGGACGGGTCATGCATGGAGAAGCCGTCAGTATGGGCATGGCGCAGGTCTCCCGAGTTGCAGAAGAAAAGGGCTTGATGCCAAAGGGAATCACTCGAAAAATCGAAGAAATGTGTCGGAAATTTGGACTTCCGGTGGCCTATGAGAACTGGGATAAAGAAGCCCTTTATCAAGCCTTGACCCATGACAAAAAAGCACGTGGAACTAGCTTGAAATTAGTGATTGTTCCAGAGTTGGGGCAAGCTGCGATTCATCAAATCCCTCTTCAAGAAATGAAGGACTTTTTAGAAAGAAAGGAATAAGGTCGTATGAGATATTTAACAGCAGGGGAATCCCATGGTCCTCGATTAACAGCCATTATCGAGGGGGTTCCGGCCGGCCTTCCTTTATCAGAAGAGGATATTAACGAAGAGCTCAAACGTCGACAAGGTGGCTATGGTCGTGGGGCACGGATGAAAATCGAGAGTGACCGTGTTGAGATCACATCAGGGGTTCGTCATGGCTTGACCATGGGAAGTCCGATTACTCTGAACGTGACCAATCTGGATCACCAAAAATGGCTGGAGATCATGAATGTAGCACCGGTCGAAGAGAAAAAGAAAGATCTGCGCAAGATCACCAAGCCACGTCCTGGCCATGCTGATCTAGTTGGAGGGATCAAATACCGTTTTGACGATCTCCGTAATTCGCTCGAACGTTCTTCTGCCCGTGAGACGACCATGCGCGTAGCCGTTGGTGCAGTTGCTAAACGAATTTTAGAAGAGATTGACGTGGAAGTGGCCAGCCACATTGTTAATTTTGGGGGAATCGAGATTGCAATTCCCGAGAATCTAACCGTTTCAGAAATCAAGGAAAAGGCAGCGAAGTCGGAAGTTTCGATTGTTGTCCCAGAACAAGAAGAAGCCGTTAAGGCTTACATTGACCAGGTGAAAAAAGATGGTGATACCATCGGGGGAATTGTGGAGACCTTGGTTGGCGGTGTGCCTGTTGGACTAGGATCCTACGTGCAATGGGACAAGAAATTGGATGCCAAAATCGCTCAAGGAGTGGTCTCTATCAATGCTTTTAAGGGAATTGAGTTCGGTCTTGGTTTTGAAGCAGGTCGCCTAAAAGGTAGTCAAGTCATGGATGAAATCATCTGGTCTGAAGAAGCTGGCTATACCCGTCGTACTAATAATCTTGGTGGTTTTGAAGGGGGCATGACCAACGGAGAGCCCATTCTGGTTCGTGGCGTCATGAAGCCTATTCCAACGCTTTACAAACCCTTGATGAGTGTGGATATCGAAACCCATGAGCCTTATAAGGCAACAGTTGAGCGTAGTGATCCAACGGCTCTACCGGCTGCAGGTGTCGTGATGGAAGCAGTGGTCGCAACGGTCCTTGCTACAGAAGTGCTTGAAAAATTCTCATCCGATAACTTGGAAGAATTGAAAGAGGCCGTTGCCAAGCACCGGGACTTTACTAAGAATTTTTGAGAGAAAGAGTTTTCCTTTGGAGAAGAAAGTTGTATATATTGCAGGGTTGGGCTTGATTGGTGCTTCCCTCGCACTAGGGATTAAAAGGGCTCACCCAAATGTGACTGTTCTTGGTTACAATCGTAGTGAAGCCTCTCGAACCATCGCCCTTGAAAGAGGAATGGTGGACAAAGTAACGGATGATTTCGCTGCCTTTGCCCCTTTAGCAGATATCATTATTTTGGCGCTTCCGATTAAGCAAACCAAGTCTTACTTAGAAACCTTAGCTGGCCTGAATTTGAAAGACCAGGTACTAGTGACAGATGCAGGCTCTACCAAGGCAAAAATTGTCGCACAAGCTGAAAAGGTGTTTAAAGACAAGGCCGTACGCTTTGTGGGGGGACATCCCATGGCGGGGAGTCATAAGACAGGTGCAGCTTCAGCGGATGCCACCTTATTTGAGAACGCTTATTATATTTTTACCCCTTCCAGCTTGACTAGACGAGGTGCCATGGAAGAGTTGAAAGAGCTTTTGAGTGGATTGGGATCCCGCTTCATTGAAATCGATGCCGAGGAACACGATCGGGTAACCTCCCAGATCAGTCATTTCCCCCATATTTTAGCATCGACTCTGGTCGAGCAGGCCGTAGCTTATGGGGAAGAGCATGAAATGACCCGTCGTTTTGCGGCTGGTGGTTTTCGTGATATGACAAGGATTGCAGAAAGTGAGCCAGGCATGTGGACCTCTATTCTCTTGTCCAATCCTCAAGCTATATTAGAGCGGATTGCAGATTTCAAAGAACGTTTGGATCAGGTAGCCGAGACCATTCAAGCAGATAACGAAGAGGCCATTTGGTCCTTTTTCCATGAGGGACGTAAGCACCGACAAGAAATGCAGATCCATCAGAGTGCTGGACGCGATAGTGCCTATGATCTCTTTATCGATGTCCCCGATCAGGAAGGTGTCATTCTTGAGATCCTGCAAATCCTACAAGGAATTTCCTTGGTTAATATTCACATCAATGAAGAGAATCGTGAAGATATCCACGGGATTTTGCAGCTGACCTTCAAAAATGCAGAAGATCAGGAGCGGGCCCAAGCATTGATCAGCCAAGCGACCTCTTATACCGTCCTTGCTCGCTAGGTCTAAAGTAGGATTTGCGTCAAAGTACCTGCTTCATTTTAGGAATTTATAGGAAAAAGCAGTATAATAGAAGTATCTTATCAGTAAAGGAGCCTATCTCATGGCAAATATTTATGATGTCGCAAATGAACTTTCTCGGACTCTTCGAGACCTTCCTGAATACAAGGCTGTCGTAGAAAGCAAGCAAGCGATCGAAGCAAATCCAGAAGCGAAAACCTTGTTTGACGAATACGTCGCTTTTCAAAATCAACTGCAAGGTTTGATGCAATCCGGTCAACTTCCAACAGAAGCTGTGCAACAAGAAATGAAAGACTATATGGAGAAGATCCAAGCAAGTCCAATTGTGAATGAATTTTTCACCAAACAACAACAATTATCTATTTATCTTGCGGATCTCGAAAAGATTATTTTTGAGCCGATTCAAGATTTATACAAATAAAAAGACTACCAGAGTTGTAATTTCGACTCTGGTATTTTCGTTCGCCACTAGATCAAAAGAAGCTCAAAAAATGCTAGGAAACATTCGTTTTTTGTTCCAAGTTTTTGATCAAAAATTGAATTCATGCCCTATTTATGATAGAATATGTGGAAAAGCACTCTGGAGAACGGTATGAAATTAAGAACCAATAGCAAGGGCCTACGAGGAACCATTCGTGTACCGGGTGACAAATCCATTAGTCACCGATCCATTATTTTTGGAAGTCTCGCAAAAGGCGAAACCAAGGTTTATGATATCTTGCGAGGCGAAGATGTGCTTTCTACAATTCAGGTGTTTCGAGATTTAGGAGTTTCCATCCAGGATGATGGGGATGTGATTCGGATTCAAGGGGTAGGTTTTCAGGGCCTTCAAGCTCCGACCGCACCCCTTGATATGGGCAATTCAGGAACTTCTATTCGTTTGATATCAGGTGTCCTAGCGGGCCAGGATTTTTCAGTGACCATGGTCGGAGACGATAGTTTATCCAAACGTCCTATGGATCGTGTAGCGATTCCACTGCGTCAAATGGGAGTAGAAATTGCTGGTCAGGGAGAGCGTGATTGCCCGCCTTTGCATGAAAAAGGAACCCATCAGCTTCAAGCCATTCATTACCGTTTGCCAGTCGCATCGGCTCAAGTCAAGTCGGCTCTCATCTTTGCTGCTCTACAGGCTGAGGGTGAATCGACGATTATCGAGAAGGAAAAGACACGTGACCATACAGAGGATATGATTCGCCAATTTGGTGGAGAGATCCAGGTGGATGGAAAAACCATCCGCATCCAGGGTGGACAAGAGTTCCAGGGTCAAACAGTCATCGTTCCTGGAGATATTTCCAGTGCAGCCTTTTGGTTAGTGGCTGGCCTCATTCTGCCAAATAGTGTGATCAAGATTGAACATGTTGGCATCAACCAAACGCGGACAGGGATTCTCGATGTCATCCAGGGAATGGGGGGAGATCTCACCATTGACGATCGCGATGAAAAAGCGGTCTCTGCGAGTCTCACTGTCAAGACTTCGTCCTTAAAAGGGATTCGGATTGATGGGGAGTTGATTCCACGCTTGATTGATGAATTGCCGATTATTGCTTTACTAGCGACACAAGCAAATGGTCAGACTGTGATTGCGGATGCTGAAGAGCTTCGTGTGAAAGAAACGGACCGCATCCAGGTCGTAGCAGATAGTCTCAATGCTATGGGAGCCAATGTCGTGCCAACGGAAGACGGCATGATCATCACTGGTCCGACTCCCCTGTATGGAGCTGACTTAGAGACCTTTGGAGATCACCGGATTGGGATGATGGCTGCCATTGCTGCCTTATTGGTGAGAGATGGAAATGTGGTGCTGGATCGAGCAGAAGCCATCAACACCAGTTACCCTAGTTTTTTTGAAGATTTGGAGACCTTACTGCATGGCTAAAATTTTACTTGGTTTTATGGGAGCTGGAAAAACGACCGTTGGTCGGATTCTTGATCCAAAATTCCATGATATGGATGAATTAATTGTTGAAGAGATCGGCATGTCGATCAATGACTATTTCGCAGTGGAAGGGGAAGCCGCCTTTCGTCGCCGTGAGGCTGAAATGCTGGAACGTTTATTGGAAAACGAGGCAGCCATTATTTCCCCTGGTGGCGGGATTGTCGTCAATCCTCATAACCGTGCGCTCTTGGAAAAAAATCCTCACAACATTTATCTGCGGGTAGATTTTGAAACCTTGTACAGACGGATTCAAAATGACAAAGCCATGCAACGCCCTCTCTTTTTAAACAATACCAAAGAAGAATTCAAGAAGATTTTTGATGGCCGTTTGCCTTTGTATGAGGATATTGCTACCCATATTGTGGATGTTAAGGACAAAACACCTGACGAAATTGCGGAGATTATTCGATGCTTGTAGGCTATCTAGGTCCCAAGGGATCTTTTACCCACGATGTGGTGACTCATAGTTTTCCAACTTCTGAACGCGTCGCTTATCGTACGATCACAGATGTCATTAAGGCCTATGAGAATCAAGAAATTGATTTTGCAGTCGTCCCAGTTGAAAACTCTATCGAAGGCAGTGTCCACGAGACCATCGATTACCTCTTTCACCAAGGGACCATTCAGGCCGTTGCAGAAGTGGTCTATCCCATCAAGCAACAGCTCTTGGTGGCTAGAAAAGATCGGCCCATTCGAACGGTCTATTCGCATCCACAAGCCTTGGCCCAAGGGAAAGCTTTTCTAAGAGCCCATTATCCGGATGTGGCCATGGAAATGACGGCTTCAACAGCTTATGCAGCCCACTATGTAGCAGAACATCCAGACTTGGAAATTGCCGCGATAGCGCCTCTGGCAGCAGCAAGTGAGTACGATTTAGAAGTCCAGGCCAAAGATATCCAAGAAATCGAGGACAACTACACACGTTTTTGGGTTTTAGGGACAAAAGAGCCCTTGATTTCAGAAACTTTAAGTCCGATCCTTCAAAAAGTTAGCTTGGCTTTAACTTTGCCAAGTAATCTGGCAGGAGCCCTCTATAAGGGTTTGTCCACCTTTGCTTGGCGGGGAATTAATTTAACTAAAATTGAAAGTCGTCCCCTAAAAACAGCTTTAGGAGAATACTTTTTCATTATTGACCTCTTAAATGAAGCGCCTGATCTTGTGCAGTTTGCCTATCAAGAATTAGACAGTTTGGGCATTCAGACCAAAGTTTTAGGTCAGTATCAAGTCTATACCTTAAAAGAAAATGGAAGGAAGAAAAGATGAGTAAGGAATCCAACTTTCTATCTCACCATGAGCGAAAGCGATTAGAGTACTTATACTCAAATTTTCATTATTTGAATGAACGAGAACAACTAGAATACAACTATCTGATCCAAAAAAGCCAAGGTGCTTATGTGGATGCAGAACATCTACAACCTGAAGTGGTCGCTTCAGAAGAAGTGCAAAGAGAGGTTAGAGAACCTATTGGTGATCTCCCTGTCTACCAATCTCGCTCCCAAAAGTCTAAGAAAAAGACCGTTGCTGCGACTAGCGATACACCTAAGAAACCGCGGAGAAAAATCCGTTTCAAGCGGGTTCTCAAGTGGATTGTCCTCTTTTTCTTACTGATCCTTGGGGGTATGGTCTTTATGTTTATCAAAGGCCTCAACAGCAAGCCGACTGGTCCAGATGCTAAGCCTGCCGTTGTTGAAGAGTTTAATGGTAAGAAGGCGCGAGATGGGGTCAATATCCTGATTTTAGGAACGGATGGTCGCATCGGTGAAAAATCGGATGAGACGCGAACAGACTCCATCATAGTGGTCAATGTTAACAATAAAGATGGCAAGATCAAGATGGTCAGCTTTATGCGGGACACCCTTGTCCATATTGACGGCGTTAGCCAGCAGACGGATCCAGACTATCCAGACTACTATGATCAAAAACTCAATGCTGCCTTTACTGTAGGAGAGCAAAACAACAATCAGGGGGCAGAATTGGTCCGTCAAATGCTCAAGGATAACTTTGACATTGATATCCAATACTATGCCATGGTCGATTTCCAAACCTTTGCGACAGCCATCGATACCCTCTTCCCTAATGGGGTGGAGATGAATGCTCAGTTCTCTACTATTGACGGTGAAACTGTTTCTGAAGTGGAAGTTCCTGACGACTTGAATATGAAAGATGGGGTCGTTCCGAATCAGACCATCAAGGTCGGAAAACAACGGATGGACGGCCGGACCCTCCTCAACTATGCTCGTTTCCGTAAAGATGATGAGGGCGACTTTGGACGGACAAGACGCCAACAAGAGGTGATGTCAGCTATTATGCATCAGATCAAGGACCCAACCAAACTCTTTACAGGTTCAGAAGCACTTGGAAAAGTCTTTGCCATGACGTCTACGAATGTTCCTTTCTCTTTCCTATTGACCAATGGGATTGGCTTAGTCGGAAGCGCCAGCAAGGGGATTGAACGCATCACCATCCCAGAAAATGGGGATTGGGTCGATGCCTACGATATGTATGGTGGTCAAGGCTTGCTGGTCGATTTCGATGCTTATAAAAAGAAATTGTCCCAAATGGGCTTAAGATGATATAATTAAGGGATAGGAGTTTTGAAAACTCCATCCCTTTTAATTTGTAGAAAGATTGAACACCATGTTAAAGAAAAATGAAATTGTAGACGTTGAGATTGTTGATTTGACTCATGAAGGAGCAGGAGTGGCTAAGGTCGATGGCCTGGTCTTTTTTGTGGAAAATGCCCTGCCAGGAGAAGTCATCCGCATGCGCGTGCTCAAGGTCAATAAGAAGATCGGCTACGGAAAAGTAGAGGAGTACTTGGAAAAATCCCCTCACCGCAATGAAGAGCTAGACCTGGCTTACTTGCGAAGCGGCATTGCTGACTTGGGCCACCTAGCTTATCCGGAGCAGCTGAAATTCAAGGCCAAGCAGGTTAAGGATAGCCTTTACAAGATGGCAGGAATCTCTGATATCGAAGTGCCCCTGACCTTGGGGATGGACCATCCCGTCCAGTATCGCAACAAGGCCCAGGTGCCTGTCCGTCGTGTCAATGGTCAGGTAGAGACAGGATTCTTTCGGAAGAACTCTCATGATTTGATGCCGATCGAAGATTTCTACATCCAAGATCCAGTCATTGACCAAGTGGTCTTGGCTCTTCGAGATTTGATTCGTCGGTTTGACCTCAAGCCTTATGATGAGAGGGAACAATCTGGCTTGATTCGCAATCTTGTAGTCCGCCGAGGTCACCATTCAGGAGAAATCATGGTCATTTTGGTCACTACCCGTCCTAAGATTTTCCGTGTGGACCAGTTGATCGAGCAGTTGATCAAGCAATTCCCGGCCATCGAATCCGTTATGCAAAATATCAACGACCAGAATACCAATGCCATTTTTGGGAAAGAGTGGCGAGTTCTCTATGGTCAAGACTATATTACCGATCAAATGTTGGGCAATAGCTTCCAAATCTCAGGACCAGCCTTTTACCAGGTCAATACCGAAATGGCAGAGAAGCTCTATCAGACAGCCATTGACTTTGCGGAGTTAAGAGCAGAAGATGTCGTGATTGACGCCTATTCCGGAATTGGGACCATTGGCTTGTCCGTTGCCAAGCATGTTAAGGAAGTCTATGGGGTCGAAGTCATCCCTGAAGCCGTGGAGAATAGCCAGAAGAATGCTAGTCTAAATGGCATCACCAATGCCCACTATGTCTGTGATACAGCAGAAAATGCTATGAAAAATTGGCTTAAGGAAGGCATCCAACCAACTGTTATCCTAGTAGACCCACCACGCAAGGGCTTGACGGAAAGCTTTATCAAAGCAAGCGCTCAAACAGGAGCTGATCGCATCGCTTATATCTCCTGCAATGTTGCAACCATGGCGCGTGATATCAAACTCTATCAAGAGTTGGGTTATGAATTGAAGAAAGTACAGCCGGTTGATCTTTTTCCGCAGACGCATCACGTAGAATGTGTAAGCTTGTTAGTGAAACGCAGCTAAACCTCAAAAGGTTCACTGAACCTTTTGAGTCCCACAAACGAACTATGTTGAGGCGGTATCACTGCTTGTACGAGCTGAGGTATCAGCGAAGTAGAAGTAGATGCTACGCCCATGGGATAGGACTCGTAGAATGAGGAGGGAAACCGACGAAATGATACGGCAAGTCTGAACCCCTAGGTGCGTTGCAATACTCTTCCGATCTGAGATAGTCGAAAAGTAGAAGGTGATGGTATTGGTATCAATCAATAAGTAACAAAGTAACAGCACGATTCGAAACATTTGCCTGTAATTTGCGGAGGAACATCAATATGGATGGAATAGCAAAAGATTCTATAAAAACAGCTAAACTAATGAAACAATTATGGCCCCAATTGACCGATAAAGAAGCTATTGATGAAGTAAAAAGATATACGAATGGCAAAAATACTGCAATCTTTACTGAAGTTGAAGGTGACACAATTGTAGGTCTAGCACTATGTTCACTCAGATTTGATTATGTTGAAGGTTGTAAATATAGTCCTGTTGGATTCTTAGAAGGGATTATTGTCAACGAGGAATATCGTTTAAAGGATATTGCTAAAAATCTCTGTACAAAATGTGAGGAATGGGCGAAAAATAAAGGATGTAAGGAATTTGCAAGTGACTGTACTTTAACGAATACGGATTCTATAAGATTTCATCTCAATATTGGATTTCAGGAGGCAAATAGAATTATTCATTTTAAGAAGAAATTATAATTTCAGAACGTGGTCAAAATTTATGTATCTTTAGAAAGTGTGAAAGATTGGACGAACAAATTTTTTTGATGGGTGGAAATCCGCCGATAAAGAACCATACGATTGTTAATAAAATTGTGTCATCAAGGAAGATCGAAAGAATTGTCATTTTTACAGTTTATCGAGAAAATTGGCAACCCTATATGAAAAAGTACACGGAAGTTTTCCAAAGTCAATTTCCTAATTTAAACACTGATTACTTACTTTTGGACACTGAGCAGATTAATTTTGATAGCTATCTAGATGCTGATCTAATTATTATCGGTGGTGGAAATACGGAAAAGTATTTAGCTACTTACGTCAATCAGCAGTTCAAAAATTATATCGATCGTATGCTGAAAAAAGGGGTGAAAGTTATAGGATTTTCTGCAGGCGCCTTATTATTAGGAGAAAAGGTCTATATCTCACCTAATGATAATTCAGATCATCAGATAAAGATAAAAAATGGATTAGGACTCTTTAGTCAGTTTTTAATTAGTGTCCATTATGATTCATGGAATGATAAAGCTAATAAGGATAGAGCTGAAGAACTCGTTAATGTTCCCATAATTCCACTAAATGATCATTCCTGTCTTGTATTAGATAAACTTGGAAATATCATAGAGAAAATTGACTAGTTTTAATCATGCGAATCTGAATCTACGAAACTAAAGTATTGACGAAACGAATGATGAAAAGCCTTGATTGTAAGGCTTCTTTTGTGTTTTTGTGATAGAATATAGGTAGTTATAATCGACAGCAACTAAGAAGCAGTAAAAATATTATTCATAAAAATAATCAAGATAAGGGCGATAAAATGACAGAAATTGACAAAAAGAATTTAAAAAATTATCTTTATTGTACATTTGGAATTACTTATATAGCTTGGGGGCTTCTTGCCATCTTTACGCAATCTCATATTTTTGGATTAGAAACAATTATAGGAAGAACATTACATATAGTAGGTGCACTTGGACCAGCTATTGCAAGTGGCTTTTATTTGAAAAGGAATAATATAAAATTTAAACATTTTTTATTTAGTAAGAAAGAAAATGGTAGTATTTATTTCATTATTCATTTGTTAGCAATTTTGATACTATTTTCTGTATCTTCCTTAGAATTAAACGGAGTATCAATTTATCTGATGCCATTATTCTTTATACAACTAATTTTTTTTGGTGGTGGACATGAAGAATTAGGATGGAGAGGAATATTACAACCATTACTTGATAAAAAATATACATATTGGCAATCTAATTTGATTGTAGGATCTATTTGGGGGATTTGGCATCTTCCTTTATGGTTTATAGTTGGAGAAAGTCATCAAGGATTTCCTTTTATTTTATTTTTTGTATATACGTTATTTTTAAGTTTTGTTTTAGGGCTCCTTTACCGTCAAACGAAATCTGTAGGGTACTGTCTATTATTTCATGCGTTTGCAAATTTGTTAAATCTCTATTTTGTGTTAAAAATTAATGTTATTTTTATTATCATTTTTATTGCTTATTTAATTTATACTATATTGGCTAGTAATAGAATTAGTAAGGAAAAGAGTTTGTATCCAAAATAACTGGATATACTCTAGAAAATGAAGATGATTTTGTTCAAGGGAATAAAGTAGAAATAACGAACATTTAGATGAAAGGTTTAGAGTAAATATGAGTCTCTTATTTGAAGAATTTAAAACCATTTGTTTCCATTTAAATCGAGTCGGAATTACACCGACACTGATGGGTTCTTTGGGATTGGAGTTTAGAACGAAAGAAAATTGGGGGCCGTCTGACATTGACATTCATGTACCTGGTGACCCTAGAGGTTGGGAAGCACCTGATCATCTCAGAATTTATGACTGGGACAAGATAATGAAAGTGATGAAAGACTTAGGCTACGTCTTAATAGATATTCATGAGCATGAATTCAAAAAGGATCGAGTGAGTGTTGAATTTGGAAGTATCGATTCCTTACCTGATTTTGCAGGAGTTTCGGAATCGGATACAGAGCTTATTCACATTGAAGGCATCACTTTTCGTCTTCCAAGTCTGAAGCAGTATCTAAGTATTTACAAAGCTTCTTCTCAAGACTCCTATCGAAATGAACAAAATAACAATAAGGATTTTAAAAAGATCGAGTGGCTGGAAAAACATTTGTAAATTATCATATGAAAAGTAGTAAGTTGTAATACTGGCTGCTATGTTATTTTTATCTTCATTTTTATTGGTCATTTAATTTATACTATATTGGCTAGTAATAGAATTAGTAATGAAAAGCAGGTGGAAAAACTGTAAAAGAGCCACAGGTACTTTTCTGGGGTGGATATCACGCATATTTTTCGGATTTAGATGGATATTATTGGGAAGTTTCTTGGGGACCCAATTTTCAATTTGATGAAAATGGACTATTGAAATTTTAGTAATTAAGGGAGATAGCAAAAATGGCTTCAAGTAAAGAATATTTAGATTTCATTTTAGAACAATTGTCCGAGTTGGAAGAAATATCATATAGAGCAATGATGGGTGAGTATATAATTTATTATCGAGGGAAAATCATGGGTGGAATTTATGATGATAGATTTTTAGTGAAGCCTGTCAAATCTGTAATAGCGTATATGCCGAATGTAGAATACGAATTGCCTTATGAAGGTGCAAAGGAAATGCTATTGGTAGATGATGTTGACAACAAAGAATATTTAACCGGCTTATTTAATTCAATGTATGATGAGTTACCTGCACCAAAACCAAAGAAAAAGAAATAATAAAATCTCAGTTTATCTAGGTAATACCATTTAACGATAACCTTATGCGATCGTTAAAAAGTATGTGAATATGTTCTCGATGACTGCGCATGTTGAGTGTGTAAGTTTGTTAATAAAACGCAGTTAAACCACTCGCTTTGACATTTCAAGGCGAGAGGCTTCAAAGCTCCACTGGAGCTTTGAACTCCCCAAACCTTTTGAGTTCTAAGCGAATTCCTGTTTGGATGGAGTGATACTTTGGTTTGGATCTGGGCTGTGATATAGATGCCATGACCAGAATTAATGAAATAGAGGAGTAAAATTGATGGAGCAAAATAAGCTCAAAGCAATTATGTTTGCCTTTCTGGCAGCTGTTTTTTATGCCATAAATGTACCGATATCAAAGGTTCTTTTGCAGCATGTGGGCCCGACTACAATGGCAGCATTGTTGTATCTTGGTGCTGGGATTGGTATTGGGATGATGTCACTCTTTAATAAGAAGGACAGGGAGAAAGCTGAGAGCCTGACAAAAGCGGAACTTCCCTATATTGTCGGAATGATTGTTCTCGATATTGCTGCACCGATTTTTCTGATGCTTGGAATCAGCTATGGTTCCTCTGCCAATGCTTCGCTTCTCGGCAATTTTGAAATTGTGGCGACGACGGTCATTGCACTGATTCTCTTTAAAGAAGCTGTAACCAAAAGATTATGGGTAGCTATTGGGCTAATCACCCTGTCAAGCATCTTGCTGTCGTTTGAAGGAACAGACAGCTTTCATTTCTCTTATGGTTCTTTGCTGGTGATCATGGCTACCGTTTGCTGGGGACTTGAAAATAACTGCACTAGAGAACTATCATCAAAGAGCACCTATCAAATTGTCATGCTAAAAGGCCTATGCTCAGGTCTTGGCGCTCTGGTCATTGCTCTGATAAAAAGAGAGTCCTTTCCAGGAATCGGTTATATCGCCATTGCCTTGGCTTTAGGTTTTGTAGCCTACGGACTCAGCATTTTCATGTATGTGAGAGCCCAGAATGTTCTTGGAGCAGCTAAAACCAGTGCCTATTATGCTGTCAATCCCTTGATCGGAGCTCTCCTTGCTTTTGTATTTTTAAGTGAATCCTTATCCTGGATGTATGTGATCGCCTTGATCGTTATGGTCATTGGTTCTGCTTTAGTGGTAGTCGATACGTTTATTCGCCAACATGACCATGAACACCAGCATGCATTCACGCATAGCCATGGCGGAAGTACCCACACGCATACGGTAAGGCATTCGCATGTCCACAAGCATTATCTAACAGAAGAGAAGCACAGGCATCGTCATTCTATCGAGGAACTAGAGTGTCTAGCAGAGGAAAAAGATAGGTAAAAGCAAATAGAAGATAGGCTATTACGAGAGGCTGATAAGAAATCAGAATGAGCTGCCTTTGTTCTGAAATTCGGTAGATGCGAAGAGTTTCTGAGAGCTATCGGCAAAACTTGTATGGACAGATTAAAAGTTGGAGTACCATCTTTGCCTCGTTTTTGAGAAAGGACAAAGAAAAAATGGAAGCACAAATTTTTTTGATGGGTGGAAATCCACCGATAAAGAACCATACGATTGTTAATAGAATTGTGTCATCAAGGAAGATCGAAAGAATTGTCATTTTTACAGTTTATCGAGAAAATTGGGAACCGTATATGAAAAAGTACACGGAAGTTTTCCGAAGCCATTTTTCTAACCTAAACACTGATTACTTACTCTTGGACACTGAGCAGATTGATTTTGATAGCTATCTAGATGCTGATGTCATCATCATCGGTGGTGGAAATACGGAAAAGTATCTAGCTACTTATGTCAATCAGGAGTTCAAAAATTATATCGTTCATATGCTGAATAAAGGGGCGAAAGTTATGGGATTTTCTGCAGGAGCCCTATTATTAGGAGAAAAAGTCTATGTTTCACCTAATGATCATTCAGATCATCAGATAAAGATAAAAAATGGATTAGGACTCTTTAGTCAGTTTTTAATTAGTGTCCATTATGATTCCTGGAATGATAAAGCTAATAAGGATAGAGCTGAAGAACTCGTTCATGTTCCCATAATTCCACTAAATGATCATTCATGTCTTGTATTGGATAAACTTGGAAACATTATTGAGAAAATTGACTAGTTTTCATTATCTAAATCTTGATCTAGGTAACTAAAGTGTAGACAAACTGGATGGGTTACTAGTGAAAACTGCAAGAAGTGTTGGAAAGTGAATCGGAGAGTGCGTGATGAATTTTAGTAGTAAGATAGCCATAAATAAAGGCTGGTCAGATGATAAAAAATATTGTGTGACAGATCAAAATCAGCAAAAATATTTCTTGCGTGTTTCTGATAAGGAGAAGTTAGATTCTAAAAAATTTGAATTTGATATGATGGAGAAAGTGGCTTCTCTTGGAATTCCGATGTGTAAGCCAATTAGCATAGAACTCTGCGATGACGAAGTACATTCTTTACACGAATGGATAGACGGGAAAGATGCTCGAGAAACCATTTTAACTGTTTCGAAAGAACAACAATATACTTATGGAGTAGAAGCAGGAAGTATACTTCGAAAAATTCATTCACTTCCTGTTACAGAAGTTCGTGAAGATTGGGAGGTCTTTTATAATCGAAAAATTGATGACAAAATCTCCAAATACAAAGAATGTCCCGTTCAATATGAAAATGGTCAGATCTTTATTGATTTTTTAAATGCAAATCGAGAATTGTTAAAAGATAGACCTCAGGTTTTCCAACATGGAGATTATCATATAGGAAATTTCATGATTGGTGTAGATCGTAAAATTTATGTCATTGACTTTGATCGATTTGATCTTGGAGATCCTTGGGAGGAATTCAATCGTATTGTATGGTCTGCTCAAGTCTCTCCCTTTTTTGCGTCTGGTATGATAGATGGATATTTTGATCATAAGGTTCCGGATTTATTTTGGAAGCTTCTCGCTATCTATATTCTAAATAACATAGTTGGTGCTCTGTCATGGTCTGTACCATACGGAGTTGAAGAAATAGCAGTAATGCAACATCAAGCTAAGGAGATTTTAGAATGGTATGATGATATGAAGCAAATCATTCCTAGTTGGTATTCGAACAAGAAGAAGACTGAATAATGTAAACGTTGGAATATCAATTTGAAGAAATGTCGGGATTATTTGCTCAATTTCAAATATGTCTAACTATCTTTAAAACAGATGATTTTTATCACTACGAGTTAAAGTCCTACAGTAAGGAGTTTAAACATGAAATTCCATGAATTTGGGGATAAGAATTCACCTCCTATCTTGCTCATACACGGTGGTGGCAGTTCTTGGTGGAATTATCTTCGTCAAGCAAGGATCTTATCAGAAGAATACCGTGTTATTTTACCTACTTTGAATGGCCACGGCGAAGAATATCCACTCGATTATGTTTCTACGGAAGATTCCGCTTTGGAGATCCTAGACTATATCAAAGCAAACTGTGGTGGAAAGGTGTTTGCGATCGGTGGCGTTTCGCTTGGCGGTCAAATTGCTATGGAGCTTTTGTCCTTAGACAGCGAGATAGCTGAGAAGGCCATTATAGACGGAAGCCTCTGTATTCCTCAACCAGGGTTAGCTAAACTCAGCATCTTTCTAGTATCCCTATTTGGTAAACTGATGTTCAGTAAATTCTCTTGTAAACTCCAGTTAAGCATGATGAACAAGCTCTATCCTAAACTGGCTTATCCAGAGGAGATAAAAGCTTATTATTTGGAGGATCTGCCAAGGACGCCTATCAAAACATTAGTGACTATTTACAAAACCTATATGGGGCGTTACAAGCTGAAGGACACGATTTCTGCTAGCAAGGCGCAGGTTCTGTATATCTACGGTGAAAAAGAATTAAACTGTGTGAAAGCATCGGCTAAATTATTTCAGCAGCTCCATCCCAATACGATCCTGTATGAAGCGAAAGGCTATAACCACGGCTATTTATCAGCTTATCTGCCTCAAGAGTGGATTGATTTGATTGAGCCTTTTTTAAAGAGTGATTCATTGGAAATGTGTAATGAATCTGATATATCATAAGGAGGAATCTGATGCTAGGAGCAATAGTTGGAGATATCGTTGGTTCTGTTTATGAATGGGACAACATTAAAACGAAAGACTTTCTATTATTTCGTGAGGATTGTTTTTTCACTGATGATACGGTTATGACCTGTGCTGTTGCTGAAGCCATCATGAACGGTGGTCAGAAGGATGACTTTATTGATGCCATGAAAAAATATGGTAGGATGTATCCCGATGCAGGTTACGGTGCAAGATTTGGGAATTGGGTTGATGGCGACGATCGAGAACCTTATAATAGCTTTGGCAATGGCTTAGCAATGCGTGTTTCTCCATGTGCCTGGACCATGGATTGTAGTTTCTGTGCACGAACGGGAGCCTGGCCGTCCAGAAGAGCAGTTGCACGACTTTCTGCAGAGGTGACTCATAACCATCCAGAGGGGGTCAAAGGAGCTATGGCGACGTCTGATGCTATCTTTATGTGTCGTTATTACTTTGGAGGTTACAGTGGCGACTATGGAAAACCGATCAACGATAATCCTACAGAGTGAAGAGACTCATCAAGGAACACATAGAACAAGAGTATGGATATAATCTTTCTCAAACACTAGATGAAATTCGTCCTACTTATCGTTTTAATGAAACTTGCCAGAATACGGTACCTCAGGCCATCATTGCCTTTCTTGAAAGTACAGATTTTGAAGATGCTATTCGAAATGCGATTTCTCTTGGTGGGGATAGTGATACTCTTGCTGCTATCACAGGAAGTATCGCCGAAGCAGCTTATGGAATCCCTGATTGGATAAAAGACAAGGCCTATAGCTATCTCGATGAGCCTTTGAAAGATGTGCTCAGACGATGGGAAGAAACGGTTGTAATAAAATAATAGATAGGCGTTATGCGGACCGATACTGAATGACGGAGGGTTATCGATGGTTATATTGGAATTGTATCAAGGTGATTATAAAAAAGATTTAGTCGTGTTTGATTCTTTAGAAGAGGGAAGAGCCTTTGTAGCGCAAATCCCGGAATATACTTTAGAAAAAGAAGATAGTTTTGATGTGGAGTATTTTAATCCAAAAAATCTACCGGCTATCACTTTGAAATCGGATGAACTCGACTTGACTAGTCGACTTGATGTTCCACGTGTTCAAGAAACTTTCAAAAAGCATCTATGGTCAATCCCACCATCAAATACAAGTGATGTCACTCAATTATGGTATGGATTACAGTGGTCAAGTAACAGTGACTCTCTATTTTGGAATGAGTATTATAGTCTTATCCGTCTAGATGAAAATTATTTGATGACTGATTTTAAACTAGCTGCCAAAGTAGCGCGTGATGAGTAAATACGATTTTGAATAGTTGAATTTGCTTAAGCCTATCTAAAGGAATTAATTTATTTAGTTCGTTTTTTTGTTTTTGATTTAAATTTAAAACGATTTCTATTTCTGGGTTGAATAAATTACACGAACTAAATATTAAATGGTTTTAAAAAAAGTTCGAAAAATACTTTACAAGTCTCTGAAAACATGATATATTGATGAAGCTTAGAAAATGAGATGATGTTTTCTAGCAAATATAAACCCGAGTAAAAAATGCCTACGGACAGGCAGGGTTGAATGCCGAAGCGTGGTTGAAAAGCCACATTATTGATAGGGTTAAAAGCCTACTTTTATAAGTTGATGTTAGGACATTAGTTCTAATTCGTATACATTTGTTAGTGTGGTGAAAGCACACGTCATCTTGTGAAACGATCAATAAAGTACGTAATATTTGCTACTAGAGAGTTAGGAAACATCAGGAACAGACATACTCAAAAGAAACAAGCATAAACACGTCAGTAGATTGTAGAGCAGGTGCCAACCTGCTCTTTTTTCATAAGTTTCCTATAACACCTGATTTTAGCTCAGGTGTAGAAAATAAAGTAAAGGAGTATGTCTTCATAATGTTAAATCAGAACCAAGCTCCCATTTATGAGGGGTTAGTTAAGTTACGAAAGAAAAGGATTGTTCCTTTCGATGTACCAGGTCATAAGCGTGGCCGTGGGAATCCAGAGTTAGTTGAACTTTTAGGGGAAAAATGCGTTGGTATTGATGTCAATTCTATGAAGCCCTTGGATAATCTTGGGCATCCTATTTCGATTATCAGAGATGCAGAAGAGCTAGCAGCAGAGGCTTTTGGAGCTGCCCATGCCTTTTTAATGATTGGCGGGACAACCTCATCCGTGCAAACCATGATTCTTTCCACCTGTAAAGCAGGTGATAAAATCATCCTACCACGAAATGTCCATAAATCAGCCATCAATGCACTCGTTTTATGTGGAGCTATTCCCATCTATATCGAGATGAGTGTGGATCCCAAAATCGGTATTGCTTTGGGGCTTGAAAATGATCGTGTGGCACAAGCTATTAAGGACCATCCGGATGCCAAGGCTATCTTAATCAACAATCCTACCTACTATGGGATTTGTTCAGACTTAAAGGGGCTAACAGAGATGGCCCACGCTGCAGGAATGAAAGTCTTAGTAGACGAGGCACATGGTGCTCATCTCCACTTTACAGATAAACTTCCTCTATCTGCTATGGACGCTGGAGCAGATATGTCAGCCGTATCTATGCATAAGTCTGGTGGCAGCTTGACTCAAAGTTCGCTTCTTTTAGTTGGCGATCAGATGAATCCTGAGTACGTGCGTCAAATCATTAACCTGACCCAATCAACATCAGCATCCTATTTGTTAATGTCTAGTTTGGATATTTCACGCCGCAATTTGGCCCTTCGTGGTAAAGAGTCATTTGAGAAGGTCATTGAGCTATCTGAGTACGCTCGTCGTGAAATCAATGCCATCGGTGGCTACTATGCCTACTCAAAAGAGCTAGTAGATGGTGTATCGGTTTGTGATTTTGATGTAACCAAGCTGTCAGTTTACACTCAGGGTATTGGTCTAACAGGGATTGAAGTTTATGATCTCTTACGGGATGAATATGACATTCAAATTGAGTTTGGTGATATCGGCAATATCTTGGCCTACATTTCAATTGGTGACCGCATTCAAGACATTGAACGCTTGGTAGGTGCTTTGGCTGATATCAAGAGACTCTACTCACGAGATGGGAAGGACTTGATCGCTGGCGAATATATCCAACCAGAGTTGGTGCTATCTCCACAGGAAGCCTTCTACTCAGAGAGAAGAAGCTTAACCTTGGACGAGTCCGTTGGACAAGTCTGTGGGGAATTTGTCATGTGTTACCCTCCTGGGATTCCTATCCTAGCACCTGGTGAACGAATTACACAAGGTCTTGTCGATTATATCCAATTCGCAAAAGAACGTGGTTGTTCGCTCCAAGGAACGGAAGATCCAGAGGTCAATCATATCAACGTTATTAAGAGAAAGGAGAACTAGATGGATTTATGGTTTTCTGAAGTTCATACTCCAGATGTGAAATTATCATTGAGAACTGCCAAACAACTCTACGCTGGAAAAAGTGAATGGCAGGATATAGAAGTATTAGATACACCAGCTTTTGGGAAAATACTGATTTTAAATGGGCACGTCTTGTTCTCGGATGCAGATGATTTTGTCTACAACGAAATGACCGTCCACGTTCCTATGGCTGTTCATCCCAATCCAAAGAAAGTCTTGGTTATTGGGGGCGGTGACGGTGGTGTTGCCCAAGTATTAACACTCTATCCAGAATTGGAACAAATCGATATCGTGGAACCAGATGAGATGCTGGTTGAGGTTTGTCGAGAATATTTTCCAGATTTTGCTGCTGGGCTAGATGATCCTCGTGTTACTATTTACTACCAAAATGGACTAAGGTTTTTGAGAAACTGTGAAAATGATTACGACATTATCATTAACGATGCGACCGATCCATTTGGCCATACGGAAGGGCTCTTTACCAAGGAATTTTACGGCAATAGTTACAGAGCCTTGAAAGAGGACGGAATCATGATTTATCAGCATGGTAGTCCCTTCTTTGACGAAGATGAGTCAGCTTGTCGAAGCATGCACCGTAAGGTTAATCAAGCCTTTCCAATCAGTCGAGTTTATCAGGCACATATCCCTACCAGTCCTGCAGGCTATTGGTTATTTGGGTTTGCATCTAAAAAATACCACCCTGTCAAAGATTTTGACAAGGAAGGTTGGAAAAAACGCCAGCTTTTCACAGAATACTACACTGCAAACCTACATATTGGTGCCTTTATGTTGCCTAAGTATGTAGAAGACATTTTAGAAGAAGAGGAAGGAAGAAAATGAGTCGTTTATTAGTTATCGGATGTGGGGGCGTTGCCCAGGTTGCTATTTCAAAGATTTGTCAAGACAGCGAAACTTTTAAAGAGATTATGATTGCAAGCCGTACCAAGTCAAAATGTGATGACTTGAAGGCTAAATTAGAAGGCAAAACAAATACTAAGATTGAGACAGCTGCTCTTGATGCTGACAAGGTAGAAGAAGTGATTGCCTTGATTGAAAGCTACAAACCACAAGCTGTTTTGAACGTAGCTCTACCATACCAAGATTTGACTATTATGGATGCTTGTTTGGCAACAGGTGTCCACTATATCGATACTGCCAACTATGAGGCTGAGGACACAGAAGACCCTGAATGGCGTGCTATTTATGAGAAACGTTGTAAGGAACTTGGTTTTACAGCTTACTTTGACTACTCATGGCAATGGGCTTACCAAGAGAAATTCAAGGAAGCAGGTCTGACTGCCTTGCTTGGATCTGGTTTTGATCCAGGGGTAACCAGCGTCTTTTCAGCTTATGCACTCAAACATTACTTTGACGAAATCCACTATATCGATATTTTAGACTGTAATGGTGGTGACCACGGTTATCCATTTGCGACAAACTTTAACCCAGAAATCAATCTACGTGAGGTTTCTGCACCAGGTTCTTACTGGGAAGATGGAAAATGGGTAGAAGTCGAAGCCATGTCTATCAAACGTGAGTATGATTTCCCTCAAGTTGGTCAAAAAGACATGTATCTCCTCCACCATGAAGAAATCGAATCATTAGCAAAGAACATTCCAGGTGTTAAACGAATTCGCTTCTTTATGACTTTTGGTCAATCTTATCTAACTCACATGAAATGCTTGGAAAACGTTGGTCTCCTTCGTACAGATGCAATTAATTTTAACGGACAAGAAATCGTACCAATCCAATTCTTGAAAGCCTTGCTTCCAGATCCTGCCAGCCTTGGCCCACGTACTGTTGGTAAAACTAATATTGGATGTATCTTTACAGGTGTCAAAGATGGCGTTGAAAAGACCATCTACATCTACAATGTTTGCGACCATCAAGAATGTTACGCAGAAGTTGGTTCACAAGCCATTTCTTACACAACAGGTGTTCCAGCCATGATTGGGACAAAATTAGTGATGGATGGTACTTGGAAACAACCAGGAGTTTATAACCTTGAAGAATTGGATCCAGACCCATTCATGGAAGCTTTGAATAAATTCGGTTTACCATGGGTTGTGCTTGAAAATCCACAAATGGTGGACTAATGAAATTAGAACAAGTACCAACGCCTTCTTATATCATTGACTTAGGAAAATTAGAAGAGAATTGCCGCATTTTACAAGAGGTTCAAGAAAAAACTGGCTGTAAGGTTCTACTGGCTCAAAAGGCTTATTCCCTCTATAAAACCTATCCTTTGATTAGTCAGTATCTGTCAGGTACGACGGCTAGTGGACTCTATGAGGCTAAGTTAGCTAGAGAAGAGTTCCCTGGGGAAGTCCATGTTTTTGCGCCAGCTTTCAAGGAATCAGATATGGAAGAGTTGCTTAAAATATCTGATCATATTGTCTTTAACTCAGAGAGACAATTACGAAAATATGGTCAACGTTGTCGTGAAGCTGGTATCAGTGTCGGTCTACGCCTCAATCCTCAATGTTCAACACAGGGTGACCACGCGCTTTATGATCCTTGTGCTCCTGGCTCTCGTTTTGGAGTGACTTCAGACAAGATACCTAGTGATTTGCTGGACTTGGTTGACGGGCTTCATTTTCATACTCTTTGTGAGCAGGGGGCAGATGATTTAGAGACAACCTTGAAAGCAGTAGAAGAGCAGTTTGGAGCCTATTTGCATCAAGTTAAATGGCTCAATATGGGGGGTGGTCATCATATTACGAGAGATGACTATGATGTGGACTTACTGATTTCTGAGATTAAACGCATTCGAGAAACTTATAACCTTGACATCTATATCGAGCCAGGAGAAGCTATTGCCCTTAATGCGGGCTATCTAGCGACAGAAGTCTTAGATATTGTTGAAAACGGGATTGAGACCTTGGTGTTAGATGCTTCAGCAAGCTGCCATATGCCAGATGTTCTTGAGATGCCTTATCGGCCTCCATTGAGAGATGGTTTTGAAGCGCAAGAAAAACCTTATACTTATAGACTCTCTTCAAATACTTGTCTTACAGGGGATATCATTGGGGATTACAGCTTTGAAAAACCGATTGAAATCGGTGATCGCCTCTATTTTGAAGACATGGCTATTTACTCCTTTGTCAAAAATAATACCTTTAACGGCATTGGGCTTCCAAGTTTGTATCTCATGGATAAAGAGGGTGAGTGCAGTCTAGTCAAAGCATTTGGCTACCAAGACTTTAAGGAGAGATTATCATGATGGACAGCCCAAAGAAATTAGGTTATCGGATGCCTGCAGAGTATGAACCCCATCATGGGACTCTCATGATATGGCCTACTCGACCAGGGTCTTGGCCTTTTCAAGGAAAGGCTGCAAAAAAAGCTTTTAGCCAGATTATCAAAACTATTGCTCAGGGGGAAACAGTCTACCTTTTGGTTGAGGAGGACTATCTATCTGAAGCGCAATCCTATCTAGGAGACCAGGTTGTTTATTTAGATATTCCGACAAATGATGCCTGGGCTCGTGATACAGGTCCGACCATTCTTCTTAATGATAAAAGGGAAAAGATGGTGGTAGATTGGTCTTTCAATGCCTGGGGTGGTGCTGTTGATGGTCTCTACCAAGACTATGAAGCAGATGACCAAGTAGCTAGTCGTTTTGCTGAGGAGTTGGAAATACCTGTTTACGATGCCAAACCTTTTGTACTGGAAGGTGGAGCTATACATAGTGACGGTCAAGGAACTATTCTCGTAACTGAAAGTTGCTTGCTTAGTCCTGGTCGTAATCCTCACCTGACTAAAGAGGAGATTGAAAAGATCTTACTAGAGAGCCTTGGTGCCGAAAAAGTTATTTGGTTGTCTTACGGTATTTATCAAGACGAGACAAATGAACACGTCGATAATGTTGCTGCCTTTGTTGGTCCTGCTGAGGTTGTTTTAGCTTGGACAGACGACCAAGATGATCCTCAGTATGCCATGTCTGCAGCAGATCTAGCTCTTTTAGAGAAGGAAACCGATGCAAAAGGTCGAAGTTTCACTATTCATAAACTTCCAATCCCAGCTATTCATCAAGTAGTGACGGAAGATGATTTGCCGGGCTATACTTATGAAGAAGGTGAAGAAGAACGCTATGCAGGTGAACGTTTAGCAGCTTCCTATGTGAATTTTTACATTGCTAATAAGTCTGTATTAGTGCCACAATTTCAGGATGTAAACGACCAAGTAGCCTTGAATATCCTGAGCCAGTGTTTCCCAGACCGTGAAGTTGTCGGAATTCCTGCAAGAGATATTCTTTTAGGTGGTGGAAATATCCACTGTATTACCCAACAAATTCCAGAATAGGAGAAAAAGATGAGAAATGTAACGGTTGCAGCTATTCAGATGCAATGCGCTAAGGATGTGGAAACCAATATCCAAACAGCTGAACGCTTAGTTCGACAAGCTGCAGACAAAGGAGCCCAAATTATTCTCTTGCCTGAATTATTTGAACGTCCCTATTTCTGTCAGGAACGTCAGTATGACTACTACCAGTATGCCCAGTCGGTGACAGAAAATACGGCTATTCAGCATTTTAAAGTGATTGCCAAGGAACTAAAGGTCGTTTTACCGATCAGTTTCTATGAAAAAGATGGTAATGTATTATACAATTCCATTGCTGTCATTGATGCAGATGGAGAAGTACTAGGCGTTTATCGGAAGACACACATACCAGATGACCATTATTATCAAGAAAAATTCTTCTTTACTCCTGGAAACACAGGTTTCAAGGTCTGGGATACTCGCTATGCCAAGATTGGTATTGGCATTTGTTGGGATCAGTGGTTCCCAGAAACAGCCCGTTGCCTGGCACTAAATGGCGCAGAATTGCTCTTTTATCCAACAGCCATTGGTTCAGAGCCTATTTTGGATACAGATAGTTGTGGTCATTGGCAACGTACCATGCAAGGACACGCAGCAGCAAATATTGTGCCAGTTATTGCAGCCAATCGTTATGGTTTAGAAGAAGTCACTCCTTGTGAGGAAAATGGGGGGCAAAGTTCTAGTCTTAATTTCTACGGTTCATCCTTTATGACTGATGAAACAGGAGCTATTTTAAGTCAAGCAGAACGACAAGGCGAAGCTATCTTGTTAACTACTTATGACCTTAGCAAGGGAGCGAATGAGCGCCTGAATTGGGGTCTCTTTAGAGACAGAAGACCAGATATGTATAAAGATATTGTCAGATGAAAAAGCCTATCGTAGGCTTTTCTTTTTGGAAAGTCGTATAATAGAGGTAAGAAGAGTTGTGAGGTGTTCCCTATGTTTCACTAAGAAAAACCTGATTATAATCGCAAGCAATATGGTTTCTATACAATAGACGAATTGGTCCCAAAAGATCACTTTCTTCGACAAGTAGATTCAAAGGTTGATTTTGACTTTATTTATGACTTGGTAGAAGATACCTATAGTCCAAATAACGGTCGTCCTAGTCTTGATCCCGTCATGTTAGTCAAAATTCCTTTAATCAAATGTTTTTATGGTATTCGTTCCATGCGCCAAACCATGAAAGAGATTGAAGTAAACGTGGCCTATCGCTGGTTTCTTGGACTAACTTTAGATGATAAGGTCCCTCATTTTACTACCTATGGAAAGAATTACAACCGTCGTTTTCAAGATAAAGAACTCATTTCTGAGATTTTTTCCCAAGTTCTCAACCATGCTTTGTATGCTGGCTTAATTGATCCTTCTGAAATATTTGTGGATGGTACCCATGTCAAAGCGGCAGCTAATAGTCACAAGTATCGTAAGGAAATGGTAGACCAACAAGCTAAATTTATGAGTGAACAATTGGAAGTTGAGATTGATTTAGATAGGAAAAAACACGAAAAAAAGTCCTTAAAGCCCGCAAAAGAAAGTGAGGCTAAGGAAAAGAAAATCTCAACGACGGATCCCGAGTGTGGTTGGTTTCACAAGGCCGAACATAAGGAGTTATTTGCCTATTCTGCTCAAGTTGCTTGTGATAAGCATGGTTGGTCCTTAGCTTATACGGTTGAAGCAGGAAATGTGTAATGAATCTGATATGCCATAATTGACTCTAACATTTTAGGCAGCGATAGTGATATTCTTACTGCAACCACTAGGACCATTGTACTGTCCTGCATGAAAAAATGACATAGAGTAAACTAGATAAAAACTACTGAAAAACAGCAAAGCGACGGGATAAGTAACAATCTCGTCGCTTTTGCTTAAAAGTTAATGTTGCTATTGATTTATTCAGGCACCTAGTTAGATTTTTGCTGATTCAAGAGGAGGATACAAGTCATTACTGAGATACAGGATACAAGAATCAGATACCAAAGATTTTCAAGACCAAAACCATGATCTAGCATCAAGCGGTATCCCCAAGAAGCGGGGAAAAGACGCCCGATTGCTTGAAGAAAATCAGGTAGTAAGTTGCTACGAAACATGATTCCTGAGAGCATAATTGATGGTAAAAAGATAAGTTGTGCTATCATAGTCAGCTTTGCTTGATTATTAACAGTAAGGCCCAGTATACTTCCGATACTCAACGATACAAAAATGTAGATGGCAAGCGCGAGAAAGAATAAGGGAAATTGACTTGGTAGACTTGCTTTAAATAAAATTGGAGCAAGTAGTAGGATCACTATGCAAGTCATTATCAAATGAACAAAGGCAGAGAGAACTATGGTCACCAATCCTAAATGAATAGGCACACCATTTGCTTTATAAATCTTTTTTATGTCGCTTCCGTATGTTTCAATCAAGGAAGGCGGTAAACCGAGAAAGGCTCCCATTGAAACACTCATGACAATCATTGACTGTATAAGTGTGCTACCCATTTCAGGCATAACGGAAGTAAAAATACCACCCATGAGAAGAAAGAAAATAATCGGTACAATATAGTAAGTAACCAAGAGAGACTTACTTCGTATGTCCAATTTCCACTGTAATGTTAGGCTATATAAAAAACCATTCATTCCAAACCCCTCCTTGCCATTTCAATGAAATGCTGCTCCAGTGTGCCACGATCAACCTTGATATCCAATATCTGGATATTTTTCTGTTTGCATTCTTCCAATAATGAAATTAAGCTATCCTCGATCGTATCTGTTTCAAAAGATTCCTCTCCGTCCCGGGTCTTTAAATGGATGAAATATTTTCTTCCCAACCTGTCTGTCAGTTCTGAAGGAGTACCACAAAAGACAATCTTTCCACTATTCAAAATAGCAATGCGGTCACATAGGGTTTCAACTTCGGCCATATCGTGGCTTGCCAAGACGATTGTCTTTTCCTGTGATTTGAGCTTTCGGATTTGTTCATGGAGAGATAGTCGTCCTTCAACATCAAGTCCCGCTGTCGGTTCATCGAGAAAAATAATATCCGGGTTACTGATAAGTGCAAGAGCAAGATGTAATCTCCTTTTTTGACCGGTGGATAATTCTATGTATTGCGACTGTTCAATTTCTTTTATTCCAAGGGCCTTTAGCATAGCATCATCAATGTATGTATGATTCCATTTTGCAAAGAGCTTTATGGCTTCCATTGGTTTGATGTGGACGGGTAGAGAGGAGAACTGTAGTTGAATTCCGGTTTTCCCATTTACAACTATAGTGCCTTCGTCATATTTTCTCAGACCTTCGATACATTCAAGCGTTGTTGTTTTACCAGCTCCGTTCACTCCGAGCAGAGCAAAGATTTCTCCTTGTTTGATTTGAAAATCGAGACCACTAAGAACCATATTGCTACCATAACTTTTCTTTAATCCAGAAACCTCTATTGCGTTTTTCATGGTTCTACCTCCTCAAAAGGATTTGTTCCAAGCCTTGAAAAATAGACTTGTAGGGCGGGTCCTATATAATCATTGACGATTTTTTGCTTTTCTTCCCAAGCGTTTGAGGCGGTATCAATAGTACCAACTTCCATCAACTTAGGAAGCATGCTCATATCACCATTTGTAAACTCCATAATCAAGCCCCAGTATTCTTTCACAACCTGTTGGCTTTGTTCGCTTTCGGCTGGTATGTTTTCTTTTTGAAGCTCTACGATTTGATTACTTAGGCGGTTCAATCTGTCCATAAAGTCTAGTCCGCTTTTCTTGTCAAATCGACTGCGTATCTGGTCGAGCGTATCATCATCAAAGCGCTTGATAAGAGAGTAG
Organism: Streptococcus sp. OMI750; assembly: GCF_047463895.1. NCBI lineage: Bacteria > Bacillati > Bacillota > Bacilli > Lactobacillales > Streptococcaceae > Streptococcus > Streptococcus sp. OMI750. Next base: position 358,984 of record NZ_JASHCZ010000001.1, read on the forward strand.
GAGTCATTCTTCATCTGTAGATTGACGATGATGTCTGCATACTTCTTAAAATTGACCGTCTGTATTTGTAAAACTTCTACCTTTAGCTGCTCTATTGCGACTAAAGAATCCTTAAGTTGTTCAATATTTTTACGAATAGTATCTGCTTGCTCTGTAAGAGCATTGGCAACATCATCAGGTGTTTTCAAAGAGATCAAACGCCCCTTTATATCCTTGAGAGAAAAACCTAATGATTTTAAAGACAATATCTGATGGAGTAACACTAAGTCTTTATCGGTATAGAGCCTGCGACCACCCTCACTTTCTGCCGATGGGGAAAGCACCCCTTCTTTATCATAATATTGTAGAGTACGGACAGTAACGTTCATTTTCTTAGCAAGTTCCCCAACCGTCATAAATCCTTCCGGAATTGCTCTGTATTTAGTCATCATTACCCACCTCCTCATACTTATTATACATCGTTACGTAAGGTCATGAACAAGAGTTTTTGAAAAAATAAATTTTTTGTAACCGCTTTTTTCTGCTATAATATCACTAGATAGAAATGTGGGAGTTTCAATCATGGTTACAAAACGGTTTTTGAAAAATGTTATTGTTGCGATAGTCTCGGTTTTTATGTCCTTGGTCGTTGTTCAAGGGGCTCAAGCTCAGCAAACTGGACTCGATTACCAAAGTCTTCATCTACTGCCTTTTAATAGCAATAAGCAGCTTGTACTGGGGGATTTTGATCATTTGGGTCGGGCGACTTCGGCTCATATTCAGCTGCAGGACAAGGATGAGCCAAAGAAAAAAAGAGAACCACGGCTCAGCTATAATCCGGTTGGCTGGCACAATTATAAGATCGCTTATGGAAACAAGGGAAAGAAGGCCTGGTTGTTCCACAGAGGGCATTTGATTGGCTATCAGTTTAGCGGTCTGACCAATGAAGGGAAAAATCTGGTTCCTCTAACTGCCTGGACCAATACGGGGAATTATAAAGGAACAGCGGATAGCAATGTGGAGGGCATGCTATACTACGAGAAACGACTCGATAGCTGGCTGGCTACCCACCCAAATTACTGGTTAGACTATAAGGTGACTCCGGTCTATACTGGAGATGAATTAATTCCTCGGCAGGTGACCTTGCAATATGTAGGAATTGATCGAGATGGCAACCTTCTACCCATCAATTTAAGTAGTCCCAAAGAGTCAGTAGATGCTTATGGGATTACCACTGTTACCTTGGACAACTACTCTAAGAATGCAACCATTGACTATCTGAAGGGGACTGTCAAGCCATCTTTAGTGCCGACAGAACCTAGTAGTCAACCTCAACCTGCTAGTCCTTCTGTAGAGACGCAACCAAGTCAAGCCCCTCAACCGAGTCAGCCAGCAGTGCCTGCACAGCCAGTTCAACCTGTAGAGCCAGTTCAGGCAGTCCAACCTGTCGAGCCTGCAGAACCAACTCCTCAACTAGCGCCAGTTGTTTATGTGGCCAGAAATGGGAGTGCGGATGTTTATTGGTATTCTTTGGACAGTATGCCTCGCAATACTAATTTTTCTAAGGTTGTTCAAATGTCAGAAGAGCAAGCGCTAAATCTTGGAAAGCGGCATACAAGTAAGGAATGAGTAAAAGTTATTTTGATAATGAGAAAGCCCAATTGTTGGGCTTTTTGTGTAGGGTAAGTACTAAATAGGAGAACTAAAATGATTGAAAATATGCTATAATAATAGGACGGAGGTAGAATATGACATTAGATGTAGATAAAGAAAAAATGATGATTATGGGTGTGATTTTTGACAACAAAAAGGTTTTTAAGAGCGTCTGGTTTGCTCTGAGCACCAATATGATTGAAGGATGGCATCCCACGGTAGAAGACGTGGAGCGACTGAGAGAAGAGGCAGTTGCATTAGGAGTTGGATAATGGTCAGAAAAATATATGATGGGTATGATTATATAGACCCTGATAATTTATACACCTATCCCCATTCATCTGTTCTCATAAATAAATTTAATGAGAAAAATGATAATAAAGCACGAGAATTAGAATATCGTTTAGTAGCAAGCCAAAGTTTAAAACTGTTTATTAATCCAATTGAAGTAAATACTGTTTCAGATATTTTAAAGATTCATAAGTTTCTTTTTGAAGGAATGTATACTTGGGCAGGTCAATACCGTCAAGTAAATATCTCTAAAAGTGGAAATGCTTTTATGCCAGTTCAATCTTTTGATATGGCAGAAAAATTTTTAAATACTTTGCTTTCAAACTATTTACTTAACGCAAATAATAAAATTGAGATTTGTAAAAGTTTAGCTGAGATATTAGATAATCTAAATTATTTTCACCCATTTCGAGAAGGAAATGGTCGTACTCAACGAGAAGTTATCCGTTCTTTAGCTTTGATGAAAGGCTATGAATGTGAAATTTCAATTGGTTTAGATGATGATATCTATCACTTATATATGGATGGAACAGTTTATGGAGATACTAGTAAGCTCGAACAACTGTTCAATAAACTATTAACAGAAATATAGATCTGTAGTATATTTTAGTAGGAAACAGTATAAAGTGATGCTTATAAGGTAAAGTCATTGCTTCAACAAAAATCTTTAAGCCCAATCGCTGGGCTTTTTGTGTGAATTACAATCTTATAAAGTTAGTAGTCTAAAATTATCTCTCTCAACATATTGCAAACCTTTTCATAAAGTTGTATACTAATAAATGATTTTATGTAATCGTTTGCATAAATTGGTAAATGATGAAAAGAGAGTATAGTAGGAGACGAGACAGATGGAAGCAACAGCGATTTATCACCGGCCTGAATCGGAGTACGCCTATCTTTATAAGGACGGCCAGCTTCACATTCGCATCCGGACCAAGAAAGAAGATATCAAACGGATTGTCTTGCACTATGGGGATCCCTTTATTTTTATAGAGGATCTTTATGAGGCAACTAAGGAAATGGACAAGGTGACGACAGACGACCTCTTTGATTATTGGCAAGTGTCGGTATCTGTCCACCATGCACGGATCCAGTACCTCTTTGAATTAGAAGATACAAAAGGAGATAAGGTCTTGTACGGAGATCGGGGTGTGGCAGCCTACAACAAGGAGAATTTAGACTTTGTTATGAACGGCTTTAAGCTTCCTTTTATCCATGAGATTGATGGGTGTGATGTTCCGGATTGGGTGGCGCAGACGGTTTGGTACCAAATCTTCCCTGAGCGCTTTGCCAATGGGAATCCTACTATTTCGCCAAAAGGCGTTCGTCCTTGGGATGCCTCTATTGCTCCTCAAGTATTGGATTTCTTTGGTGGAGATTTACAAGGAATCATCGATCATCTAGATTACTTGCAGGAGTTAGGGATTACAGGGCTCTACCTTTGCCCGATTTTTGAATCTCCGAGTAACCACAAGTACGATACCATTGACTATTTTGAAATTGATCGCCATTTTGGTGATAAGGAGACCTTCCGCCAGTTAGTGAAAGAGGCCCATGCGCGTGGGATGAAGATTATGCTGGATGCTGTCTTCAACCATATTGGCTATGATTCACCCCAATGGCAGGATGTGGTCAAACACGGGGAGAATTCGATTTACAAGGATTGGTTCCATATTAAAGAGTTCCCTGTCTCCTCAGAAAATCTGTGGAATAGTCGCGACTTGTCTTACCATGCTTTTGCCTTTGCAGGCTATATGCCTAAGCTCAATACGGCTAATCCTGAGGTGAAGGCCTATCTTTTGAAGGTTGCGACTTACTGGATTGAAGAGTTTGATATTGATGCTTGGCGACTGGATGTGGCCAATGAGATCGACCATCAATTCTGGCGAGATTTCCGTAAGGCGGTCTTAGCCAAGAAACCAAACCTCTATATCCTCGGAGAAATCTGGCATTCGTCCCAACCTTGGCTCAATGGCGATGAGTTCCATGCGGTGATGAATTATCCTCTCTCTGAAAGTATCAAGGATTATTTCCTGAGGGGGCATAAGGAGACGCAACGCTTCATTTGGGAGATCAATAGCCAGTCTATGTACTACAGGCAGCAGATTTCTGAGGTCATGTTCAACCTCTTGGACTCGCATGATACAGAGCGCATCCTGACGACGGCTAAAGGCGATCTCCAGTCCGTTAAGTCTGCCCTCGCCTTCCTCTATCTGCAACGGGGTACGCCCTGTATTTATTATGGAACGGAGCTAGCCCTCATCGGTGGTCCAGATCCAGATTGCCGCCGTGTCATGCCATGGGAGCGCGTGTCAGCGGACAACGATATGCTGAACTTTATGAAGGACTTGATCCAGCTCCGAAAAGAAGTAGCAGGCATGATTCAGCATGGAAAGGTTAGCTTGGAAGAAGTAGAGCCGGATGTAGTGGTAGTAGAATGGCAATATGAGGGTCAGATTCTCAAAGCCTACTTTAACCACTCCAAGAAAGACGTTGTCCTAGAAAGAGAACAAGTAGGTCTGATCAGTCTTGGGAATATATCCGATGGTCGATTGATCATTCAACCAAATGGCTTAGTTATTTATGGGGAAAATTAGTAAGAAAGAAGACTGAAATTGAGGTATTTCAGTCTTTTTTTATAAATGGTTTCTTTATTCGTACCCTTATATTATAATAGGAGATGAGAAAGGGGGAGACGGTGATGAAGATGTTAGCAATCAATCCTATTTCGGTTAAAAAAAGAATGATAGAATTTCTATTCGATTATCTTTTCATTCTAGCTTATTTAGTTCTTCTGTTTATAGTTTCGATGCTTATTTACATCATTTTTTTTAATGGTGTCCCAAAGTTTACAGAAATTCAGTCGCAGTGGCTTGTATTTTTAACATCTATTTTGCCAATCACGCTCCTGTTCACATTCTTGGATTATGCAAAAAATGGGAGTTTTGGGAAGGTAAAAGCAGGACTTGAACTGGTCTACCAGAAAAAAACAGTGCAAGCTAGCTTAATTAGAAACACCATTAAATTTTTACCTTGGCAACTCGGTCATATGGGCACAATTCATGGCTTCTATAGTAATTTTGATGGATTATCCATTATCCTCTCTATTTCAGCGACTCTCCTCGCAGTTTTGCTACTGGTAATGACGATGTTTAGGAAAGATAAGAGGCACCTAGGTGACCTGCTAGCCCATACGCAAGTGCAACTAAAAGAAGAATAGGGTAGAGATTGTTTATCCTATCCTTAAAGAAAAAGACAAACATAGTTAGGAAGTATCTTTATGAATGAGACTGTTGAGTTTACAAATCTTTGTATGGTAAGAGACGGCGATAGAGTTCTTGTTATTGATCGTAAAAAAGAGGACTGGCCAGGCATAACCTTTCCTGGTGGTCATGTCGAAGCGGGAGAATCATTTACGGAAGCAGTAATCCGTGAAGTGAAGGAAGAAACTGGCTTAAAGATTGCTTCTCCCCAGATCTGTGGAATGAAAGATTGGGTAGAAGACGGCATTCGTTATGTAGTTCTCTTTTATAAGACAGAAAAGTTTGAAGGAGACTTAATATCCTCTGAAGAGGGGGAAGTCTGGTGGGAGGACCTGAAAGAATTGCCAAATCTAGACCTCTCTCTAGATATGGAGGATATGCTTCGTATCTTTCTTGAAGAAGAACTGTCTGAATTTTTTTACTACCAAGATGGAGAAGACTGGAAGTACGATTTAAAGTAAAATTGAACGCTGATTCTGAAAAAAATAACCTGATCCAAATGTAATAGAGCAAAGTCCCAAATTAAAAGTGATGAGTGACTTAGTCAAAAAATATGATTGGAATTGGGATAATAACTGTGTTAGATCTCACCATGCTAGCATGCTCAGTCTATTAAAAACGGAGATAGAAAAGTACAAATAGGTATTGACTTGCCCTTGCTCTGTTTTCAGTTTCTTTAGTTGTACATTCCTCTCCATAGGTGTATAATGTGTCCTTAGATAAACAAATGAGGAGTTTACTATGGAATTAAAAGATTTTACAGAAAAAGAACAAGAACAGATCAACCAAGGTTTGAGTACAGCTGAGATTTCTGATAAAGAAGCGGCGAAGAAGTTGCTCGCTCTTGTACCGCAAGAATGGATCAAGCGTATTCCTTTTTTTGTCAGGGGGCATGCGACAACAAAGACGATCGAACGTGTGGCTATGCGCTATCCTGAACTCTATGCCGTGGCCAAGCGCCAAGGAGACCTTCCTGAAAAAGAACGGGAGGAATTGCGTGTCATCATGACAGAAGTCTTTGAAGAAAAGATGAACAAACATAAGATAAAATAATACTTTATTATTTTATCTCACATTGAACGAGTGATTGCAGTTGAAATATTGCGGTCGCTTTTTTGTTTACTAGTATGAAGACTTTTACACTAGTAAATAAAAATGAACAATTTTTCATGGTATAATACTAATGAATGTAGTTCCAGAGGAATGAAAGATTCCATTGGAGAAAAACAAGTAAAGGTATTCATGATGAAAAAATTTTTGATAGTTATTTTTTCGATTTTTGGATTGATGGTAGGAATGTTAGCTTTGATGGCAATTGAGTATCAAATAAGTTATAATAAATGGAAAAGTTCATATACGGGAAAAATAGTAACTAATTCTGAAGAAAAATACTCTACTTCAAGTGATGGAAATAAGGATGATTTTGAATCATCAAAACAAGAATACGCTACTTCAAGTTCTAGTACGAAGAATTATGATTATAAAAAATACTCTAGTCCAATTGATGAATATAATGATAATTTCGAATTATTATTTAATTTGCTTGTTGAAAAACTTTTTTCTCCAACTTTAGTAGAAAAAGAATTTAAAAGGGCATATGAAACAGCTAAAAATCTGTCAGCGGATTCTCCTATTTCGATGCAGGCTATCAAAAATAAAATAAAGATCTATAATTATTCAGAAGGCGCTAACCAGTACGCTGTATATAAGCTTAATATAGACTGGAAAGAGCAAGCACTTTTAAAAGCAAAATCACTTCAAAAGTATCGTTATTCAAAAGAAAAGTTAGTTGAGCAACTTATAAATGTTGAACTATTTACTCAAGAAGAGGCTGATTATGCTGTAGAACATGTTAATTTCGATTGGAAGGAGGACGCTGTGAAAGAAGCGGAATCTTATGCAAACGGTGGCAAGATTACGAAAGAAAAGATGTTAGAAGTACTTGTTGAAAACAAAAAATTTACTCAAGAGGAAGCCGAGTACGCAATAGAACATGCCAAAATAGATTGGTCGAATTAAACAATCATTCTAGTGCGGTTCTGAAGCCCTTAAAAGAGTCTACTGCATCCAAAATAGCTAGGATAGAAACGGAAGTCTTTGAAGAAAAGATGAACAAACACAAGATTAAATAATCCTTTATAGTACTTTGTTATTTTATCTCACATTGAACGAGTGATTGCAGTTGAAATATTGCGGTCGCTTTTTTGTTTACTAGTATGAAGACTTTTACACTAGTAAATAAAAATGAACAATTTTTCATGGTATAATACTAATGAATGTAGTTCCAGAGGAATGAAAGATTCCATTGGAGAAAAACAAGTAAAGGTAGTCATTATGAGAAAATTTTTTACATTTATTTTTGCGATGGTTGGAATGATAGTAGTATGGATAGCTTTTATGGTATATAGTTATGAAAGAAGTTATAATGAATGGAAAAATTCACGTTCAGGATCAAAAGTAACTTATCCTGTAGAAAACTACGCTTCTTCAAGTGATAGAAAAAATAAGGAAGATTTAGAATCATTAATGAATATGTTTAAGAAAAGAGTTTATCCTTTACCTTTACTAGATGCAGAATATACAAGTGCATATGCAACAGCTAAAGAATTTTTAAAGAAATCTCCTTTATCGATGCAGCAAATTAAAAATGATCTTACTAAGAATGACAGGTATTCAGAAGATGCTTCCCTGTATGCTATCAATAAGCTTAATATAGACTGGAAAGAGCAAGCACTTTTAAAAGCAAAATCATATCAAACGTTTCATTTTTCAAAAGAATATTTACTCGGGAGACTAATAAATGTTGATCTATTTACTCAAGAAGAGGCTGACTATGCCATAGAACAAGGTCATTTCGATTGGAAGGAGAACGCTGTGAAAGAAGTGGAATCTTTTGGAAGCGGTGGCAACTATTCGAAAGAAAGATTATTAGAAAAACTTGTTGATATAAGAAAATTTACTCAAGAGGAAGCTGAGTACGCAATAGAACATGCCAAAATAGATAGGCCGGATTAAACAATCGTTCTAGTGTTGATCTGAAGACCTTAAAAGAGGCAACTGAACCCAACAAAAGCTACGATAGAAAATGATGAAAAGAGGCATAGTGTTTATCAAACACATTTTCTATCTTTAATTGCTAGTTGAACAGTGATGACTATAAAATAAGTCCAATGTAACATATTGAAGAGCTGGATAGTCTGCCAGCTCTTTTTTTGCTACTTATAAAGTTTCCTCATTTCGTGAAAAATAGTTGGAGCAAAGCTAGTTTTAAACTATAATATAGGATAAGGAGATTCGATAGGAAAAAGAAAGGTATCATGTTACAAAACATCTTAGTATATAGAAAAGGAACCACTTTATGAAACCATCTAAAAAAATCATGCTCCTTACTAGCTGTGCCTTGGCGATCTTTGCTTTAGCGGCTTGTGGGACCAACCAAAAGCAATCCAAGGAAAAGCAGGAGAGCTCCACTGTCAAAAAGGCCAGTTCAGACAAGGAGCACTACAAGGGAACTTACAGTAACCTCAATAGCAAGGCTAGTGTCGAAGAAGTGCGGACGCTCTTGTCTGCTTATTTGGATCAGGAAAGTGTAGACAAGTTTATGGGTCTAGTAACGGACTATGATAACATCGTTGGATCTGTTGGCTTGACGGGTGACTTCAGCAAGTTCAAGAAAACAGACTACAATGTCGAGAAGATCAGTGACTTGTGGACCAAGCAGAAGGGCGATTTCGTCGGGACCAACTGCCGGATCAATAGTTATACCTTGCTGAAGAACCGCATCGAGATTCCTAATCAACAGGCGGATAGTGAACTCTTATTCGTGGACAATGATGCTATTGACAAAGGAAAGGTCTTCGATGAGGCAGACAAGGAAGCCTTTAACATTCTCTATTCACGAGTTCCGACAGAGGCTACAACGGATGTCAAGGTCCATGCTAAGAAGATGGAAGAGTATTTTTCTAATTTCAAATTTAATGAAAATGCCCGCATGCTTTCTGTCATCGTTCATGATAACCTAGATGGCAACACGCTTTTTGTCGGGCACGTCGGTGTCTTAGTTCCTGCCAAGGATGGCTATCTCTTTGTCGAAAAGCTGACTTTTGAAGAGCCCTATCAAGCGATCAAGTTTGCGACCAAGGAAGATGTCTACAAATACTTGGAGACCAAATACCAAGATTACACTGGTGAAGGTCTAGCTAAGCCCTTTATCATGGACAATGAAAAATGGGTTGAAACCAAATAGAATTTCCAGCTATTTGAGGTTGGAGTGAACTTCAGCTAAGGAAAGGATCTAAAGATGAATAAAAAACGAAGCTACTTTGCTCTAGCCCTTATTCTTATCGGTTTTCTATTAGTAGAATCAAGTATGTATGTCCTACCCTACATTGAAGGATTAAAAGATTTAGAACTAGTTGCTTTCGAATTTGGAATTCTTCTCTTAGTGGGTGTCATCATCTTATTAACAAAGACTAAAAAGAATACTGATTAAAGAGCAAACTTAAGCATAAAAATTAGAATTTTAGTAACAAAGGAAACTTTAGAAAAGTGAGGATAACAAATAATGAATCAAACAACGAAAGAAGTGTATACTCGTATCGTTCAGTTACTGACTGAGGACGGCTCTATCCATGATGCTATTGAAAATTGCTTAGAATCACCTTGGTCTTATTTTGAGGAAAATATTGATCGCTATGACGAGCGTGGAATTGACGAGGATGAAACAGAGGAAACCATTATTTGGCTTGGTATTGCAGATGAACTGCTCGATGCGAATGAAGCTGTTGAATTAGACTGGAATCCTGAATTAGAAGATTTTAGCTACTTCATGAAATCTCTGGCTGATAAGAAGAATCTTCAGATGGAAGATGATTGGTTTGATGAAGAGGACACTATTACGAATTGGTGCTCTATTCTCGATAGGAGATGGGAAACAGAAGGTTTCTGTGTAGGGGGAATAGACATTGATAGCGATAGTTACGTCCTATTTATTTGTAAAGTGGAGACGTTAAAAGAATTAAGAGAATGGAGCAATCGCATCGATCAGCGTATTGATCATGCAAAAAATCTTTAAGGCAAAAAAAGTGGGGACAGCTACTATTTAAGAACTGACACTACCAAGTAAAAACAGGAAGGAGAGCGAGAATGGCTAGTCATGTGATAGAGTTTAAAGGAATGCACCTATATGCTCCGAGTCTATTTGTGCTAGTTTTCTTGCTTTTTTTCACTGTTCTCCTTATCTTGAGAAGAAGAGCAATCGCGAGGCGTAGTGGTGGTCCCTTCTTTGCTCCCTTCCATATTAACCGTGGCATCTTCTACATTCATGTGTCTTTGTGCTTCAGTCGGCGAATGATCCCACTGAAAGAGATGAAGCAGATAACCTACTTTTTTCTCCGTGGTCGCGCTGGTGGTGGGAGTCGCTATGCTTTCTATATCGAACTCAGAAATGGGAAGACTATTCCTTTCTTTTTTGGGAAAAGCAAGCGCAATGAAGTGTTAGTTTCGAAACTCAAGCGAAATGCTGGCAGGTATGGGTTTAAAGTACATGATCCAGGTTAGAATACAATCATCTGTAAGAGTTGAATCTACGATTTGATTCCTTTAAAAATGAAAGCGAGTAGTCCTATGAATGATTCTATGAAAGAGTATATCCATCTTAAAAAGCAGTTCCAAGCGCAAGATAAGGGTTCATCCAGCGTGCTGGCTCTCTATGAATTTGCGGATCGGCTAGCTTTACTGGAAACTCCAGAAGCTAAGCAGGTCTTGGTGGATGTTTACCAAGAGTTGGGATTATATGCCAGTGCCTATGCTCTCTTCTCAGAGCTAGTAGACAAGTCTGATCGCAAGCAAGTTAAGAAACTTTTCACCTTAGAAAAGATGAGTCTCAGTCATGGAGATCGCTTTGCTCTTTCTCGTCCCTTGACCGAAAAAGAAAAAGAGGCTCATAAGGAGAAAGTCAGTGAATTGCCAACCTTCCGCTATCATCCGGATCCACTAGCGACGGGTTCCTTTAAGGAAGGGGAGCCTAAGACCTGCCCTTCGTGTGGAGAAGACCACACCATCTATTATGCTCTGAGACCTTATTGTGTAGAAGAGTTAAGACATCTCTGTCCAACTTGTATTTCTACTGGTCGTGCTGCCCAAAAGTTTGAAGCAGAGTTTATCCAAGATGCTGATTGGCAAGGGGTCATGGATAAGGAAAAAGACCAGGTCCTCTTCAGTCAAACTCCAGGCTATATTAGCTGGCAGGGCGAATATTGGCTCTCTTGTTGCCAAGACTACTGTGCCTATCTGGGGACAGTTGGCACTCGTGAACTGGAAGAAATGGGCATTGCTGAGCAAGTTTTGGAAGAATATGAGGCGCGTGATGAATTTCAGGATGTAGCTGAATACTTAGTCAAGGATGGTTCTATGTGTGGCTATCTCTTTCGATGTCTACACTGTGAACAATACCATCTTTGGGTCGATGCGGATTAGGGGGATGCTCCAAATCTAATAGAGTCATGAACTAGATGAAAGAATAGAAAAGGAATCACGAATGAGTAGAAAGCAAGCCCTATCTATGTATTTGTTAGGAACCTTTGGTCAAGTATTAGGTGTCAGCCTTTTGGTTTGCTTTTTAAGAATAGGAGGAGTAAAGGTTGATTTTACATCACCAATGGGGATCATCGCTGTTATTGTAGGTGGTTTGTCATCAGCTTTGTGGGGCAGTCTTGCAAGCATTAGTTACCATCAATCTAGTTTTAAACAAGTTCTCAAAGATTTTTTTCAAGTCAAAGACAGTTTAGCAAATTATTGTTTGGTGCTTGTTTTCTTGATACTCGACTTTTTCCCATTTATCTTAGGTGGTAAGATCACCACTCAATCGTTGGTGTTGCCAGTGGTGCTCTTTTTCAAGGCTCTTCTTTTTGGTGGAATTGAAGAAATTGGCTGGCGTTATTTCTTTCAACCCACTTTGGAGGAAAGAATACCTTATCTTTCAGCTACTGTGATCAGCTTTTTAGCCTGGTCTAGCTGGCATCTTTTTTACTTTTACATTGATGGTTCTTTAGGTGTCATTCAGTTGCTTCCGTTTCTAGTAGGTCTGCTAACTAACTGTTTTATCTTATCGGCCTTGTATCATAAAACGCAAAATTTATGGATCTGTGTCATGACCCATGCCTGTATCAATTCCTTGTCTCAGATTCTAGTGAATGAAGATGGATGGCTATCTCTAGTCAGTAAATTTCTTATTATTAGTTTAGCAATCATGATTGCAAGAAAGAAGTCTGTAACTCTAAAGGAGGAAAAATGAGCAAATTTATTTCAAAACAATCAGTCGCTATCTGGTATGCACTGACTGCCCTCCTTGCTACTTTTTTAGTGGGGCAAGTTATCCTTTGGTTTTTCCCAGATAGGAGTAGTATGGGGGCCTCACTTCTTTTTATCCTAATGAATTTGATTCCCATGATAACGGCTCTTTGCTTTTCCATCGTCTTAGGTGAAACTAAATCCCTGGGAGAATTTTTCAAAAAGATCTTTCTTCAAAAAGAAAGTAACCTGTCCTGGATGCTAGCCTTCTTCATCCCCATCATTTATTATGGGATCTCCATCCTGCTCATGAATGTCCGCTTTACTGGGAACTCCCTCTTGGCCTTCTTCCTCTATTTCCCCTGGACCTTTTTATATGGAGGTCTGGAAGAAGTAGGTTGGCGTTGGTTTTTACAAGAGCATCTTTCCTTTAGCAAGCACTTTATATCTAAAATGATGGTTCTTTCCCTTGTCTGGTTCCTCTGGCACATCCCTATCTATCAACTTCCTTGGATTACAGCAGGTTCGTCCAACTATCTCATCTTTTACCTGATGATTTTAGGGAATACCTTCCTATTTGGAGCTCTCAAGGAGTACTCGAAAGGAGCTGTTCCTTGTATCCTCTCTCATATGTTGATCGATAGTCTAGCTGTTCTCATGCTGGTTCAGAGTTCTATTACTCAGATTATCCTTCTGGTTATTTTCGAAATCCTAGTATCCTCTTGGTTAGTGGCTATACGAAAATCATAAAAAAGCCTTCAATCTCTCATCCAATTTCGGTGAGAGGTTTTTTATTTGGTGATAAAATCAAACCTTTTTAGCTAATGACACATTCCATCATATAGGAGTCTGTAAAATGATATAATTAGTTTAACGAAGAACTCAGAGATAGGATTATCAATCATTTAAGGAGAAAAGGCCATGCAAAAAACTTTTCAGTTATTGAGAAGAGGTGATATAGAGGCTGTCCGTCAGATATTGGATAGAAAGCCTGAAGAAGTCAATGCTGTTTCGGGTGACAAACCTAAAAGAGATTAAGGCCAATCCCTTCTTCAAGTCGCTATTAAATCGGGACATTTAGATATTGCGGACTTACTCATTGATAGAGGGGCAGATCTTAACTTTATCGAAGAACCGACAGAGCTTAATCCATTTTGTCAACCGGTCATCCAAACGGCCGGCGGAAGAGCTGTATTTGACTGCAGGCGCATGATCAAACGTTGGAATGGTCAATATCAGTTGTATTCGTCTAAGGAAAAGGCTGACCAATCCTTCAAGGTTTTTAAAAAAATGTTAGAACTTGGAGCAGATATCTCTCAGAAGGATAGTCATGGCGGAACTTTATTGCAAACTATTTTAATAGAAACCAAGGAAGTTCTACCCTCTTATTATTGGAAAACAAAAGAAACGAGCGATAATGTCCTCATTACGGATGAATTACGTCATGATTTAAATCGTATTTATGATCTCTTGATTCGTTACGGTGTGACATCGGAAGAGATTTCTGCCTATCATAAGATTCCTCTCAAAGAACTTTACCAGGACAGTCCGACCATGGAATTCTTAAATCGGTTAGATTAGAGCAGATATTGATAAGCATTTGAAATACTAGGAAGAGCCTTAGGCTCTTTTTTCAATTGCTGACGAGGATAGAAACAGATTGTTTTTTCTTTTGGCCAAATTATGGTACTCTAAAGATAGAATAATGGAAGGGTTTTCTGAAAATGCATTTAGCTGATTTAATGGAAAAAAGTGAGGGTGGGCAGTTTTTAATCCTGTCTCATCTGCAGCAACATTCTCCAAGCAGTCTGTCAGAAGTGATGGCGGAGACAGATTTTTCCAAAGCAACCTTGAACAAATATCTTGCACTGATCAATGACAAGGCCAAAGAGAATCAACTGGCCCTTTCCATTGAACTAGAAGATGAAAATCTTCGCCTTCTTGTGGGTTCGGATACAAAGGGGCGTGACATTCGACGGGCTTTTTTGGACAATGCTATCAAGTACCAACTATTGATCTATTTGCTTTATCATGGTCAATTTCAAGCCCAGAAACTGGCTCAGGAACTCTTGATTAGTGAAGCGACATTAGGGCGACATATTTCGAGCTTAAACAAATTATTAGTTGAGTTTCAATTTTCCATCCACAATGGGCGCCTCAAGGGTCCTGAACATAAAATTCGTTATTTTTATTTTGGTTTGCTACGAAAGGTTTGGGCTAGTGAAGACTGGAAACAAGAACTTGCCAAGAAAGAAAGACAAACCGAAATTGAAACCTTAGAAGAGCTCTGTGGTGCCCAGTTGTCTCAAGGCCAACGCTTAGACATGGTTCTCTGGTCCCATATTACCCAGCAACGACTCAAGGTCAATGCCTGTCAGTTTCAAGAAATCGAACAGAAGATGAAGGGCTATACCGACAACATTTTTTACCAACGCTTGTTTCGTCGGGTAAACCAGTTCTTTTCTGGGAAACACATCGCTCTTAGCTATGAAGATGGAGAGATGTTAGTCCTCTTTGCTTTCCTTGTCACCCATCGAATCCTCCCGCTTCATACTATGGAGTACATCTTAGGCTTTGGGGGAGAGATTGGTAATTTGACGACGCAACTCATTCAAGAGATGAAAATGCAGAAGTTATTAGGGGATTATATCGAAGGCCCTGTGACCTATGAATTAAGCCAAATTTGTGGACAGGTCTATCTTTTTACAGGCTACCTTCTTCAAGACAAGTATAAGTACCAACTTGAAAGCCACAATCCTTATGTCTTTAGTAGTCATGATTATAGGGAAGTAGCAGACACTATCTTTAGCAAACTTCCGATCTTTTGCCAAGGGACAACTCTGGATAAAAAAATCAAGTGGGAGTGGCTCCAGTTAATGGATTATATCGCAGAAAATAGTGGGAGACAAATTAAGATCGGCTTAGACTTAACAGTGGGCTATTTAGGCTATACACGGATGACAGAAGTCCTCAAGCGCTACTTAGAGTACAATCGTTTTATTACCATTGAAGCCTTTGATCCAGCTTCAGATTACGATTTGATTGTGACCAACAATCCTATTAGCCATACCCAGCGGATCCCTGTCTATTATTTGAAATATGACCTAGACCTAATTGATCTAGCCAATATTCGCCAGATGATCTATGGGGATACCAATACTTAGTATGTCAGAAGAGAGGCTGGGATAAAAGTCCTAGCCTCTCAATTGTCTTTGAATTGTCGAGCAAGACGCAGTGGTTGAGTGGGCTCTACTATGCTGATTTCATCAGCTTTTACAGCCCTACTCAACTGTGCGGAGGTGGGACGACGAAATCGAATTCTAACGAATGACCGATTTCTGTCCCACTCTCTTTTTTTGCTGGAAATTGCTTAGATTTGTCTGAAAATTTAATATAACAGAAGTGTGGAAATCTCTTCTGGCTCTAGCGATTCAAGAGACGCTCCTCATATTTTTTTAAATTTTTAAAAAAATTGATGATCATGAAAGCGATTTATTTTGTATACTAGAGATTGTAAGGAGTACGTCTCCTAAAGAATATTTCTTTTCCCAGGAGGACAGTTCATGTCACAAGAAAAATACATTATGGCCATTGACCAAGGAACAACAAGTTCAAGAGCCATCATTTTCAATAAAAAAGGAGAAAAAGTAAGCTCAAGTCAAAAGGAGTTCACGCAAATTTTCCCTCAAGCTGGTTGGGTTGAACACAATCCAAATGAAATCTGGAACTCTGTTCAGTCTGTTATCGCTGGTGCCTTTATCGAAAGTGGCATCAAGCCAGGACAAATCGAAGCTATCGGAATTACCAACCAACGGGAAACAACCGTTGTTTGGGATAAGAATACTGGACTTCCAATCTACAATGCCATTGTTTGGCAGTCTCGCCAAACAGCTCCTTTAGCTGAACAGCTTAAGAGCCAAGGTTATATCGAAAAATTCCACCAAAAAACAGGTTTGGTCATTGATGCCTACTTCTCAGCAACTAAGATTCGCTGGATCTTGGACCATGTTGAAGGAGCACAAGAACGTGCTGAAAAAGGAGAATTGCTCTTTGGAACCATCGATACTTGGTTGGTTTGGAAGTTGACAGACGGAGCTTCTCACGTAACAGACTATTCAAACGCTGCTCGTACCATGCTCTACAATATCAAAGACCTAAAATGGGACGATGAGATCTTGGAAATCCTCAATATCCCTAAGGCTATGCTTCCAGAAGTGCGTTCAAACTCTGAAATCTATGGGAAAACAGCTCCTTTCCATTTCTACGGTGGAGAAGTTCCTATCTCAGGTATGGCGGGTGACCAACAAGCAGCCCTCTTTGGACAGTTGGCCTTTGAACCAGGTATGGTCAAAAATACTTATGGTACTGGATCTTTCATCATCATGAATACAGGTGAAGAGATGCAGCTATCTGAAAATAACTTGCTAACTACCATTGGATATGGAATTAACGGGAAAGTATACTATGCCTTAGAAGGATCTATCTTTATCGCGGGTAGTGCCATTCAATGGCTTCGTGATGGTCTTCGTATGGTGGAAAACTCACCTGAATCTGAACAATATGCGCGTGATTCTCACAACAACGATGAAGTCTATGTAGTACCAGCCTTTACAGGTCTAGGAGCACCATACTGGAATCAAAATGCTCGTGGTTCGGTCTTTGGCTTGACTCGTGGAACAACCAAAGAAGACTTTATCAAGGCGACTCTTCAATCCATTGCTTATCAAGTACGGGATATCATTGATACCATGCAAGTTGATTCTAAGACGGCTATTCAAGTCCTTAAAGTGGACGGTGGTGCAGCTATGAACAACTTCTTGATGCAGTTCCAAGCGGATATTCTCGGTATTGATATCGCTCGTGCCAAAAACTTGGAAACAACAGCTTTGGGGGCAGCTTTCTTAGCAGGATTGTCAGTAGGCTATTGGAAAGACCTAGATGAATTGAAAGAACTCAATGCAACTGGTGAACTCTTCGAGCCTTCTATGAACGAATCTCGTAAAGAACAACTCTACAAGGGATGGAAGAAAGCTGTTAAAGCTACCCAACTCTTTGCAGAAATTGAAGACTAGTCAAGACTTCAGTAGGATAGAAAGTGAAGAATGATGGAATTTTCAAAGAAAACTCGTGAATTATCGATTAAGAAAATGCAAGAACGCACCCTGGATCTTTTGATTATCGGGGGTGGGATCACAGGTGCTGGGGTAGCCTTGCAGGCAGCAGCAAGTGGTCTTGAAACAGGTTTGATTGAAATGCAGGACTTTGCGGAAGGGACATCAAGCCGTTCAACAAAATTAGTCCACGGTGGACTTCGTTACCTCAAACAATTTGACGTAGAAGTGGTATCAGATACGGTATCAGAACGTGCAGTAGTGCAACAAATTGCTCCTCATATTCCAAAACCAGACCCAATGCTCTTACCAGTCTATGATGAAGATGGGGCAACTTTTAGCCTCTTCCGTCTCAAGGTAGCCATGGACCTCTATGATCTCTTGGCAGGTGTCAGCAATACACCAGCTGCCAACAAGGTCTTAACCAAGGAAGAAGTGTTGGCTCGTGAGCCTGAGTTGAAACAAGAAGGTCTTGTCGGTGGTGGGGTATACCTAGACTTCCGTAACAACGATGCTCGTTTGGTGATTGAAAATATCAAACGTGCCAACCAAGATGGGGCTCTCATCGCCAACCACGTAAAAGCAGAAGGATTCCTCTTTGATGAATCTGGCAAGATTACAGGTGTAGTGGCGCGTGATCTCTTGACTGATGAAGTCTTTGAAATCAAGGCTCGTTTGGTGATTAATACAACTGGTCCTTGGAGCGATAAAGTGCGTAATCTCTCAAATAATGGAGAGCAGCATTCTCAAATGCGTCCAACCAAGGGGGTGCACTTGGTCGTAGATTCAAGCAAGATCAAAGTTTCTCAACCAGTCTACTTTGATACTGGTCTTGGAGACGGTCGGATGGTCTTCGTCTTGCCGCGTGAAAATAAAACTTACTTCGGAACAACCGACACAGACTACACTGGTGACTTAGAGCATCCAAAAGTAACTCAAGAAGATGTCGACTACTTGTTGGGAATCGTGAATAACCGCTTCCCAGAAGCTCACATCACTATTGATGACATTGAAAGTAGCTGGGCTGGTCTTCGTCCGTTGATCTCAGGAAACAGTGCTTCTGACTACAATGGTGGGAACAACGGCACTATCAGTGATGAGAGCTTTAATGCTTTGATTGCAACAGTTGAAGGCTATCTTTCTAAAGAAAAATCGCGTGAAGATGTTGAATCAGCAATCAGCCATTTGGAAGGTAGCACTTCTGAAAAACATTTGGATCCATCTGCTGTTTCTCGTGGATCAAGCCTTGATCGCGATGACAATGGTCTTTTGACCCTGGCTGGTGGAAAGATTACAGACTACCGCAAGATGGCTGAAGGAGCTATGGAGCGTGTCTTGACCATTCTCAAGGAAGAGTTCGACCGTCAGTTCAAATTGATCAACTCTAAGACCTATCCAGTATCAGGTGGAGAAATTAACCCAACCAACGTGGATTCTGAAATTGAAGCCTTTGCTCAACTTGGCGTGTCTCGTGGATTGGACAGCAAGGAAGCTCACTACCTAGCTAACCTATACGGTTCTAATGCACCTAAGGTCTTCGCCCTTGCTCATAGCGTGGAACAAGCACCTGGATTGAGCCTAGCAGATACCTTGTCACTTCACTATGCAATGCGCAATGAATTGGCTCTTAGCCCTGTTGACTTCCTTCTTCGTCGTACGAACCACATGCTCTTCATGCGCGATAGTTTAGATGCGATGATCGAACCTGTTTTGGATGAAATGGGCCGCTTCTATGAATGGTCAGAAGAAGAAAAAGCTGGCTACCGAAAAGATTTGCAAGTTGCTTTGGAAAACAATGACTTGGCAGCATTAAAAAATTAAGAAAAACAAAAAAGGGGTTGGAAAGAAGAATATCTAACCGGCCCCTCTTTTTGATGGAGAAATAACGTATATGAAAGAAATATTTGGTGAATTTTTAGGTACTCTAATCCTGATTCTATTAGGGAATGGGGTCGTAGCAGGAGTGGTTCTTCCAAAAACAAAAAGCCACAACTCCGGTTGGATTGTCATTACCCTTGGTTGGGGGATTGCAGTTGCAGTGGCAGCCTTTATCTCTGGTAAGTTAAGTCCGGCACATTTGAATCCAGCGGTGACAATTGGGGTTGCTCTTAATGGTGGACTAGCTTGGGCATCTGTGATTCCTTATATCATCGCTCAATTCGCTGGAGCCATGGTCGGGCAAGTCCTTGTCTGGTTACAGTTCAAACCGCATTACTTAGCAGAAGAAAATCCTGGAAATATCCTTGCAACCTTCAGTACAGGTCCAGCTATTAAGGATACTACTTCAAACGTCATCAGTGAAATCCTTGGAACCTTTGTCTTGCTACTGACTATCTTTGCACTTGGTCTTTATGACCTTCAAGCAGGACTTGGTACTTTTGCTGTTGGTACCTTGATTGTAGGGATTGGTTTGTCTCTTGGTGGAACTACAGGCTACGCTCTCAACCCAGCTCGTGACCTAGGACCTCGTATCATGCACAGCCTCCTTCCTATTCCTAACAAAGGAGATGGTGACTGGGGTTACGCTTGGATCCCAGTAGTTGGTCCAATCATCGGTGCAGTACTTGCAGTAGCAGTTTTTAAAATGTTTTAAAAAATGAAAGAGGCTGGGACAAAAGTCCTAGCCTCTCAATTGTCTTTGGATTGTCGAGTAAGACGCAGTGGTTGAGTGGGCTCTACTACGCTGATTTCATCAGCTTTTACAGCCCTACTCAACTGTGCGGAGGTGGGACGACGAAATCGAATTCTAACGAATGACCGATTTCTGTCCCATTCTCTTTTAAAACACTGTATTAGCTAAAGAGAGCTTTGTACGTTCTAACTTAAAACAAGCTATAAGAAATGTAAAACGCAATAAAGAAAATAATGATCGCAATAATGTATTGAACTGGCTTAGGTAGGTTATTCAATTTATCCATGAATTCTTTCATTGTTTGACCTCCTTATTGTTTGATTTTCTTATAATTAGTGTAGCATGAAATAAGTCGCAAAACAAAGGCAATATGAGTGTTTTTGTCAAGATATAAAACCCTTTTCAAAATTATCTTGATCAGTTAATCTATTACTAAATAAAGATAAGATAGATTGTAAAATACTTTAGAAAATAACAGGCCAGAGTTTGACACTTTTTTCACAAAGGAGTATACTGTTAGCATAGTTTTGGAAGGAACTTATGATAGATTCATACAAAACTGACTGTCAACCTATGCTGTTCTTTTATGAACGTTTGCTGGTATCGGGGATACCAAGGAGGAATCATATGTCTAAAGTAGCTATTGTCACAGGTGCAGGTCAAGGGATCGGTTTTGCGATTGCAAAACGATTGGTACAAGATGGCTTCAAGGTCGGAGTCTTAGACTACAATGCTGAAACAGCTGAAAAAGCAGTAGCTGAGTTATCAGCAGAAAATGCTTTTGCGGTTGTTGCGGATGTCTCTAAACAAGCTGAAGTGGCTGCAGCTTTCCAAAAAGTTGTGGATCATTTCGGAGACTTAAACGTCGTCGTTAACAACGCTGGTGTTGCACCAACTACACCACTTGATACGATTACAGAAGAACAATTTGAACGTACTTTTGCCATCAACGTTGGTGGTGTCATCTGGGGTGCTCAAGCTGCACAAGCTCAATTCAAAGCGCTTGGCCATGGCGGAAAAATCATCAATGCAACTTCACAAGCAGGTGTTGTAGGTAACCCTAACTTGACTGTCTATGGTGGTACTAAATTTGCAGTTCGTGGTATCACTCAAACTTTGGCACGTGACTTGGCTGATTCAGGTATTACTGTCAATGCGTATGCACCTGGCATCGTTAAGACTCCAATGATGTATGATATCGCTCATGAAGTTGGTAAGAACGCTGGTAAAGATGACGAATGGGGTATGCAAACTTTCGCTAAAGATATTACCCTCAAACGTTTGTCAGAACCCGAAGATGTCGCTTCAGCGGTTAGCTTCCTTGCTGGTCCTGATTCAAACTACATTACAGGACAAACCATCATCGTGGATGGTGGGATGCAATTCCATTAAGATAATAAATAGAGGTTGGGATCTACATCCTAACCTCTGATTTTTTATGCTATTTCGTTAATACAATAGTATCAGAAGGATCGCGATCGTCATCTTCAATAGTGAGTTGGTTACCTTCTAGTTTGTAATATTTGAGATCATTCCCCACAGTGAGAGTATGATTATCGGCGTGAACGGTTACAGGCTTGCTTTCTTTCTCGCCATCTCTTTCAACCTCTTCCCATGTGCCCGTCGTACCAGACAGGGTCAGAGTGATCTGATCATTTTCATCAGTCCCTTTGTATGTACCGTCTAGATTTTCAGTTTGGCTAGCCGTTTGTGAACCTTTAGAGCTTGAAGTATTCGAAGAAACCTTTTGGGAACTAGCAGAGCTTGCAGGTGTTTGAGCTGTCTGGTTCGAGCAGGCTGCTAAAAGACCAAGAACTGCCATTGAGGCAAGAGAAAGTGTGAGTTTTTTGGACAATGTCATTGGCTTGTCTCCTTTCTTTGTTACCCCAAGTATAACAGAGCTTAAAGGCGAAGACAATGAAAATGTCTTTTCTGAAAGATAGGAAAGTAGGATTCAAAAGGGGCTATATTATATTAGTAATCATCGTTAAATAGTTTCTTATATTTCTTTCAAAAAAATGAAAGAATTTTACAAACAAATGAAAAATGTAACCGTTTTCGGTTGACATTCTATCAGCTAATTAGTATAATGGGTGTGGAATAATATAAAAGGCAATGAGGCCTATGATTGCAATGGCGCAACCGTTTCAAATCATAGGTTCTTTGTTGCCTTTTTTCTAATTAAAATTTTTTTTGGAGGTTTTCTCATGAAGAAACATCGTCTCTTTTTAGTTTGTGGTCTAGCCTTATTTATGGTTGGTTGTCAGGCTTCTCAGTCGTCTAAAACAACTGAGTCTAGTAAAGCTAGTCAGGAAACAAGCGTGAAGAAAGAAGATCAAGTCCTTGAACGTGGTCAGTGGGAGGACAAACTATATAAGAAATTAAGTAATGTCATTAAAGAAAATGGCAAATCTAGTTCAAAATATGATGAATCAGCAAAACCATATGCTGTCTTTGACTGGGATAACACAACCGTCATCAATGATATCGGTGAAGCAACCTTCACTTATCAGATCGAAAACTTGGAATTTAAGATGACGCCAGAAGAGTTGGATAAGGCGATTCGTACAAATATTCCAGAAGACAACTTCACAGAAGATCACAACAACAAGGAAGGAAACCCTGTTAATATTGATAAGATCGCCAAAGATATTGTTTCTGATTACACTGTGATTTATAATGAGTACAAAGGATTCAAGGGTTCTAAGAGCCTCGAAGAAGTAAAAAAATTAGACGAATATAAAGATTTCAGTGCTAAATTACGTTATCTTTACGAAGCCATCGGTGGAACCTTCAGCTCAGACATTTCTTATCCATGGGTAACTTACTTGTTTACTGGTATGACATCTGAAGAAGTTCAAGCGGTATCTGAAAAATCAATTGAACGTGCTTTGAAAGAAGATTTGGTTTTTGAAACATGGGAAAGTCCAGAAAGCTTGAAAGGCGAAGCTGGTCAAGTGGAAATCAAATTTAAACGTGGTGTCCGTGCTGTAAAAGAGATGCAAAATCTTTATAAGACTCTTCAAGATAACGGCATTGATGTTTATGTTGTCTCTGCTTCCTTCCGTGATGTCATTGTTCCTTTTGCTACTCTGGATAAATTCGGTTATAATATTACGGAAGACCATGTGTATGGAATGGAACTTGTTAAAAATGATTCTGGTGTGATTCAATCAGAATACAATAACGACTACTTCCAAACACAAGGTGAAGGAAAAACAAAAACAATCAAGAAATTTATTGCAGATAAACATGGCAACCAAGATCCTATCTTAATCGCTGGAGATAGTAACGGGGACTATGCAATGTTGAAAGACTTCGATGGTTTACAAATTGGTATTCTCTTCAATCTTTTGCGTGATCCTTCTAAGGGAATTGGTTTGTTATCACAGACTGCCGTCGATACATATGATAGTAAGGATGCTAAATACTTCCTACAAGGTCGTGATGAAAACAAGGGTGTTTTAGTCAAGAGCCGTGAAACAATTAAGTTAGGAACGGATAAGGCACAGTTAATTAAAAAATAGGGGACATATATGAAGAAAATCATGTTTGTTGGTTCTGTTGGAGTGGGTAAAACAACGCTAACCCAACGGTTAAAAGGATTGGATATTGAGTATTTTAAAACGCAGGCTGTTCAATTCCATGATAGTATTATTGATACGCCAGGGGAATTTTTACAGCATAGACGGTATTACAATGCGTTAACAGTGACTGCAGCAGAAGCTGAAATCATTGGACTCTTAATCGCAGGAAATTCGACCATGCAAACTTTTCCTCAAGGATTTTCTTCATTATTCAACCAAGATGTGATCGGAATCATTAGCAAAATTGATTTGGTAGACTCTGAGGAGCAATTAGAATTCGCGCGCAAGCAGTTGTCAGATGCAGGTGTGAAACGGATTTTTGAAATTTCTTCAACAGAGAATACTGGAATCGATGCTTTAAAGGACTTTCTTGAGAGTGAGTAAACATGATATAATCTAAAAGGACTACTTTATCTTTCAAGAAGGAGATGTGTATGATTGTTGAACACGGAGGAAATGGACGTCTATTAGCTGAAAAAAATGGGAACTCTTCTGAAAAGTGGATTGATTTTAGTGCCAATATCAATCCGCTTGGAGTTTCTACAAGCCTCCGCCAAGTCTTAGTGGACAGTATTGATAGAATTACGGAATATCCGGATATCACCAACCAATATGAAAAGGATTTGCTGAGGGAGCATCATGGAAATCAAGATCTCGAAATCCTTTTGTCAAATGGTGCAGTTGGGTTATTTTACGAACTAGCTCAAACCTTAAAGCCGAAGAGATTATTGATTTTAAGTCCCACCTTCATGGAATATGAAAAAGCTTTTCATCAAGAAGGGACAGAAATTCTGTACCATCATTTAACAGCTCCTCATTTTACTTGGACTGTGGAAGGTCTATTATCCGATATAGACCAATTGGAAGCTGGAGATGTTGTCCTATTGTGCAATCCTAACAATCCAACTGGCTCCCTTGCTCCAGTTGGTCACTTGCTAGAAATCGGAAAAAAATTGCTGGAACAGAATATTCATTTTATTCTAGATGAAGCTTTTATTGACTTTTTAGAAGACGAGGAAGCATATAGTTTTGTTCCGTACTTGAGTGATTTTGCAAATGCGATTGTCGTTCGCTCTCTAACGAAATTTTACGCTATACCAGGCTTACGCTTAGGCTACGCTCTGGGGATTCATCCTTGTTTAGCAAAAATTAATGAACGACGGGCTCCATGGACGATCAATGCATTGGCTCTTCAAGCCTTGCCGGTGATTTTAAAGGATCGAGATTATCAAACTCAAACTTTAAAATGGCTACAGAAGGAGAAAGACTTCCTTTATCAATCCTTGAAATCTTTTTCTGCATTAAGGGTTCTAAAACCAAGTGTCAATTATATTTTCTTTCAGTATACGGGCTCTAAGGATTTACGTGAAGAATTATGGCGCCATAACATTTTTATCCGCTCTTGTGCGAACTATCGCAATTTGACGAATGATTACTACCGCATTGCGGTTCGTAGTAGAGAGGAGAATAGCTGTTTATTAGCTGCCTTGGAAGCGATTCTTGGAGGAAAAGAAGAGTGATGGGGGCGATAAAAGCATCTTGTCCAGGCTCTTGCGGAGAATTGTTTCAATGTGTGGTAGATGGTGAAGAGTTTTTGATGTCTTATGGCATTGAAAAGAAAAGTCAAGTAGTGATTGGCCCTCAAACAGGTGTCATGGAAGAAGGGCTGCGGCCTAAAATGCTGCAAGTCATCAATGAACTAACAGATCAAATAGATTTCGACTATACTTTTCAAACAGATATTTCTGTTGGGAAGGGTTATTCTAGTAGTACAGCGGACATGCTTTCGATCTTAGGAGCTTATTCTGCCTATAAACATGGAAAAGTATCGGTTCCCTTATTAACCAGTCTTTGTTCAAAGATTGAACCAAGTGACTCCGTAGGATTTTCAGACTGGACCGTGATGAATCCTCTTAATGGTGAGATTCAATGGCAGACCAGGTGGAAACCAAAGCTTTATGTGTACATTCTAGAGCCAGATCAAATGGTTGATACGACGAGTTTTATAAGAATGACGGACAGTCCCTTATATCCTGCAGAGCAATCAAAAACATTGTTGACTGATTTTAAAATAGCCTGTGACAAGCAAAATGTAGAGCTATTAGGCGCCGTTGCGACTAGAAGTGCTTTATTGAATAACAAACGACTACCCAAACCCTATTTAAACGATATTATCGACCTAGTAAATGAATTAGGTTTACTAGGAGTTAATATTGCCCATAGTGGTAGTATTGTTGGTATTCTGCTGACAGAAGAGCAACTGATGCACATGACTGAGTTAGAAGAACGACTGTCTCATCATCCTTTAGCAAGCTATTATTCTCTCAGAAATCTAAGCAAGATTTTATACGACGGGCTCCAGGTAAAGAATGTGGAGGAGATCCTTGAATAGGCAAGAAGAATTAAATCAAATCCTAGATAAAATTGTACCTATTAATGCTTCAGCATTAGAAGAGGGGGTAAAGGTGTGTGATCGCTTAGCAAAACCTCTTGGTGCATTAGGTAAAATGGAAAAAAATTATGCCAAGCTATATGCGATGTTTCCTAACAAAATCCAGCTATCAAAAAAAATCGTTATGATCTATGTAGCGGATAATGGAATTTGTGAAGAAGGAATCTCCTCAAATCCTATCGAAACAACCTTTATTGTAGCCAATAATATCAGAAATGGTAAAGCAGGGGTTTGTAATATTGCAGAACATGCTGGGTCTGATATTTGTGTCATTGATATTGGTTGTAAGAGTCAAATTTATTCCGATAACCCGGACCATGTGTTACATGGAACTCGCAATATGCTTAAAGAAGCTGCCATGACTCGAGAGCAAGCCATTGAAGCCATTTTAGTTGGGTATAGAAGAACAGTTGAAAAGATCAATCAGGACTATACCTTATTTGGAACAGGAGAGATGGGGGTTGGAAATACCACAACTTCCGCAGCAGTCATTGCTGCCACTTTGGGAATTCCTGCCCAAAAGGTAACAGGATACGGAGCGGGAGTGACGGAAGATATGAAGGCTCATAAAACAGCTGTCATTCAAGAAGCGGTAACCAAACACGCTCCCTATAGTGATATTATCGATCTCGTCTCTAAAGTTGGTGGCCTAGACATGTTGGGGATGGTTGGCACCTATTTAGCTTGTGCCCAGTACCAACTTCCTTGTGTCATTGATGGGTTGATTTCTTTGACAGGACTCTTAATTGCTTCACAGTTAAAGAAAGAAGTGGTTGACTATTGCTTCCCATCCCATTGTTCTACAGAACCGGGCTATCAAATTGTTTCGGATTATTTAGGCTTATCCCCGATGCTTCAAATGGATATGCGCTTAGGGGAAGGATCTGGTTGTCCTTTAGCTTTCTTTTTAATAGAAAGTTCCGTGTACACGATAGAGCGTATGCCGACTTTTGAGGAGGGAAAACTGGACCGGGATGACTACGTCGACATTAGATAAAGGCTAATAAAGGAGGAAAACTATGCAACTATATACAAAGACTGGAGATAAAGGTCTTACAAAATTAGTAGGTGGCCAAAGCATTGCAAAAGATTCAGAGCGTGTCAATGCTTATGGTACCGTAGATGAATTAAACACTTGGATCGGTTATACGATTAGTAAAATGGATCCAGATGATGAATTGAGAGACGAATTGTATCAGTTACAGAATTACCTGTTTGATTGTGGTTCTGATTTGTCTACTCCTCAGGGTGTATACCCATATAAAGTAGATGAAAGCCTCGTTAAATGGATTGAAGAACGAATTGATACTTATGCGGATATCCCACCAGCTCTGGAAAGATTTATTTTACCTGGTGGCGATGAAATTGCTTCTATGATTCATGTGGCAAGAACGATCGCTCGGCGTGCGGAGCGCCTTGTGGTAGCAACCATGTGGACGAATGAAATCAATAACCAAGTCTTGATTTTTATCAACCGTTTATCTGATTATTTCTTTGCGCTTGCCCGTGTCATTAACTATCGTAAACACTGCCAAGATATTCCTTATGAAAGAGGAGCAAAGGTGTTCCACAATATTACAAAAGCAGATGTGGAGCGTTGGGCACAGAAGAATAATAGCTAATAGAAAAAGCACTACCCAAACTAAAATTGGGGTAGTGCTTTTCTATTGATATCGAGACTAAAGTTTTGGAATAGAGCATCCTTTAGGAGAAAATAAAAAAACCTTACCTCCCCAGAGGGAAAGGCAAGGTTCACATTCGAAAGCCATATGTACATCAGTGTACAAACTTCATGTTAAGCATCGTTGGTTAACAGTAGCTCTCCAAATATTGACTCTGCTTCATCGCAGATGATGGAAAAACCATCCTTAGAAAATGATACGTACTTAAACGTAGAGTCAATAGGGGAAAGCACTATTTTGGTGTATTTCCTAACTGACATCACCACCTTACATCGAGGCGTGAAATCTACTAAAATTTAAGAATAAAGACCTGACTGAAAGCAAAGCTTATCACAGTGGCGGGACCGTGTTGGATTTTCACCAAACTTCCATACCCTTAAAAGTACCAAAATCATTTCTAGTAACTACATAATATCACGATCTGGAAGAAACCGCAAGTATTATGCTTAAAAAATATAAAAATATATGCTTTTTCTTTTGCGTTGAAAACGTTTTTATGGTATACTCTTTGTAAAGTACAAAGGAGTACAAATTTAAGCGACGAAGCTATATGAAATATGCCAAAACTTTGTGTGGTTTGGCTGTATTTCATGTGGCTTCTTTTTATGTATTCTGAAGAGTTTCATCTAGTAAAGGAGGTAAAATAATGAAACTCAAGAAAGAAAGGAGAACGAATGTATAACATTTACTACAAAACACAAATTTTTGTCGGTAAGGGTGCCTTGGCTCACTTGGGCGATTATCACAACCAATCGATATTGGTTGTTGCTGATCCATTTTTAAAAGAATCTGGACAGTTGGATCGCATTCTTGAATTCTTAGATGCAAGTAACGATCTTGTGATCTTTACGGATATCGTTCCAGATCCGCCTATTGATGTCATCGTGGCAGGGATTAAAGCTACTGAAGGAAAATCAATCGATATTGTCTTATCAGTTGGTGGAGGATCTGCAATCGATGCTTCTAAAGCCATGTATTACTTTGCTAAGAAACAAGGTGTCTTTAAAGATGTGAAACTAATCTCTATACCGACGACTAGTGGTACAGGCTCTGAAGTGACGAGTTTTGCAGTAATTACTGATGCTGAGAAAGAACAAAAGTATCCGATTGTTGATTGGGATATTTTACCAGAGGTCGCAATTTTGGATTCGAATTTGGTGGAAACTTTACCAGCTAATATCACAGCTGACACTGGTATGGATGTGTTGACGCATGCGATCGAGGCTTATGTTTCTAATAAAGCGACTGATTTTTCCGACGCTTTGGCTGAAAAAGCTATCAAATTAGTTTTTGAATACTTACCTCGTGCATACAAAGACGGGCATGATTTAGAAGCGCGTGAAAAAATGCATGTGGCCTCTACCTTGGCAGGAATGGCCTTCAACTCAGCTTCATTGGGGATCAATCATAGTATCGCCCATGCTGCAGGAGCAAAATTCCATATCCCACATGGACGTCTCAACAGCATCTTAATGCCACATATTATCCAGTATAATGCCAATGTGACAACTAATGGTGCCCGCACAGGTAATTTGAATAAAGAAACTGCTGAACGCTATCAACAGATTGCTCGTTTATTAGGCTTGAGTGCTTCTACACCTGTTCTTGGTGTAAGACAACTAGTCGATGCTGTTCGGAAACTTCAGAAGAAATTAGATCATCCAACTTCATTGAGCGCTTATGGAGTAGGACTTGAAGATTTTAATGCAAATAAGCGTGAGATTGCAGAAGCGGCCTTAGTGGATAAGTGTACGATTACAAATCCAAGAGTTCCTACAGTTGAAGAATTGTTGAAAGTTGTAGAACAGGCTTTTTAAAAATATTACAGTCGTTTTTATCATACATAAAGGAGTAATAAAATGGCTAATAATTGTAATGTTACTGAATTTGTTGGTTCAAATCCAACAGGAGATACCATTGGTCTCGTGATTGCCAATGTCGATCAACAGTTGTTGGATGCTATGAAGTTGAAAAAATACTATCGGTCCATTGGTATTATAGGTGCTCGTACAGGAGCTGGACCTCATATTATGGCTGCAGATGAAGCTGTAAAAGCTACAAATACAGAGATCGTTAGCATCGAATTACCTCGTGATACAAAAGGTGGAGCAGGACATGGTAACTTAATTATCTTTGGTGGAGAAGATGTATCAGATGTACGCCGTGCAGTAGAAGTAACTTTAGGTGAAGTCAATCGTACATTTGGAGATGTCTATGCCAATGAGGCAGGCCATATCGAATTGCAATACACTGCGAGAGCAAGCCATGCCATCGAAACAGCTTTTGGTGCTGAAGTTGGTCGTGCCTTTGGTCTCATTGTAGGTGCGCCTGCAGCCATCGGAGTTGTTATGGCGGATACTGCAGTTAAATCAGCTACAGTTGATGTTGTTGGTTATGCTTCACCAGGTAATGGTGGAACAAGCCATTCAAATGAGGTCATTTTGTTTATCAGTGGTGATTCTGGAGCAGTGAGACAAGCTGTCGTTTCTGCAAGAGAAATCGGGCTTCAATTGCTTGGAAGTCTCGGTGACACACCAGTGAATGGTCAGCCATCCTACATTTAGAGAATGGGGGAATGAAACATGACAAAATCAAAACGTTTTGAAGTGCTCAGTAAACGACCAATTAATCAGGATGGATTCGTAACAGAGTGGGTTGAAGAAGGTTTAGTGGCTATGGATAGCCCTAATGATCCAAAGCCTAGTATTCGTATTGAAAATGGCATCGTAGTTGAATTAGATGGAAAAGCAAGAGAAGAATTTGATTTAATCGATCAGTTTATCGCTACTTATGGAATTGATTTGAAACATGCAGAAGAAGTTGTTCGAATGGATTCTAAAGAGATCGCTAACAAAATTTTAACTCCGAATGTACCACGTTCTGAAATTGTTCGCTTGACCAAAGCAATGACTCCTGCAAAAATTTGTGAAGTTGTGAATCACATGAATGTTGTTGAAATCATGATGTGTTTGCAAAAAATGCGGACACGGAAACAAACAGCAACACAAGCGCACGTAACAAACGTAAATGATAATCCGGTGCAGATCGCTGCGGATGCTGCAGAAGGGGCTCTACGTGGATTTGCTGAACAAGAAACCACAGTAGCCGTTGTTCGTTATGCACCTTTCAATGCCTTGTCTCTTATGATCGGTTCGCAAGTTGGTCGTCCTGGAGTTCTCACTCAGTGTTCATTGGAAGAAGCAACAGAACTTGAATTTGGTATGCGTGGCTTCACGGCTTATGCTGAAACTATCTCCGTTTATGGTACAGAAGATGTATTTACAGATGGTGATGATACTCCTTGGTCAAAAGCCTTTTTAGCGTCTGCCTATGCTTCTCGTGGATTGAAGATGCGTTTTACTTCAGGAACTGGTTCAGAAGTTCAAATGGGACAAGCCGAAGGCAAGTCCATGCTTTACTTGGAAGCTCGCTGTCTATATATTACAAAAGCTGCGGGTGTTCAAGGAACACAAAATGGATCTGTTAGCTGTATTGGTATTCCAGCAGCTGTTCCAAGTGGTATTCGTGCAGTCGTTGCTGAAAACTTAATTGCGACGATGCTGGACCTTGAATGTGCGTCTTCAAATGACCAAACATTTACTCACTCAGATTTGCGTCGTTCTGTACGTACCTTAATGCAGTTGGCTCCAGGTACAGACTTTATTAACTCTGGTTATTCTGCGACTCCTAACTATGACAATATGTTTGCGGGGTCTAACTGGGATGCAGATGACTATGATGACTACAATGTAATTCAACGTGATTTGCGTGTAGACGGTGGGTTGCGCCCAGTTCGTGAAGAAGAAGTTATCAAAGTACGGAATAAAGCTGCCCGCGTAATGCAAGCTCTATTTAAAGGTTTGGGATTGCCAGCTATCACAGATGAAGAAGTGGAAGCAGCAACTTATGCACATGGTTCAAAAGATATGCCTGATCGTGATAAGGTTGAAGATATCAAAGCGGCTCAAGGTATCCTTGAACGTGGTGTTCAAGGTGTGGATCTTATTAAGGCTTTGGCAAACAATGGCTTCCCAGAAATTGCCAATGAACTCTTGA
The DNA here is from genome assembly GCF_047463895.1 of Streptococcus sp. OMI750. Classification (NCBI taxonomy): domain Bacteria; kingdom Bacillati; phylum Bacillota; class Bacilli; order Lactobacillales; family Streptococcaceae; genus Streptococcus; species Streptococcus sp. OMI750. The sequence continues at coordinate 390,980 of NZ_JASHCZ010000001.1, forward strand.
ATTTGTTTAAACAACGTGCCGCAGGTGACTTTTTACAAACGTCTGCTATTTTCGATAAAGATTGGAATGTTATATCAGCTATTAACTCTCCGAACGATTATGTTGGTGTCGGTACTGGACATCGCTTAGTGGGAGAAGAATGGGAAAAGGTTAAAGATATTCCACGTGCGATCGACCCTCGTGATATTTAGGAGGACCTAACGATGACAGAAATAAATGAAACGTTGTTGCGCTCGATCATCGAGAGTGTATTAAAAGAAGTAAAAGCGGAATCGAACGGTCATGTTGAACCGACTCATCATGTAGATGCTACAACTACGGCATCCGTCAATGAGGGAACAGTTATTCGAAAAGTTGGGGTTGCTCAGCCAAGTCAATCTGTTGATGAAGTTGTGATTGCAGTTGGTCCAGCTTTTGGGGAACAACAAGTTAAAACAATGGTTGACATACCGCACACTGAAGTACTGAGACAATTAGTTGCAGGAATTGAAGAAGAAGGCTTGAAAGCTCGGATTGTGAAAGTATATCGTTCATCTGACGTGGCTTTCGTGGCTGTTGAAGGGGACCACCTTTCTGGTTCTGGAATTTCTATTGGTGTACAGTCCAAAGGAACAACTGTGATTCACCAACGTGATTTACCACCATTGAGTAATCTAGAACTCTTCCCTCAAGCCCCACTCTTGACTCCTGAAACCTATCGTTTAATCGGTAAAAATGCTGCCAAATATGCAAAAGGTGAAACACCAAATCCTGTTCCTACCTTGAATGATCAAATGGCACGTCCTAAATATCAGGCTTACTCAGCTTTGCTTCACATTAAAGAAACAAAATTGGTCGTAAAAGGTAAGCCTGCAGATGAGTGTGTGTTAATTTAAAGTAGGAGGTCCAAAATGGCAGAATCAGTTGAATTATTAGTAAAACAAATCTTGGAACAAATGAATCGTTCTGAGACAAGTGCTACAAGCTTTTCTAGTAGCAATCAAGACGAAGCAACAGCTAATGATTATCCAATTTCTAAAAAACATCCAGACTGGATTAAAATTGGAGATAACAAAAAATTTGAAGATGTTACATTGGAAAGCATTCTTTCAGGTCAAATTTCATCTCAGGACTTACGGATTAAACCAGAGATTCTAATTAAACAAGGTGAAATCGCCAAAAATTCTGGTCGTGAAGCTATTCAATATAACTTTTCTCGGGCTGCTGAATTGACTCGTGTTCCAGATAAACGTGTTCTAGAAATTTACAATGCTTTACGTCCTTATCGTTCTTCTAAAGAGGAACTCTTATCCATTGCAGAAGAATTGGAAACACAATATCAAGCAAAGATTTGTGCAGGATTTATTAGAGAAGCTGCTGAACATTATGAACGTCGTAAAAAATTGAAAGGTGATAACTAGCAGCGAGATAGAATTGGAGGAAAATAGTGAAATATATCATTGGTGTTGATATTGGGAATTCCTCAACAGAAAGTGCGTTAGCAGCATTTGATACTGCACAAAATAAACTTCACTTCCTTTCATCTGCTATTTCTGATACGACTGGTATTAAGGGAACAAAAGAAAATGTTCACGGAATCTATGACTCTCTTCGCAAATTAATGGCCAAGACGTCACTTGATTTAAAAGATATTAGTTTGATTCGCATTAACGAAGCAACGCCAGTTATCGGGGACGTAGCTATGGAAACCATTACGGAAACTGTGATTACAGAATCCACAATGATTGGTCATAATCCTCGGACCCCAGGCGGACTTGGTTTAGGTGTCGGGAAAACGGTTCATATTCTTGACTTAATTAATCAAGTGAAAACGGAGCCTTATATTGTAGTTGTTCCAAAGGATATTGATTTTGATTTAGTAGCGAAGTTGATCAATGCTTATTTTGAAAACGGCTACAACATTCAAGGAGCTGTGCTCCAAGCAGATGATGGTGTCTTGGTCAATAATCGTTTAAGATCTAAAATCCCGATCGTAGATGAGATTCTATACATTGATAAGGTGCCCTTGGGCATGTTAGCGGCGGTAGAAGTTGTAGAGCAGGGTAAAGTCATTACACAGTTATCTAATCCTTATGGGATTGCGACTGTTTTTGAACTGAATCCGGATGAAACAAAGAGCATTGTGCCAATCGCGCGTGCCCTGATTGGAAATCGTTCAGCGGTTGTGATTAAAACGCCAAAAGGTGATGTCAAAGCCCGTAAAATTCCAGCAGGGACCATACAAATTATTGGTGAAAATCAAATCTTACGTGTGGATGTTTCTAAGGGATCTGAAGCGATCATGGAGCAGGTGGTCCTTGCTAAAAATATCCAAAATGTAATTGGAGAAGCTGGGACAAACGTCGGTGGCATGCTTGAAAAAGTACGGCAAACCATGGCCAAACTGACAGATAAAAGTCAAGATCAGATAGCTATTCAAGATTTATTAGCAGTGAATACCTTTGTTCCGATCTCCGTTCAGGGTGGCTTGGCTGGTGAATTTTCTATGGAACAAGCGGTTGGTATTGCTTCTATGGTTAATTCTGATAAACTTCAAATGTCTATCATAGCTAAAGAAATTGAGCATGAGTTGGACATCCCAGTTGAAATAGGAGGTTCTGAAGCAGAATCCGCTATTTTAGGGGCTTTAACGACTCCAGGATCAGACACCCCACTTGCTATTTTGGATTTGGGTGCCGGTTCTACAGATGCTTCCATCATTAATAAGCAGGGTGAGATTCATGCCATTCACTTGGCAGGAGCAGGGGATATGGTGACCATGCTGATTAACTCAGAGCTTGGCCTTGAGAATCGTCATTTGGCGGAAGATATCAAAAAATATCCCTTAGCTAAAGTTGAGAGTCTTTTCCATATCCGTCATGAAGACGGAACTGTTCAATTCTTTGATCAACCCTTATCGAGTGATTTATTTGCACGTGTGGTTATAGTAAAAGGTGAACAAGAGTTTGTTCCGTTGAACAACCAGGACTTTTCCATTGAGAAGATTCGCTTGGTTCGGCAATCTGCTAAAGAGCGTGTATTTGTCACCAATGCGATTCGTGCTCTGAAACGGGTGAGTCCTACGGAAAATATTCGTGATATTCCTTTCGTCGTCATTGTTGGTGGTTCTGCATTAGACTTTGAAATTCCGCAGCTAGTGACAGAAGCCTTGTCACAACATGCCATCGTAGCTGGTCGCGGAAATGTACGAGGAAATGAAGGGCCAAGGAATGCTGTAGCCACTGGGTTAATCTTGACGTATGCTAGAGAGGCAGAGGGTGGCCGTTATGACTATTCAATTATCTAATAAACCAAAGATCATTTTCTATATCCCAAAGGATAGTGAAACAGCTGTTTTTGATCAAGTTGGTTTTGGTATTGAAGAAGAAGGGATACCGTTTGAATATATTCAGGCAGAAACAGTTGAAGATGTTGTTTTAACAGCCCATCGTGCTTCTCATGAATCGTCCTTACTGGTCGGCATAGCGGCCAATAAACAGGATATCGTACTTCATTATAGAAATTTACCCAAAGAAAAATATGTTTATAGAATTAAACAATATGACAGTGTAGGAAATCGGGAGTTACGTTTGTTAGGTACGAATGCCGCTCGGTTAGTTAAAGGGGTACCCTTTAATACAAGTTCGATTTTTGATGTTACGTTTTAGTTCAAGATTAGCAGGAGGTGCTTAAAGTGACGATGAATGAGGATAAAATTGAAAAAATGACTTTAAAGATCCTTAAAGAAATTTTGAATCGTTATCCTGTTGAATCAAATCATTCGAATTATTCCAATCCACTCTATCAAAAGGCGTGGGATATTGTACAAAGAGCAGTAAAAAAAGCAAAAGACTTACAAGTTGATGTGGTCATTACAGTTCTTGATTCAAGTGCTCGCGTCATCATGACTTATAGAATGGAACATGCGTTATTAGTTAGCGATGAGATGGCTTATAAAAAAGCATATACTGCTGTAGGAATGAAAATGGAATCAAAAGATTTAAAACCATTAACTCAACCGGGGCAATGGTTATATCAATTGGAAATGATGTTGGACAATAAAATTGTCAGTCTTTCTGGTGGGGTTCCAATTTTTGAGGGAGAACATCTACTGGGGTCCATTGGAGTCAGTGGTGGAAATTCTATACAAGACCAAGAAATAGCGTTATATGCCATCGATAGATAATAAGTAGAGGTATCATAATGGAAAAATATTTAGGTGAATTCTTAGGGACAATGGTCCTGATAGTCTTTGGTAATGGTCTTGGAGCATCTCTCAATTTGAACAAGGCAATCGCTAAAAATTTTGCTCCTAGCTGGTTCACAGCAGTCTTTGCTTGGGGCTTAGCAGTTACTCTAGGCATTTATACGGCAGGATTTTATAATTCAGGTGGTCATTTAAATCCATCAGTTACTATTGCATTTGCGATTGGCGGATCATTCCCTTGGGATCAAGTGTTTGGTTACATCATTGCGCAAGTAGCAGGAGCTTTCGTTGGTGCTGCGATTATAACAGTGATGTACCATACACACTTTAAGGAAACAAGTCAAGAAGAAGGAAATTCAGTGGGCATTTTTGCAACGGGTCCAGCGATTCCAAATCCTTTCTATAATTTACTCAGTGAAATTATTGCGACTTTCTTCTTTATCTTTGCTTTGCTGATGATTACTCACGGTGAAATAACACCTGGATTAACACCTGTACTAGTTGGTTTATTAATCATGGCAGTGGGTCTATCTTTGGGTTCAACTACAGGATTTGCCCTCAATCCAGCCCGTGATTTCGGTCCTCGCTTAGCGTATGCTATTTTACCGATTCCAAATAAAGGGGATGCAAATTGGTCTTATGCCTGGATTCCAATCGTAGGTCCTACTATTGGAGCGATTTTAGCAGTCCTACTTGTCAATATCATGTAATCGTTGAATACGGAAAAAAGCAGAAAAATATACAACTTGATGAGAACAAGCATGATTGTTTAAAAAGTTGTACATAATAGATTGTAGGACAGAAGCTATTGAAATAAGGTCTGTCCTACTTCTTTATTTAGAAGGTGAAAAAATGTCGGATAAAATATTAGCAATCAATGCAGGAAGCTCATCTTTGAAATTTCAGTTACTAGAAATGCCAAGTGAAGCAGTTATAGCTAAAGGGATCTTTGATCGTATCGGTTTTAAAGATGGTAAAGTAAAGTATCAAACCAAAAGAAACCAAGTTCAAAAAAGTGTTTGTATACCTAGCCATGAATTTGCAGTTCAAGTTTTGCTAGGGACTCTTGTAGAGAGTGGAGAAATTCATTCAATAGAAGAGATTGTTGGAGTTGGTCATCGGGTTGCCCATGGTGGAGAGAGTTTTAAAGGATCTGTATTGGTAGATGAAAAAAATGAGGAGATCATTTCAGATTTAGGAGATTTGGCACCGAGTCATAATCCGGTCAGTCTTTCTGTTATCAAGTCATTTAAAACTCATTTTCCTAGCATCAAAAATGTCGCTGTTTTTGACACTTCTTTCCATCAGACCATGGACCCGGTTCACTACCTTTATCCCTTGCCTTATAGTTTGTACGAAAAGTTTCATGTTCGAAAATATGGTTTTCATGGTATCAGCCACGCCTATATTGCAGAAACGGTAGAAAAGATCTTTCAGCAAGAAGAGCATGCTAAGGAAAATGTTAAAATCATTAGTTGTCATTTAGGAAATGGTGCCAGTATTTGTGCGATCAAAGAGCAGCAGTCAGTAAATACGAGTATGGGCTTCACCCCTATTGATGGATTAATGATGGGGTCGCGATGTGGAAGTATTGACCCAATGATCATCCCTTACTTGGTTGAAAGACAGCAGATGCCAATCCATGAAGTCAAGAAACTACTGAATGAAGCTTCAGGTCTCCTTGGAATTTCTGAAATGAGCAATGATATGCGTGATTTGATTCAAGCTGCGACGGAAGCGAATCAAAAAGCAGCATTAGCTATTGAGATGTTTGTGAATCGTGTGGCCCATACGATCGCATCCTATATAGTAGATCTTGATGGACTTGATGCCTTAGTATTTACTGGAGGAATTGGAGAGAATGCAGCCCTAATCCGTTCCTTGATCGTTGATAAATTACAGGTGTTCGGAATGTCTGTGAACAAAGAGCTAAATGAAAATGGCAGTTTGTATATCCAAGATTCCAATTCCAATTGTAAGATCCTTGTCGTTCAAACGAATGAAGAATTGATGATTGCTAGAGAAACTTATCGTTTAAGCGTATAGCTAAAAGACAGATAGACGTTTGAAACAAAGATTGTGAAAATTTAGAGTTGAAAGCGGATACCAATTATAGTATAATCATATTATTTGGAACTATATTTATTGTAAAACCAATCCAGAGGTGGTAATATATGTCAGAAAAACAAAGAATGATTCAGGAATATGTTCCTGGGAAACAAGTCACATTAGCTCATTTGATTGCGAGTCCTGATCCAGTAATTTTTGAAAAATTGGGGTTACAGACTGATTTTCAAGATGCTATTGGAATATTAACCATCACTCCAAGTGAGGCAGCTATTATTGCTGTGGATATTGCTACGAAAGCAGCGGGAGTACAGATTGGTTTTGTCGATCGCTTTAGTGGATCGGTTGTCATGACTGGAGATGTTGCATCAGTAGATGCTTCACTCCATGCAGTTCTAAATGGCTTAGAGGAAATACTAGGCTTTTCAAGTACCATTGTAACAAGAACATAATTTCAAACGAGGGAAGGATTTCATGAAGGGCAGAATACTAATTTGTGATGATGATCCAATTATTCGCTTAGATATCAAACAAATTTTAGAACAGTCAGATTATGAAGTGGCTGCAGAAGCAAGTGATGGTTTTGAAGCTATCGAACTTTGCCAAAAACACTTTTTCGATCTAGTCATTATGGATATTAAATTACCATTACTGGACGGATTATCCGCGGGGAAAAAAATACTAGATGATGGATTGGCGTACGGGGTGATTATTCTCTCTGCATTTAGCGATGACCATTATGTTCAAAAAGCGAGTTTAACGGGTGCTAGTGCCTATTTAGTAAAACCGTTGGATGCAAAATCGTTAATTCCTACAATAGCAGTTTGTATAGAGAAAGGGCGGCAACAGCAATTACTTTCAAAGGAATTAATCAAAATTAGTAAAAAGCTCGACGATCGAATTCTCTTAGAAAAGGCAAAAGGGCTCTTGATGACAAGAGATAATCTTTCAGAACCTGAAGCTTTTAAACAGATTCGGACCATTAGTATGCAAAAACGCGTTCCAATGATTGAAATTGCAAAATTGCTGTTATTAAATAATGAAGCACAATAATCAAATAAAGAAATTTTGTGAAGATAAAACGGATTTAAATGAGGCGGATATTGATTACTTGATTCGGCAATCAGAGGCGGTTTTATCTAGCAAAGAGTTTATGGATAAGGACGTCTTCATTGATGTCAAAAATATTTATTCTGACCATGCAATTGTCGTTTTCCATAGAAAGCCTCATACAAAGGAAAGCTTATATGAAAAGACAGTGGTAGGGCAATCAGCATTTTTGGAAAACGAACCAGGGGTGCTACGAACTCTCCAGACAGGGGTTCCTTCTGTTGGACTCCGTGGACAATCGCAAGAAGGAGTTGCAATTGAACAGACTGTTTTTCCGATTACTAGAGGAGAAAAAGTCATTGCTACTTTAATTGTTGAAAGTGATTTTTCAAATAGCTTTTCGTCTAGCTTCTCTCTCAAGCCTTCTAAAGGTGACAATTCTTACATTTTTCAAGCTCCTTCAGAATCAAGTCGAGAAGACGAAGTTTCCTTACTGGATTATGTAGAAGATGCAGTATTAGTGTTTGATCAGGGAGGATTTCTACTCCATTGCAATCAGTCTGCTGTTCTTTTATATCGAACGAAGTTGGGCTACTTGGATAGTGTTCAAGGAATGCATTATGATAATCTTTCCTTGGATGGAACCATCTTTTCTGAATTAGTAGAAGATCATTTTTCAGATAGTAATAAAACCGTTAAGTATGGGAAGCACTATTTTCAAGTCAAGTGTTACCCCAATGCTCGCAATCATCAAACTGTTCTTACCATAAGGGATATCAGTGACCTTAAAGAAAAAGACAAAGAGATTCAAGAGAGTGTGATAGCGTCTCGAGAAATTAATCACCGTGTTAAAAATCATCTGCAAACCATTATTTCTTTATTGCGATTGCAAGGAGCACAGGTTAAAGAATCGGGCACAAAGGTTGCTTTCGAAGATTGTATTAACCGGATTTTCTCGATTGCTGCTACCTATGAGCTTCTTTCTAGTCAAGAACATGAGCAAATCGATCTGAAGTCCCTAATTGAAATTGTTTCATCGAATCTTCAACGCTGTTTTGCAGAAAGACCTTTTATTCAATTAAAATTGGAATTATGTGATCAAATCTATCTAGATCATAATAGAGCATCATCATTAGCGCTGGTTATTAATGAATTATTACAAAATGCTTATGAGCATGCTTTTTCCAATAAAAAATATCAAAAAAATAAAAAAAATCAATGTATTCGTTTGCAAATGACGAAAAATGATGATATAATACGTATACAAGTAATTGATAATGGTAGCGGTTACAATGTCGAAACCGTGGGCCAAGAGCATCTTGGTTTAATCCTTGTTCAACGATTTGTAGATAGCAAATTATCCGGAAGACTTGTGACAACTTCAAATCATGAGGGAACACAAGTTAAGATAATTTTTAAAGTGTAAATAATAAAAGACTAACAATGAAGTCAGTCGAAAAGCAATGACGCTTAAAGAATGCAGAAACGATGTTTCAGTGCATTCTTTAGGCGTCTTTTTTGGAGGTTTCCTATGTCGGATAAAATTTTGAGTGTTGGGTTAGACCTAGGAACTGCAACGACTCAACTAGTCCTATCTGAACTTACCATTGAAAATATTGCTTCAGTATTTACAATCCCGCGAGTTTATATAACGGATAAAAAAGTTCTTTATAAGAGTGAAATTATTTTTACACCCATCTCACATCAATCTTTGATAGAAGTTGATAAGATAAAAGACTTTGTTATTCAAGAATATAAAAAAGCAGGAATTGAAAAGCAAAATATTCAAATGGGCGCTGTGATCATTACCGGTGAAACGGCTAGAAAGGAAAATGCTAGTCAGGTTTTACAAGCCTTGAGTGGTTACGCAGGTGATTTCGTAGTTGCTACTGCTGGACCAGACCTTGAGAGTATCATCGCAGGCAAGGGTGCCTGTGCTCATCAATATTCTCAGGAACACCATACGTCAGTAGTAAATATTGATATTGGAGGTGGAACTTCAAACTTCGCAGCGTTTCGCGAAGGGGACGTCATAGATACTGGATGTCTAGATATTGGTGGACGCTTGATCAAGATTGATCCCACGACCTATAAAATCCAATACATTGCACCAAAATTACAAGAAATTATTAAACAAGAAAATTTAAGATTGTTCTTAAATGATATTGTCAATAAAGATGAGTTAAATAAACTCATTCAAATCATGGTCCGTGTATTAGAAAAGGCTGTTGGCCTAGATGTTGATGCTCCATATTATGAATTCTTACAAACCAATCATGGTTTGAGGCTAGATTATGAAATTAATTGTGTTTCATTTTCTGGTGGAGTAGCAGATGCTATCACTGAAGAAGCTGTAGCGAATGATTTCGCATACGGGGACATTGGTATCATACTTGGACGCGCCATTCGTCAATCAAAAATTTTCGAACAAAAGAAAGTCATTGAATCGGCCGAAACGATTCGGGCAACAGTTGTGGGGGCTGGTAGCCATACAACAGAAGTTAGTGGAAGTACCATTACTTATATTTCCAAAACATTACCGATTCGAAACATTCCTGTTTTGAAATTAGCCAAGGACGATGAACTAGAAAGTTGCGAAAAATTAACCAAAATCATTCGTGATAAATTAGAATGGTTTACTTTGGAAAATGAGGTCCAACAGGTTGCTTTAGCACTTAATGGAGAAAAAAGTCCAAGTTTTGTAAGAGTACAAGAATATGCTACAGCCATCGTCCAAGGAATGGGAGAAACGATTCGAAAAAATATTCCCTTACTGGTGGTCGTGAGAGAAGATATGGCTAAAGTTTTGGGACAATGTTTATTTGCTATCTTGCCGAAGGATTATCCTTTCGTATGTATAGATTCCGTTGATGTTCAAAATGGAGACTATATAGATATTGGTAATCCAGTGATAGAGGGATCGGTTTTACCGGTCGTCGTTAAAACGTTAGTTTTTAATTAGGAAATTATTAAAGGAGGAGACTTTAAATGATTTTAAAGACAAAATTATTTGGAAGAGTCTATGAATTCAAATCAGTAAAAGAAGTTCTAGCTAAAGCCAATGAATACAAGTCGGGTGACCAACTTGCGGGCGTAGCTGCTGAATCTTCTGAAGAACGTGTGGCAGCTAAGGTGGTTTTATCACAATTAAAACTTTCCGATTTGTTTAACAACCCAGTTGTACCATACGAAGAAGACGAAGTAACACGCATTATTATCGATGATGTAAACCTTCGAACTTATGAAAAAATTAAGAACTGGACAGTTTCTGAACTCCGTGAGTGGATTTTGGATAACAAACACCAAAATGTAGACATTCAATGGCTATCTCGTGGCTTGACTTCAGAAATGGTCGCAGCGGTTGCTAAGTTGATGACCAACCTTGACTTGATTGTCGCAGCGAATAAGATCATCATCACTAAACGCGCTAATACAACTATTGGTATGCCTGGAACCTTCTCATCTCGTTTGCAACCAAACCACACTACAGATGATCCGGATGGTATCATGGCTTCTACAATGGAAGGTTTTGCTTATGGATGTGGGGATGCTCTTCTAGGGTTGAACCCAGTTGATGACTCTGTAGAAAGTACAAAACGCATTCTTCATAAATTTAACGACTTTATCGAAGAGTACAAGATCCCAACACAACACTGTGTACTAGCTCACGTTACAACTCAAATTGAAGCAATGAACCAAGGCGCTCCAACAGGATTGGTCTTCCAATCTATCGCAGGTTCTGAAAAAGGAAATGAAGCCTTTGGTTTTGATGCGAAAGTGATTCAAGAAGCTAAAGATACGGCTCAAAAAGTTGGTACTTCAGCTGGTCCAAACGTGATGTACTTTGAAACTGGTCAAGGTTCTGAATTGTCTTCAGATGCTCACCATGGTGCTGACCAGGTAACAATGGAAGCACGTTGTTATGGTTTTGCAAAACGCTTTGATCCATTCTTGGTAAATACTGTAGTTGGATTCATCGGACCTGAATATTTGTACGATTCAAAACAAGTTATTCGTGCAGGTTTAGAAGACCACTTCATGGGTAAACTGACTGGTATTTCTATGGGTTGTGATATCTGTTACACGAACCACATGAAAGCCGATCAAAATGATGCTGAAAATCTATTGGTTCTACTTGGTGCAGCAAACGTTAACTACATCATGGCAATTCCTCATGGAGATGATATCATGTTGAACTACCAAACTACTGGTTACCACGAAACTGCAACAATGCGTGATCTCTTGAACAAACGTCCAATCAAAGAATTTGAAGAATGGATGGAAAACATGGGATTGATGAAAGATGGACATCTTACTGAAATTGGTGGAGATGGATCTATCTTTATGAGACAAAATTAGTGAGGAGGTACTGACAGTGAATGAACAAGATTTAAAAGAAATGATTCGTTCTTTGTTAAGTGAATTAGATACGAAGGCTATAACAGAACCTGAAAAAGAGGTGCAAACAGTTAACTCTGATTTGAAGGTTCCTGTGAGTAATCGTGTTCAACCTGATAAAGAAGAAAGCCACATTGAGGATGGAATTATTCCAGATATCACAGAAGTGGATATTCAGGAACAATTTTTAATTCCGAATGCCATTAACGAAGAAGCTTATCGTAAGATTAAAAAATTCACACCAGCTCGTTTGGGATTGTGGAGAGCTGGTAACCGTTACAAGACTGAAACAGTTCTTCGTTTCCGTGCGGACCATGCGGCAGCACAAGATGCAGTATTCTCTTATGTATCAGATGATTTTGTTAAAGAAATGGGATTCATTCCTGTTCAAACCAAAGCGGCAACTAAAGATGAATACTTAACTCGTCCAGACTATGGTCGTGTATTCCCGGAAGATCAACAAAAAATTATTAAAGAATCTTGCAAATCAAATCCAAAAGTACAGATCGTTGTTGGGGATGGATTGAGTTCATCGGCCATTGAAGCAAACGTAAAAGATTTCTTGCCAGCTTTGAAACAAGGTTTGAAAATGTTTGGTCTTGAGTTTAATGAAGTTCTTTTCATCAAACATGCTCGTGTTGCAGCAATGGACCAAATTGCTGAACTTACAGGTGCTGAAGTTATCTGTATGCTTGTAGGTGAACGTCCTGGTTTGGTAACAGCTGAATCTATGAGTGCTTACATGGCTTATAAACCTACAGTTGGTATGCCAGAATCTCGTCGTACAGTAGTATCAAATATCCATAAAGGTGGAACTCCAGCGGTTGAAGCTGGTGCCTACGTGGCTGAAATTATTAAGAAGATTCTTGATAATAAGAAGTCAGGTGTAGAATTAAAATAGAAATGGGGTTTAGATTTTGAGAAATGATAGACTTGGCGCTAACGTATTGAGTGCATTATTGATTTCTAATGTAGATGCAGGGTTAGCAGCATCATTGGAATTGAAACCACATCACAGAAGTTTGGGTATTGTTACCTCTGACTGCGATGATGTAACCTATGTTGCTTTGGATGAAGCAACAAAGGCAGCCGATGTTGAAGTTGTTTACGCTCGCAGTATGTATGCTGGAGCTGGAAATGCTTCAACTAAACTAGCTGGTGAAGTTATCGGTATCCTTGCAGGACCAAACCCAGAAGAAGTTCGTAGTGGCCTGGATGTTGTGGTCTATGAAATTGAAAACGGAGCTAGCTTCTATAGCGCAAATGATGATGATAGTATCCCATATTTTGCTCATTGTATTTCAAGAGCGGGTACTTATTTGTCAGAAGGTGCTAACGCACAAGAAGGAACAGCAATTGCTTACTTGATTGCCCCTCCTGCTGAAGCTATGGTCGGTTTGGATGCTGCTTTGAAAGCTGCTGATGTGACGGTTGGAGCATTCTATGGTCCACCAAGTGAAACAAACTTTGCCGGTGGTTTATTGACTGGATCTCAATCTGCTTGTCGTGCTGCGTGTGATGCATTTGCACGAACTGTTATTAGTATTGCAGACAATCCACAGAATTATTAAGATGAGGTATGCTCATGGTAGAAAAGGCACTTGGATTAATTGAAGTGCGAGGTTTTCTTGGAGCAATTGTTGTAGCAGATGCTGCTTTGAAAGCTGCAAATGTCTCACTATTAAATGTAGAAACTGTTAAGTCAGGTTTGAACACAGTTCAGTTAGTAGGCGACGTTAGTGCAGTAAGATCAGCTGTAGAAGCTGCAGTTGAGATTGCACAGGATCAACCTTACTATCTTCATAGTCATGTGATTGCACGACTAGACTCACAAACAGATTCAATCCTCATTCCAATTCGTAAGGAAGAGAGTAAAGAAGTGTCAAAAGTTGAAACTACCTCATCTGTTGAAGAGAGTGAATCAAATGATCTTGATTCATTAGAAATAACTGAGGTAATTCCAGAACCTTTAGTGTCAGAAGTTGAAGAAACTAGCGTTGAAGAAATTGTTTCCGATATTGTTTCTGATATTGTGGTTGAAGAGGAAATTCCAACAGAAGGACAGCCGAAATATTCTGAGGAAGAATTAAAAAAATTCAAAGTTGTTGAATTAAGAAGTATTGCTTATCGGGAAGATAAAGTCGATCTGTCTAAGAAAGATATTAAATTTGCGAACAAACAACTACTTATTCAAGCTTTACTGAAATTGAAATCATAGGAGAAAGTTGAATGTATATTGAAGATAAAGATCTTTTATCTATTCAGGAAGTTCGCCATTTGATTCAACGAGCTAAAGTTGCTCAACAAAAACTAGCATTGATGAGTCAAGAACAAATCGATACCATTGTAAAAGTTGTAGCTAAAGCTTGTTATGATCAAAGAGAACGTTTAGCCAAAATGGCCGCAGAAGAAACTGGATTTGGTAAGTGGCAAGATAAAGTTCTTAAGAATGCCCTTGCTTCAAAAGGCATCCTTGAAGAAATCAAGGATATGCGCACAGTTGGTATTTTGCGTGAAGATAAAGAAAATAAAGTTATTGAAGTAGGTGTTCCAGTTGGTGTCGTTGCTGGGTTAATTCCTTCAACCAATCCAACTTCAACAGTTATGTACAAAGCGCTTATCGCATTAAAAGGTGGAAACAGTATTGTCTTCTCTCCACACCCACATGCTGCAAAATCTATCAATGAAACAGTTGAAATTATTAAAAAGGCAGCAGTTTCAGCTGGGTGCCCAGAAGGTGCTGTCAGTGTGATTCAACGTGTTTCTATTGAAGCAACTAATGAGTTGATGAAACACAAGGATACAAATCTGATTTTAGCAACTGGTGGGAATGCGATGGTAAAAGCAGCCTATTCTTCAGGAACTCCTGCAATTGGTGTAGGACCTGGTAATGGACCAGCATTTATTGAAAAAACTGCAGATGTTCCTAAAGCTGTTCGTCAAATTCTTGATTCAAAAACATTCGATAATGGTGTGATCTGTGCTTCAGAACAATCAATCATTGTCGAAGAAGAAATGAAAGAAAAGGTTGTTGAAGAGTTTAAACGTCAAGGTGCTTACTTCCTTCCAAAAGAAGATGCTAAGAAATTAGGAGCCTTCATCATTTTACCAAGTGGAGCAATGAATCCAAAAATGGTAGGTAAGACTCCTCAAGTCATTGCAAAACTAGCTGGAATCTCTGTTCCTGATGATGCGCGTGTCTTGATTGCTGATGGAGAAGGTGTTGGTAAACAATATCCTTACTCAATGGAAAAACTTGCTCCAGTTCTAGGTTTCTACACTGTTAAAACATGGGAAGAAGCCTGTGAATTGAGTATTCGTATTCTTCACCATGAAGGAGCAGGTCATACTTTAGCAATCCATACACAAAATGAAAACATCGTTCGTGAATTTGCTTTAAGAAAACCTGTTTCAAGACTTTTGGTCAACACTCCTGCAGCACTTGGAGGAGTTGGTGCTACAACAGGCTTGTTCCCAGCCTTTACCTTAGGTTGTGGAGCTGTTGGTGGAAGTGCTACTTCTGATAATGTTAGCCCATTGAATCTGATTAATATTCGCCGTGTTGCATATGGTACATCAGAATTAGCAGATTTGAGAAAGACTGAAAATCAAGAGTGTCTTGACTGTCAAGTTGAAAAACAAGTTGATGAGGAACAATTGGTCGATCTACTTGTTCAACGTGTGTTATCAAAATTAACTAAATAATTTACTTATTTCATAATTGGAGGAAATTAAAATGGCAAACGCAAATGCATTAGGTATGGTTGAAACAAAAGGTTTAGTAGGTGCTATCGAAGCAGCAGATGCTATGGTAAAAGCAGCGAACGTTACATTGATTGGTAAACAACAAGTCGGAGCTGGTTTGGTAACTGTAATGGTTCGTGGTGACGTAGGTGCTGTTAAAGCTGCAACAGATGCAGGTGCAGCAGCAGCTGAAAACGTAGGTGAATTGGTTTCAGTTCATGTCATCCCACGTCCACATTCAGAAGTAGAAGTAATTTTACCACATCCATCAGCTGAATAATTAAGTTTAAGTCAATAATAGGAGGAAAAGAATATGTCAAACGCAAATGCATTAGGAATGGTTGAAACAAAAGGTTTAGTAGGTGCTATCGAAGCAGCAGATGCTATGGTAAAAGCAGCAAACGTTACATTGATTGGTAAACAACAAGTCGGAGCTGGTTTGGTAACTGTAATGGTTCGTGGTGACGTAGGTGCTGTTAAAGCTGCAACAGATGCAGGTGCAGCAGCAGCTGAAAATGTAGGTGAATTGATTTCTGTACATGTCATCCCACGTCCACATTCAGAAGTAGAAGTAATCCTACCTCATAAAGAGTAGATTTTCAAAATTTCTCATGCAGGTAATCAGCAATTAATGTTTTGATAGGAATAAGCATTTTGATGTAAAGAATATTCATTCATGTTAATAGCTGAGCGAGGTTGGGAAGTTACATCTCAACCTCGTTGTATCCCTGTGTTTAATTTGTGGTAGAAGGATGTGAATGCATGACAGTTTATACTGAATCACGAATTAGGAAGCTCATCAAAAATGGTCAGGTCAGTGAGCAAAATGTTCTAAAACTTTCTAGTGAGGACAAATTGACTCCAGCTGCAAGAGGTTTCTTGCATGATCGCCATATTCAAGTAGCTTATTCTGATTCGCCGAATAAAACTCAAACAGAGATTAGTAAACCATTTCATATGACTGTTTCGTCTCTAGAAGAGTCTGCTGTGTATCCACTACTTTTCAAGCTAACGAAACTATATACATATTTTCTAAGATGCCAAAAAGAACTCCATCTTGCTTATTTAGATGAAAAAGTTGATCAATTGGGAAATCTACTACAAATAGTAGAAAAGATGGTCGGCTGTTATATTGAAGAGGATATCTCATTTTATAACCCAAATTTTGGGACAAATGAAGATTTACAGTCAATTCGAGTCATTAAACAGTTGGATCAAGGAAGTGTAAGAGTTGATTACAAATGTGAGGATTGGAAACTTTCTTGCTATGAGTTATATCTTGAAATTGTCAATATCCGAAAGGAATTGACCTTAGTATCGTCTAACAATCATGATGTTTATGCGGATAAACTAATCACATTATTGAAATCAATTGAAGTTTTAGTGTGGCTTATTTTAGAATAGAATGTGGAGAATAACAATGTCATTTGAAAATTTAATTGATAAAGTTATTGATAGGATTCAAAATGAACTAGACAGCTCCTTTGAAGTAGAAGCTAGTGGTCGACATGTGCATTTAAGTCGCAAAGAATTAGATGCTTTGTTCGGAACTGGTTATGAATTGACCAAGGCGAAAGATTTATCTCAACCTGGTCAGTATGCTTCAAAAGAACGTTTGACTGTAGTGGGTCCAAAAGGAGCTTTTCATAATGTCGTTATTTTGGGACCTGTTAGAAAAGAGTCTCAAGTAGAGGTATCACTTACAGACTGCTTACAATTAGGAGTAAAAGCTCCTATTCGTGAAAGCGGTGATATTGAAGGTACTCCAGGTATTGTATTGGTGAATGGAGATAAATCAGTTTCTTTGGATAAAGGGTTGATTGTAGCAAAACGCCATGTTCATATGACACCTGAAGATGCAGAAAAAATTGGTGTGAAAAATCATGATATTGTAAAAGTTAAAGTTGAAGGGGCAAGACCTTTAATTTTTGATGATGTTGTGATTCGTGTTAGCCCAAAATTTGCAACTTATATGCATATTGATTACGATGAAGCCAATGCTTGTGGTTTTAGCAAAGGAATCCGTGGTCGTATTATTAAAGACTAGTAGTGCTTGTTGGAGGTAGGTCAAAAATGGAAAATCTAGATAAAATCGTAGATTTGATCACAGACCGTTTAATGGATAAATTACAGGTTGAATCATACAAGTCTTCAGTATTTGTTATTGGAGGATTTGATACACCGGATATCTTGGATAGAGAAGGCTATCAAGTTGTAAAAAATTCAAGTAGTGCTGACATCATTCTAGTAGAATCAATTGGTTTTGATGCAATGCTTCGGATCGCTTCATTGTGTCCACTTACAGCAGATGAGGCAGTAGTGATTAAGAGTCTCTTAAAAGGAAAGAAAGTTTTGGTTTTAAATGAATCATTTGATTTCCATCAATATAAACAGACCTCTAAAGCACTATTGTTCCAAGATCTTCAAGAACAGTACGAAAAACTGATCAGATATGGTGTTCAATTCTATAAAAAAGAAGAATTGGTATCTATCCTTGAAGAAACTACTGGTGGAGAAAACAATAAGCCTGTCCAAGAAGTGACAAAAAACAGCTCAACACCTAAAACTGTTGAGAAGGTTGGCTTGCTAACTGAAAAAAAATTAATTGAAATGAATCTATCTGATAATGATAGCATTCGTCTTAAAAAAGGAATGATTGTGACAGCGCTTGCAAAAGATTATTTAAAACGTCACAATATTAATATTGAAGAATAAGGAGCATCGAGATGTTTGTTGGGAAAGTGAAAGGGAGTCTGTGGGCTACAAGAAAAGATGAAAAACTTAATGGATTAAAGTTTTTAGTGGTCGAGCGACAACTGAATGACCATCAAACAGATCCTGCTTTAGTGATTGCTGCGGACTGTATTGGTGCTGGTGAAGGTGATCAAGTATTGGTTACTACAGGAAGTTCAGCTCGAGTGAGTTTGAATAGACAGGATGTTCCAGTAGATATGGTCATTGTTGGGATCATAGATAAAGTTGAATATCAACTGGATGATTATTGAAAGTAGGGAAGAATTTATGAGTATAAATGAAATTATCATTTACATTATGGTTCTCTTTATGCTTGTTGGTGCAATTGATAAATGTATCGGCGGGAAATTGGGCCTTAGTGAGCAGTTTGAAGAAGGAATTATGGCTATGGGAGCGCTTGCGCTTTCTATGGCTGGGATTATGGTTGTAGCTCCATTGTTAGCTGATTTATTAAAACCTATCATTGTTCCTCTTTATGGTTTGGTTGGTGCCGATCCTTCGATTTTTGCAACAACATTTATCGCGAATGATATGGGAGGAGCACCTTTAGCCTTGAGCTTAGCACAAGATAAAGCTGTTGGTGATTTTGCTGCCTACGTTTTAGGTTCTATGATGGGACCAACGATCGTGTTCACGATCCCTGTTGCCTTAGGTATTATCGAAAAATCAGATCGTCCTTTCTTGGCTCGTGGTATTTTGTACGGTTTGGTAACTGTTCCTGTCGGATGTTTTGTTGGTGGATTGCTGGTTCCAGGTTTGTCATTTGGTACTTTGTTAATCAACTTGATCCCTATTGTCATTGTATCTGCCCTTATTTTCCTAGGATTGCTTCTTATTCCAAACGGCATGATCAAAGGTTTTGAAATCTTTGGTCAAATCATTGTTGTGATCGCAACTTTAGGTTTGGCATTCGGTGCAGCTCAACTCTTGACTGGTAATAAATGGTTGCTTGAACTTTATCCAAAAGGTGCAGAAACTCTTCAAGAAGCGTTTGTTGTTGTTGGTTCAATCGCGGTAACCTTGGCTGGTGCTTTTGGTTTAGTGGCTGTCTTTACCAAAGTAGCCAACAAACCGCTTTCAGCAATCGGTAAATCATTGGGAATGAACGAAGTAGGAGCTGCTGGTTTGGTTGCTTCTTTGGCAAACAACATTGCTATGTTCCAAATGTTAAAAGATATGGACAAACGTGGTAAGATCTTGAATATTGCCTTTGCTGTATCTGCTTCATTCGTGATTGGGGACCACTTAGGATTTACAGCTGGACAAGCTCCTAAGATGATTGTTCCAATGATGATTGGTAAGTTTGTTGGTGGGGTTACTGCCGTATTACTTGCCTACTTCTTGACTAAGAAAGAAGCCTAATCGGAGGTATTGGTAAATGGATTATAATCGTACAGATATTGAATCTTTAGTTCGCAAAATTCTTCTAGAAGAATTGGCAGGTAAAGGCTCTGCTAAACGTGTTAGTAAAGCTGGTGTAGCCTCTATTTCACTACCTAGCTTAGATGTTCGTCCTGAAGATCGTTTGGACACAGGAAATCCTGAACATCAAGTCTATACACGTGATCTTTTGACTCTTGAAGAAAGTCCTCGACTTGGCTTAGGTTTGATGACAATGGATAAGACAACATTCCCTTGGCATTTAGACTATGATGAAGTTGATTACGTGATCGAAGGTCGTTTGGATGTTATCTCTGGTGATGAAGTGATGAGTGCCGGTCCAGGTGAAATCATCTTTATTCCAAAGGGAAGCGATATTCAATTCTCTGTTAAGGATAAGGCACGCTTCATTTATGTAACTTATCCAGCAGATTGGCAAGGATAAAGAACTTTCATATCGAATAATTTATAAGGAGCACGATACGTGCTCTTTTTGATTGCGTTTTCATTTTTTTCATTGACAAAAACTATAATTTATATTAAAATAAAGACATCTTTAGTGTTTAAGAATGAAGTAGAGCACAACGAGGTGCTAAGTAATTTAATAAAGCAACGGAGCTACAAAAAATAGTGTATTTTTTGTAGCTCTATTTTTTCAAGAAATAGGGGTTTTTAGGATGAAGCAGTTTATGTTAGCTGGTGTATCTAGTGGTGTTGGAAAAACTACCGTAACACTAGCTGTATTAAGAGCTTTAACAGATATGGGTTACAATGTTCAGCCGTATAAAATTGGTCCTGATTATATTGATACTTCTTACCATAGTCGTATTACGAAGAACTCATCTCGTAATCTAGATAATTTTTTAATTCCCGATACAGATTATTTGAAGTGGTCTTATTATCGTTGGCATCAAAATTCCGATGTCGCAGTGGTAGAAGGCGTGATGGGACTCTATGATGGATTAGGAACAGATAAAGATTGTGCCTCTTCTTCATCTGTTGCTAAACAGCTGAATCTACCTGTTGTTTTAATTATTGATGGGAAATCAACCTCGACTTCAGCGGCAGCAATTGTCCATGGCTTTTCTTCATTTGATCCAGCGGTAAATATTGTTGGTGTCATTGTCAATCGTGTGGCTTCGGAAACCCATTATCAGCTGATTAAGGGGGCGATTGAGCGCTACACTGATATAGAAGTCCTGGGTTATTTTCCAAAGAATGTTCAAGTTGAACTGCCTTCTAGGCATTTGGGATTGATTCCGGATGTGGAGATGGATGATCTAGAAGAAAAGTTTTCTATTCTTGGAGAGCAGGCTAAAAAAACCATTCAGTTTGAGCGTCTATTGGAGAAGGTTGATAGAGAGTCAATTGAACTTTCTTCTCCATTCAAACTTGAGAATTCTACCCCGTTAACCATTGCTTATGCACTGGATGACGCCTTTCATTTTTATTACGAAGACAATCTGGATTTGTTAAGAAGTGCTAATGTTGAGCTCATTCCATTTAGTCCCTTAAAAGATGAACGGTTACCGGAAGCTGATGCCTATTATTTTGGTGGGGGATATCCGGAGTTGTTTGCAAAAGAATTGTCTGACAATCGCTCCTTTAGAGAGTCCGTTCTAGACGCTCATCAAAAAGGAATTCCCATCTATGCTGAATGTGGAGGCTTGATGTATCTTGGGAAAACTCTTGAGATGGAAGATCAATCCTATGAAATGGTTGGAATATTTGATGGCACGAGTGTGATGACCAATGGCCTAAAACGGTTTGGTTACTGTTTTGCAACTACCAATGAAGAATCTTTATTTGGTCCGTCTGGTACGGAAGTTCGAGGTCACGAGTTTCATCATTCCATCTTTAATACTTCTGAAAAAACGGTTTTAGAGCTCAGAAAAGAAAGAGATGGAGAAGTGGTTTCCAATTGGACAGGGGGCTACCAGAAAGGGAAAACTTTTGCAAGTTACCTCCATGTTCATTTTTATCAAAAGGAACAACTCCTTATGAGTTGGATTGATTATATCTTGGAGTCTAAGAAATGATAGTTATTGCAATTTTTATGGCTCTTCTTCTGGATTGGTTAATCGGAGATCCTTATTCTTGGCCCCACCCGGTCAAACTGATTGGAAATTTTATTTATGCTTGTTTGAAACTAGAGAACCTAAAAACAAAATTTCCTTTTCTGTTTGGAATGTTTCTGTGGTTGTCTACTGTCGCCTTAACAGTTTCCCTTACTTATGGCATTTTGTGGGGCGCAAGTCAGCTTCACCCTATTCTCTATTGGGTGATTTGGATTTATCTAGCTTACACTTGTTTGGCGACTCGTTCTCTTGCTTTTGAAGCTCTTAAGGTCTACAAAGCTATTCAGTCTGGCTCCATTGAAAAGGCTAGATATCAGGTTGGCATGATTGTTGGGAGAGAAACAGATCAACTTTCCATTCCTGAAATTTGTAATGCGACCATTGAAACGGTAGCAGAAAATGCTAGTGATGGCGTAATCGGTCCCTTATTCTGCCTATTTCTTGGTGGTCCAGTTCTAGCAATGGGCTACAAGGCTATTAATACGCTAGATTCAATGGTAGGCTATAAAACAGCCAAATATCGTAAGATTGGATTTGTTTCAGCTAAAATGGATGATTTGGTCAATCTCATCCCTGCTCGTTTCACCTGGTTCTTTATGTTGGCAAGTGCTCGGATTTTGCAATTGGATTTCAGAAATGCCATAAAAATTGGCTGGAGAGATCGCTACCAACATGCGAGTCCGAATAGTGCTTTCCCTGAATCTGTTGTTGCAGGAGCCTTAGGAATTCAATTAGGGGGAGCTCATGTTTATCATGGCGAGTTGATTTCAAAACCAACCATTGGAGACTCAATGAGAAATGTAGAAGCAGAGGATATTTTAACCTCTATTTCTATGCTTTATATGACAACGACGGTTTCAACTTTCGTTTTGTCAATAATTTATTTTGTTTTTGTAATTTATTAAAAGAGGAGTATGTATGTCCTATATTAAAAACCCGTCCTCCATTGAGGAAAAAAGTTTTCAGATCATTCAATCGGTGATCGACCAGGATCATCCTGGCTATGAATTCCATGAAGACATGGAAGAGGCGATTATTAAACGCGCCATTCATACCACGGGTGATTTTGACTATCTCTATACCATGAAATTTATCAATCATGTTAATGAACGAATCGTTGATGTGATTCAAAATAAAGGGACCATCATTGTGGATTCTAGCATTTCCTTAAATGGGATCAATAAACGGGTGTTGGACCAAATGGGCGTTTCCTACCGTTGCTTGATTAATGATGAAGATGTCATCCAGCTTGCTAAGGAAAAAAACATTACTCGAGCAATGGCTGCTATTGAAAAAGCAACAGAGATCGAAGGACCTAAAGTATTTGCTTTTGGTGGTGCTCCGACTGCTTTGTTCCATCTCCTTGATTTGATCAAAGAGAAAAAAGTTGAGGTAGACGCGATTATCGGTGTGCCCGTTGGATTTATCAATGTCTTAGAGTCTAAGGAAGCTTTATTAGCGACTGACTTGCCTGTCATGGTCAATGAAGGACGTAAAGGGGGAAGTACCCTTGTCGTGGCTATTATTAATGCGATTATCTATCAAATGCAAACGATCGTAACAGAAGACTATGTTCGTTATTCAACAGCTTTAAATGATAAAAAAGGATAAGGTATTCATGAGTTATATAAAAGTATCAAATCAGATTGAAGAAGCTAGCTTTAAAAAGATTCAAGAAATCATTGATCAGGAACATCCAGATATTGTTTTTGATAATCCATTTCATGAAGCAGTTTGGAAACGAGTTGTTTTTGCGAGTGCAGATTTTGATTACCTCTACAATATCAAATTTTCAAATGATGCTATCGACCATATTCTAGATGTTATCAAAAATAAGGGAACCATTTTTACAGATACGACCATGGTTCTAGGTGGATTTAATAAAAGAATCTTGGATGAACTAGGGGTGGCCTACAGATGTTTGGTAAATGAACCAGCAATCTTTGAAGAAGCTAAGGCAAAAGGGATCACTCGTTCTATGGCAGCGGTAGAACATGCGGCCAATGAATTGGGTCCTAAATTGTTTGTATTCGGAAACGCTCCAACTTCTATCTTTAAAGTCTTGGATATGGTAGAAGAAGGAACACTAGTTCCTGATGCTGTTATTGGTGTTCCGGTTGGCTTTGTCGGTGCAGCTGAATCAAAACAGAAGCTTCATGAGAGCCCAATTCCTTCTATTGTTGCATTGGGAAGTAAGGGTGGAAGTACGATTGCAGCAGCAGTGGTCAATGCCATTCTGTACCAGTACAAACAAGAAATGGATGATTACCAACGCTTCGTAGTCCCAAATAATTAAGTCGTGAAGGAAATGGAACTATATGGATGATTACGCATATGTCAATGGAAAAAAACTAAGAAAAGGGTTCACTACTGGAACTTGTGCGACAGCTGCTACAGCCGCAGCGATTAGCATGATTTTGAATCAAGATATCGAAGAAAAAGTTACAGTTTCTACGGCGAATGGAGTCGAAGTAACAATGGATATCAAAGATCCTTCTTTTGCTGAACTGACTGCTAGTGCCGCTGTCGAAAAAGATGGTGGTGATGATGCAGATGCGACGCACGGACTCCTGATTTATTCGACAGTGACTCTCTTACCAGATTCAAATGACATTGAGATCGATGGAGGAGAAGGTGTTGGTCGTGTTACACAAAAAGGGCTGAAATGCGATGTTGGAATGGCCGCAATCAACCCAACTCCTCGGGCTATGATTGAAAAAACAGCCCGACAATTACTGGGTCCAAACTGCGGAGCGAAAATTATTATTTCGGTACCGGGTGGGGAAGAAACAGCCAAGTTGACCTATAATTCACGCTTAGGAATTGTAGGAGGGATCTCCATTTTGGGGACGACAGGAATTGTCAATCCTATGTCGGAAGAGAGTTGGAAAGCCTCTATTACGATTGAATTAACCATGTTATACAATCAAGGCTATCGGTCTGTTGTGTTAGCTCCCGGAAATTATGGTGAGGACTTTGCGACCAATGTGCTGGGGATTCCACCTCATCGAATTGTGAACATGAGTAACTTTGTTGGGCATGTCCTTAAAGAAGTCCAGCGGATTGGCTTTACTCGCGTCCTGATGGTTGGTCACATGGGTAAATTTGTCAAGGTCGCTGGTGGGATTTTCTCAACTCACAGTAAAGACTCAGATGCGCGAATGGAAATCATTATGGCCAATCTAGCCTTGCTGGGTGCTCCAGTTGAACTTCTTGAGAAAGTGGATCAGTGCATTACAACAGATGCAGCTGGGACCTTGATTGAGGAGTATCACTACGAAGAAGTTTATCAAGTGCTGGTGGACAAGATGAAATTCCGTTCGGAGCGGTTGCTGCGGAATCGGAAGCCGGAAGTCAGCATTGATGTAGTAACCTTTGGGACAGAAGCTGGGTACCTAGCCTCAACCCAAACATTAGAAGAAATAGCGGAGGAATGGACGTGATCTATGTAATTGGAATAGGGCCAGGAGCCCCTTCCTATGGACTTTTGGGAAGTGAAGAGATCTATCAGAAGGCAGACTATATTCTTGGAAGTGAGCGACATTTAGAAATCCTTCCAGCTGCCTATCAAGAAAAAGGAGTTGTACCTCCAAAGAAACTTGCGGAGTTAGCTCAATTAATCGAGTCTTATCCAGAAGATGCAACCATTCTTTATCTAGCATCGGGCGATCCCCTAATCTATGGTTTGGGGAAATGGTTGTCTGAGAAATTTAAAGGGCGCGTGGTGGTTCAGCCAGGGATTTCTTCCTTCCAGTATCTCGCGAGCAAAGTCTTTCTCCCTATGAACGATGCCTACTTAACAAGTAGCCATGCAAAAATTCCAGATTTTGATTTCTTGCTTTCTTTACCAAAGGTATTTATGGTGACGGATAAGAAAATTGGTCCCTATGAAATAGCACAAGAAGTTATGAAACGGGGATTGAAAAAAGTCTTAGTCATTGGTGAAAATCTTAGCTATGAAGATGAAAAAATTGAAATTTTAGCGGAAGATCAAGTTATCGATCGACAATATGAAATGAATGTGGTGGTGATACTAAATGAAGGATTCGGCATTTATTAGAGCAAAGGTCCCAATGACTAAAGAAGAAGTCAGAGCTATCAGTATTGATAAATTAGACTTGCATAAAGCTAAGAGAATGTTGGATGTTGGCTCTGGTACCGGTAGTGTAACGATTCAAGCAGCTGTTTCCTTTCCAAATTTGGAAGTCGTAGCAATTGAACAAAATGAAGATGCTGTTGCCTTGACAAAGGAGAATATTGACTACTTTGGCTGTCAGAATATTACTCTAATAAAAGGCAAAGCTCCTGTTGAGCTAAAAGGTCAATTCGATGCGATATTTGTCGGTGGAACCGGGGGCAATATGGCTGAAATCTTTGAGTGGTGTGAACATCTGTTAGTTCCGGGAGGACGCTTTGTTTTAAACTTTATCCTCTTGGAAAATGCTATGGAAGCGATTCAGCTTGCTGAAGAGATGGAATGGCAAGACTTAGACGTCGTATCCATCCAAGCGAGCAGATGGTCTGCCCTAGGAAAAGGGCATTATTTCAAACAGCAAAACCCAACTATTATTGTTTCAGCTGTAAAACCAGAAAGGAAATAAAGGTATGTCAATTGTACATTTTGTAGGCGCAGGACCTGGTGATGTGGAACTCATTACCCTAAAAGGTTATCGAAAATTATCCCAAGCGGACGTGGTCATTTATGCGGGTTCTCTCGTGAATCCAGATCTTCTTCAATATTGTAAGGAAGGTGCGGAGATTCATGACAGCGCGTCTATGCATTTGATGGAAATTATTGATGTCATGGAAGAAGCAGTGAAAGCTGGAAAAGACGTCGTTCGCTTACAAACAGGCGATTTCTCTATTTATGGTTCTATTCGTGAGCAAACAGAAGAGATGAAGAAGAGAGGAATTGAATTTGACTGTATTCCTGGGGTGAGCTCTTTCCTAGGAGCTGCCTCAAGTATTGGAACAGAATATACAGTCCCTGAAGTTTCTCAAAGTGTGATTATCACTCGCATGGCCGGACGGACCCCTGTTCCTGAACGAGAATCCCTCCGAAGCTATGCTCAGCACAGAACTTCTATGGCCATTTTCTTATCTGTACAGGGGATTGAAAAAGTGGTGGCTGAATTGGTTGAGGGTGGCTATCCAATAGAAACACCTGTCGCAGTAATCTATAAGGCAACTTGGCCAGATGAACGCAAGGTCTTTGGGACGTTGGAGACCATTGCTGAGAAGGTCAAAGAAGCTAAAATTAGAAAAACTGCCTTGATTTTAGTTGGAGATTTCTTAGGTGAAGAGTTTTACTACTCTAAACTCTATCACAAAGAATTCCACCATGAATTCCGTAAAGGATTGAGTTCGCATGCTAAATGATTCCCCTCGTTACGCCATTGTGGCGGTTACTAACAACGCAAAAAATCTCGGACTAGAGCTCAAGGAAAAACTTGGGATTGATTGTCCGGTCTATACTACTGTGAAAATCGCTGACTCTCGGACGGTACCGATTGAAGGACGTGTCATTGAAGGACTTCGGACGGTATTCCAAGAGGTGGATGTCTTAATTTGTATCATGGCGATTGGTGCGGTTGTCAGAGGCATTGCCCCTGTTATTAAAGACAAAACAACTGATCCTGCTGTGATCGTTATGGATGAAAAAGCCAATCATGTGATTAGTTTATTGAGTGGTCACTTAGGTGGGGCCAATCAAGTTACACTTAAAATCGCTGAATTATTAGATTCAAATCCAGTGATCACGACCGCAACCGATACACAAAATGTTGTAGCCTTGGATAATATTGCGAAAGAAGTAAATGGGTGGCGGGAAGAATTGCGCCACTTAGTGAAAGTAATCAATTCTTATTTAGCGAATAAGGACTGTGTCTATTTTTATCAAGAAAAGCCTTGGGTTTCTGACCTGAGAGGGCTAACAGTAATTGAAGAAAATCAGATTCAGGAAGTCCTTGCCAATAAGAGCCCATTTATTTGGTTGACCTCTCAAGCAGTTGAGGTTGACGAAGAAGTGGTAGCCCTGATTCATCCAAAACCCTATGTTTTAGGAGTTGGGGCAAAGAAGGATCTTCCACCTTCCACTTTTATGGAATCTTTTCATGCATTTTGTGAACAAGAGGGAATCTCCGGTTCAGAAATCGCAAAAATTGCTAGTATTGATGTCAAAAAAAATGAACAGGCGATACTAGAATTAGCCCAACACCTTGACTGTCCTTTCCACACTTACTCCAAGGAGGAACTGCTAGTGGTGGCGGATAAATATCCGCAATCGGAATTTGTTAAGAAGACTGTTGGGGTTGGAAGTGTTGCGCTTGCTAGCGCTGATCTTGCAAGTAAAGGGAATGTGCTAACCCAACGATTTGCACAAAATGGTGCAACATTTGCACTTGGTAAATTAGTTAACAATTATTAAATATTTAAATTAAGGAGAAATAAATATGTTATACGTTATTGGACTTGGCCCAGGTAAAGAAGAATTGATGTCTCAAGAGGCATTGGAAGCAATCAAGGATTGTGAAATTATTGTAGGGTATTCTACCTACATGCGTTTGATCAAAGATCTTGTAAAAGATAAAGAAATGGTTGCGACTGGGATGCGTCATGAAATTGAACGCTGTCAAAAAGCCATTGATCTAGCTCACGAAACTGGAAAAAATGTTGGGGTCGTTTCGAGTGGGGATGCCGGTGTCTATGGGATGGCTGGTTTGATCCTCGAGTTATTAGAAGAAAACGATACGCTTGAAGTGAAGGTTGTGCCAGGAATTACAGCAAGCCTTGGAGCAGCTGCAGTGATGGGAGCACCTCTCATGAACGACTTCTGTCATATTTCACTTAGTGACTTGATGACTCCATGGGAAATGATTGAAAAACGTCTTCATGCAGCAGCACAAGGTGACTTTGTTGTTTGTCTGTACAATCCAAGAAGTAAAGGTCGTCCAGAGCACTTAGCAAGAGCGCTTGAAATTATGTCTCAATACAAATCGAAAGATACGATTGTCGGTATCGGTAAGGATATCGGACGTAAGGAAGAACAAATTGTGCTTACTACGATTGAAGACTTGGATGAAACTCTTGTAGACATGACCACAATTGTCATTGTTGGAAACAAAGAGACTTATGTGAAAAATGGACGCATGATCACACCTCGAGGATATACACTATGATGAAACTACTTTTCGGTGGAACAGCTGAAAGTACAGAGATTCTTGAATTCCTCTCGCAACAGAATATCCCGGTGACTACCTCTGTTGTGTCGGATTATGGCCGCCATTTAGCTTCTAAATTTGGGCAGAACGTGGTCCAAGGAAGAATGACAGCTGACCAAATGGTTGCTTTCATCAAAGAGAATGACGTTGATGAAATTATTGATGCTTCGCATCCCTTTGCGGATATTGTCTCTCAAGAAGCGATGAAAGCAGCGAATCAGGCTGGAATTCCATATGTGCGCTTTGAACGACAAGCTACCATCGACTTATCGGGTGCTACCGTTGTTCATTCGACAGAAGAAGCCATTGCATACATCAAAGAGAAAGAGTATAAAACAGTCTATTTAGGAACTGGAAGCAAAACCTTGCCACTTTTTGTTCATGGTTTACCAGAGTCGCGTATTGTGGTTCGTGTTCTTCCAACTTCGGAAGTTCTAAAAGGTTGTGAAGAGTTGGGACTTGTTCCGGATCAAATTGATGCCATCAAAGCTCCTTTCTCTAAAGAATGCAATAAAGAATTATTAGCACGCTCGAAAGCAGAAGTATTTGTTTCTAAAGAAAGTGGAAATATTGGTGGGATTCGAGAAAAGATTGAAGGTTGCCAAGAACTAGGGATTGATTGTGTGATTATTTCACGGCCAATCGTTCATTATCCTAAAGTGGTTTCAACTATTGAAGAATTGGAAGCCTATTTGAAGAAAGAGGTGGCAGAATGAGTGGCTTTGTTAGTCTAGTTGGTGCAGGTCCAGGGGATGAAGAATTAATCTCTATTAAAGGAGCACGGAGACTAGAAGAGGCGGATGTTCTCATCTATGACCGCTTAGTGAATCCTATGCTTCTGTCTTACACAAAATCGGACTGTGAAAAGATTTATGTTGGTAAGATTCCTAATCAACCCTGTGTCTCCCAAGAAGAAATTGAGGAAGTCCTAGTTGAAAAAGCCAAAGCAGGGAAAAAAGTTGTTCGCCTAAAAAGTGGCGATCCCTATATTTTTGGCCGAGGAGGAGAGGAAGCACAAACTCTCATCCAGGAAGGAATTCCATTTGAAGTAGTTCCTGGAATCACCTCTGCGATTGCTGGCCTTGCTTATGCTGGTATTCCCATGACTTTTAGAAATATCGCAACTAGCTTTCATGTCTTCACTGGCCATCTACAAGATGCCAGTGAAGCACTGAATTGGGATGCGATTTCCCACTTAAAAGGAACTCTAGTCTTCCTTATGGGAATGAAAAACTTGCAGACCATTTGTGAGGAATTGATGGTTCGTGGTTATGATAAGGAAACTCCGGTTGCGATTATCGAATGGGCTACTCACCCTCAACAACGCTCGATCGATGGAAAATTAGAGACCATTGTTGAACTGGCTGAAAAACACCAGATGAAAGCACCGAGTTTGATTGTGATTGGGGACGTTGTTGCTTTTCGTGAGGAATTGAACTACCATGAAAAACTGCCTTTGTTCGGTCGAACCGTTTTGGTGCAAGAAACTCCTAATGCCAAGCTTCCTAAACTATTGAAGGATGCTGGGGCGACGGTGTATGCTTTTCAGTCACCAAGTAAATTACTTGCAAAAGAACTGCAACTTCCTCAACTTTCTAGCATCGACGGTTTAGTAGTGACAGACCCAAGCTCTTGGAACTTCTTTGTTGCCTATTTGCAACAAGAAGATCTGGATATTCGGAGTCTCAGTCATTTGAAGATTGTAGCAAGTGGTCATCATACCATCAAGACCATTAAAGAAGCAGGTATTCGCCTCTATGATCAAATCAATGATGTTGCAGAAGAGAATTTTGTGAAACGGATGAGGGAGCAAGAAGGAAACTGGATCATTCTCACTTCTGATATTAAGCAAAAAGCAGTAGCAGAAGTTTTGAACTTCCCGATCCACACCACTCATTCTGTGGCCTTTGAAAGTGAATCTTTTGCTTACCATGCAGAGGATATCCAGCTGATCTGTTTGCCAAACTCTGCCGCAGCTTACCACTTTGTGTTGATGGCAGAGAAAACCCAAGAGAATTGGAAAGAGAAACCGATTGTCATTATGGGAGACAATACTAGGTCTGTATTGGAAAAAGCTGGCTATCATCAGTTGATTGAAACAGAAGAGAGAACCTTAAAATCGGTTTGTGAAGCTTGCCAAACTTTTTTTAGAAGGGAAAGTGAAAATGACTAAAGCGATTATTGTTGTCAGTTTCGGTACTACCTATCCTGATACACGAAAGAAAACCATTCAAGCCTGTGAAGAGACGATCCAACAGCGGTTCCCAGATTTTCAGGTCCACCGTGCCTTCACTTCGAATGTTGTCATTAAGCGTATTAAAGAAAATGAAGGAATCTCAGTTCCAACTGTGAATCAATTATTGGAACAATTGAAAAAGGATGGTGTCAAGGAAGTTTATATTCAACCACTCCACATTATCTTGGGAAGTGAATATGAAAAAGTGGTTCACCAAGCCAACCAGTTTAAAGAAGATTTTGAACTTCTAAAAATCGGGAAACCTCTTCTTTTTAGTGAAAAAGATTATGAAAATGTTGCAAATATCCTTGTAAAAGAATACAATAATAATGATGTAGAGGAAGCAACCATCCTAATGGGACATGGTAGTCAGCATTATGCCTTTACTGCCTACGCCGCTTTGGATCATATGTTGACGGATGAAGCTGTCTATATCGGCTGTGTCGAGTCTTATCCTCCGGTAGAGTTACTCGAAAAGCGTCTGGAAGCTAAAGGCGTTAAAAAAGTTCATCTTGCTCCCTTTATGTTAGTGGCTGGGGATCATGCTACCAATGATTTGTGTTCGGATGAAGAAGGATCATGGAAACACTTCTTTACAGAAAAAGGCTACCAAGTAGAGACACACTTGATTGGACTTGGTGAATACCCAAGTGTTCAAGAACTCTATGTTCAACACTTAGAAAAGATTATTAAATAGGAGGTCTAAAATGGCAACATTTTACGGTATTGGGATTGGTCCAGGAGACAGTGAACTCGTAACCGTTAAAGCCAAAAATATTCTGCAAACATTGGATATTTTGTACACTCCTGAAGCCAAACGCGGTTCTAAGAGTGTGGCATTGACGATTGCGAGTCCCTATGTCAGTGATCATCTAGAGATTAAACAACGCCACTTTCCAATGGTTCGTTCCTTAGAAAAGAAGGAACCTCAATGGGAACAAATTGCTGCTGAAATTGTAGAAGATGTAAAAGCTGGGAGGAATGTTGGCTTTATCACTTTAGGGGATCCGATGGTCTATAGTACCTATAGTTACCTCTTGAGGCTAATAGGGAATAGCATTGATACCCAAACCATTCCTGGGATTACCTCATTTGGTAGCATGGCTTCTGTCTTAGGGCAACCCTTAACCATGGATGAAGAGTCCTTTGCAGTTGTTCCTGCTACAGCAGATGCGGATAAGATTGACCAAGCACTAGCGATCCATGATACAGTTGTGATTATGAAAGTGGCCAATCATTTGGATGTGATTCTTCCCTTGTTGGAGAAGTATGACCTGATTGAAAAAACGTTTTTAGTCAGTCATGCCTCTACTGAAAAGCAAAGGATTTTGTACGGAGTATCGGACTTAACAGTCGATGATAAATTGGATTATTTTACAACCCTATTGGTTAAGAAACATCCATTAGGGTAATGAAAAGGAGTGATATTATGAAACAAAGAAAAAAAATGATAGCAATTGCTCTTTTAGTATTGCTGATCATCTTTAGACCTCAACCTGTATCTGCTATGCACATTATGGAAGGGTATCTCCCTTTGGTATGGTGTATTGTCTGGTTCTTACTATTTTTACCATTTTTCATTTTAGGTTTGATAAAAATTAAGAAGATTGTTTCAAAAGATCCAAATTCAAAAACCATGTTGGCCTTATCCGGTGCCTTTATCTTTATCTTATCCTCATTGAAGATCCCTTCAGTAACAGGATCTAGCTCTCACCCAACCGGTGTTGGTTTGGGAACTGCTATGTTTGGGCCATCTGTTATTAGTGTACTAGGAACCATTTGTTTGTTGTTCCAAGCTCTTCTTTTAGCCCATGGTGGTTTGACAACCCTTGGTGCCAATGCTTTTTCAATGGCTGTAGTTGGTCCTTTTGTCGGATTTGCAGTTTATAAATTCAGTCGTTCTTTGAAACTATCTAAACCAGTCTCACTCTTCTTGTGTGCGATGATTGCAGATTTAGCGACTTATGCAACAACTTCTCTTCAACTTGGATTGGTCTTCCCGGATCCAACCACTGGATTTGTGGGTTCAACCATTAAGTTCTTAGGAGTCTTTCTGATTACGCAAATTCCAATTGCCATTGTAGAAGGACTACTTACAGTTATCTTCTATAACTTGATTTCTGAAAATGCGACAGAAAGAGAGGGGCTCTTCCTATGAAAAAACACAAGAATCTTTTGTTATTAGCTGCCATTGTTGTGATTATTGTCGGTGCTTTCTTATTTGCTCCTAAAGGAGTAGAATATAGTGGTACGGATGATGCTGCAGAAAATGCGATTTCTACTATCCAGAAAGATTATGAACCATGGTTTTCACCCTTGTTTGAACCACCAGGATCAGAAGTTGAAAGCCTACTCTTTACGCTCCAAGGTAGTATCGGTGCTGGAATTATCTTTTATGTCATCGGTTACCAACGAGGGAAAAAACACCAAGATAAATAAGTCATTGTATTAAGTATTTGTAGGGGAGGAAACTATGTTTGTGATTGATCGCTATGCTTATAACAACCGTTGGACTGCAGTTCCAGTGCTGCATAAATTTATTTTATATGTTTTATTGATGGTTATCTCGTTCTCTGGTTTCCTTCCTTTACAAATTTTGTTAATAGTTGTAATGGTACCTCTGACTTGCTATATTGCCAAAATTCCAGTTTTTAAATACTTAGGCTGGTTTCGTTACCCATCGATTTTTATCTTATTGAGTATGGCAACCTTTGTTTTCAGCTATGGTGAAAATAGTCATCAGTTTTTAATGGCCATCCCTGTAGGAAGCAATGGCTATTTTGGTATTTTCCATGCTTCGGCAAAACAAGTGCTTCCTATTATGATGAGAATATACTGTTCTTTAATTTCAAGCTATTTTATGGCTTTAACCATTCCCTTTAACCAGATGATGAAGCTTTTTAAGAGTCTCCATTTGCCAGATATTCTAATGGAATTAATCGTCCTCATGTATCGCTTTATCTTTTTAGTCTTAATCGAATTTTTGACCATTCGCGATACCTTAGATTTGAAATTTTCATTTGTCAATAAGAAAAAAAGTTATCTTGGCTGGGGAAGATTAGCCAATACCTTGTTTGTGAAATTATTGGCTGACAATCAACGGTTAAATGATGTCTTAACCCTGAAATTTGCTCAAGCTAAAGAAATTGATGAAGAGGAATAAAAAATGTTAAAATTAGAGAATATTACAGTTTTATTTGATGATTTGAAAGCTGTGGACCATGTGAATATGGAATTCATGGAAGGAAAGATCACTGGAATTATTGGAACCAATGGTTCAGGGAAATCTACCCTGATGAAGGTGATGACCAAACTGCTCAAGCCCCAAGAAGGCAGTGTGAGTTTGGATAATCAGGTCATTCAAGATAAGAAGAAAGCTTTGTTTGCTTACCGGCAAGAAGTCAATATGGTCTTTCAAAATCCGGAGCAACAATTGTTTTATACCATTGCAAAAGATGATATTGGCATGGCATTAGAGAATTTAGGATACTCCAAAGAGGAGTGTGAGAAACGGGTTCAAGAAGCCATTGAACTGATGGATATCGAAGAGTTGCAGGATCGACCGGTGCAATATTTGAGTTACGGCCAAAAGAAAAAAGTAGCCATTGCGGGGATGTTAGCTCTCAAACCACGTTTTCTATTGTTAGACGAGCCGACTGCTGGATTGGATCCTAAAGGGCGGGACCAAATGGCCATAATTATGAAAAAACTAGTTTCCAATGGAACCAGCATTATTGTTACCAGCCACGACATGGATCTCATGTATGACTGTTGTGACTATGCCTACCTCATCAAGAAAGGCAAGATTATGACTCAAGGGACAAAATATGAAGTGTTCCAGGAGGAAAAGTTGTTGTTGGATGCTGGACTTTCTGTCCCATGGATTGTCAAACTTCATCAGGCAATCCAGACACCCCTTGTTGAAAATGAAGAGATTCTATTTGAGCAGTTGAAAGAAGGATACCTATGGCAAAATCGTTAATGATTCAGGGAACAGCTTCAGATGCTGGTAAAAGTTTAATTGCCGAGGGCTTTGCCGTATTTTAAAGCAAGATGGCTACACGGTCGTTCCATATTGAAAAAACTTTTTTAGTCAGTCGTGCCTCTACTGAAAAGCAAAGAATTTTGTACGGAGTGTCGGACTTAACAGTCGATGACAAATTGGATTATTTTACAACCCTATTGGTTAAGAAACATCCATTAGGGTAATGAAAAAGGAGTGATATTATGAAACAACGTAAAAAAATGATAGCAATTGCTCTTTTGGTATTGCTACTTATCTTTAGACCTCAACCTGTATCTGCTATGCACATTATGGAAGGCTATCTCCCAT
Source organism: Streptococcus sp. OMI750 (assembly GCF_047463895.1). NCBI lineage: Bacteria > Bacillati > Bacillota > Bacilli > Lactobacillales > Streptococcaceae > Streptococcus > Streptococcus sp. OMI750. The sequence continues at coordinate 426,426 of NZ_JASHCZ010000001.1, forward strand.
TAGTATGGTGTATTGTTTGGTTCTTGTTATTTTTACCATTTTTCATTTTAGGTTTGATCAAGATTAAGAAGATTGTTTCAAAAGATCCAAATTCTAAAACTATGTTGGCCTTGTCAGGTGCCTTTATCTTTATCTTATCCTCATTGAAAATCCCTTCTGTAACAGGGTCAAGCTCTCACCCAACCGGTGTTGGTTTGGGAACTGCTATGTTTGGACCATCTGTTATTAGTGTACTAGGAACCATTTGTTTGTTGTTCCAAGCTCTTCTTTTAGCCCATGGTGGTTTGACAACACTTGGAGCCAATGCCTTTTCAATGGCAGTTGTAGGTCCTTTTGTTGGATTTTCAGTTTATAAATTCAGTCGTTCTTTGAAACTATCTAAACCTGTCTCACTCTTCTTGTGTGCGATGATTGCTGACTTAGCAACATACGCAACAACTTCCCTTCAACTTGGATTGGTCTTCCCGGATCCAACCACTGGATTTGTAGGGTCAACCATTAAGTTCTTAGGAGTCTTTCTAATTACGCAAATTCCAATTGCCATTGTAGAAGGACTACTTACAGTTATCTTCTATAACTTGATTTCTGAAAATGCGACAGAAAGAGAGGGGCTCTTCCTATGAAAAAACAAAAAAATCTTTTGTTATTAGCTGCCATTGTTGTGATTATTGTCGGTGCTTTCTTATTTGCTCCTAAGGGAGTAGAATATAGTGGTACGGATGATGCTGCAGAAAATGCGATTTCTACTATCCAGAAAGATTATGAACCATGGTTCTCACCCTTGTTTGAACCACCAGGATCAGAAGTTGAAAGCTTGCTCTTTACCCTTCAAGGTAGTATCGGTGCGGGGATTATCTTTTATGTCATCGGTTACCAAAGAGGAAAAAAACATCAAGAAAAATAATTTAGTTTATTAAGTATTTGTATGGGAGGAAACTATGTTTGTAATTGATCGCTATGCGTATAACAACCGTTGGACTGCAGTTCCAGAACTGCATAAGTTCAGTTTGTATATTTTGTTAATGGTCATTTCTTTCTCTGGTTTCCTCCCCTTACAAATTCTACTAATTGCTATCATGGTCCCCTTGACGTGTTATATTGCTAGACTTCCTATTTTAAAATACTTGAGCTGGTTTCGCTATCCATCTATTTTCATTTTATTAAGTATGGCGACTTTTGTCATTAGCTATGGTGAAAATAGTCATCAGTTTTTAATGGCCATTCCAGTTGGAAGTCATGGCTATTTAGGAGTTTTTCATTCTTCTGCTAAACAAGTTGGACCAATTGTTATGAGAATTTACTGTTCTTTAATTTCAACCTATTTTATGGCTTTAACCATTCCCTTTAACCAGATGATGAAGCTTTGTAAAACCCTTCATTTGCCGGCTATCTTAATGGAATTAATCGTTCTTATGTATCGCTTTATCTTTCTAGTATTAATCGAATTTTTAACCATTCGAGATACCTTAGATTTGAAGTTTTCATTTGTCAATAAGAAAAAAAGTTATCTTGGCTGGGGAAGATTAGCCAATACCTTGTTTGTGAAATTATTGGCTGACAATCAACGGTTAAATGAGGTCTTAAGCTTAAAATTTGCGCAAGCTAAAGAACTCGATGAGGAGGAATAAAAATATGTTGAAATTAGAGAATATTACGGTTTTGTTTGATGATTTAAAAGCCTTAGAACATGTGAATATGGAGTTCATGGAAGGTAAAATTACCGGGATCATTGGTACCAATGGTTCAGGGAAATCTACCTTGATGAAGGTGATGACCAAACTGCTTAAACCCCAAGAAGGTAGTGTTTATTTGGATCAGCAGCTCATTCAAGACAAAAAGAAAGATTTATTTTCCTATCGACAAGAAGTCAATATGGTCTTTCAAAATCCGGAACAACAACTGTTTTATACCATTGCCAAAGATGACATCGGCATGGCATTAGAGAATTTGGGGTATCCGGAAGAAGAGTGCGAAAAACGAGTGCGAGAAGCCATTGAGTTAATGGATATCAAAGAGTTGCAGGACCGTCCGGTACAATACTTGAGTTATGGCCAAAAGAAAAAAGTTGCTATTGCAGGAATGTTGGCCCTCAAACCTCGATTTTTGCTCTTAGATGAGCCGACCGCTGGATTGGATCCTAAAGGGCGGGACCAAATGGCCATGATTATGAAAAAACTAGTTTCTAACGGAACGAGCATTATTGTTACCAGCCACGACATGGATCTTATGTATGATTGTTGTGATTATGCTTACCTGATTAAAAAAGGAAAAATCATGACCCAAGGGACGAAATACGAAGTATTTCAAAAAGAAGAGATTCTACTGGATGCAGGCCTTTCGGTCCCATGGATTGTCAAACTCCATCAGGCCATCCAAACACCTTTAGTCGAAAATGAAGAAATTCTGTTTGAACAGTTGAAAGAAGGATATCTATGGCAAAATCGTTAATGATTCAGGGGACGGCTTCCGATGCAGGTAAAAGTTTAATTGCCGCGGGTTTGTGTCGTATTTTAAAACAAGATGGTTACACAGTTGTTCCCTTTAAATCCCAAAATATGGCTTTAAATTCTTTTATCACCAAAAAAGGATTTGAGATGGGGAGAGCTCAGGTCGTACAAGCAGAAGCCGCAGGTATCGATCCAGATGTTCGCATGAATCCTGTCCTACTGAAACCAACTTCGGATCGTAAATCCCAAGTTGTTTTTATGGGCAAAGTCCTTAAAGATATGGATGCGGTGGATTACCATGAATTTAAGCAGGAGTTACTGCCTAAAATCAAAGAAGTCTATCAAGAACTAGACCAGGAATACGACGCCATTATCCTAGAAGGTGCGGGTAGTCCAGCAGAAATCAACTTAAACGAACGCGATATCGTCAATATGGGAATGGCGCGTCTGGTTGATGCTCCGGTCATCTTAGTTGCTGATATTGACAAGGGAGGAGTATTTGCCTCTATTTATGGTACAATCGAATTAATGCCAGAAGAGGACCGAAAACGGATCAAAGGGGTTCTGATTAATAAATTTAGGGGAGATGTTGCCCTCCTTCAATCTGGAATCGATATGATCGAAGAGCTTACCCACGTGCCTGTCCTAGGTGTGGTCCCTTATGCAGATATCGATATTGATAGTGAGGATAGTGTCGCTTTAGGTAGTAAAGGACGCAGCTTTAATCATGAAAAAGACCTGGATGTGGCCATTATCACCCTAAAACGCATCTCCAACTTCACAGATTTTCATAGTTTGGAAATTCAACCGGACGTTTCAGTTCGTTATGTCATGCCAGGGGATGCCATTGGAAATCCGGATCTCTTGATTCTACCTGGAAGCAAAAATACTATCGAAGATATGCAAGTTCTCCAAGATTCAGGGATTGTTGATCAAATCCGTCAGTGCGCTGATCAGGGTATTCGCATTTTTGGAATTTGTGGGGGCTTCCAACTTTTAGGAAAGAAAATTTCAGATCCAAACCATGTCGAATCAGAATTGGATGAAATTGAAGGATTGGGACTTCTTGATGTTGAAACCCAGATGCAAGGAACCAAACGCACCACTCAAGTTCAAGCAGAACATGAGGGGCAACTCTTGGAAGGTTACGAAATCCATATGGGAGAAACTGAAATTTCAGATCAGGTATCGCCTTTTTCTCGCATTGTTCTTCAGAATGGCGAAGAGACTAGTAGGTATGATGGTGCCGTTTCACCAGATAAACGAATCCAAGGAACCTATCTTCACGGAGTTTTTGATAATTCTCAATGGACGCGCGATTATTTGAACCAAATCCGCCTGGAAAAGGGCTTGGAACCTATCACAGATCAGGCGATTGATCTCAAAGAATTTAAGGATTTGCAATATGATAAACTGGCAGCAGTTATTCGTGATGCAGTCGATATGAAAAAGATTTACCAGATTATGAACGGAGAAGAGCTTTAATGAGAATTTACACAAAGTATGGGGATAAAGGGTTTACCCGACTATATGGTGGGGATCGTGTGTCTAAAACACATATTCGTGTGGAGGCATACGGGACCATGGATGAATTGTGTTCTCAAGTTGGCTACCTGGTATCTGAAATGAAGGAATACAAAGAATTAGATGATATCAGAGAAGAATGTGAGGAGATTCAGCAACATTTATTTGACTGTGGAAGCGATCTTGCTACTCCTAGAGAATTGAGACCTTATAAACAAAAGGAGTCAGATATTACCTTCCTAGAAGAAAAAATGGATGCTTATATGCACATTCCAGAAAAGATTGATCGCTTCATTATTCCTGGCGGCCATCGGATCGCCAGTCTCTGTCATGTTGCTCGTACTATGACCCGTCGATTGGAGCGAAAAATGGTCGCTGTCATTGAAGCAGATGAAATGGTCAATGAAGTCGGCTTGATCTATATCAATCGCTTGTCAGATTACTTCTTTGTCATAGCTCGCTTGGTCAACCATCGCCTAGAAGTCAAAGATACAGTCTATAAACGAAGTGCTAAGATTTTTAGAGAAAGAAAAGAGGGAGAATAGTCATGTATCCTGTCATGATGAATATCCAAAATAAACCAGTCGTTATTATTGGTGGGGGAAAAGTAGCAGCCCGCAAGATTAAGACTTTGTTGTCAGAAGGGGCCAAGGTTACAGTCATTAGTCCTGAAATCAATGAAGTGATTCCTAAATCGCAGGTTGAATGGATTCAAAGAAGCTACCAAACTGGGGATTTGGAAGGGGCAAAATTGGTATTTGCCTGCACAGATAACCAGGAAGTCAATAAAAAAGTGATGGAAGAGGCGCACCCTAGTCAGTTCGTCAATAATACTGGGGATAAGAAAAATTCCGATTTTTATAATGTGGCTATTGCTTCAAATAAGGAACTTTCCGTCATGATCTCTACAAACGGCTTATCGCCATCGCGCTCAAAAGAAGTCAGAAAAAAGATCGAACAACTTTTAGATCAATTGTAAGAACGGGGCGGACAGAATGTATTTATTATATGTTGGTGTCACTCATCGTGTAGCACCATTATCCATTTTAGAGCGGGTTCATTTTTCTGATGAAGAAAAAAAAGAAGCTCTACTCAAATTAAAAGAGGAAAAGAGTATTCTGGAAGATGTCATCCTTTCAACCTGTAACCGGACAGAGTTGTATCTGGTTGTTGACCAACTGCATACCGGTCGCTATTATTCCAAGCATTTTTTGGCAGATTGGTTTCAGATTGACATCGAGGAACTTGAGCCTTATCTTACCTTTAAAGAAGGCAATGAGGCTTTAGAACATTTATTTAGAGTATCCATTGGCTTAGATTCCAAGATTGTAGGTGAAACACAAGTTCTCGGTCAATTAAAGCAGGCCTTTTTGAGCGCCCAAGAAACTGGTACGACAGGAATCGTCCTCAATCAAGCTTTTAGGCAAGCCGTGACCTTTGCTAAAAGAATGCACGATGTCTACCGGATCAATGCCCGGCCTATGTCCATCGGTTTGACCTCTTTACAAATGTTGGATAAGGAAGACCTTGATTATGAGAATACAAAAATCGTGGTCATCGGATTAGGGGAAATCGGGCAATTGGTAACCAAGTACGTTCTACAACGTCCCTTTCAGTCTATCCGCTTGGTGAATCGTACCCTTTCCAAGGCCAATCCTTATTTAACAGAAGATCGTATTCAGGCTTATTCTTGGGATGATTTAGAAGAAGCCGTGAAAGATGCGGATATCATTTTCACTGCTATCAAGTCTGAAGGCTATATTCTCTATCCGCATATGGTGAAAGCAGGTGCGATTGTTTTCGACTTATGCTTGCCACGGACCTGTCATCCAAATTCGTCCATTACCATTCACAATATCGAAAATATCACCAGCGAATTGCAAGCATTTTTTGAGGAAAGAAATGAGATTGCTAAGAGTATCGAAGCAGAGATTTCCAGTGAACTGGTGAGTTTTGAAGAGTGGAAGCAGCAGTTAGGCATTATTCCCCTGATTCAAGAGATTCGAGAAAAAGCCATCCAGGCTCAGCAGTCAGCTATGGAAAGCTTATTACGCAAACTTCCAGATCTTACTGATCGAGAAAAGAAACAAATTTCGAAGCATATGAAGAGCATCATCAATCAGATCTTAAAGGAGCCTTTGTTGCAATTGAAAGAAATGTCTGTGGGTGAAAATTCGGAATATGATATTGCCCTAATTGCTAAAATTTTCGATCTTCATAGTGGAAAGGGAGTGAACCATGAGAAGCATTAAAGTCGGAACCAGGAAAAGTCAGTTGGCCATGACCCAGACCAAAATGGTGGTAGAGCGCTTAAAAGAATGCCATCCTGATGTGGAGTTTGAATTGGTCCCCTATAAAACCCAAGGAGATCGGTTGGTTCATGTTTCTCTGCAAACCATTGGTGGAAAAGGGGTCTTTGTCAAGGAAATTGAGCAGGCGCTCTTAAATCAAGACATCGATATCGCCATCCATAGTTTAAAAGATGTTCCTTCTATCCTTGTGGACGGATGTACCATTGGTGCCATTCCGGAGCGAGAAGATGTCAGAGACTGTCTGATCTTTAGAGAAGAAGGCATGACTCTTGAAACTCTTCCGCAAGGGGCAGTTGTAGGGACCAGTAGTATTCGACGCCAGGTCCAACTTCAGAGTCTAAGAAGTGATCTCCAATTCAAACCTTTACGTGGAAATATTGATTCGCGCATCCGCAAGTTACAAGAAGGCGAATGCGATGCTATCGTGCTAGCTGCTGCTGGCCTAAAACGGATCGGGTATTTAGATCAGTCACCTTCTTTGAATTTAGAATTTTTAGATCCTTATACATTTATTCCTGCTGTTTCACAAGGGGCCTTAGCCGTCGAATGCCGGGAAGATGATGAGGAAGTCCTGCATCTATTGGCTGCGATTCATGATCAGGAAGTAGAAAACTGCATCCAATTGGAAAGAAGCTTTCTAAGCTTGATGAATGCGGATTGTACCTTCCCGGTCGGAGCCCATGCTCAATATATCGAGGGGCAATACCAGTTGAAGACCATGTTGGCAGATGGTAAGGATCGTTGCTTGTATGTGTCTCTCACTTCTGAGAATGGGAGCGATCTTCCCAAACTGGCTTTGGAGCAACTAATGGAAAAAGGAGCCTTAACGGACAAATGGTGGGAAGCTTAATTATTTTTACAAGAGAACAAGAGCCCTCTGTCGAATTACAGACTTTACTAGACCGGAACCAAGTCAAATGGTTGCATGCGCCCCTCATTTGCACCCAAGGCAATCCCCTTCCACTCATTTTTGAAGAAAAACTGGCCAAAGCTGATTGGGTCTTCTTTACGAGTGCCAATACAGTTCAGTTATTTCTTCCCTATTTGAGACCTGATTTAAAGATTGCCTCGATCGGAAGTCAGACCAGTAAGTTATTGAGAGAGCATCAACTAGATGTCACCTTTGAGTCCAGTAGTCAGTATGGAGTGGATTTTATCAAGGAGTGGGCTAGTCAATATGGGGATCCGCAAAACATTCTCTTCCCTCATAGTGATTTGGCCAATCCGACCTATCCAAAGATGTTACAGGAATTGGGACATGACGTTTACGCTTGGCCTCTTTATCAAACGGTCGCCAATCAAGAGGGAATCGCTAAAATAAGAGACATCTTGTCCTTAAAGGAAACATGCGTTTGGACCTTTGCCAGTCCGTCAGCCTGGGATTTTTTTTATCAAGAGGGGCTTTCTTTACCAGAGTATCACCAAATTGGGGTGATTGGAGAGACCACAGCAAAAGCTGTTTTAGATTGTGGTGTCTCGGTAAACTATATGCCTTCTAGTCCATCCATGCTACAATTGGTAGAGGTGATTATAAAGGAGATACAAGATCATGAATTTTAAAAGACATCGTAGACTTAGAAAAAATTCTCTCATGAGAGATTTGGTCAGAGAAACGACTGTAAGCGTCAATGACTTTATTCAACCGCTTTTTATAAAAGAAAATCTAGAGCAAAAAGAAGAAGTGACTTCCATGCCAGGTGTCTTTCAATTTGCTTTGACGGATCTTTTAGAAGAGGTGGAATCTTGTGTGCAACTTGGGATTAAAGCCTTTATTCTGTTTGGAATCCCTGCAGAAAAAGACGAAGTTGGTTCACAGGCTTCTAGCCCAGACGGGATCGTTCAAAAAGCCCTTCGCTTGATCAAACAACACTATCCAGATCTCATACTAATTGCAGATACCTGCCTCTGTGAATTTACTAGTCATGGACATTGTGGCATCCTAGATGGTGAAACGGTTGTCAATGATCTTTCTTTGGACCGCTTAGTTCAAGTAGCCATAAGCCAAGCAGAAGCCGGAGCAGACATTATTGCTCCTTCGAATGCCATGGATGGTTACGTAGCGGCGATTCGTGAAGGCTTAGATAAGTCTGGCTTTGACATGGTACCCATTATGTCTTATTCGGTTAAGTTTGCCTCTAGTTTTTATGGACCATTTCGGGATGCCGGTGAAAGTGCACCAGCTTTTGGAGACAGAAAGACTTACCAGATGGATCCAGCAAACCGTTTAGAAGCTCTTCGAGAAGCTCAAAGTGATGAAGAAGAAGGAGCAGATTTCCTCATGGTGAAACCCGCTCTTGCCTTCTTAGATGTCTTGAGAGATCTAAGAAGGCAAAGTGATCTTCCTCTAGTCGCTTATAATGTCAGTGGGGAATACAGTATGGTCAAGGCTGCTGCTGCCCAAGGTTGGATTGATGAGCGTGCCGTTGTCATGGAAAGTCTTATCGGAATGAAGCGAGCAGGAGCGGATTTAATCATATCTTATTTTGCCAAGGATGTAGCAGGATATTTGAAAGGCTAGGATGAAAGATGAAACGAACACAATCAAATGATTACTTCAAGGAAGCAGAATCTATTTTCCCAGGAGGTGTCAATAGCCCTGTACGAGCTTTTAAGGCAGTAGGTGGCAATCCTCTTTTCATTGACCATTCTCAAGGAGCTTACCTCTATGATGTGGATGGTAATCAATTTGTGGATTATGTGCTCTCTTGGGGACCTATGATTTTAGGACATGCTCGAAAAGAAGTGCTTGAGGAAGTGCAAGAGGCTCTATGGGAAGGAACCAGTTACGGTGCTCCAAGTCCACGTGAGATCAAATTAGGCAAACTGATTAAAGAACGCTTGCCTTTCGTTGAGAGAATCCGTATGGTCAATTCAGGAACAGAGGCAACTATGAGTGCCATTCGTTTAGCGCGTGGGATTACCAAACGACCAAAAGTAGTGAAATTTATTGGTTGCTACCATGGACATAGTGATTCTTTCTTGGTACAAGCTGGCTCTGGTGTAGCAAGCTTTGGGATTGCAGATTCAGCAGGTGTAATTCCTGAGGTAGCGCGTGAGACCATTGCTCTTCCTTATAACGATCTAGAAGCTTTACGGACCTGCTTTGAAGAACACGGGGCAGAAATTGCCTGTGTCATCGTAGAAGCTGTTGCCGGCAACATGGGCTTGATTCCAGGCCACAAAGAATTTATTGAGGAGATTCGCCGCCTCACGACAGAAGCAGGTTCACTCTTCATCATGGATGAAGTCATGACTGGTTTTCGGGCTCATTACCAAGGGGCAGTGGGCTTGTATCAAGTCGATCCAGATTTGATCTGTCTAGGAAAAGTCATCGGTGGTGGTTTCCCAGTTGCTGCTTTTGGTGGGAAAGCTCAATACATGAATCAAATTGCTCCTTTAGGAGATATTTATCAAGCAGGAACTCTATCAGGGAATCCAATTGCCATGGCAGCGGGCTATGAAAACTTGCGCCTATTAACCAAGGAAGTCTTTGATCAAACAGTTGAAAAGACAGACTATCTCTGTCAGGGGCTTCGCCAGTTGGCAGAAAAGCATGGCGTAGCCCTTCAAGTAGTCTCTGTTGGAACCATGTTTGGATTTTTCTTCTCAGAAAAACCAGTTTTGAATTTTGAAGATTCCAAAGAAGCAGATCATCAGCTTTTTGCCAAGGTCCATGGCTTGCTTTTAGAAGAAGGTGTTTATATTGCACCATCTCAGTATGAAAGCAACTTCTTATCAAGTGCTCATTCCTTTGAAGATCTGGACCGTACTTTAGCTGCTTTTGACAAAGTCTTTAGCCACTTGTCATGAAAGGAAGATTATGGGGAAGATTGTTTTAGTCACGGGTGGTGCTCGTAGTGGCAAATCCTCCTTCGCTGAATCCAAACTTTTGCAGAAGGAAGGGGTTTGTTACATAGCAACTGGTCTCGTGATGAAAGAGGATCCAGAATGGCAGGAGCGGGTCAAGCTGCATCAAGAAAGACGACCACAAAGCTGGGATACGCTCGAGCAATACCGGGACTTAGCGACTTGGATTGAACAAGATGATCATGGTGATTACTTAGTAGATTGTGCGACCATGTTAACCACCAATCGACTTTTTGATTTGGTCAATGAGTGGTATCCCGAGAAAGGCTACTTATCAGACGAGCAGTTTTTAAGTAAAGCCGAACAAGCCCGAATTTTGGAAGCCATGGAAGCCGAGTGGTCTCAGATACTTTCTGCCATGAAAGAGCGCCAAGCTACTTTTTGGATTGTCACCAATGAAGTGGGTCTGGGTATTGTTCCAGACACGCGTCTAGGACGTTACTTTAGAGATCTTCAAGGTCGGGTCAATCAAATGATTGCAAAGGAGGCAAGTGAAGTCTACTTAGTTATTTGTGGACTGGCACAGCAGTTAAAATGATTTCAGCACTGATTATCTATACACAATTTTTTAGTCGGATTGTGATTCCAAAAGCGGTTGATCTCTCCTATGTTCGAAAAGGAGTTCCCATTTTAACGCTCTTTGGTCTCTTATTAGGGCTCATTTCCTCCTTATTTTTTGTTTTGACATCTTTGGTACTTCCTGACACCATTGCCTGGATTTTGACCTTGTTCTTTGATGTTCTTTTAACGGGAGGCTTCCATTTAGACGGCCTTGCTGATACAGCTGATGGCTTATTCTCTTCTCGTTCCAAGGAACGGATGTTGGAAATCATGAAAGACAGCCGTATCGGTAGTAACGGTGTCTTGGCCTTAATTTTCTATTACGGCCTCATGATCGCCATGGGACCTTATCTTCCCCAGCCCAAGTGGCTGATTGTCGCTTCTTTATCAATGATTGGAAAGGTTGGTTTGACCATTCAGCTCTACAAGATGCGCTATGCTAGAGAATCTGGTGGCTCTGGAAACTTCTTTTCCGGAACCAAGACCAGTTCCATCCTCTTAGCTCAGATTGTCCCACTGGCTGTTCTTATGGCTGGCTTTTGGCTCAAAGGGCTCCTTGCTTATAGTTTGGTCATTCTTGGAACTCTAGCCTTTCGCTGGTTCGTTTATCAAAAGATTGACGGGGAGACAGGGGATACCTTAGGAGCATCAGTAGAAGTAGCCCAGATATTATTTTTGATAGGAATGATCATATGACAGTAAAAAAGTGGTACCTGATTCGCCATGGAGAAACAGACTTTAATAAAAAACGGTTTTTCTATGGAAAAGCGGATGTCTCAATTAATGAGACGGGAAAAGAACAAGCTGCCCTCCTTCATCAATTGATGAAAGGAAGAAGCATTTCTCGAGTTTATACTAGTCAGCTCAAAAGAACGCAAGAAACAGCTACCATCATTTTCCCAGATCAGAATCCCACAGCTTATAAAGCCTTGAACGAAAGAGATTTCGGCTTATGGGAGGGAAGGACAGCCAACGAAATTCAAGCGGCCTTTCCCTTGGTTTGGGAAGAATGGCTGGAAAGCCCCTTTGAGGTGACGCCGTCTAAGGCTGAACCCTTTGAAAAATTTAAAGAACGGGTCTGGTCGATTGTCAAGGAGATTCGCGAAACAGAAGATCCCGAAATCGTGATTGTAGGACATTTAGGAGTCTTACGCCTGATTTACCAGTTTTTAGTTAATATGGAAGCTGATTTCTGGTCGATCGATATCCCACAAGGAACGGTCTTGCTATTAGAGGACAATGATCCTTGGGAAGAAAGGCTCATCAACCAAGAAGATGACTTGAAGCATTCACAGGACAAGTGATCAAAACACAAAATGATATAGAAAGTAAGACGGTGGTTATTGGGATAGGTCATCTCTTCGTTTTATTTTCTTGCCAATTAAACTATATTAACAGGATGAAGATACAAATGAAAAAATGGAAATTATTTTTAGGAACAGCTTTAGTGAGCGTCGCTCTTCTTGGTTGTGCAAAAACGAATCAACCTTCCTCACCTGAGGAAGCAAAAAAAGCTCAAACAGTCACCATTGGGTACACCCAGTTTCCTACCAATATTGATCCGGCAGATGAGTACAATGGCTGGTTTACTGTTCGTTACGGAGTTGGTGAAACTTTATTTAAAATGGATGATCAGTTAGAACCACAACCTTGGCTAGCTGAAAAAATCGAACAACCCTCTCAATTGGAGTGGAAAATTACCCTTCGCAATGATGTCACTTTCCAAAATGGGGAAAAAATGACAGGTGCGAAGGTAGAGGCCTCTCTAAAACGACTCATTGAAAAGAGTAAACGTGCAGCGGATGACCTTGGAATTGAGAGCATTCATTCAGATGGTCAAACCGTCACCATTAAAACAAAAATAGAACAGCCGATCATGAAGAATCTATTAGCAGAGCCTTATTCTGTTATTGTAGACGTAGATGGGAAGGCTGCCTCTGACAAATCTCCAGTAGGGACAGGTCCGTTTCTTATCAAGACCTATACTCCAGAAACAGGAGCTACTTTAGAGGCCTATGAAAACTATTGGGGTGGTAAAGCGAAGGTGGCACAGGTTCAGATTAAATATTTCTCTGATCCGACAGCTATTTCTGCTGCCCTTCAATCCAAAGAAGTCGATGCTGTTTATGGGCTCCCATATGCTAATTTAGCAAGCTATAAGAAGGACAGCCAGTATAAAATTTCTGAAAAAGAAGGTGGCCGTTACTTAAGCTATGTCTACAACTTTGAAAATCCCTATGTAGCTGATGATCAGTTCCGTCAAGCTTTGGATACCTTGGTCGACAAGAAAACTTTCACAGAATCCCTCTTTAAAGGTGCGGCTGTTCCAGCTACTGGACCGCTCCCTTCTAGCTCCGATTTTGCCTTAGATAAAAGTGTTCATGAGTTTAATGTAGAAAAAGCTAAGAAATTGTTGGATGAGGCCGGCTATAAGGATACCGATGGAGATGGCTACCGTGAAAAAGATGGAAAGAAAGTCACGATTGAATTGCTCTCCTTTACTCGTTTACCAGAAATGCCCTTAGCCGTTGAAGCCTCTCAACAACAATTAAAAGAGGTTGGAATTGAAGCGAAGATTCGTAAGGTGGAAGTGAGTGCTGTCGCAAAGGAGATAGATTACGCCTTCACGCCTTATGCCGTCGTAGCTGCTCCGATTGGCGATCCATATGCTTACTTTAACTCAGCTGTCAAAACTGGGGGAGTAGGAAATATCGGTCATTATAGCAATGCAGAAGCTGATCAGAAGATCGAAGCCCTAGCAACTGAGACCGATCAGAAAAAACGGATCCAATTGAGCAAGGACATTCAAGCCCTTATGGATAAGGATCATGGGTATACGATCATTGGATTTTATAAAGTTGCCATCGTCATGGACAAATCTATTTCTCATTTGGAATCCCATCCAACAGATTATTATCATGTAACCAACAAACTCTCGAAGGAGTAAAGCTATGTTGCAACTGACGAATGTCACGGTTTCTTCCCCGTCAAAGGTTATTTTAGATCAACTTTCTCTAACCGTTTCGGCAGGTGAAGCAGTCGGAATCGTCGGAGAAAGCGGAAGTGGCAAAACAACGGTTTTAAAGCTGCTTTTGGGTCTTCCCTTGAATGACTTAGTCTTTACCCAAGGCAGGATTTCTTATAGGGATCAGGCCATCAGCCCACAAAAGAAGCGGGTTTCTTACCCCTTTGTGGGGACAGAACTGGCCTGGATTACCCAACAGTCCAGTCTCGGTTTTAACAACAACCGTAAAATCAAGCACCATTACGAGGATCTCGTCAAGAGTCATGGCTCTCAAGTAGAAAAGATGAGAACGTTAGAGGAATGCCTCCAGATGGTTGGCTTAGATCCAGCACAGGTTCCATCAAAGTACCCTTTTGAACTTAGTGGAGGTATGATGCAACGAGTGGCCATTGCTTTGGCCTTAGCCAGTCATCCTAAATTGCTCTTGGCAGATGAGCCGACCAGTGCCCTTGATGTTCTCTCCAAGGAATCGTTTATTCAAACCTTGATTGAATTGCTAAGGACCGAAGAATCTAGCCTCTTATTTGTCACTCATGATATGAGTGTCGCCAAAAAGTTGGCAGATAGGATCTTGGTTATGAAGGAGGGGAAGATTGTGGAAGAAGGAAGTCGCGACCATATTTTCCAAAATCCGCAACATCCCTACACCCAGAAGTTACTAAGGGCTATTCCAAAATTAAAATTGTAGCAGGAGTTACCAAATGACCAATTTACTCGAATGTAAAGATCTCACTCATCATTATAATGATCTGCTTCATCATCAGGCTGGTGTTTTTGATGTCTCCTTTACGCTAGAAAAAGGACATCGGCTTGGTTTGGTTGGAGAATCCGGTTCGGGTAAAAGCACCATTGCCAAAATTCTGAGTCGACTCCTGAATGTGCAAGAGGGAAATATTCAGTTCTTGGGACAATCGCTGACGACTTATACAGACTTTGAGTTTTACAAAAGAGTGCAATACATTTCTCAACAGCCCCAAGAAGCCTTTCATCCCAAAAGGACCTTACAAGCAAGTTTAGAAGAAGTTTGTCAGAATTTTAAGATTTGTAAGACTAAGAAGGAGATGGAAGAGCAGATTCACCAACTCTTGGAAAGGGTTGGCTTGCATCCGGATCTGGCGCAGCAGTTTCCCCACCAATTAAGTGGCGGAGAATGTCAACGGATGGCTATAGCCAGAGCTCTCTTGGTCCAGCCTGACTTATTGATTTGTGATGAGATCACCAGTGCCTTAGACGTGACTGTCCAAGAGGGAGTGATGGACCTTCTACAAGAGATTCAGAATAGCTCCCAAACATCTTTTCTCTTTATTTCACACGATATTGCTCTAGTCAGCCAATTTTGTGATGAAATCATGGTACTAAAAGATGGAAAAATTCAAGAGAAAGGGGTGATGTCAGACGTTTTGCGAAATCCTCAATCGGACTACACCAAAATGTTGATGAAACCATATCAGGAAGAAGGAAGGGAGCCATGATAAGATATTTCATCAAATTACTGTTTCAAATGGTTTTGATTCTGCTCTGTGTCAGCTTTCTTTCATTTTTACTCGTTTATTTGGCAAAAGGGGATCCTGCAGAAAGTATCCTAAATGCGCAAGGAATTCCTTATACCAAAGAACTACTAGAGATAAAAAGGGCTGAGATGGGCTTAAATGATAGTTTTATTTTGCAATATCTGAGATGGTTAGGAAACATCCTCCAAGGGAATTTCGGGATCAGCTATCGTACAGGAGCCCCAGTTTGGGATCAATTGGTCTTTTACTTTCCAAATACGATCTATCTAGGGATCTATATCTTGTTAGCAACGCTTGCCATTTCCCTTCCTCTCGCGATATATGCAGCCTATCATATCGGTAGTCGACTGGATCGATGTATAATGACGGTTTGCGCATTTTTAAATGCCATTCCTAGTTTTGTCATTGGAATTCTCTTAATGCTTGTCTTTTCGGTCAAGCTTGGCTGGTTTCCTATTCAGTCAACCGCAAATGAATGGGGCTTAATTTTACCGATTTCTACCATGGCCCTGACCATGTCTACGCGCTATATTCCTCAATTAAGAACGGCTATCATAGATGAGCTGCAGTCACCAGCAGTAGAAGGTGCCAGAGGACGTGGCATACCGGAAGGTCGCATTCTATATAAGGATGTCTTGTATAATACCCTTCCCTTTTTGTTGACATTGGTGAGTTTGTCACTGGGTTCTCTGTTAGGAGGTGTTGCTATCATAGAGTATTTATTCTCTTGGCCAGGAATTGGAAAAATGCTGATTGCAGTTGTGGTCAATCGGGATTATCCTCTGGTCCAAGGTGCTGTTCTGGTGATTACACTTGGGGTATTGCTTGTCAATTTTACCACCCAAGCCTTGATCACATGGCTAAATCCGAAGGCCCGTCTATCGCAACCAACCCCCTTCTTTCTTTTTAAAAAAGAGGTCATTCCTAAAGGAAATGGAGGGGCTAAGTGATGAAAAAAGTTAGTCACCGCAACCTCTATCTCTTGGCTGGCTGCCTTCTCTTGGTTCTAGTGGTTTCTTGTCTGTCTCCCTTCTTTTTAGGAGACAGCATCACTAAGGTCCATTTAGAAAATGCCCTCCAAGCACCCAATAGTCAAGAATGGTTTGGTACAGATGCCGTGGGCCGCTCTGTATTTGCTCGAACTCTGAGTGGTGGAGTACAAACCATTGTACCTGCAGTCGGGATCCTCCTCTTGGTTACCCTTGTTGGTTCCTTGATTGGGGTGACCAGTGCCTTGATAGGCGGGAAGTTGGATCGTGCTATTTTCTTGTTCATTACGGCTTTTCAGTCCTTGCCATCCATCGTCTTAGTGATTGCTATTGTGAGCCTGTTAGGAGTGGGCTTGCAACAAACGGTCATAGCCATTGGCTTAACGGCTTGGACCAAGTATGCCTATATCACGCGGTCGCTGACCTTGCGTTTAAAAAATGAATTCTATATTCAGTCAGCAAAAATGTATGGAAATAGTTTTTGGAAGACCATCAAACATTACTATGTTCCTAGTCTATTTCCACAAATTGTCACCACCATGATCTTTAATGTTTCAACGATCATCATGGAGATTGCCGGCCTCAGTTTTGTTGGACTAGGCGCGCAAGCACCGTCTCCAGAATGGGGAGCCATGATGAATGATGGTCGCACCTATATCCAGGAGGCTCCCTGGATCGTCGCTTTTCCTTGCATCTTCTTAATCGGGGTCATTTTATTGATTACAAAATTTGGAGATGCCTTACATACTAGTGTTAATAAAAATAATCAATCATGAGGTTTTTATAATGAAGAAATTTTGGAAATTAGCTGTTACTAGTTTAGCAGTTTTGTGTTTAGCTGCCTGCCAGCAGAATGGCAAGTCTGCAGACAGTAGTGGTGAAAAAGATAAAATCACGCTTGCTTGGGGAGAAGACTTCGGAGATGTCAATCCTCACGTATATAATCCAGATCAATTTGTTATTCAAGATTTGGTTTATGAAGGTCTTGTTCGTTACGGAGACAATGGAAAAATTGAGCCAGCCTTAGCTGAGAGCTGGAAAGTAAGTGAAGATGGGAAAACCTATACCTTCAATTTGAGAAAAGCGAAATTCTCAGATGGCTCTGATTTCAACGCAGCCAATGTGAAGCGGAATTTCGATACGATCTTCTCAAAAGAAAACAGAGGAAATCATGAATGGTTTAACTTTACCAATGTTTTGGATAGTTACAAAGTTGTTGATGATCATACCTTTGAAATTACCCTTAAAGAACCATACAGTGCCACACTTTATGATCTATCTATGATTCGTCCAATTCGTTTCTTAGCAGATGCCAGCTTCCCAGATGGTGACGATACAACTAAAAATAAAATTAAATCTTCTATCGGTACCGGTCAATGGGTGGTCAAAGAAAAGAAATCCAACGAATACATCACTTTTGCACGGAACGAAAACTACTGGGGTGAAAAACCAAAACTAAAAGAAGTTACCATCAAGATTATTCCTGATGCTCAAACGCGTGCCCTAGAATTCGAATCTGGTAAAGTAGATTTGCTTTATGGAAATGGTGTGATTGGCTTAGATACCTTTGCTCAATACAAAAAGGATAAGAAATATACAACGGATGTTTCTCAGCCGATGTCCTCTCGCTTGTTGCTCTTAAATGCCAAACAAGAAGTCTTCCAAGATAAGAATGTTCGCAAGGCGATCAACCACGCGGTTAATAAAAAAGAAATCGCAGAGAAATTGTTCATGGGGGCAGAAACTCCTGCCGACACCATCTTCTCTAAATCAACTCCTCACTCAGATGCTGGCATAACACCATATAAATTTGATAACAAAGAAGCAGAACAAATGTTGGATGCTGCTGGTTGGAAGAAAGGTTCTGATGGAATTCGTGCCAAAGATGGCAAGAAGATGGAATTGAATTTCCCTTACATTTCTACAAAAGCAACGGATAAAGACCTAGCTGAATATTTCCAAGGCGAATTGAAAAAAATTGGTGTCGAAGTCAAATTGACTGCTATGGAAGAAGACGATTATTGGGAAAATGCAAAAACAGGAAACTTTGATATGATGCTCACCTTCTCTTGGGGAGCACCATGGGATCCTCACGCATGGATGACAGCTTTGACAGCTGAGTCTGCTCATGGTCACCCAGAAAATGTTTCCCTTGAAGCTCTTCCAATCAAGAAGGAATTGGATGAAACCATTAAACAAACCTTGACAGAAGCTGACGAAGAAAAAGTAGATGCAGGCTATAAGAAGGCCTTGACCTTGCTCCATGATGAAGCGGTTTATATCCCATTGACTTATCAATCAGTTATCTCTGTTTATCGTACAGGTGAGTTGAAAAATGTTCGTTTCGCTCCAGAAGAAAATGCCCTTCCAGTTCGCTACATTGAAAAAGTGAACAAATAAGGACAAGATCTTGATGAAGGAAACAATGTGGCCTCGCTCAAAGTGAACATCCTTTCATTTTGTTAGAGGATTCCCGGTTTAAAGGATCTCTGAGGATCTTTTAAACCGGCTCACATTGTTTTTAGGATCTAACTATTATATGATATGAAAGCTATTTTTAAAAAAATTCTGAGTTTTATAAGTGGTTTACTTGTTATCTCCATTATCACCTTTATCCTGACCAAATTTACGTCGCAGGATCCAGCAGAGAACTATCTTCGAATCCGGCATTTGCCGATAACTCCAGCGGCTCTTGAAAATGCTAGAACCTATTTGGGCTTGGATAAATCCTGGATTGAACAGTATCTTTCTTGGTTGATAAAGGTTCTTCACTTGGACTTTGGAACGTCTTATTTACTGAAGGAATCAGTTGTCAGTTTAATTGCTAGCCGTTTCCTGTCTACTTTTTATTTAGGAGTCACTTCTTTTATCCTCATTATTGTTGTCTCTATTCCAATTGGGGTTATCAGTGGCTTGAAGACCAATTCCTTCTTTGACAAATGCGTGCGCTTCCTTGGCTTTAGCTCGGTATCCATGCCTGCCTTCTGGTTGGGTTACATGTTGATTTTTATTTTTTCTGTGAAATTAGGCTTATTGCCTGTATCTGGTAAAAATGAAACTCTCAGTATCGTCTTACCAAGCATCACCTTAAGCTTTTCGCTGATTGGCCAATATATTGCCTTGGTGAGAAAGGCTGTATCGACCCAGTTGGAGAGTCCACATGTTGAAAATGCGCGCATGAGAGGGGTTAAACTACGCTATCTTTTACCCAATCATGTTCTTCGGAATGCTTTGCCATCTATTGCGACTGGTTTAAGCCTAACCTTTGTCTATTTGATGACGGGTTCCTTGATTGTTGAAGAAGTCTTCTCCTGGAATGGATTAGGCAGTTTGTTTGTAGAGGCGATTCGATCGATCGATACTCCCTTAATTCAGGGATGTATGATGTTATTTGGCTTGCTATTTTTATTGAACAATGGCATGACACAAGCTGTCAACCACTGGATTGATCCACGAGTAAGGAAGAGAGGAAATGAATCATGAAAAAAAGTGTGATGTTTTCCATTTTCATATTAGGTCTCTTGGTTTTCCTTGCTTTGTTTGCATCCTTTATAGCGCCTTATGATCCCCAGTATGTGGATGTTTCCAATAAACTCCTAAGTCCGAGTTCCCAACATCTTTTAGGAACAGATCAATTGGGAAGGGATGTTTTCTCGAGACTCTTATACGGGGCACGCTATTCCTTATTCTTAGCCGTCGCGATTAGTATTTTGGAAGTCGTGACCGGGTTTATCGTAGGCTTGGTTGTAGGTTGGTATCAGGGGAAAATGGAAGGAGCCTTTCTTTGGTTTACCAATGTCTTGATGGCTTTTCCAAGTTTTCTTCTCTCCCTAGCTACTGTTGGCATCTTGGGACAAGGGATGAGCAATATGATCATTGCCATAGTCATTATCGAATGGATCTACTATGCAAGAATTGTGACAAATCTGGTCATTTCTACCAAACAAGAGCCCTATGTGATCAGTTCCCAGATCATGGGAATGGGGTCCTTTCATATCCTCAAAAACCATATTTTGCCTTTTATCTACAAACCAGTACTGGTGATTCTTCTCATGAACATCGGGAATATCATTCTGATGATTTCTGGTTTTTCTTTCTTAGGAATTGGAGTCCAACCCAATGTTTCGGAGTGGGGCTTAATGTTGCATGATGCGCGGGCTTACTTCCGAGTGGCGCCTTGGATGATGATTGCACCAGGCTTAGCTATCTTTTTAACCGTTATTTCCTTTAACCTATTTGGTGAATATATTGAAGAGAAAGGAGAGAAGAATGGAATCATTCATCATTAAAGATCTTTCTCTTGTCGATCAGGAGGAGTCTCGTCTGGATCGGGTTTCCTTCACCCATCCCTTAGGCCAATCCCTGCTAGTGGTGGGAGAAAGTGGATCTGGAAAAACGCTCTTAACGAAGGCTTTAATAGGGATTATTCCTCGGAACATGAAACAGACCGGATCGATTCATTATGGGGATCTCCATCTAGATTCTTTTTCAGACAAAGACTGGAACGCCTTTAGAGGGCAGAAGATCGCCTACTTGGTTCAAAATCCCATGTCCATGTTTAATCCCTTTCAAACGATTTGGACGCATTTCTATGAGACTATAAAAAGTCATTCAACTCTCTCCAAAAGTGAATGCCGCAAGAAAGCTCTTGACGTTCTAGAAAAGGTTCGAATCGCAAATCCAGAATCGGTTCTCCAGCAATACTCCTTTGAACTAAGTGGAGGCATGCTCCAACGGATTATGTTAGGCATTATCTTATGTCTAGATCCAGAAACGATTATACTGGACGAACCAACCTCAGCGGTCGATCGTGTGAACCGTGAGATGATCCTAAGCTTGATCAAAGACCTACTGGTTCAGCATAAGACGGTTATTACCGTTACCCATGACTATTATTTGGCGAGGGAACTCGGGGGCAATATGTTGGTCTTGGAGAAGGGAAAAGTCGTTGAATTTGGAAAAACCGAGGATCTTTTGACAGCTCCAAAAGAAAGCTATACCAAGGAATTATTCTTAGAACAAGATTTGAAGCAGGTGATCAGAAATAATGCTGGAATGTAAAGATATTACGGTCAACTATCAAGGTAAAACTGTATTAGACCATTGCAATCTATCCATCAAAAAAGGTGAAATTGTCGGAATTATGGGAGAAAGTGGGAGTGGCAAGTCCACGCTGGCAAGAGTCATCTTAGGAATTGAAAAGCCAACTCAAGGACAGGTTCTCTTAGATGGCAAAACCTATTCCATCAAAGAGGATGGCGTTCGCATCTTAGTCGTTTTCCAAGATTCCTTTCACGCAGTCAATCCACGATTTACTGTGAAAGAAATCTTGCTAGAAGCTCTTTCCAAAGATTTTCCGATGGACCAGGTCGACACTGTTTTAAAAGAGGTAGGTTTACCATCAGAAGTACTAGAAAAAAGAGCAAGAGAATTAAGTGGTGGCCAGTTGCAAAGAGTTTGCATTGCCAGAACCTTGCTCCTAAACCCAGATGTCATTATTTTTGATGAATCTCTCAGTGGTTTGGATCCCAAAACCCAGGTACAGATTTTACAATTGCTTTATAAGATTCATGGTAAGTATCAGAATACCTTTATCTTCATCGCTCACGATGAGCAATTGTGCCGGGCCATTTGTGATCGCATCCTGATCTTAGAAAATGGCCAATTTACCCGTGAAATTCAGGATCTAGCGGAAGCGACCTGAACTTCCAAGGGAACAAGAAGCAATAAAAAGGAGAAAAGTGTGAAACAAACATTTGAAACACGTAAATTATATTTTGGATTTCCTGTATTTTTCTTAGGATACAAGGATGATGCGCATGGATATAATATTTCGACCTCTAGTTCAGCCTATACTCTCGGTAGTATGATGGTGGTCGCTATGAGAACCAAAGGAAATGCCGTCACAGAAATTAAAAAACACGGATCGTTCACCGTGAATATCCCTACAGAGGAGCTCTTAACAGAGGTTGAAATAGCTGGTTTCAATAGCCGCAAGGACAAGTTTGCTCTTACAGGTCTAGACTATACAATTGGGGAAACAGTAGACGCTCCAATGGTAACGGCTTGTCCAGTTTCCATTGAATGCCAAGTTGTTGAATTTGTAGAATGTGGAGCATTGACCAATATTATCGCTCGTGTAACCCGTCGTGAAGTAGAAGAAGACTTGATCGATGAAGACGGAACCTTCAAGAGCGATACTTTCTCACCGATCAGCTATATTGGAGATGGAGCTGGCCGATATTATAGAAACTATAAAGATGGTGGTGTTCCAATGGGAAGCATCATCAAGAAAATCAGAGAAAATGAAGAATAGCAGAAAAAGGCTAGGGGACCCCTTAGCCTTTTTACTTTCCAAGCGCCACCTTTCGAAGAAGGGCTTTGCGTTTTCGTTCCTCTACCATGCTTAGAAACTCTTGGTAGGCTTTTTCTAGGTCAGCTTGGTATCCTTGTGGGACCTTAAATTCCAACTGATCCAGAAAGACAGGAGCACTGGTCCCTTTATAGATTTCTCCTTGAAAGAAGTAGTGCTTGCTGACAATGTCGATAGAGAGTTGCGAAGAACGCCAGCGTCTCTTGCGCGTGTGTTTGGGTTTCCATCGAAGTTTTAGCTGCTGATCTCGCAAGTACCAACCCATGATCTCAAGGTTGGCCCTTTGTCTAGTTTTAGGATCCAGATAGTCAGCTGGGATGCTGAAGACCTTGCCCCCACGTTTACTATATAAGAAGGGATGAAAATCGGGAATGAAGTCATAGTCTTTACTGGAGACAACCGATAGAGCATCAGGAGTTCCCACCTCAGAACGGCTCGTATAACGAAAAGGATCAAAGTCTGCCAGGCCTTTTGCTGTTCTTTTCCATTCGAGTTCATAAGCTGTGACTTGGTCTCCAATATTTCGCGTTGTTTTTAAAAAATGGAGGACGTCCTCGTGAGCCTGATAGAGAGCAACGATGTTTTTTAACCTCGCTTCCTCAGAAAATTCGTACAGTTCTCGAGGAAAAGCCAAAACGTAGAGAGTATGCAGAGCTTCAAGAGGGACAGCAGCGATGCCCTCTAAGAGCTCCTGACGGTCGATGAGACTGGCATGGGCAAATAAAAGGCTCTGCCCAGAATCTTGTTCTAGATCAATCACAAACAGTTGCATCTCTCTTTTAAAGAGGAGAATGAAAGTATCCGCTGTTTCCTTCTCAAAACGAACCAACGGAATAGAAGAATAATGGTGGTAGGGTTTTAAGGAAAGATAAGTCCCCAATGTTTCTGTGATATAATGCATTTTTCTATTGTAACATAAGAAAGGAAGAACTCAAAAAAACCACTCCCAAAAGGGAAGTGGTTCTGTGTTGGTTCTTATTTGAGACCGTATTTTTTGTTGAAACGATCCACACGTCCATCTGCTTGAGTGAACTTTTGACGTCCAGTGTAGAATGGGTGTGAGTCTGATGAAATTTCAACACGGATCAATGGGTAAGTTTCACCTTCGAATTCAACAGTCTCGCTAGAGTACTTAGTTGAACCACTAAGGAACTTGTAACCAGTAGTAGTGTCCATGAAGACAACAGGGCGATATTCTGGATGGATATCTTTTTTCATTTTGCAATATTTCCTTTCTGCCATGGTCTCTTTCCGAGCCATAGATTGTTACCTAGCTAGTGTACCAAATTTCTAGGATCTTGACAAGTATTTTCACTAATTTTATTTAAATTAATCATTAAAAAATCACCCTGGCTAAGCCAAGGTGATGACGATCTTCTTATTGTTCGGATTGATTAGGATCTTTTGGTGCTTGAGCTGCTTGCTCAGCTTGTCCTTCTGTATGTTCGTGAGACTCTTTTTTAATCTCATTTACAGCAGTTTTTACAGTAGAAGATGTGACGCGTCCTACTGATTGAGCAAATCCTTTACCTGATTCAGCAAGTTCTTCGAATGTTCCTTTAGTGATTTTACCACCTGACATCGCCAAGAGACCAGTCACAACAATAGCGATGCTTGCGATTAAAGTGAGGATCAAACCAAATCCGATTGAAAAGCCATAATCACCAATTCTTATAGTAACATTACCAAAATTAATAGTGCGATATAGTGTAAAGATAGTTGAGAAAGCTCCCGCTACAATAACACCCATTGCGAAATCTTTAGACATTGGTGTGTTTACGTTGTTCAAGCAAGCAAGAATGATGGAGCCAATTGCAAGAATGATAACAATCCAAGAATGTACTTCAAGACCACTAAAACTACCTGATCCAATTATTCCCATCGAATAGGTACCCCAAGGTAAGAATGATCCAAGAATCGCCGCTGCAGAAGAGATAACGATAAACAAACGATTTTTTTCCATAAAAAGACTCCTTAAAAATTTTAATAGATTTATTTTACCATAAGGTTCTTGAATTGAAAACCCCACAAAAGCGATAAAAAGGCTGAGAAATCGTTCTCAGCCTTCGTTCGTACGAGCCACTTCTTGTAGTTCTTGGTAGATTTGGTCATTCTCTTCAAGAGAGTAAGAGTTCGCCCCACTCGCTAGTGGATGGCCACCACCGTTATGGCGTTTAGCAATTTCGTTAATCACTTTTCGTTTGCTGCGCATCCGGACACGGAAGTGACCGTCGGGTTGCTCAACAAAGATAGCCCAAACAGATACGGTATCGATGCGTCCAGGAGCTCCGACAATTGCAGCAGTCTCAGAATCACGTAGATCAAATTTCTTCAAGAGCTCTTGTGTCAGGGTCACACGCGCAGCGCCATGCTCATCGATCTCAAGGTGGTCATAGACATAGCCTTGCAGTTTAGCGGTTTTAAGATTGATCGTATCCATTTGACGAGCAAGGGCTGTAAAATCAAAAGGAATGCTTCGAAGGTAGGCAGCGATCTCAAAGGTCCGAGTCGAAGTAGCAGGATAAAGGAAGCGACCCGTATCGCCGACAATCCCAGCATAGAGGAGACGCGCAGCACTAACGGGAAGTTCGAGATCTAATTCCTTAGCAAAAAGTGCAATCAGCTCACTGGTAGAGCTTGAGTCTGTTTCAACCCAGAGCAGATCACCATATGCATCGTCATTTGGATGGTGGTCGATCTTGATCAGGAAATCCCCGGTCGTATAGCGCTTGTCATCGATGCGGGGAGTATTGGCCGTATCACAGACAATCACCAAAGCTCCCTCAAAATCCTCGTCCTTGACCTCATCCATTTCAGCAAGCCAAGTCAAGGTCGGCTCATCATAGCCAGTTGCCAATACCCGCTTTTGAGGGAAGTGCGCACGCAGGAGATCCCGCAAGCCCACTTGGCTACCAATCGCATCCGGATCCGGATTCTGGTGACGGTGGATAATAATCGTGTCATAAGCTTGAATCTTTTCAAGAATGTCTTTCATTACGTTCATACAATACCTCGTTTTCTTAGTCAATTTTAACATAAGAAAGGCCCATCCAGCAAGCGTTTATCACTATGTAGGGGCAGTGGAAGCGGTTTTACAGAACTTCATTATTTTGGTAGAATGGATGAATAGATTTAGTATGGGAGGGACTAGGATGATTGAAATTAAAAGTAATGCTGAGACAGCACAAGAGTTAGCGGCTACATTAACAGCAAGTGGGGATACACTTTCGGGAGTTGCAGCAGCTACAAAAGATGAGAAAACGATTCTTGCTGGAAATGATGCAGCCCTTCAAGCCATTGATACTGCTAGCACCAAAGCAGGAGAAATTGCAGCAGCGATTGAGGCGATTGGGACCAATCTTCAAAGTGTTGCAACTGGATTTACAATTGTTGATGAAGCAAATTCTGCTCGTATTTACTAAGTTGAGAGAGCAGGATAATGAATCACGATCAACAACTATCAGAATTAATAAGAAAAGAAGACTTTCTTTATCAAAAAGAAAGGGCTATTCTAAAAGAAAAAAGAAGCTTGGAAGATGAGATGAATCGCTTTGAGGGCTATAGTTTTGAAGCGCACCGATTATTATGGAATTCATTTGAATCCTATCCTTCCTCTAGAAATCTCTTTGATCAACTACAAGAGGAAGTTCTTCATGAATCCCGCAAAATGTCAAATAGTTATTTGGAAGAATTAGAAGAATTAGACCGTCAAAAAAGAAAAATTGAAGATGATTTAAATGATATTTATCATGAACGAAAAAAAATATATTTAGAACAGGAGAGTGACAATGGGAATCGAAGTTTATCGAGGTAGTTTGTATAGTCAAGCTACTAGCACAGGGACGATGGTTGAGCAGCAATTGAAAGCCTATGAGGCTCTTGGAAAATCACTATCACAGATAGAAAACTCTGCCTCTCTTTTATCTGGGACAGCATACGATTCTTTCCGTACTTTTATTACGAGTGTTGTCCAGCCATTGAAAGAGGCAGGAATAGCTTTAGCAGAAGCTACACAAGAGAGTGTCAAGAAACTTCCAACATCCTATCGCACAGAGGTGGCTGATGAGGACTTAAAGGAAGATAAGTTGGTTGCTGATATTGAACGTTATGATCAAATGATGTCTGAAATTCAAAGAGAGCTTAATGAAATAGGGGATAGTCAATCTACGAGTGCTGGTGATTTCCAACGAATACAGAGATTACAGAGGATTCAAAGATTAAATATATTAGATAGTATTTTTCAATCTGCTAGAAATGAACTACAAGAAAAATTAAATAAACTAAGAGCATTTAATACAAGTTCTCCTGAAATATTTGGTGATATAGATGTTTTAAGCAATGCTATTCAAACAGGCATCAGTCAAATTAATCTAGCCTGGGATCCAAATACTAGTACTTATACTGTTCCAACAGATCTATCTTGGATTACTGATGTAAAAGAGAACGTTGAGAATAGAGCTTTTGCTAAGAAATATGAGATTGAAAGACCTCAGAATATAACCTGGAAAGAATATAATGAGTACATCACTGGCCTACGCGACCAAAACAATCAACTAAAAGAAGTAGATGGATGGGATCAAGCTGCGGTGGATAGCTATGTCCATCAAGTTAAAGAAGGGTCTTCTGATATCCATACAGGTAGTGGGTTAATTGCTAAAAGAGATGAATTGTTTGCACAGACGAAAGAAATTGGCTCTGATGTTT
Organism: Streptococcus sp. OMI750; assembly: GCF_047463895.1. Classification (NCBI taxonomy): domain Bacteria; kingdom Bacillati; phylum Bacillota; class Bacilli; order Lactobacillales; family Streptococcaceae; genus Streptococcus; species Streptococcus sp. OMI750. Next base: position 453,739 of record NZ_JASHCZ010000001.1, read on the forward strand.
ATACAATTATGTATGCGGATAGCAAACTAGATTCAAAAGCGAAAGTAGAACTTGTCCTTAAGCAATTGGGGGCAGAAACGGATGAAAATCAGTTTATGCATTTGACAAGCAAAACGCATAAGATTTCAGATAACCTACCACCACACGGTGATTTCAACATGTATTTTAGGCGGGATGTGGTAAAGGCATTCGGAGATTACCATCTTGATCCATTGAGTGATGATAACCTTACTCCTGAAGAACGTGCGAAATTTAGTAAAAAAGAACTTAAACTGCGGCAACAAGTCCATTTCTTCCGCTATTATCTGGATCGTCAAGCGATTTACTATATTCGCAGTCATTACGAAGGAGCAAATGATTACGAAAAACTGTTAGCATATGGCAAAGAAAACAATATTGAATTTGATTACACAACTGGCTCTAACTTCCATAACCGCTTTAATCCAAAAGATGGTTTCCAACGTCCATATAATATGAAGGTTCAAGTCCCTCAGGGCAATTCAGCTAAAGGAAAAGATTTGAACAACGCGCGGATGGTGGAGTTTATTGTAAATTTGGATACCGGCGAGTTTGATACCCAATGGGATGCTTATGACAAGCACAAACTTCCAAATGGTCGCTATAACTCCGATCCAAGCGAATATTCTGAAGATGAATTAAGAGAAATTGCCAATACGGAATCCTTTAATTATGGTCCCTCAATAGGTCAAAATACAGATGTTGAAGGGATTTATGTAGGTAAACACGATATGCTGGATATGAATGCACCAGAGCCAGCTACCCGAGTTAAAGCTAAAGAGTTATTCCGTTATGAAAAAGATTTGGGCAAAAAGGATGAAAATACTGGACATGTTGGTCAATTTTCGGATATTGTAAAAGGAGAAGGACATGAGGATTATGAAGCATGGCAACGAAATACAAAAGATATGTCAGAAGAAGAAAAAGTGGAAGAGTATAATAAATTTAAGAATTTTGCTGATAGTGCTAAGTCTAATAATAACGGTTATTCTAAGTATATCCATAGTAAACAATATGCTAAAGACCACTAAAGATTCAAAGTCAATATTAGAACAACAAAGGTTTATTGTAGTTGCTGATTCCATTGACAAAGATCAATATAATCATAACTTTGAAATTGGAATTGATCTGAAAAATAAGAATTATTATAATTCTACTCAAGCAGCAGTTAAAAATGGGAAAAAATTTGGAGAATATGCGTCCGTTTCTTCGTCTGATAGTTATAACGGTATTCTTTATGAGGAAGTTACCTCCGCAATTCTGAATTTAAAGGTTTCAAAAGATGAGATCGAGAAATCAAACTATATCATTGAGCGAGATCCGAAATCTCTAATTACTAAATCACGAGTGAAAGAGGAAAAGACACCTGAATTTGAGGCTAGAGTTTTAGATAAAACTGACCAATTTTCCAAAGTGCGGATTACTTATAATCAGGATTACTTGCCAGTCAAGCTTGAATGGTATTTTAAAGGTGATGAGGGGCTTAAGTGGTATACCTGGAGTCGTTTTTCTTATCCCTATAATACTGAATCTGAATTTAATAAAAAACTTGATGAAGAAATCCAGAGGATCAAAGACATTGAAAAGGAACACGAGGTGGAAGAAGAGGATGGTTAAGGATCAAAAAAGGTTAAATAGTAAATGTGGGAAAAAATAAGAGTTGTAAGTATTTTATCGATTAGCATACTTTTCATGTGTATCGTAGGGTTTTTCGTGATTTCAAACGTGGATATGGATAGAAAACAAACGAGCTATGAAAGAATGCAAGCCCGTCAATTTGTTACAGTTCAGGATAGTAGATATCCCGAAGATGAGGTTAGTTTTAACTTGAAAACTCATGAGTTTTATTGTTCTACTAATGCTATAAAAAATGGAAAGATTTATGTGAATAGCGTATACACGCCAACTGTTCTGTATAAAAGTAAATTGGAGGACATGGTAACATATGGTATTATGAATATTCCAATTGCAAAAAGGGATATTTTGAATCATCAGTATACGTTGGAATTTAAAGCAAGTAAATTTATCAATCAAAATTATCTTTCTGATTTAAAGAAAGGGTATATAGAAAATTATTATGTGCACGATAAGATGAGTAAAGTTCGTGTTACCTATAACAAAGAGTTTCTCCCCATAAAACTGGAAGGATATTATGAAAAAAATGGTGAAATGAGTTGGAATACGATTCGCACTTACTCTTACCCATTTAAAAACAAATCTGACTTCGATAAGAAATTAGACGAGCAAATCCAGTTGATTAAAGAAATTGAAAGTGAGAAAGAAGGAGATTAGGATATAGAGTGATATGAAAGTATTAAAAAATTTATTAAAGTTAAAATCTCTATCGAAGAACCATCTTCTCTTAATCGTGGTAGGTATAATAATAGCTGCTGTTTTTAGTATCCAAATAGTCAACCATGTTCAAAAACTATCAAAGGATGCTTATGCTATTTTGCAGGAACAACGATTTATATTTGTGCAAAACCCGGAATGGACGAAAATAAGGGGAGATGATTTTGGTACAGGTATCGATCTAGAAGCAAAGAATCTATATATTCCTTTTAATACAGCTGTTAGGGGAAGTGAAAAATATGGAAGCTATAGCGATGATAGTGCCTCGAGAATCTATGAAGATGTGGTTAAAAATCAACTTTCATCGGCACTCTTAAAGGGGAAATTCTCAAGAAAGGAAATTCGGGATTCCAACTACAAAATCACGCGCTCACCAGAATCTTTGATCGATAAAAAATTGCTCAAAGAAGAATATCCACCAGAATTTGAGCTTTTATACAAATATCAAAAGGAAAGTCAATTCTCCAAAATCCGAATCACATACAACAAAGAATTCTTGCCCACTAAAATTGAGTGGTATTATAAGGATAAAGAAGGCCTCAAATGGTACACATGGCGTACTTATTCATATCCATTCAAAAACAAAACCGAATTTGACAAGAAATTAGACGAGCAAATCCAGCTGATCAAAGATATTGAAGAGGAACACGAAGCGGAAGGAAGGGATGGATAGAAGAAACCTATCAATAGAAGAAAACGAGGGTGATTAGGTTCCATCGGACCTTTTTCTATGAACAAGCCATGACTTTCATCTTCTCGGGAAAGGTTTCGTGCAAAATGCTTGAAAAAGTGGTATAATACGGAAAATAGATTTTGGGAGGAAATTATGACTGTAGCGAAAATTGTTTTTGCTAGTATGACTGGAAATACTGAAGAAATCGCCGATATCGTAGCGGATAAATTCCGTGATCTTGGTGTCGAAGTAGATGTGGATGAGTGTACAACTGTGGATGCGGAGGACTTCCTTGAAGCAGATATCGCGGTGGTAGCGACTTATACCTACGGCGATGGAGAGCTTCCAGATGAGATCCAAGATTTCTACGAAGATTTGGCTGGCCTTGATCTTAAAGGCAAACTTTACGGTGTTGTAGGATCAGGTGATACCTTCTACGATGAATTCTGTAAAGCAGTTGATGATTTCGACCGTTGCTTCGCTGCGACTGGTGCTGAAAAAGGCTCTGACTGTGTTAAAGTTGATTTGTCTGCAGAAGACGAAGACATCGAAAAATTAGAGGCCTTTGCAGAAGAACTCGTAGCAAAAGCAAATTAATGACAAAGAGGCTGGATCGATGGATTACAGCCTCGATTTATATCCAAAATAAAGAGGAGACACATGGATTTAGATCAGATTCGTAAGGACATTGACCAGATTGATCAAGAGCTTGTAGCCTTGTTGGAAAAACGGATGGTTTGTGTCGGTCAGATTATAGAATACAAGGAGCAGCAGGGCCTACCTGTGCTCGATCAAGGAAGGGAAAGAGAGGTGCTAGAGAAAGTCGGCTCTCTTGTGATGGATGAGCAGTATCGCACAACTATTCAAAGCCAGTTTCAAGATTTAATGGCGCGTTCTAGAAACTACCAAGAGGAGGTGAGGGCGCGTGACTAGTCTGTCCATCAAGCAAAAAGCACAGCAGTATGTGGTCCTAACAGGGATGGCGCTTTTCATTGGTCTCTTGGTAGGTGCTATTGATATGATTTTTGGTCAAGGATTGCTCCTGATCGGAGATTTCCGAAGCCAGCACTGGCCTTTGATTCTTTTTCTAGCCATAGCGGGTCTTGTCATCGTTTATCTTTATAAACGTTTTGGTGGGAAGGCTTCAAAAGGGATGGGATTGATCTTTGATGTCGGGCATGCGCGTGAGGAGGAAATCCCCTTGGTCTTGGTGCCTTTGATCATGCTGACGACCTGGATGAGCCACCTCTTCGGTGGTTCGGTTGGTCGGGAAGGCGTAGCGGTCCAGATCGGAGCAACCCTTTCGCATCGTTTTGCCCGTTATTTCCAGTTTCCGGATGCTTCGCGTATCTTTCTCATGACGGGAATGGCCGCTGGTTTTGCGGGGCTCTTTCAGACGCCACTGGCAGCAACCTTCTTTGCCCTTGAAGTCTTGACAGTTGGGGAGTTGCAGTTGATTGCCCTCTATCCAGCCCTCATCGCCTCGATCGTGGCGAGCTTTACCTCTCATGCTCTTGGCTTGGAGAAATTTGCTGTGCCACTTAAGGAAACGCTGAGCTGGACACCAGAGACCTTGATCAAAGCCGCCCTTCTTGGCTTGGCGTTTGGCCTCGCTGGGAAGCTCTTTGCAGTTAGCCTTTCTTGGTTGAAAAAAACAGTCGCGAAAGTACTGCCTAATCCGTATATTCGAATCGCGGTCATTGGGGCTGGACTCAGCTTGGTCCTCTTGACCCTCCAGCTGACCAAGGTCGGCTCTTATAGCGGACTCGGAACCAATCTGATTGATATGGCATTTCATCAAGGAAGTGCACAGAGTTATGACTGGATCCTCAAGCTCCTCTTTACCGTGGTGACCATTTCGGCTGGATACCAAGGAGGAGAAGTGACACCGCTCTTTGCGATCGGAGCTACACTTGGCGTCTTTCTCGCTCCTCTGCTGGGCTTACCCGTCTTAGTTGTGGCCGCTATCGGTTATGCCAGTGTCTTTGGCAGTGCGACAACGACCTTGCTCGCACCGATCTTGATTGGAGGAGAAGTCTTTGGCTATGCCAACCTTCCTTTCTTTGTGATCGCCTGCGCCATCGCCTATTGCCTACCAAAAGAGTGGAGCATTTATTCCGGTCAAAAAGTTGCAAAAAAGTAGAGAAAAGAGCTTTACAAACCTTAGAATATCTGATATGATAGTTTTTGTGCGTAATGGAAGCACAAAAATACAGTTTATCCGCTGAGGGAAGTCCCTCAAGATTGACGAAGATAGGAGAATAAAATGAATCCATTAATCCAAAGCTTGACTGAAGGTCAACTTCGTACTGATATCCCTGCATTCCGTCCTGGTGACACTGTTCGTGTACACGCGAAAGTTGTCGAAGGATCTCGTGAACGTATCCAGATCTTTGAAGGCGTTGTTATCGCTCGTAAAGGTCAAGGACACACTGAAATGTATACTGTTCGTAAAATCTCTAACGGTGTCGGTGTTGAACGTACATTCCCAGTACACACTCCACGTGTAGACAAGATTGAAGTTGTACGTTACGGTAAAGTACGTCGTGCGAAATTGTACTACCTTCGTGCATTGCAAGGTAAAGCAGCTCGTATTAAAGAAATCCGTCGTTAAGACGAACAAGGAGGCGGGAGTGATCTCGCTTCTTTTTTTATCTGTCCCCTTAGTTCAATGGATATAACAACTCCCTCCTAAGGAGTAGTTGCTGGTTCGATTCCGGCAGGGGACATGAATTTATGACGAAGAACAATTTTCTAATTGAGTAGAAAAAATTCCTCTTTCTAGACTTTCCTTAGGTGAGGACGGACGTCAGCGAACTAAAACTAAAAGTTTATGTACAATTGACTTAACATGAGCTAAACAATTGATACAACTGAATTAGAAGCATAAAGTACATTCTTTAAGGAGTGTACTTTATTTTTGTTTTGTACATTATTCTGGAGTGGTATTTTGTATGTTTTCTAGTACATAATATCCTCTAATCTGAGAAATTAATTTGTACATTATTTTCAATGATAATCAATGTATAATAAAAAATTTAAAGTTCAAATTCTGAAACTACTTTCACATATATAAAATTGAATCTAAATTGCTCTAGGCCTATAATAAAGATAGGGATAAAAAGAAATCTTCCTAGAAAGGAGTATACTGTATCATATGTGACAGTATTATTAATGAATCATGAAAAAAATAATTACTATAATACAGTGCATTTTGTTTCCTGTGTCTCCTTATATAGCTAGAGAACTATGCTTGATGAGTAAAAATCTAGTCGATAATATGTTCCTTACATTCTTTATTATTCTAACAATTTCTTTTTGGCTTGGTATTTGGAAGTTGGGAGATCTTGTGGGAAATCCAAAATAGAAAGTAAAAAGTTGTGCTAGAGATGAGATTTTTATTTATTTTAATTATTAATACACCTTATTTCTTTTATTTAAAATGGAAGGATAAGCCTAAACAAAAAAATAAGTCCTTTTGTTATCTTTATAAGTTTTACATGATTTACTTGTGGTTTATCCTTATAATTTCCATAATGGCTAGCGGTATTTTATCCCTTGGAGTAGTAGCTGGTATGGGAAGAAAACTTCCGTTTGGTTTCTTTGTTTTATCTGTTTTAGGTGTAGTTCTATTTAGTTTCTATATTTTTAGTATTCTAAAAGAGATAAAGGAATTAAAGCAAATAAAAGGTAAGTAAATAGATAGACGTAATCTAATTTGAATTGTCTTTATCTGGACTATACATCCGTATCTTGAACAGGTTACTAAAAAGGTGCTAAATTATGAAAAAAGTCCCATTGTTAGTCTAAGTTGTTAGTATTAAAAAAAAGACAAGGTTTTTTATCCTTGTCTTTTCGTTTTAGTATTATTTAGGTTTCAATGTCAATAAATGTGTTCTTTTTGGAGTATTCTATATATTCTAGGTAACATTATCATGGTATAGATCAGGAGAGAAACACCTCCAAATATGAATATCAGACCTCCGTTTATGTCCTTTTGAAATAGATAAGTAAATACAATGGTACCTATCGGCATGATAGACGTATTTAGTGTGAACAAAGTACTCATTACTCTTCCTAAATAATTTGTTTCAATACTACTTTGAAGATAGGTCATGACGACAATATTTAGAATAACAAGAGTGAATGCGATAATTCCCATAAATAAACCGCCAATGGAAGAAATAATCACTTGGGTGTTACTAGTTGCAAATGTAATACCCAAACCAACGATAGCGATGGTTAGAAGAAAAAGTGGAATGCGAATTCTATTAGAGAGAGGTGTATTATTTTCTTTTTTGTCTGGCAATAGTGACATAGACACACTGGCCAATAGCATTCCAACCGCAGACATAGTTTCTAGGATACCTACTGTTGCATTATCTAATAAGAGTTGCTTTTTGACTACAAATGGTACTCCAATGCTAATGGAAGTATAGAAAAAATTCAGTACAACACTAACAAGAATAATATATTTGACAATCTGATTTTCTTTTAAGAATTGGATAATTTCTTTGACCACGTGTTGATGCTTTTCATTCTGTTTAATCTTGACTTCTTGCTCTTCGTGTTCATAGAAGAATTTCATGGTAAGTAAGACACCTAAAGAAAGGAGGTTTGCAATGATTTCTATGAGAATAAAGTCTGAGAAGCCTAACCAATTGTAAAAAACAACTCCAATAGCTGGGGAAAGCATGGTTGCGATAGCGATGGCGGTTTGTGTAACAGAGCTTAGACGTTGAATTTTTGTATCATTTACTAACTCGTGGATAGAAGCTGAGTAACAAGTATCATTTATGTTAACTGTAATAGAGTGGAGTATGACAAACGGGATTACTAGATATAAGATAGTAGATGAATTCGTTAAAAAATAAAAAGCATAAAACAGAAGAAAAATTATAAGCCTAAAGATGAAATTATAAATTAAGATCTTTTTATGACGGTATCGGTCTACTAAATTACCGATTGGAAGCAAGAAAATCAAACTGACTAAAGGATAGATGATCATATTGATTCCAAAACTCATTGCCGATTTTGTTTGGTCCAGTAACATTAATCCTAAAGCAAAATTAAAAGCTTTTCCACTTAAGGAGCTAATAAAACTACTGATAAAGTCTTTAACGATTTGTCTATTAGACATTTGATCACTTATTAAATTTTTAATATTAACCCCTCCATTCGTTTCAACATTGATTCGGTTATCTAATCCTATTCCATGTATTGTAAGGTATTCGGAATATTAGATAGACCATAATTTTTGTTAATTAAGATTTTATCAATTATTCTAACAAAAGTATAATAAATAATGTAAAAAATATTATATTTATGTTTACTAATTATATTTCTCTCTTGCTTTGACATTATCTAAATTGATAACTTCATACGTACCTCTTCTAATATAGGATATATTTTATAATCGTTAAAGTATTTCAAAATGAAACAGATTGATTTATTTTGCTTTTTATAGGCTTTACATTTATTCCAGTTGTTGATACTATTTATCATAACATTTGACACCGTTTTCAAACGAGAGTACAATAATATTGAGGACAAGTTGGTTAATCTCTTTTATTTAGGAGGTGTCAGATATGCAAATCTATTTTATTTATTCTATTTTCTTTCTATTATCACTTGTAGTTCTAGCTTATCTTATTAAGTTACTCATTGCTCATTTAAAAAGAAACTAAGTAACATTTTGCCCAAATAGTAGTTATTTGGGCTTTTGCTATACTTTAGCCTAGTAGATTAAATTTATAAAGGTAGTGTTGAGCATCTTCTTGTTGAGTGATTTTATTTTATGAAGGTTGTTTATAGTTGAAAGGGGAAAATAGATGGTATCTAAACTTGATACAGCATGGGACTTGTTTCTGGAGGGAAAAACATCAGAAGCTAAAAAGTTGGTTGAACAAGATTTTTCCATTGATACCTGTACAGATTTTAGTCTTTTAAATCTGATGGGATATTTATTGTTAGCAGAAAAAGACTATGCCTCGTGTACCCATATCTTTGAGAAATACATTTTATTAGCTCAACAAAATGAAGATAAAGAACATGAACATATTGGCTTACATCAATTAGCGATGATCTACAGAGATCAGGGTGATTTTCATAAGGCTTTAAAACTCATTGAAGATGAAGAGAAGATAGTTGAAGAGTATTTTCCAAACGATAATCTAAAGAAAGCTGTGAATAACTACGAACAAGGCTATGTGAGATTGAAATTAAACAATCTTGATGAAGCACTTACATTCATGAATCTGTCATTGGAACAATCTTTAGAGACTGATGATGTGATTTCTCAAGCTTGTAGCTATAGAGGGTTAGGTGAAATCTATTTAGCCTTGGAAGATACGGAATTATCCAATAGACATTTCAAACGAGCTATAGAATTTTTCGAAAGTGTTGGAGAGTTTGAAGGGGTAAAGGAAATTGAGGAATTGATTAATGAATGATTTGACATTTAGATTTTGCTATTAATTTGCCTAAATAAAAAGTTTTAATATGCTATAAATCATGTATTTGATTAAGGGTGATAAGATGAGAGGTTGTGCTAGAGATGAAATTTTTATTTATTTTAATTATTTCTATACCTTATTTCTTTTATTTAAATTGGAAGGATAAGCCTAAACAAAAAAATAAGTCCTTTTGCTATCTTTATAAGTTTTACATGATTTACTTGTGGTTTATCCTCATAATTTCCATAATGGCTATCGGTATTTTTTCCCTTGGAGTACTAGCTGTTAGAGGCGAAATACTTACGTTAGGTTTCTTTGTTTTATCTTTTTTTGGTGTAGTTCTATTTAGTGTCTATATTTTTAGTATTCTAAAAGAGATAAATGACTTAAAGCAAATAAAAGATAAATAAATATTAACTAAGAGAACTAGCTTAAGTAAAATATAACACGGCTATGATTCATAGCCGTGTTTTTATATGAATGTACAATTGAAAAATTTTTATTTTTCCGAAAAATTTATCTTTTCCCGAAAAGATGTTGAATGAACTAAAAAACAGCATAAACCGTTGGGGCTGTAAGGAATTTTAGCGATAGATTGTCCGCCCTCTAAACTGAAATCAGCTCAGAATGGGTATCTCAGCATGATTTTTTAACATTTTATGCAAAAAATAACTATTCGGTAAAATTTCTAGAATTTTACCGAATAGTTAAAAAAACCAGAATAGAATTTTTTTATCGTATCTAATTTAGAGAGTTTGTTGGGATAGTTACTGAGTTTTTTATTTAACATTCAAACTTTATTATTATATCATAAAAATAATTAGAAAAACAGACTTGTATTATTTTGAAATTTGTATATGATTAAGGTGTAAGAACTATAAAATAGCCTATTAGAAAGGGGAATGAAAGAATTAATCAGGCTATATAAAATTGGTGATTGGTATTTAATGTTGTAAAACAAGAAAGGGTAAGGTAAAAAATGCAATTACATAAAAAAATTTTTATAGTGGCGTTGGTTTTATCTATTTGTATCTCACTTTATTTTCTTATCAATCCGTCTAATATCTTCACCTTTCCGATCCGTGTGCATTCATTTGATGACACATTTAAATATTACATGTTTGTGAAGATTGGAATTGTATTATTATTTATCAAATTCTTACTGGATATATGCTTAGAGTATATCAAGAATTGGTTTAAAAAGTTTTGATATATCTTCACACAAAAAACTTAGCATGTTTAGGAACTGAACCCCAATAATGGAACAAGAGAAAACCCTCTTATGCGACCAGTTTTCTGTACTCTACAGGAGGCTGGTCATTTATTTTTTATAACATGTTGTATATAAAAATTGAAACAACAGAAAAGATTAAGAGGATTAACAAGATAAAAATAATTATTTTTTTTCATTGTAGTCCTCCTTTATTTTTTGTATGATTATATCAGAATGTTTTTAAAAAATGAAAGGGTTTTCTATGGAAAATGATGTGTTTTTTGATTATTTTTTAAAATCACTTAAGTTTCATTTACGTGATAGGTGTAAGGATATTGGATTTATAGAGTTTTTCAAAGATGAAAATAATTGTTTTATTACTATAGAGGATTATGTTTTGGAATCATTTGTAATATTGTCAAATATTTTGAGTCAGAAGAGGATTGTGTTTTCTTGTGGAATTATTTATAGTAAGGGGGTAGTTACTGGAGTAGAAGTATGTATGAATGTATTAGAGTTAGAAAGATTAAATAATTTGTACAAGATATAGTTTTGAAGCATATTAAAAAAATAAGGGAAACTGTCTATGTAGGATGTGTGGAGTTGATAGTATCAATGTTACCTTGTTTTAGAGCCGTGTTGTTTCGAATGGTCCCAAAACAAGAAAAACAAAAAATGATGGCTAGGAGCTCGATACATAGAGCTTCTTTTTCTTTAGAAATTCAAATAATAATTTTACAGACTTTTATGTCATTAATTTATTTTCCCACTCCGCTTTTTCTTTGACTCTCCTTTCTTATTTTTCTAAAATAGTAGGTGTGTGAAGGGAGATTGATATGAAAAAAGGTTTTGTGATTGTGCTTTCTGCTTTGGTCTTGGCTTCGTGTGGACGTCCTCAGAGGACGGTGTCGCCTAAGAATTCGGAGACCATGCAGACCAGCACGTCAGAAAAGAAACAGTCTGGTATGGACTTAAAAGCCATCAAGGCTAAGGACTACTCGAGTATTAAGGGAACTTGGGTCGATGGTCGTGGCAATGAGCTGGTCTTTGATGACAAGGGCTTGGTCAGCGAAGATGTTGAGCTTGATGCATCGAGCTTTAAGCAGAAGGACCAGATCGCTGAGATGACGGTTAGTGCCAAGTCGGGTGTTGGAGGCTACGGTCTTTTGCTCCTTCCAAAAGGTCAGAAAGCTGGCAAAGACGATGCTTCAGATAAGTCTAAGGATCGGATCTGGGCTGGTCAGTCACCGGCTTATGGCGATGATGACAATTTCTACTATCGCAAGAAAGAGCAACCGAAAGTTCGGGAGCAAGCTGATACAGACGATAGCAGTAGTACGTCTAAGACGAGTAAGGCCAAGAAGTGGAATACTCGCTCGGATGGTGAGGTCAAGTCTTCGAAGAAGGCAGACCAGAATGATTATCCAGGCTACACCGCTGCTCAGGTTGAAGCTGCTCGTGTCTGGGCTTATGTGATTCAATCTGTTCCTAAGGAATTGAATATCAACGAAAGTGCTGCTGGTACCTATATTTATCAAGAAGGGATGGGGGTGACCTATCCGAAGACGGTCCATCACCTTTTTGGTTCTTACTCAGCAGAAGGAAATATCACTTACGCATCTAACGGAGATGGGACGGTGACCATCTATCCTGTGCCGAGTCACTGGCATCAGTCTCCAGACGAGCTCAAGAGTGAGGAGTTTATGACGCAATTTACCCAAGGCATATTGGATCATGCGGAGACGGTGACCTTGCCAGACGGGGATCCTGATTTGATTCGTCAAATTCTTGCGGTACTGAAGTAAATTGCTGGATGAGTTTATTGTTTTTTTAAGCTGATCCTGTTACAATGATACTACACGGAAAAGACTGGTCTTCCAGCCTTTTTCATTTCACCATAGAAAGGTCTTTTATGAAACGCAAATCGATTTTGTTTCTCTATTTACTCTTGCTAGCGATTGGGCTGGCCTATGAGACCCAGTCACTGACGGAAGGCTGGATGTCTGGTAGCCAGTACGGGATTGTGGGACTTTCTACCCTGATCCTCCTGGTCTATGCGATTCCTGCTGTCTGGGCCCTCTTTCATTTCGCCAAGAAGTGGAAGTTGTCTTGGGTACCTGTGCTCTTTTCTCTACTAGGTGGGGGCTTTGTTGCTGGTTGGTTATCTAGCTTTGCCAATACCTATTTCCATGACCTGATTCAAGTCATCGCTCCAAATAGCGAATTTTGGAACCAGTACGAGAGTGCCATCGCTGCGCCCCTCTTTGAGGAACCCTTTAAGTTGATTCCCATCTTCTTTGTTCTCTATCTGTTTAATGTCCGTCGGATCAAGTCGATCTTCCTTTTAGCTATTGCGTCTGGGCTTGGCTTCCAGATCGTAGAGGACTTTGCCTATATCCGTCAGGATCTGCCGGAAGGATTCTCTTACACGGTGTCAGGGATTCTCGGTCGTGTAGCCAATGCGCCCATGTCTCACTGGGTCTACACAGGCCTTGTCATGCTTGGTTTCTACTTGATTGTCCAAGCTAGCAGAGGACGCAAGGATCTAGCTCTAGCAGGCTGGGGCTATTTAGTAGCTGGGTTTGGACTCCATTTTGTTGGAAATTCACCCTTCTCACAAATCGTGACCGAGTTGCCGATTGCGATTCCAGTCTTGAATGCTACTGGTCTCTTCTTGATCTACCAAGCTTATCAAACTATCGAGCGATTAGAACAAGGAAAATAAACCAAAAAAAGATGCGTATGTTTGCACACATACGCATTTTTCTTATTTTAGACACATTGTTTTTCTACTTTTGTATAAACTGGGTGATACGATAGCTGTAAACTAAATTCTACTTTGAAAGAAATATTTGAGACTTTCTGCCGTGAGAAAAGTGCTTGAAACATTTTTGTTTCAAGCACTCGGGAGTTTTGAAACGTTAGATTCAAAACTAAGTTATGGAACTTCTTCGAAGTTCGCTGACGTCCGTACTCAACTAAGGAAAGTCTCTAAGAGGATATGATCTTAAAATAGATTTATTTACCAAGACAGAACTGGCTGAAGAGTTGGGTAATAAGTTCATCTGGAGCGGCGTCTCCTGTGATTTCTCCGAGGATTTCCCAGGTGCGGGTGAGGTCGACTTGAAGCAAATCAACCGGCATACCTAGAGCCAAGCCTTCGTTGACAGCTTGCAGGGCTTCAACAGCTTTCTCGATCAGAGAGATGTGACGGGCATTTGAGAGATAGGTCGCGTCTTGCTCGACTAAGCCAGCATTTTCAAAGAAGAGGGCGTTGATGCGGTCTTCGATTTGGTCAATGTTTTGATTTTTAAGGACAGAAATCTTGATGTGATCTGCAGGGATCTCGTCCAACTCGATTTGTTGCGGGAGATCGACCTTGTTGAGGAGGATGATGCGGTTACTATCTTGAGAGATCTCAAGGAGCTGGCGATCTTGATCCGTTAAAGGCTCGCTAGCATTGAGGACGAGGAGGACTAGATCCGCTTCCTTGAGGGCTTTTTTCGAACGTTCGACACCAATTTGCTCGACGATGTCTTCGGTTTCCCGGATCCCAGCCGTATCGACCAGTTTGAGGGGAACCCCGTTGATGTTGACGTATTCTTCTATGACGTCACGGGTGGTTCCTTCGATATCGGTCACGATGGCTTTTTCTTCGCGCAGAAGGTTGTTCAGAAGACTAGACTTGCCGACGTTTGGTCGACCGATGATAGCAGTAGAGATCCCTTCACGCAAGATCTTTCCACGGCGAGCTGTCTTGAGGAGATTGGTTAAGAGGGCTTCAAACTCGGTGGTCTTTTCACGAATGATCTCGGTGGTAGCTTCCTCGACATCATCGTACTCAGGGTAGTCGATATTGACTTCGACTTGAGCCAGAGTATTGAGGAGCTCTTGGCGGGTGTTGTTAATCAGATCAGATAGGGAGCCGTCCAACTGTTTGACGGCGATATTCATAGCCTTATCGGTCTTGGCGCGGATAATATCCATGACCGCCTCAGCCTGGGTCAAATCGACCCGACCGTTGAGAAAGGCCCGCTTGGTAAATTCACCAGGTTCGGCCAAACGAGCTCCCTCACGGATGACCAATTGCAGGATTTCATTGGTCACTGCAATCCCACCGTGCGTGTTGATTTCTATGATGTCTTCTCGCGTGAAAGTCTTAGGAGAGCGCATGGCTCCGACCATAACTTCATCGAGAATCTCATTCTTATCCGGATCCACGATGTGACCGTAATTGAGGGTATGGCTAGCCACTTTGCTTAAATCTTTTCCTTTGAAGATCTTTTGCGCAATGGCAAAGCTGTCTGTCCCGCTTAAGCGGACGATCCCGATCGCCCCCTCACCGAGAGGAGTCGAGATGGCAGCGATGGTATCAAATTCTTTAGTAATCATGTCAATTCTCTTTTCCTGTAGATTCATCTCTATTCTATCGTAAAGTCAGCAGACGGGCAAGGTTTTGCTTTTAGAACTAAAAGATGGAAAGGTTTTCACATAATTAGTGAAATCTCTTTCAGAATATGCTATACTGTAATAGAATATAAAAGGAGGTCTATGATGGTAAACCTAAAAGAACAGGTAGGAATTAAAGCGGCTGAGTTTGTCACAGACGGCATGATTGTCGGTCTCGGTACAGGTTCAACTGCTTATTATTTTGTGGCTGAATTGGGTCGTCGCATCAAAGAAGAAGGCTTGAAGATCACAGCTGTCACGACGTCAAGTGTGACCTATGATCAGGCTGAAAGTTTAGGCATCCCGCTCAAGGCCATCGACGATGTCGAAGTGGTCGATGTCACAGTAGATGGCGCAGATGAAGTGGATCCTCAATTAAACGGGATCAAAGGTGGCGGCGGGGCTCTCCTCATGGAAAAGATCGTCGCAACCAATTCTAAAGACTGCATTTGGATCGTGGACGAATCCAAACAAGTCGCAACCCTTGGGGCTTTTAAACTTCCAGTGGAAGTAGTGCAATACGGGGCTGAAAATCTCTTCCGTCATTTTGAGCAAAAGGGCTACCATCCTGCTTTCCGTCTTGTGGAGGATCAGCGCTTTGTAACCGACCAAGGCAACTTTATCATTGATTTGGATCTCAAAGTGATTGAGGATGCGGAAGCTCTGGCCAATGAACTGGATCACACTGTAGGAGTTGTAGAGCACGGTTTGTTCTTGAACATGATTTCAAAAGTAATCGTTGGGACACCAGATGGTCCTGTCATCATCGAAAAATAGGTTCCTCTAAAGAGGAGCCGGATCAAACAACGGCTCTCTTCTTATAGGGATATGGTATAATATAGCTAGTTTAATAAAGGAAAGAGGCAGGATATGTCAAAATTTAAACGCATGCATTTAGTTGTGCTGGATTCAGTTGGGATCGGTGCTGCACCAGATGCCAATAACTTTGTCAATGCTGGTGTACCTGATGGCGCATCAGACACACTTGGTCACATCTCAAAATCAGTTGGTTTGAATGTGCCAAACATGGCAAAACTTGGTCTCGGGAATATTCCTCGTGAACAACCGTTGAAGACTGTTCCTGCTGAGAGCAATCCAACTGGTTACGCAACCAAGTTAGAAGAAGTCTCTCTTGGAAAAGATACCATGACAGGTCACTGGGAAATCATGGGTCTTAATATTACAGAACCGTTTGATACTTTCTGGAATGGATTCCCAGAAGAAATCTTGACAAAAATCGAAGAATTCTCAGGTCGTAAGGTCATTCGCGAAGCTAACAAACCATATTCTGGTACAGCTGTTATCGATGACTTCGGACCACGCCAAATGGAAACTGGTGAGTTGATCATCTATACATCTGCTGACCCAGTTCTTCAAATCGCGGCTCACGAAGACATCATTCCTTTGGATGAACTCTACCGTATCTGTGAATACGCTCGTTCCATCACTTTGGAACGTCCTGCTCTTCTTGGTCGGATCATTGCGCGTCCTTATGTTGGTGAGCCTGGAAACTTCACTCGTACGGCCAACCGTCGCGACTTGGCTGTTTCACCATTTGCTCCAACTGTTTTGGACAAATTGAACGAGGCAGGTATCGATACCTATGCAGTTGGTAAGATTAACGATATTTTCAACGGAGCTGGTATTAACCACGATATGGGTCATAACAAATCAAACAGCCACGGTATGGATACCTTGATTAAAACGATGGGACTTCCTGAGTTTGAAAAAGGCTTCTCATTCACCAACTTGGTTGACTTCGATGCTCTTTACGGCCACCGTCGTAATCCACACGGTTACCGTGATTGCTTGCATGAGTTCGATGAGCGCTTGCCAGAAATCATCGCTGCAATGAAAGTAGACGATCTTTTGATGATCACTGCAGACCATGGTAATGACCCAACATACGCTGGTACTGATCATACGCGTGAATACATCCCATTCTTGGCATACAGCCCATCCTTCAAAGGTAGCGGCTTGATCCCAGTTGGCCATTTCTCTGATATCTCTGCAACCATTGCAGAGAACTTCGGTGTTGAGAAAGCTATGATTGGTGAAAGCTTCTTAGATAAATTGGTTTAAGATGATGCGCTTTGCTCTCCTCGTAAGAGGAATCAATGTTGGCGGCAAGAACAAGGTGGTCATGGCTCAACTCCGTCAGGAATTGACCGATTTAGGGCTGGGCCAAGTGGAAACCTACATCAACAGTGGCAACATCTTCTTTACGACGGATCTTTCTCGCTCTCAGTTAGTGGACTGCCTGTCGACTTTCTTTGAGAAGCACTATCCCTTTATTGAGCGCTTTTCTCTTTTGAGTCGAGAAGACTACGAAGCGGACTGTGCAAACCTACCGGATTGGTGGACAGACGAGATGGCTCGCAAGGATGTACTCTTTTATACGGAGGGCTTGGATAGGGAATCTGTAGAAGAGAAGTTGCTTACTTTGAAGCTAGGAGATGAAGTGCTTCACTTTGGCAAAACAGCGGTTTTCTGGGGCAAATTCTTAGAAGAAAGCTACTCTAAAACTGCCTACCACAAACATCTGATGAAGATGCCTTTCTATCGTCAGATCACTATTCGCAACGCTAACACCTTTGACAAAATTGGTACATTACTTAAGAAATAAAAGGAGAACACAATGACATTAGTAGCAAAAATCAATGAAACAGCAGCATTTTTGAAGGGCAAAGGAATCGAAGCTCCTGAGTTCGGTTTGATCCTTGGATCAGGTCTTGGAGAATTGGCTGAAGAAATCGAAAATGCAGTCGTAGTAGACTACGCTGACATTCCAAACTGGGTTCAATCCACAGTAGTCGGACACGCTGGTAAATTGGTTTATGGTGATCTTGCTGGACGTAAAGTCTTGGCTCTTCAAGGTCGTTTCCACTTCTACGAAGGAAACCCATTGGAAGTGGTGACTTTCCCAGTTCGTATCATGAAAGTGTTGGGATGTGAAGGAGTGCTTGTTACCAACGCTGCTGGAGGTATCGGCTTTGGACCTGGTACCTTGATGGCTATTACTGACCACATCAATATGACTGGTCAAAACCCATTGATCGGTGAAAACTTGGATGACTTTGGTCCACGTTTCCCTGATATGTCGAAAGCTTACACTCCAGAATACCGTGAGACTGCTCATCAAGTAGCAGACAAATTGGGCATTAAATTGGATGATGGGGTTTATATCGGTGTGACAGGTCCAACTTATGAAACTCCAGCTGAAATCCGTGCCTATAAGACTCTTGGTGCAGATGCTGTCGGTATGTCAACTGTTCCTGAAGTCATCATTGCGGCTCACTCTGGTTTGAAAGTTCTTGGTATTTCATGTATTACCAACTTTGCGGCTGGTTTCCAAGAAGAGCTTAACCACGAAGAAGTAGTGGAAGTGACGGAGCGCGTCAAAGACGACTTCAAAGGCTTGCTTAAATCGATTCTTGCTGAACTCTAATCCTATGAAAGCAAGACTCCAAAGCCTGCCTTACGGACTGAGGTTGCTTCTATCCACTCTATCATTAGGAATAGGGACGGGTCTGGTCGGAATTGCCTGTCATTATCTACTAGAAGGTGTGCAAGGACTGGCCTTTGACCAAGATAAGGGGGACTTGCTTCAGCAATTTAATCACGCTGGAGGTTTCCGTAGATTCCTTGTCCTAGGTGTGACAGGGGTCTTGGCAGCAGGTTTCTGGTATATTCTGCAACGGCGCTATAAAATTCTCTCCATTCGTAGGCAAATTGACCTAGCTGGAGATAGTGAGCCAGCGTTCTTAGCCCACCTTCTTCATGCAGGGATGCAGGTTGCGATTGTTGGAGCAGGTGCATCGGTCGGAAAAGAAGGAGCCCCACGAGAGGTCGGGGCTCTTCTAGCTGGTCGATTGGGCAAAGCCTTCTCCTTGGCAATCAAAGAGCGAAAAGTTTTAATCGCCTGTGGTGCGGGAGCTGGGTTGGCTGCAGTCTATCAGGTTCCCTTTGCTAGTAGCTTGTTCGTCTTTGAGACCTTAGGACTTGCCTACAGTTGGCAGAACCTTCTGCTGGTTTTGTCCAGTACTTATCTGGCGACTTGGGTGGCCCAGCCAATCGTTGGGCACGGTTCTATTTATCATATGTCGCTAGTCCATTGGTCGACCAGCAGTTTCTTGCAGGCGATTCTGATTGCTTTATTGGTTACTCCATTTGCGCTAGGCTTTCGATCTTTAGCTAAACGCGCAGGTCGCAAACGACGGAAGGATGGAACAATTCTTTGGGTTCTTCCTCTAGCCTTTCTTGTGCTGGGGAGCCTAGTAGCCTTTTACCCCATCTTTATGGGAAATGGTCAGGTACTAGCCCAGGCCTTGTTGTCTAGTCAGTCGATTCACTATCTTCCATTGACTCTTGCAGTGAAGGGGCTTTTAGTCTATCTCCTCTTGCGTAATGGTGCCTATGGAGGAACCTTGACGCCATCATTTGCCTTGGGGATTGGAAATGGCTACTTAGTGACTTTATTGATGACAGTCGTTGGAATTCATTTAGATCCTGCTCTCGGGATGCTACTTGGTGCGACCGTCTTTTTAGGGACGACCCTACAAGCTCCTTTGACAGCTATTGCCCTGAGCCTAGGATTTACAGGGCAGTCTTTAAGTTTAACAATCCCGCTTGTACTTGCAACAGGTGTGTCTTACGTGATTCGAATGAGATGGGAGAAGAGATGATGAAGGTACATTTTGTACTGCATGAAACATTTGAAGTGCCGGGCGCTTATCTAAAATGGGCGCAGGAGCGTGGTCATCAGGTGACTACGACCAAAGTCTATGAGAATGAAGCCCTACCTGAGACTGTAGATGAGATCGACTTTTTGATCGTCATGGGAGGACCTCAATCGCCAGATGAAGATCGGGAAGCTTTTCCATACTACGATCCTCAGGCAGAGATCGAGTTGATTCAAAAAGCCATGAAGGCAGATCGGTACATTGTTGGGGTCTGTCTGGGGGCGCAGCTCCTGTCTGTTGCTTATGGCGCAGAGTATGAACACAGTCCTGAGCGCGAGATCGGCGTTTATCCTGTGACCTTGACACCAGATGGTCTAACAGATCCGCATGTCCGCTTGTTGGGAGAAACTCTTGAAACCGGTCATTGGCATGGCGATATGCCAGGATTGACAGAGGATGCTGTCGTTCTTGCGACCAGTCAAGGTTGTCCACGTCAGATTATTCGCTTCAGTTCTAAACACTATGCCTTCCAAGCCCACTTGGAATTTGATCCAGAAGCAGTCGATCTCTTGATTGCTGCAGACGGTGAAGATGTTTTGGAAGAACAAAGTCAAAAACTGACCTTTGTTCAAAAAACTGAAGCCATTCGTGCTTACGATTATCGAGAAATGAATGCCAAACTCTATGCATTTTTGGATTCATTAACAAAATAAAAAATGAAAGGAAGGGGAGTCCGGGTTTAAATTGAACCTGGGCAAGCCATGACTTTCAAAACAATATTTAATTGAAACCGCCCTAAAAGCTGTGTGAAAAAGATCGATTGGCTTGCAAGTCCAGTACTTGCTGCGACAATCCCCTATTGTCACTTTGCTTTTTATGGGCTTGGTATCTTATAGAAAGGTAGAGCGTGTGTTCTGATTTGAACACGAGCGGAAAGCTTTTCTAATTACTCAATAAAAAAAGAAAGGATGGGTTTACCGTATTCGCTGAACTGAATACGGGTTACTCTCCTCTAAATCATCAAAATTAAGAAAGAAAGGTAGAGCATGTGTTCAGATTTGAACACGAGCGGAAAGCTCGGAAAATAGATAATCTGACTGAGAAATCAGGATTTCTCGTCAGATTCCTAATTTTCAGTCGCTTTCTGGTCGCTCTTTGTATCATAAATTATGTCTATCCATATTGCTGCTAAGCATGGCGAAATTGCTGATAAAATTCTTCTTCCTGGGGATCCTCTTCGTGCGAAATTTATTGCTGAGAATTTCCTTGAAGACGCTGTTTGTTTTAACGAAGTGCGTAACATGTTTGGTTACACAGGGACTTACAAAGGTCATCGTGTATCTGTTATGGGAACTGGGATGGGGATGCCATCGATCTCTATTTATGCGCGTGAGTTGATTGTCGACTACGGCGTGAAGAAATTGATCCGTGTGGGAACGGCTGGATCTTTGAATGAGGATGTTCACGTCCGTGAATTGGTCTTGGCACAAGCTGCTGCAACCAACTCCAACATCATTCGTAATGACTGGCCTCAATTTGATTTCCCTCAAATCGCTAGCTTTGATCTTTTGGACAAGGCTTACCACATTGCCAAAGACCTCGGTATGACAACCCACGTCGGAAATGTCTTGTCATCAGACGTTTTCTATTCAAACTATGGTGAAAAGAACATCGAGCTTGGTAAATGGGGTGTGAAAGCTGTAGAAATGGAAGCAGCGGCTCTTTACTATCTTGCTGCCCAACACCATGTCGATGCGCTAGCTATCATGACGATTTCAGACAGTTTGGTTAATCCAGATGAGGATACAACCGCTGAAGAACGTCAAAATACGTTCACAGACATGATGAAAGTTGGTCTTGAGACCTTGATTGCAGACTAATGACAGAATACCTTCATGATGAGTGGCTCTACGATCTCCAAACTTATCACTACAGCCGGGCTCTGCGCTCTATCAAGCAGCAGGAAGAAGTACCGGATTTGTTGGTGAACTTACTGCAGTTAATGGCGGAGCGTCGAGAGCTCAATATCCAACCCGTCATGAATCAAAAGTTGAGAACCGAGTTGCTAGAAGCGACTGGTTTTCAGCTTTTTTGGCATGAAGATCCAGAAGATGAACAGTTGGCCAACTACCTTTATGATCTCGAAGCGAAGTTGCGAAATGAACAGATTATTGACTTTGTTCGTGCCGTTAGCCCAGCCATCTATCGGATTTTTATGCGATTGATTCAGTTGAAAATTTCTGATATTACCAACTATATCCATAACTCCAAAGAATCCAGTTATGACCGTTGGAAATTTGAGAGTCTGCACGCGTCAGACAACCCTATCCTGCAGCAATTCCACAGCGAAAGTGTGGTCAATTCATCCAGTTTAACGGAGTTGATTGTGCAGTTGGACTTGCCAGATGGTGTCAAAGTTGCAGCCCAACAATTGCGGGAGTTAGAAAAATCCGTTCGCAATCCCTTGGCCCACTTGATCAAGCCCTTTGATGAGGAAGAGCTCCATCGGACGACGGGTTTCTCTTCTCAGGATTTTATGAAGAATTTGATTGACCTTGCGAGCTACACAGGCATTCATTATGATCAAGTTAACTTTTATTTTGATCAGGCCAATGCTGTCATGGAAGAGCTACTAAAGGAGAAGTAGATGGATAAGATTGCTCAACTACAGGAGATGATTGATCAGAGTCAACGGATCGTTTTTTTCGGTGGGGCAGGAGTTTCCACGGAGTCAAATATTCCGGATTTTCGAAGCTCAGATGGTGTCTATAGTGTTCAGGTAGGACGGCATTTGACAGCCGAGCAATTGGTCTCACATACCATGTTTGAGCGCTATCCAGAGGACTTTTTCGACTTCTATAAGAAATACCTGCTCTATCCCGATGCCAAGCCCAATGCAGCCCATCGGTATCTGGCTCGTCTTGAAGAAGCTGGTAAGCTAAAGGCAGTGGTGACACAAAATATCGATAGTCTCCATGAAATGGCGGGGTCTAAGAAAGTCTTGAAACTCCATGGTAGTGCTGACCGTAATTACTGTACCGGTTGCCGTCGTTTCTATGATTTAGAGGCCTTTCTAGCTTTAGAAGGCCCGGTTCCACACTGTTTGGACTGTGGTAAGGTGGTCAAACCAGATGTGACTCTTTACGAGGAGCCTCTCGATATGGAGGTCTTTAGCCAAGCAGCCCAAGCCATCCAGGCGGCTGATCTTCTCATTATCGGCGGGACCTCCCTTGTGGTCTACCCAGCAGCCAGCCTGATCCAGTATTTCCAAGGAAAGAAGCTGGTTGTCATCAATAAGACCAGTATCCCACAAGACAAGCAAGCAGACCTGGTTATCGAAGGAAAGATTGGGGAAGTATTTTCACAATTAAGACAATAAAAAATATCTGAGTGAACATGGATCACTCAGATATTTTTTTACTTATCAAACTTCACTTCCTCAAGCAAGTACTCGATGAATTTTTCTCCCATTTTTGAGAGAGCTGTTTTCTCATGTTTGATGTAGACCAGCTCGATCGGGTCTTCGATATCAAGAGGAATAGAGACGATGTTATCGCCGTTGAGATTGCTGTTGAGGATCCCGGTCGCAATGGTGTAGCCATCCAAACCAATCAAGAGATTAAATAGAGTTGCTCGGTCACTGACGACGATGGATTTTTTATGATGCTCTTGAGAGAGGATCTCTTCTGAGAAGTAGAAGGAGTTGTGAGTCCCTTGGTCATAGCTAAGGTATGGGAAATCTTCCAGATCTGACAGGTGGACGATCTCCTTCTTGGCCAGGGGATTGGTCTTGCTGACAAAGATATGAGGCTGCGCTGTAAAGAGGTGGGTGGCAATCAGGTGATTATCATCCAGCATCTTAGAGAGGACATCCCGGTTGTAGCTATTCAAAAAGAGCACACCAACCTCGCTTCGGAAATTCTTGACGTCATCTATGATCTCCCAAGTCCGCGTCTCCCGTAAGAAAAGCTCGTATTTTTCCATATCACTTTTCTTGAGGAGAGAAACGAAGGCCTCAACGACGAAGGCGTAGTGCTGTGAAGAGACGCTGAAAAGCTCACGAGAACCTACAGGATTTTTATAGCGCTCGGACAAGAGGTCAATCTGCTCCACCACCTGGCGGGCATAAGAGAGAAACTCCATCCCATCGCGAGTCAAAGTGATCCCTTTAGGATTCCGGATAAAGATTTCAATCCCCATCTCATTTTCCAAGTCCTTAACGGCATTGGAAAGGCTAGGTTGCGTGATGAAGAGTTGTTTTGCGGCCTCATTCATAGAGCCGGTTTCGACGATTTTGATAATGTATTGTAATTGTTGTATTCTCATGCTTTTATTTTAACATAAAAAAGCACGTTTTTCCCGTAAAATATGGTTTTTCAAGGACTGTATCAGAGAATAAGACAGGCTAAGATAGGTACTAGGAAGTAGGCTAGATCAAATATGAAAAAAATGGAAAATTAGGAACAAAATCTCCATCTGGGGACTGATTTTGATGGAAAAATACAGTTTTGCCTTGCTTAAGGGGTGAGCTGATTGATAAAATGGTAAAAAATTCATTGAGGAGATCTTATGAAAAAACTCGTTTCCTGGTATAAGAAAAAGGATAAAGAATTAGAGACGCATTTTACAGCTGGACTCTTACAGATCAATTTTGTGACCAATGCCCTGATTCTATTGGCCTTTTACATCTATTTTGTCATTCGTGAGTCGCTCTATGCAATATCGGATCCATTCATTCGATTTAGTGTTTGGGATATCATTGCCTTCACGATGGAGATCTTTCCTTACGGTTTAACTCTGGCACTCTTTGTCCCCAATATTTTTGTCATCATTTATGGGATCGGGCGGTGGTCCAGCATCCAGTTTAAGGAAGCAGAGGAGGAAACTCTCAAAGATCCGGATCTGTTTGAAGAGAGAGGACCAGAGAAGGGAGAAGAGCTGATAGAAGAAGACACATTCACAACTGAATCACCGAGTCCTGGGCCTGTCAAAAAGAAAAAGAAACAGCCAACAATCGTTCTTTGGTTTGGGCTCTTTGGTTGCTTTCTAGAAGCGATTTTCATTTTCATCGTGAAAGATATGACCTTTTACGATTGGAGTGAACCCCTGATTAATTCGCAGAAGCACGCCCTGATCTGGTCGGGCGCTTATCCAACCTTCTTCACACTGGCAGCTCTTACTTTACTTGCCTTGATTATCTATTCTTACCGAGATGCGAATTCCCTCTCTCCATTGGCTAATATCTTCTGTATTAGTGGCATTCTGGGAGGAGTGGTTCTCCTCTTAGTTTTTGATAATCAGCTGCAGGCAGCAAGTTTTCACACCTTTTTCTTACTGATCTATTCCATAAATCTCTTGTGGGTTCGTATTAAGGAGTGGCAAGAAGATCGAACAGAAGTCACCTATGAGAATCGCTTGCTTCAATTCTTCCATAAGCTCTTAAATAAATCACGTAACTGGCCATGGCTAGCAGCCCTTGTCGCTTTACCAACCCTTGCTCTAGTCGTCCTCATTCTCATGCTCTTTGGGCAACAACCAGATTCCATGATCAAGGCCTGGACCAATACAGCAGACTGGGCCTTCTCGCAAAAGATCCCTCCTCAGAATCTCATCATTGATGAGCACTATCTCTGTACGGTTGCGGCTGGTGGTCATGAAAAGGTGGTCAAGCCCCAGCGGATGGGGGTCCGTCACGGTCATCCAGTCGTTGTCAATCGCCAGCTCTGTATTGCCAATGCCTTTGAACAGCTACTAGAAGAAAAGACGCCGCGATTCCATCGCTTCTTGCGTCGCAATTATGACCGCTATGGCTATCCCTTTGCCAAACATATCAAGAAGAAATGGGCTATGGACCTGATTTATTACCTGATGAAACCTTTGGAATGGCTCTTTTTACTGGTTCTCTATCTAGTCGATCGCAAGCCTGAAAACCGAATCGCCATGCAATACATCAAACCGATTCCAGAAGATTTTGATCCCAAGAAAGCTTCTTAAGTCACTGATTTCTACTTGACAAGCATCTAGTAGCGCGATATAATGAGAAAAATTAACCTTTAAGAGGTCCAGAGAGGCCTGCAAGGAAAGACAGAAAAAAGTTCAGCAGACGGAGTCTAGCTGATCATTTGTGGGACCTTGCTTTTGCGAGGTCTTTTTTGCTGAAAGAAAGAAGAGGAAACCAATGGTCAGTGACAGCTGTAAGAAACGGTTTGGAAAAATCATGATGGAAGACATGGAGTTAATCGCTCAAGAAGAGATTGCGCCCCGGATATTTTCAATGGTCTTGAAGGGGGAAATGGTGGAACAGATGTTGCCGGGGCAGTTTCTTCATATCCGCGTACCGGATGACTCCAAGCTTCTCCGTCGTCCCATTTCTATCTCAGAAATTGATCTAGACAGCCAGACCTGTCGCCTCATCTATCGGGTCGAAGGAGGCGGAACGGCCATCTTTTCTCACTTGCCTGTCAGTAGCTTCCTCAGTGTCATGGGCCCTCAAGGAAA
Organism: Streptococcus sp. OMI750; assembly: GCF_047463895.1. Classification (NCBI taxonomy): domain Bacteria; kingdom Bacillati; phylum Bacillota; class Bacilli; order Lactobacillales; family Streptococcaceae; genus Streptococcus; species Streptococcus sp. OMI750. Next base: position 480,079 of record NZ_JASHCZ010000001.1, read on the forward strand.
TGGCTTTGACCTAAAAGAGCTTGGTCAAGGGGAGCGTGCTTTGATCATCGGTGGCGGGATTGGAGTTCCTCCCTTGGTTCAAGTGGCTAAACAACTACATGAGCAAGGAGTAGAAGTCCATTCTGTCCTGGGATTTGCCAATAAAGAAGCAGTTATCCTTGAGGAAGAATTGAAGCAGTATGGGCAAGTCACTATTACAACTGACGATGGCTCCTATGGAATCCAAGGGAATGTGTCAACTGTAGTGGAGACACTCAATGAGGATATCGATGCAGTTTATTCTTGTGGGGCTCCTGGCATGCTCAAATACGTCAATGCAAAATTCCATGATCATCCCCGCGCCTACATTTCCATGGAATCCCGCATGGCTTGTGGGATGGGAGCTTGTTATGCCTGCGTGGTGCATCTGGAAAATGCAAGCCAAGCTGCCAATAAGCGCGTGTGTGAAGACGGACCGGTCTTTGAAACTGGTACAATTGTGATGTAGGGAGGAAAGTATGACAAGCAATCAATTAGCTGTATCCTTACCAGGATTAGACTTGAAAAATCCCATTATTCCAGCTTCTGGCTGTTTTGGGTTTGGCCAAGAATACGCCAAATACTATGACTTAGACTTATTAGGATCCATCATGATCAAGGCGACGACAGCTGAGGCTCGCTTTGGAAATCCGACACCACGTGTTGCTGAGACCCCTGCAGGCATGCTCAACGCCATTGGACTCCAAAATCCAGGCGTAGACGCGGTCTTAGCAGAGAAACTCCCTTGGTTGGCCGAGAATTACCCGGACTTACCGATTATTGCCAATGTTGCCGGGTTTTCCAACGAAGAATATGCGACAGTATCTCGGAAGATCTCGCAAGCACCAAATGTCACAGCCATTGAACTTAACATCTCCTGTCCCAATGTGGACCATGGCAATAATGGTCTCTTAATCGGTCAGGTTCCCGAGTTGGCCTATGATGCAGTAAAAGCTGCGGTAGAAGCTTCCTCCGTCCCTGTCTATGTCAAGTTAACGCCAAGTGTGGCAGACATCACCCAGGTCGCAAAAGCAGCAGAAGATGCAGGGGCCGCCGGCTTAACCATGATCAATACCTTGGTCGGGATGCGCTTTGACCTCAAGACTGGCAAACCGATCATTGCAAATGGTACGGGAGGGATGTCAGGACCAGCTATCTTCCCAGTAGCCTTGAAACTCATCCGCCAAGTAGCCCAATCCACTAACCTGCCAATCATTGGAATGGGCGGTGTCAATTCAGCAGAAGCAGCGATTGAAATGATGATTGCTGGTGCTTCAGCGATTGGGGTCGGGACGGCCAATTTTACCGATCCTTATGCTTGTCCAACTATTATCGAAGACCTGCCACAGGTCATGGATCGAAATGGCATTGACACGCTTGAGAATTTTCGGAAACATGTACGGGAAAATCTACTGTAAATCCTTGACTTTTCCCAAATATCGTACTACAATAAATAAAAACCTTTAAAGCAGTCCAGAGAGGCTCCTAAGGTCTAGACGGTGAATCAGGGTAGATACTACCTAATTTTCGTGTAACCTTGCCTCGGGCAAGGTTTTTTTGTGGAAAAAATGTCACCCATTAAAAGGAGAAAACCATGCGTGAAGAACGTCCTATTATTGCCCTTGACTTCCCAGCTTTCGAGGATGTCAAACACTTTTTAGAGCATTTTCCAGAAGATGAAAAACTATTTGTAAAAATCGGAATGGAATTTTTCTATGCAGTTGGTCCTGAAATTGTACACTACCTAAAAGGGCTTGGACACAGTATCTTCCTTGATTTAAAATTGCACGATATCCCAAATACAGTCAAATCAGCTATGTCTGTATTGGGCACTTTCGGAGTGGATATGGTGACGGTTCACGCAGCTGGCGGTGTAGAGATGATGCGCGAAGCCAAAGCAGCTCTTGGTGAAGGAGCTAAGTTGGTAGCCGTAACCCAGTTGACTTCTACCAGTGAAGAAGACATGCGTGATTGCCAAAACATTCAAACAACGGTCCAAGAATCAGTAGTTAATTATGCTCGCAAGGCCCAAGAAGCTGGCTTGGACGGCGTGGTCTGTTCAGCCCATGAAGTAGCCTTGATCAAAGATGCCACTTCATCAGACTTTGTCTGTGTCACACCAGGGATTCGTCCTGCTGGAGCTGAAATCGGCGACCAAAAACGGGTTATGACGCCACAAGAAGCCCATAAAATTGGATCGGACTATATTGTTGTTGGACGCCCCATTATTCAAGCAGAAAATCCATGGGACGCTTACCATGAAATTAAGAGACAGTGGAATAGTTAAGAACGTCTAAGAAGCTGTGCTTCAAGACGTTCTACGGGAAGCCCGATAAGGCCTTCCCTAAACTATTCACTAACTTAGTTGAAAGAAAAATATCGTTTCTTTCAACTAAGTGTCGGAATACGTGTCGCTACTAAAAGTGGATTTTTTGTAGTTTTACGGGAGGTTCTATGGTTCCTTCTCTAACTTACTCACTAACCTGTAAAGTTGTTCTTTAAATCTGTTTTAGATTTAATTCGTATATGATTAAAATCGTAAAAAGGAGTTATCATGTCATTAGCTAAAGATATTGCCAGTCATCTTCTAAAAATTGAAGCCGTTTATTTGAAACCAGAAGAACCTTTTACTTGGGCTTCTGGGATCAAGTCCCCTATTTATACGGATAACCGCGTGACCCTTGCTTATCCAGAAACTCGTACCTTGATTGAGAATGGATTCGTGGATAAAATCAAGGAAGCTTTCCCTGAAGTAGAAGTGATTGCAGGGACAGCAACTGCGGGGATTCCTCATGGAGCGATTATTGCGGACAAGATGAACCTTCCTTTTGCCTACATCCGTAGCAAACCAAAAGATCATGGTGCTGGAAACCAAATCGAAGGCCGTGTACCGCAAGGTCAAAAGATGGTGGTGGTTGAAGATTTGATTTCTACTGGTGGATCTGTCTTGGATGCTGTCGCAGCTGCGAAACGTGAAGGAGCAGACGTCCTTGGTGTAGTAGCGATCTTTACTTACCAATTAGAAAAAGCTGATAAGAAATTTGCGGAAGCTGGTGTTCAACTCGAAACCTTGTCAAACTACACAGAATTGATTCATTTGGCTGAAGAACAAGGTTATATCACCTCTGAAGGCTTGGATCTGTTACGTCGTTTTAAGGAAAACCAAGAAACTTGGCAAGACAAATAATATAACTGAAGCGTTTCTAACGCTTCTTTTTTATACTCTTTTCACTAGTTGGTGGTTAACTTGAAACCCAAAGTAAAATCCGGTATGATAGTAGTAATTGTTTTTATTAAAGGAAGATAAAAACTAATTTAAGGGAGAAAAAATGACAAAAGAACATTATTTGCAATTGAAGAAGCAGGTTCGCATCTGGTTTACTGTCAATATCATCATTGGATTGATTGCGATTGCAGGAGGGATTTTAGTAATCATTAGTAAATCACGTCATATTCCATTTTTACTTATGACATTGGGGGCAGTGGGAATCATGAACCGAGTCTTGATTGTACCTGCTTTTAATGCAAAAAAAGAAGTTGAGGAGCAGCATCCAGAGTGGAAGGTATTATCCACTAAAGATTCTAAAATACCTGTGGAAGATCTGCAGAAAGGGTTTTTGGTATCCTTTACAGCTCTTCTGATTGTCATTATTGGTTTTTTCATGTTCTATCGTCCTCTTCCGAAAGTAGATGCAGGAACTGATATGATCAAAACCTATCGAGAGATTCAGTCTGTTCCGGAAAGTCCAACAGATAAAGAGTCTAGCACGGTCTCTAATTTAACACCACAGGATGTTCAAACCTTACAAGAATTGAAGGAAGAGATCGAATCCAATGCCCCATCAGATTCAAACTCATTAGATATCAACAAAGCAAAAGACCTTGCTGAAAAGGCACAGCAACAGAATTGGTTGAAAAGAGGAGAGTAAGGATTCCTCTTCTTTACTTACTTGACAGATTTATAGGAGATTTTAATTGATAAAGTTAAATTCATTAGTATATTTAGTTTCTTTGGATGCAAGGGATTACTATCTAGATACGAGGTCGAACGATATATATGTTCAAACTGCTATTCCTTCAAAAGCAGTTGACTTTACTAGTTTTGTTCCCATGGCGAGCCTCTTTTTATTAAATTTAAACTCGTATCTACATCCAAATAGTAGTAGCTTAAGTCGAATCATTTATATTCTTTTAGCCTTAATTTTGATGATTCTTCTTTTTGAAATGTTGTTAAATCAAAAAAAGACGGAAGACTTTAAAGAATTTGATATCAATACATTAGTTTTCAAAGAGTTATTTATTGGTCATCTAAAAACAAATATTGGTGTGAAACTTCTTTTAGGATTGTCAATGGTTCCTGTTACTGTTACTGTGCTGACAAACTATTTGAATACAGGAAATTATTCTTCCTATGGGATTGGATTGATTACTTTTGGTGGATTCTATTTGGCTATTATTCACTGTCGATTATTGAAACAATTTTTATTATTGAGAAAGATCACGCGCAAAAAATAAATCGGAAAATAAGTAGGTTTTTCAATGCTCAAAAAAGGAACATGTTTTACTATCAGTTTGAATGGGAAAAGGCCTCTATGGGGATTCTTTTTGTTGGTAACAGATCAAGGGGAAGAATTCATCATCAAACGAAATAGTAAGATCCCTTTTGACAGATACCGAAAAGTGTATCAGACTACCTATTCATTTAAAGATAAAGTCTTTACAAAGAAAGCTCCAAACAATCTTTCGACCGTCATTGGTGTCCCGCTAGGTTTGTTATTAGCAAGAACATTAAGAAAGATCCTTCCCATGGACCTTTTATTCGGAAAACCGAATCTTGATTTGAATGTTAGAGAAGGAGTGGTGAACGTTCTTCTATTTCTTCTTGCTGTCATCGTCACTTTATGGTTGGTCTCTGTTGCCAGAGATATACAGTTGAAACGGTTTGTTGAAAAAAATGGAGCAGAACTCGCATTAGTTGGTCAGATAAAACCAGTAGAGTATCTTCAAAAAACGTCAAATGGAACCGAGGTGTGGTGAATGCGAAAAATGCGAAAACGTCAATTGTTTGCCCTTATTTGTTTAAGTACTCTCGTCCTATTTTTAGCGTATTTTGTTCAAATGCGCTTGTTTTTGGCCTTGATTTTATGTTTAATTGTGATCTTATTTTTTAGAGGACTCGAATTCACAGAGTCTCGGGAAATAGAGTTTGATTTCAAGGAAGATCGTAAATAACAAAGATAATTCCTCAACCTAAAAGATTTCGTATCAGTCCAAAACAGCAGAAATGCTGTTTTTTTGATATAATGGACCTATGTTATCGAAAAGTAAACGTATTCTATTTGGGATGCTTCATGTTGTCATGTTGCTAGTGATGGTCCACTGGTTCTTGATCAGTGTGACCTATCTGAGAGAGATTTCATGGTTAGCCATTTTAGGTGCTGGATTGCTATTTCTGCTAGCCTGGTTGAAACGCGGTGGGGTAAAAAGAGCCATTGCTTGGTTGACCCGTCATAAAACAGGCTTCTTGCTTGGCGCGATCATCTGTCAGTTAATCTTTATGATTTGTGCGGAGCTTTTGATCCGTCGGGATGCTGCAGTTGTTTTCAAAGGGGCATTTGATCTTCTTAAACAATCTTCCATCACCAACTACCTCAGTCGCAATCCTAATAACATTCCGCTCTTTCTCTATGAAAAGTTTTTCTATGTTTTCTTCGGTTCTAGCGGCTTGTGGGTTATGCAGGCTCTCAATATACTCTATGTCAATCTGGGTGCCGTCCTCTTGTACAAACTGTCCCAGAAGCATTTCAATCAGAAAACGGCTGATCTAGTTTATCTCTTTTATGTCAGCTTGATCTGTTACTCACCTTATTTCTATTCCATGTATACGGATATTCCTCCGCTTCCTTTGATCGCTCTTCAATTGTGGTGGGCCTTGGATCTCTTGAAGGAAGACCAAGCAGGGATCTCCTGGAAGAAGATGTTTGCTTTAGGAATTTTATCTGGCGTGACCATGTTGATCCGTCCAACGACGATTATTATCATGATTGCCTTTTGGGCTGTCCTCTTCTTTAGAGGAAACTGGAAGGCCTTTGGCAAGATTGCTACGGTGACCGTGATGATGACGGGCTTTGTCTTTGCAGGATTGAATACAGCGGTCAATCATCAAACAGTTGTACCAATCTTGAAACAAGAAGGTTTGGCTAAAGGACCACTCTTGTTTATCAATCTGGGCTTGACAGATATGGGGCATAACCAAGAAGATATGAAAGAAGGCTTGCTAGCTTATATTGATAAGGACAAGCGCTCAGACTATAACAATGGTCTCTTTAAGAAAGAAAATGTTATCAAAGAAATCAAGCGCCGTCTCAAGGAGTATGGTACTTGGGGTTTGCTGGGGCATATCTATTACAAGCAGTCTTTGACGGTAGCAGAAGGGACCCTTGGTTGGCTGTACCGAGATGTAGAGTATGAGAAGACACCTTATATTAATCCTCTCTTTGCGCCACTGACTAAAAACAATGGTCTGGCCAAATGGGTGCGAACCTATTTCCTTAGCACGGATCGCCCACAGTACAAGTATTATGAATTTGTGAAACAGTTGATCTGGATCGTCCTATCAGCTGGCTTGGTTGGGGCTTATCTCAAACGTCGAGATACAGATGCCTTTAACTTCCTTTCCTTAGCGGTCTTTGGCGGCTTGCTCTTCTTAACCATCTTTGAAGGTGGGAAGACCCGTTACCTCATCCAATTCTTGCCGCAAATTTTGCTAGTGGCTTCGATCGGTCTAGCAGGATTTACCAAGAAAGAAAATACACAAAAACTCTCGCTTGTTTAACAGGCAGAACCAGAGGTTGGATAAAATAGTCCAGCCTCTTTTTTATCCAGTGGATCTGTGTCAAATGTGGTATAATGAAAGGTAAGAATTTATTGGATAGCGGAGAGTTTCCATGCAACATTCCCCTTGGCATGAAGCCATCAAATCCCATCTTCCAGAAGGGTATTTTCACCAGATCAATGACTTTATGAATGAGGTCTATAGCAAAGGAGTGGTCTATCCACCGCGTGACAAGGTCTTTAAGGCCTTGCAGACGACTGAGATGGATCAGGTCAAGGTCTTGATTTTAGGCCAAGATCCCTACCACGGACCGGACCAAGCGCAAGGCTTAAGTTTTTCTGTGCCGGATCATGTCCCAGCCCCCCCTTCTTTGCAAAATATTCTCAAAGAATTGCGCTCAGATATTGGAGAGAAGCGGTCGCATGATCTGACCTCTTGGGCAGAGCAAGGGGTGCTCTTGCTCAATGCCTGCTTGACGGTTCCTGCTGGTCAGGCCAATGGCCATGCGGGACAAATTTGGGAGCCGTTCACAGATGCTGTGATCAAGGTGGTCAATGAGTTGGAGGAGCCAGTTGTCTTTATCCTCTGGGGATCTTATGCCCGTAAGAAAAAGCCTCTGATTACCCACGATCGACATTTGGTCCTTGAATCAGCTCACCCAAGTCCCTTATCAGCCTACCGAGGATTCTTTGGTACCCATCCCTTTTCAAAAACCAATCAATTTTTGAAAGAAGCAGGACGCGAGCCAATTGATTGGTTAAGATAGGAGAAAGAAATGCCACAATTAGCAACAATTTGTTATATCGACAATGGGAAAGAATTTCTCATGTTGCATCGCAATAAAAAGCCCAATGATGTCCATGAAGGTAAATGGATCGGGGTGGGTGGAAAATTAGAACGCGGAGAAACCCCTCAGGAGTGTGCTGCCCGTGAAATTTTTGAGGAGACAGGCCTTAGAGCCAAGCCAGTCTTGAAAGGGATCATTACCTTTCCTGAGTTTACTCCAGATCTAGACTGGTACACATATGTCTTCAAGGTGACTGAGTTTGAAGGGGATCTCATCGAGTGTAACGAAGGGACCTTGGAATGGGTACCTTACGATCAAGTCCTCTCAAAACCAACCTGGGAAGGGGACCACACCTTTGTCGAGTGGTTGTTAGAGGATAAACCCTTCTTTTCAGCAATGTTTCGTTATGATGGGGATCGCTTGCTAGAGACCCATGTTGATTTTTATGAATAAAGGAGAATGCAATGGTTGTCATTAAAAATGGTCGTGTCATGGATCCAAAGACCGGTTTGGATCAAGTCTGTGACCTTCGCATCGAAGGAAAGAAAATTGTAGAGATCGCTGAGAACCTGCCAACGGATGGACAAGAGGTGCTTGATGCCTCAGGTCTAGTGGTAGCTCCTGGTTTGATCGATGTGCACGTACATTTTCGTGAACCCGGCCAAACCCATAAAGAAGATATCCATACAGGTGCCTTAGCAGCAGCTGCGGGTGGTTTTACCCGAGTGGTTATGATGGCCAATACCAATCCGACCATTTCAGATATTGCTACCTTAGAGGAAGTCTTAGCTTCTGCAGCCAAGGAAAATCTCCACATTCATACGGTTGCGACAGTGACCAAGAATTTTGACGGTCAACACCTGACAGATTTTGAAGGCCTGCTCAAGGCTGGTGCGGCTGGTTTTTCAGATGATGGAATTCCCCTTCAAAGCACCAAGGTTGTCCGCCAAGCCTTGGAAGAAGCTAAGCGTCTAGGAACCTTTATTAGTTTGCATGAAGAAGACCCTGAGTTGAATGGTATTCTTGGGTTGAATGAAAACATTGCCAAGGAACACTTCCATGTCTGTGGAGCGACAGGTGTAGCTGAATACTCAATGGCAGCGCGGGATGCCATGATTGCCCATGCGACAGGTGCCCACCTCCATATCCAACACCTTTCTAAGGAAGAAAGTGTCAAGGTTGTGGAATTTGCCCAAGGATTAGGAGCTCATGTGACGGCAGAAGTAGCTCCTCAGCATTTTTCTAAGACGGAAGACCTCTTGTTGTCTAAGGGAAGCAATGCCAAGATGAACCCACCTCTTCGCTTGGAATCAGATCGTCTAGCAGTGATTGAAGGCTTGAAGTCAGGCGTCATCTCCGTGATTGCGACGGATCACGCGCCTCACCATGCGGATGAGAAGAATGTTCCTGATATTACCAAAGCACCATCTGGAATGACCGGTCTTGAAACCTCACTTTCTCTTGGTTTGACCTACTTGGTCCATGCAGGACATTTGAGCCTCATGCAATTGCTAGAAAAGATGTCCTATAATCCAGCACGTCTCTATGATTTTGATGCCGGCTATATTGCTGTGGATGGACCAGCAGATTTGACCCTCTTTGATCCGGAAGCAGATCGCCTGGTATCGGATCATTTCGCGTCAAAAGCTGGAAATTCCCCATTTGTGGGTGAAACATTAAAAGGGAAAGTTGCTTATACTATCTGTGATGGACAAGTGATTTTTCAAGGATAAGCGATCGTATTCATATGAATTTTAAAAAAATGATGCAAGGCTTGGTTTTCTTTTTAACCAGCCTTCTTGTCTTAGTTTATTTATTTCGTGCTTTGCTACCAACTGCATCGCCACGCATGACCAAGTCCAAAACGGCTGCGAACGATATCACCTATACTTATGTAGCTCTAGGAGATTCCTTGACCAAAGGCATCGGAGATAGCACCAATCAAGGGGGCTTTGTGCCCCTCCTCGCTCAAAGTTTGTCCAATGAAAATGACGGCCACTACCATGCTGTCAACTATGGTGTAGCTGGAAATACGAGTGCGCAGATTTTAGATCGGCTCAAAAAGGAAAGAGGCCTTCAAAAGGATCTCAAAAAGGCGCGTGTCATGACCTTAACGGTTGGAGGAAATGATCTTCGAAAAATCGTTGTCGATCATCTGAGTGATTTTTCTCTTTCAGATATCCAAAAACCGCTCAAGAATTATACAGCTAACCTCAAAGAAATTATCACAAGGGCTAGAAAGGACAATCCTCAGCTACCCATTTATGTAGTGGGAATCTACAATCCTCTCTACCTGAATTTTCCTGAATTGATCACCATCCAGAAGGCTGTTGATCAGTGGAATCAGACCACTGAAGAAACCATCGCGCCATTCGATCAGGTCTATTTCGTCCCTATCAATGATGCCCTGTATAAAGGGATTGACGGGAAAATGGGGGTGTCAGAAGTCAGTGATGGCAAGACCACGATTACCAACGATGCCTTGTATGAAGAGGATCGTTTTCACCCTAATAATACGGGCTATGAAAAGATGAAGCAAGCAATATTGGAGAAAATCAATGAAACTAAGAAAACTTGGAACTAACAGTATTTCAAAGAAAGACCAACTAGCTCAGTTTAAAAAAATAAATATTTGGAAATGGCTTTTTTTAGGTTTGGTGAGTCTCCTTGTAGCACTGGGTCTTGTGGTACAAAGCCTCATGGCGGCCCCAAGAGAAACTGTTCGTCAGCTCCAACAGACAGCAAAGACTAGCGACGTCCAAGTCGGAACTATGACCACAACCAGAGATCAGTTCAATGACACCATTAAACATCTGCTAAAAAAATACCATTTATCCGATTACAAGGTCTATGCGGACAACCAACAAATCTTGCTAGAAGGGCAGCTGAGTCTTCTGGGCAAGTCCTACCCCTTGTACATTTACTTCCAACCATCCAAATTGGAAAACGGGAATATTCTCTTAACTGTGAAGGATTTTTCGGTAGGAAGCTTTCAAATTCCTCAAAAAATGGTTTTGCGACTTTTAAGCAAAAATAAAAATATCCCAGATTTTATCCAGATTTCGCCAAAGGAGTCTACCATCACCATTGTCCTACCCGAAATTGACAATGACTTTGGACTCTATGCCAAGGCCAATACCATTGATCTCTATAATGACAAGATCGTTTTTGATTTGTATCAGAAGAAGTAGAGCGAAAGCTCTATTTTGTTTCTATTCAAAAAATTCAGAATATTGTAGAAAATTCTTGACATTGCTTTTTTCCTATGCTAAAATACTAAACAAGACATTGAACAAAGGAGAAAGTCAAACATGAAAACAGCTAAGTTTATTCAATTTGCTTTGTTGTTGAGGTATAAGGGCTAGTGCAGAAGCATTAGTCCTGTTTGGCTTACCAAGCGGGCAACAACATCTCGCTTGGTTAACCGAGTGAGATGTTTTTCTTTATATCCACTACATAGAAATGAGGAGACCCTATGCGTAAAGTTGAATTTTTAGATACCAGCCTTCGGGACGGTGAACAGACTCCAGGAGTCAATTTCTCCATTAAAGAAAAGATTGCCATTGCCAAGCAATTGGAAAAATGGGGCATTTCTGCTATTGAAGCAGGTTTTCCTGCAGCCAGTCCGGATTCCTTCACAGCTGTGCAGGAGATTGCGAAGGTCTTGACCAAGACTGCTGTGACAGGTTTGGCTCGCTCCGTTAAATCCGATATTGATGCCTGCTACGAAGCCTTGAAGGATGCCAAGTATCCGCAAGTTCACGTCTTTATCGCAACCAGTCCCATTCACCGGGAGTTTAAACTCAACAAAAGCAAGGAAGAAATTCTTGAAGCTATCAAAGAGCATGTTTCTTATGCGCGTTCTAAGTTTGAAGTTGTTGAATTCTCGCCCGAAGATGCGACACGGACGGAGTTGGATTTCCTCTTGCAAGTCGTCCAGACTGCGGTCGATGCAGGTGCTAGCTACATCAATATTCCTGATACGGTCGGTTTCACGACACCAGCAGAGTACGGAGCTATTTTCAAATACTTGATCGACCATGTCAAGACAGACCGCGAGATTATCTATTCCCCTCATTGCCATGATGATCTGGGAATGGCAGTGGCGAATAGCCTCGCCGCTGTCAAGAATGGAGCTGGTCGTGTCGAAGGAACCATCAATGGCATCGGGGAACGGGCAGGCAATGCGGCACTTGAAGAAGTAGCGGTCGCTCTTAATATTCGTGAAGACTATTTCCAAGTGGAGAGTCCGATTGTCCTTAATGAAACCATCAATACCTCTGAGTTGGTCTCTCGTTACTCTGGTATTCCAATTCCTAAAAACAAGGCGGTTATTGGTGGCAATGCCTTCTCACATGAGTCAGGGATTCACCAAGATGGAGTTCTTAAAAATCCCCTTACCTATGAGATCATCACGCCTGAGTTGGTGGGGGTTAAGAGCAATAGCCTCCCTCTTGGAAAATTGTCTGGTCGCCATGCCTTTGTTGAAAAACTGTATGAGTTGGGACTGGAATTCACAGAAGAAGACATCCAGCCGTTGTTTGCTAAGTTCAAATCTCTGGCAGACAAGAAACACGAGATCACTGATGCCGATATCCGCGCCCTAGTTGCCGGTACAGCAGTGGAAAATCCAGAAGGCTTCCACTTTGATGATCTTCGCCTCACAACCAATGAAGATGAAAGCATCACTGCAGCAGTCAGTCTGAAAAATGAAGATGGTGAAATTCTGGAATACCTTGCAAAAGGTCAGGGTTCAGTTGAAGCAATCTTTAACGCTATTGATCAATTCTTCCACCAAGAAGTACGTCTGACTTCCTACACTATTGATGCGGTGACGGATGGAATTGATGCCCAAGCGCGTGTGCTGGTTACTGTTGAGAATGAAGCGACGGACACCATCTTTAATGCTTCTGGTTTAGACTTTGACGTATTGAAGGCGTCAGCGATTGCCTATATCAATGCCAATACCTTGGTGCAAAAAGAGAATGCTGGAGAGATCGGTCACATTGTATCCTATCGTGATCTACCAGATGCCTAAAGGAGAACACTATGACGAAGAAGATTGTCGCCCTAGCTGGGGACGGGATTGGACCAGAGATCATGGAGGCTGGTCTGTCCGTGCTGAAAGCAGTGGCAGAAAAAACAAATTTTGACTATTCGGTCCAAGCTCATCCATTTGGTGGAGCAGGGATTGATGCGGCTGGTCATCCTCTACCAGCTTCTACTCTAGAAGCTACAAAGGAATCTGATGCCATTCTTCTTGCAGCAATTGGGAGTCCTGAGTATGACAATGCTCCTGTTCGGCCTGAACAAGGTCTGCTCGCTATTCGCAAAGAATTAAACCTCTTTGCAAATATTCGTCCTGTACGAATTTTTGACGCCTTGAAACACCTGTCTCCTTTGAAACCAGAGCGTATCGAAGGTGTTGACTTTGTGGTTGTGCGTGAATTAACGGGTGGGATTTACTTTGGAGAGCATATCTTAGAAGAAGATCAAGCACGGGATATCAATGATTACAGTAGAGAAGAAATCCGTCGGATCGTGCGCCAAGCCTTCAAGATTGCGCAAGGTCGTGGCAAGAAAGTCACCAGTATCGATAAGCAAAATGTCCTTGCGACTTCTAAATTGTGGCGCCAAGTGGCTGAAGAAGTGGCTAAGGAATTTCCAGATGTGACCTTGGAGCATCAGTTGGTAGATAGTGCAGCTATGCTGATGATTACCAATCCTTCTCGCTTTGATGTCATCGTGACGGAAAACCTCTTCGGAGATATCTTATCTGATGAATCGAGCGTCCTTCCGGGAACACTAGGCGTGATGCCGTCTGCCAGTCATTCTGACCAAGGGCCAAGCATGTACGAGCCGATTCATGGTTCAGCTCCGGATATTGCTGGACAAGGGATTGCTAATCCGATTTCTATGATCCTGTCCGTTGCCATGATGCTCCGAGACAGTTTTGGAGAAACAGCAGGTGCAGAAATGATTGAAGAAGCAGTCAATCAAACCTTGAATCAGGGGATTTTGACCCGAGATCTCGGTGGTCAGGCTTCGACTGCAGAGATGACTGCAGCCATTATTGGGAATCTCTAAGATGACTTGGAGAGATCGCTGTTTAATGGTCATTGCTCTTTGGAATGGTATGGTCTTTCTGACCTATGGCTTAGATAAGCGAAAAGCCATTCAAAACAGATGGCGGATTCCTGAAAAGGTCCTCTTACTCGAGAGCTGGCTACTTGGTGGATTTGGAGCTCTTATAGGTGGGCATCTCTTTCACCACAAGGTACGAAAATGGTATTTCCAAGTCACCTGGTGGATGAGTAGCCTTCTCTTAGCAGGTGTCCTCTTTCTAATCCTTCAATGGATTTCCTAACAAGAAGATAAATGGAGAAAGACGATGAGTGGAAAATCTATCTTTGATAAACTTTGGGACCGCCACGTGATTACAGGAGTAGAAGGGCAACCCCAACTCATGTATGTGGACCAACACTATATCCACGAAGTGACGAGTCCCCAAGCCTTTCAAGGATTACGGGATGCAGGACGCAAGGTTCGACGATCTGATTTAACCTTTGGAACCTTTGATCACAATGTTCCAACGGTCAATATTTTTGATATCCGGGATGTCATTTCAAAGGCCCAAATTGATAAATTAGCTGAAAATGTAGTGGAATTTGGGATTGATCATGCAGGTCACGGTTCTGCTAAGCAAGGAATCGTGCATATGATAGGCCCTGAAACTGGTCGGACCCAGCCAGGAAAATTTATTGTCTGTGGAGACAGTCACACCGCAACCCACGGAGCCTTCGGTGCTATTGCCTTTGGGATTGGAACCAGTGAAGTAGAACATGTCTTTGCCACCCAAACCCTCTGGCAAGTCAAACCAAAGAAGATGTTGGTCGAATTCACCGGAACCCCACAAAAAGGGATCTATTCAAAAGATTACATCTTAGCTTTGATAGCGCGTTATGGTGTTGCGTGTGGAGTTGGTTATGTCGTAGAGTATCGGGGAGAAGCGATTGATCGCTTGACCATGGAAGAACGGATGACCATCTGCAATATGTCGATCGAGTTTGGATCCAAAATGGGGATCATGAATCCAGATGAGACGACCTTTGACTATCTTCGGGGACGCGAATGTGTGCCGAGTGATTTTGAGGCCGCAGTAGCTGACTGGAAGACTCTGGTCAGTGATGACGATGCCGTTTATGACAAGGTCATCCGTATGGATGTATCCGAATTAGCTCCGATGGTGACTTGGGGGACCAATCCTTCTATGGGAGTGGACTTTGAGACACCGTTCCCAGAGATTCGGGACATGAATGATGAACGGGCTTATCATTATATGGATTTAGAACCTGGTCAAAAACCAGCAGACATTGAATTGGGCTATATCTTTATCGGTTCCTGTACCAATGCGCGTCTCAGTGATTTAGAGTTAGCGGCCAAGTTTGTGAAAGGCAAAAAAATCGCGCCCAACTTAACAGCCATTGTCGTACCTGGCTCTCGTCCAGTCAAGCAAGCTGCTGAAAAGTTGGGTTTGGATCAAATTTTTATGGATGCAGGCTTTGAATGGCGTGATCCAGGGTGCTCCATGTGTCTCGGGATGAACCCAGACAAGGTGCCGGATGGAGTCCACTGTGCCTCTACTAGCAATCGAAACTTTGAAGATCGCCAAGGGTTTGGGGCCAAGACCCATCTCTGTAGCCCTGCTATGGCCGCTGCAGCAGCAATTGCTGGTCGCTTTGTCGATGTGCGCCAATTGCCAGAAGTCGAGTAAAAGGAGGAATCATGGAGAAATTTACCATTTATACAGGGACAACGGTTCCCTTGATGAACGATAATATCGATACCGACCAAATCCTCCCCAAGCAATTCTTAAAGTTGATTGATAAAAAGGGTTTTGGTAAATACCTCATGTATGCTTGGCGCTACTTGGATGATCAGTATACCGAGGATCCAGATTTCATCTTTAACATGGCAGAATACCGCCAGGCAACTATTTTGATCACTGGTGATAATTTTGGGGCTGGCTCCTCTCGGGAGCACGCTGCCTGGGCTTTGGCAGATTATGGCTTTAAGGTCGTTATCGCTGGATCCTTCGGAGATATTCATTACAATAATGAGCTCAATAATGGCATGCTTCCGATTGTGCAACCGCTAGAAGTTCGTCAAAAATTAGTAAGCTTGAAGCCGACAGATCCAGTGACGGTGGATTTGGAAAAGCAGAAAATCATCTCACCTGTTGGAGAGTTTTGCTTTGAGATCGATCAAGATTGGAAGCATAAATTGCTCAACGGGTTGGATGATATCGGGATTACGCTTCAGTACGAAGACTTGATCACAGCATATGAGAAGAATCGGCCAGCTTACTGGCAATGATAAAAATTGTATACTTAATTACGAATTTTCTGAAAATATATTGAAATTGAGACTAGTTTTTGATACAATACTAAAAAGAATAGAAAAGGAAAGAGACTTATGACAAAACACATTCAATGGGACGGACAACTTTCACAAGAAGGATTTGATATTTTGAAAGGAGAGGGTGGCTGTATCGTCTGCCCTACAAAAGTTGGCTACATCATCATGACCAGCGACAAGGCTGGATTGGAACGGAAGTTCGAAGCCAAAGAACGCAACCGTAACAAACCTGGTGTGGTCCTTTGTGGAAGTATGGAAGAACTTCGTGCCCTTGCGCAATTGAATCCTGAAATCGAAGCATTCTACCAAAAACATTGGGATGAAGATATTTTGCTTGGTTGTATCCTTCCATGGCGCGAAGATGCTTATGCAAAATTGCAAGCTTTCGGAGATGGACGTGAAGAACTCATGACAGACGTTCGTGGAACTAGCTGTTTTGTCATCAAATTTGGTAAAGCTGGGGAGCAAATCGCTAAAGAAATGTGGGAAAAAGAAGGCAAGATGGTTTATGCTTCATCCGCAAACCCTTCAGGTAAAGGAAACCGCGGGAAAGTCGAAGGAATCGGTGAGCGCATCGAAGGTGCTGTGGACTTGGTTATCGAAGCCGACGATTATGTTGCTTCTATCCAACCAGATAAAACAATTGAAACGCGCTATGAACAAGGTGTGATGGTCTCTATGGTGGATGCAGAAGGAAACCTCATCCCAGAACAAGGAGCAGGTAGCCGTTCTGTCAATACTTGTCCAGTCGTGATCCGTAAAGGATTGGATATCGATAAGATCATGATGCACTTATCCGATCATTTCAACTCTTGGAACTTCCGCCAAGGGGAATACTATTAAGAAACAGAAAAATGCATTCCACTTTGGGATGCTCTTTTTGTGAAAGGATAAAAGATGGTATAATAGAGACAAACGATGTTCCAATAGAAAGAGAATTGGTATGATCTCCAGAAAAGCATTTATCGATAAAGTAAATCAGGAAGGTTTTTCATTCAACATTCAAATCCCATGGTGGTGGTATAAAGACTTCAAGTTATTGGTTTGGAAAAAAAGGCTCTCTGAGGAGCAACTCTATCAGCTATTTCTTTCACTTTGTAGGGAGATAGAAGACCGGAGAATGCAAGCGGTAGCGGATAAGAGGAAGTATCAGACTGGATTTTATGTCGCTGCATGCAATGGTCGCGAGTTTCGCTTTGAGTTTGTATTCAAAAAGAATCAACAACTAAGAGTTTTTAATCTATTTGAGACAGTCAATGGTCGGAAGAAACTAACCTTGATGGATTTGCTTGATTACATAATGGATTGACGATTTATAGAAACAATAAGGGTTCACTACAGATTGATAAAAGAAAGAGTGGTTCTATGATTTCAAGAGATGAATTTTTAGAAAGAATGAATCGGGAGGGATTTTCATTTAGCATTGAAATCCCGCGCAGAAATTTTTCGGATTTTAAATCATTGGTTCGGAGAAGAAGAATTTCAGAAGAAGACCTCTATCAGCTGTTTTACAACTATTGTCAGGAACTAGAAAACTGTCTGAAAGAAGCAGGAGAGAAACGACGCTTGCTCTTCAATAAATTTCCAGTTAGTCCTGTTCATGATAAATATAAAACAAAATTTGATACAGTGGCACCGAATGGACGCGAATTCCGCTTTGAGTTTGTCTTTAGTAATGACAATCGTTTAAAAGTTTATCACATAATCGAAACTGTTAATGGTCGTAGGAAAAAAACTCCTATGGAAATACTGATGGACTTAGTCGATGCTTTATAGTGGATATTGATTTAAGAATAAAAAAAAGTATTTTTACTGAGGCTAAAGCTTAGATAACCAGGCAGCATAAAAAAAGCTGCCTTTCTCTTTGTTCAAACCTTAACGTTAGTGACTCGTCATAAATCTTTCAAGGAGGGATTTGTTTTACTTGTTACCATTCTTAGAGGGATCTTCATATTTTTTACACCAATCCTTCCAATTTTCAGTGGATGATGGTCTTCTCCATCCTTCTTTGAGTCTCTATAACAAGGACTAGGATAGAGGGGCTAAACATTTCTTCTCCATCTTTTATTAGACGCAAACCGACCTCTCCTATTTGATTGCCTACCAGCTAGTAGTTATCGAAGTACGGTTTGGAAATAGACAAAAGGTAAAAGGACTCTATTTTTGCGATAGAGACTTTTTTTTATAAGTAGGGGTTGAACCGTAAAGTTAGAATATGGTAGTAGGAGTTTTCTAACTGGTTGAAATTTGGTACACTAGAGCTATGAAGATGGAAGATACAATTAATAAAGCGATCATTTTAGGGGCTACAGGAGGGATTGGCCGGCAGCTAGCGAAAGAACTGGCAAGAAGTCTGGATTATCTGGTCTTAGTGGGTCGAGATGCTGATAAACTCTCCCAAGTCAAAAAAGAACTAACTGGGAGCAAGGCGAAACTGTCAATCCTAACATTAGATATGCTAGATCAAATGGCACTAGAAGCTTTTGTAGAGAACCTAGATGCAGATCTTCTTGTCAATTGTGCGGGATTAGCCTATTTTTCCCGTGGAAGTGACCTTGATTCAGCCAATGAGCAAGACCTCTGGCAAGTCAATTACCACGCTCCGGTCCAACTAATTAAGCAGTTAGTGCAAAAGAATCAGAAGATCCACTTGGTGCAGCTGTCATCTCTGGCTGCTCTTTTTCCTCATCCCTATCTAGCAGCCTACAGTGCCAGTAAGGCTGCCTTGCAGACCTACACTCTTGCTCTCCAGGAGGAACTGAGGCAATCAGATTCCCCGGTCCAGCTAGGTCTCTATATTCTTGGACCAGTCCAAACAGCTATTTTTCCTCCCAAACTTGTAGAAGCATTGGGTGGCAGTCGCTTACAGATGAAGCCCAAGAAAGTCGCTCAGCAGTTGATCCGATTTATAGAAAGGGATACTTCCTATGCGATTATCGGCCTTCGCTATCGCTTGCTCGTTTTGCTAGGTCGTCTGCTTCCCCAAAGATGGATTATTCGCCTCCTTGCAAGGTATTTACGAAAGGGATTAAATAGATGAAATTTGTATTTATATTTTTAGGCGTTTCTTATCTTCTCTTATTTCTCGTCCGTTGGTTGCTGTCCTTTACTTATTATAAAAAAGGTCAGGCTCATTCTGCTGATTTCCCAGAAGAGCTTTTTACAGTGGTCCAACCAATTCTCTCTGGTGATCCTCGTTTAGAGAGTGATTTGCGGGCTAATCTTCAGCAAACAGAAGCAGTGGAATTCTACTGGTTGATTGACCAGTCTGATATAGAAGCCCAACGAGTAGCAGATCAGATTTGCCAAGAGGCTTCCTTTGCCCAACGCATTCGAATCTTTCTCATTGAAGACGTCCCTCAAGGTATTAATCCCAAGAGTTACAAGATTGAGCAGGTTGTAGAGGAGCTAACTCGGCCTTATCTGATTGTTTTGGACGATGATAGTGTGATTGATTTTTCTAAAATGGGTGAGCTAACTGCCTATTTGGGTCAAGAGGTCATTCTGACAGGTATTCCTTATAACCAGGAGAGAAGCAATTTCTGGTCCAAGCTGGTCGCAGCATTCGTTAATGGCAATTCTTTTATTACCTATTTTACTATGGCAGAAGTTGAGGCAAATCACTCCATCAACGGGATGTTTTATATCCTACCGGTAGAACTTGCAAAAGAACAGGGGCTTTTCACAGCGATTAAGGATTATCTATGTGATGATTTAGCCGTGGCCGATTTTTTAAGGAGTAAAGGAGTATCCATTATCCAAACACGGGTCACCTGTAATGTTCGAACCACTATCAAGGATGCCAAGCAATATCTGCTCCAGATGAAGCGTTGGCTTCTCTTTAGCTCTATCTATCTCAAAGAACACATGGACTGGAAGGTCTTTTTCCTCATAGGTTTACCGAGTTTTCTGCCTCTTCCAGGGTTAATCCTAAGTCTTTTTTTAGGTTGGCCTTATCTTCTTCTAGTCTTTGTCTTACTGGGATTCAAGGCAGTATGGATGCTCCTCTATCGACAAAGCATTCTATCCAATCGCCTACACTTGGATGAAGTCATCTACGAAGTGATGAATGATTTTCTGCTTCCTTGGCTGTTTATCTGTGTTCTAATGACTCCTCCTGTGATTCATTGGCGGGGGCGGAAGATTCGAGTGACGGATGGAAAGATTCGTTATGAGTAAGATGAAGTCCTATCTAGACCGTTTGTCTGCTTTGTCTCCTGATCAGACCATGCTAGACTCTGATCGCTTGGTTCTCTTTCTTAGTGGGAGCAGTGATATTACTTGTGCCGGGTTGACAGCTGGGCAGTTAGATCTCCTCCATGCTATTTGTCCTTCCGGTTACTCAGTAGTAGCCAGCAATTTTCCCTTCAATCAAGATTTTGAACATATAAATTCTCCGCAAGTATCCCTCTTGTTGGCTGCTACATCCAATGTTATCTACTATTGGCATACGATTTTGAACTTTCGTTTCCAAAAGTTGTTACAGGAGCACTTGTCTCCCTTGTTGGAAGCGCAGGAAGTAGTGCTTGTTTGTAAGAGTTCAGGGGTCAATATGCTGACCCAGTGGCTCAGAAGTTTAGGGAATCAGGTCACCCTTCCAAGATTGCGCGTGATAGCGCTTGGCCTGGTTTCCCAGCTTCTCTTACGTCAAAAGGAACTAGAGCTACTGGTCATCAAAGGAAAGAAAGATCCTTATTCACGTATTCTGGATCGCCACTCAGCGGATTTTCAGGTGGATACGGATTATTATAGCTATAAATACAGAGAAGATGTGAAAGGAATCATCTATGACTGGATTAGCAAAAGTGATAAAAATCGATGTAATTAGCGTCCCCTTTAGTGGCCATTTATTTCCCACCTTGACCCTAGTGAAGCCCTTGCTGGAGGATCCTCGTTTTCAGATCCGTGTCATTACAGGTTTTCAGAAAAAGGCATTGGTTGAGCAGATTGGTTTTGACTGCCTTGCCTTGTTTCCTGACCGACCGACAGTGATGGAAGATATAGCCAATACAGCCAAGCAAGCAAATCTATTGATCATGTACCAACAATTAATGGCCAATAGCAGGCTGGTCCCTGAGGTTTTCGACGAAATAAATCGAATTTGGGAGGCTGAAGGAAGACCAGACTTGGTTATTGCAGATTTTGTAGCAGCTCCTGCAGGTATGTTAGCTGATCGTTTGGAAATTCCCTGGATTACGACCATTCCAAGTCCAGTAGCGATTGAAAGTCGCACGACAACCCCTGCATATCTGGGAGGCTGGAAACCGCATCAGGGCATCTTCTATAAGTGGAGAGATGCACTAGGCAGGCAAGTCATTCGTTTGGCAAAGAAGGTTGGATTTGCTCTGGTTAAGAAGAATCTCGATACCCTAGAGGGTTTCAAATTGTATCGCGAAGACGGGACAGAAGCTATCTATTCTCCCTATTCAATCTTGGCTCTGGGCATGAAAGAGTTGGAGTTTCGAGACGATTTTCCATCCCAGCTTAAATGGGTTGGTTATCGCTGTCTATCTTTTGACCGACTTCCTCAAGAGCAGAAGCAGTATTTCACTAGCTCTAATAAGCGGGTCTTCGTCACTTCCGGGACTCATTTAAAATGGGAAAAAGAGCGGATGGTGGAGTATGCAAAGCTTTTGAGCCAAGAATATCCTGACTATGTCTTTTACGTAACCCTAGGAGACCCTAGTGGTATTGAGAATCCACCTAGCATGTTGTCGGAAAATCTTCTGATCTTTGATTACCTCCCTTATTCAGATGTTTTAGATCAAATGGACTTTGCCATTCATCATGCAGGTGCAGGGATCATGATGGGTTGTATTGATCTTGGGATTCCAAGTTTGATTTTGCCCCAGGACTATGACCAGTTTGACAATGCAGTTCGGGCTGAGTTATTCCAAATAGGTTTGGTCTCTCGTAAAAAAACGGAATCCGAAGTCTTGCGCTTATTTAATGAATTGGTTTCTAGGGAAGATTGGACTCATCTAAAGGTCCTCGCTCAACAAAGCAAGGCTTATCAACCAACAGAGATTCTTTATCAAGAAATAGAGAGACTCTTGAAAGTGACCTTATAGAGGAAGTGGAGGGGAGACTTCTATTTGCTTTCTTTCAGAGACCTTCCATTGATGAACATAAAAAAACTAGAGCAAAAGCCCTAGTTTTTTTGTTTTTGATGGGTGATGTTTTTACCCCAGGTGACGATATTTTCTTTCTTGTTGAGGATTCGTTTGATGTTGTCCTTGTGGCGGATGATAATCAAGGTCGCCAGTGCGAGGACGATAATGGTAAAGATGATATCGTAGCTTGGGAGGATCCATCCAGTCAGTGGAAGGATGAGGACGCCGATACTAGCCAAGATTGCGACTGTCACACTGGAAAAGGAAATCATACTTGTCAAATAGAGGCTGCTAAAGAAATAAATAGCTAAGATAAATAGAAAGAGAGGTGAGAAGCCGATGAGGACACCAGCACTGGTCGCTACTGCCTTGCCACCTTTAAAGCCTGCAAAAATTGGGAAGGTATGACCGATGACTGCTAGAAGGCCAAAGACCATTGGCGAAATTCCTGTAACCCCAAAAATAGTCGGCAATAAAACAGCCAAGGTTCCTTTAAGGAAATCAACTGCAAAGACGACCAGACCTGCCTTCGTTCCTAAGATACGGAAGGTATTGGTGGTCCCTGTATTTCCAGAACCGTGTTCGCGTAGATTGATGTTAAAGAAGGCTTTCCCAATCCACAAACCAGAAGGAATGGAGCCTAATAGGTATGCTAATACGAGTAAAAGAATTGTTTTTATCATAGTTTCATTATATCAAAATTGCTCTAAATGAAAAAGAAAATGTTGTAGCCAAATGTCTCACCGGACAGCTTTTTTGATAAATAGCAATAAAACCGTCTACTTGCGAGAAGAGAAGAAAGAAAAATTTTGCAAAAATTCCTAAAAAGCTGTAATATAGAAAAGATGAACAAACAGGAGGTTCCTTGTGTCTAAAAAGGAAATCAACATTAATAATTATAATGACGATGCCATTCAGGTACTAGAAGGGTTGGATGCGGTCCGCAAACGTCCAGGGATGTATATCGGATCGACAGATGGAAATGGTCTCCACCATTTGGTCTGGGAAATTGTCGACAATGCGGTCGATGAAGCCCTATCTGGTTTTGGTTCTCAAATTGACGTTACGATTAACAAAGACGGTTCCCTATCTGTAGCGGACCAAGGTCGGGGGATGCCGACCGGGATGCATGCCATGGGTAAACCAACCGTTGAGGTCATCTTTACGATCCTCCACGCTGGAGGGAAGTTTGGTCAAGGGGGCTATAAGACCTCTGGTGGTCTCCACGGGGTGGGATCTTCGGTCGTGAACGCCCTCTCCAGCTGGCTTGAGGTAGAGATTACCCGTGATGGAGCGGTCTATAAACAACGCTTTGAGGATGGTGGGAAACCAGTTACCACACTTGAGAAGATAGGAACGGCTCCTAAGTCTAAGACGGGAACTAAGGTTACCTTCATGCCGGATGCCACCATCTTCTCAACGACGGATTTCAAGTTTAATACTATTGCAGAACGGATCAAGGAGTCGGCTTTCTTGCTCAAGGATGTAACACTGACGTTGACCGATCTTCGTAAGGAAGAAGACAACCATGTAGCCTTCCATTACGAGAATGGGGTACAGGATTTCGTTGAGTACTTGAACGAAGATAAGGAAACCTTGACGCCGGTTCTCTACTTTAATGGGGAATCAGAAGGCTTCCAAGTAGAAGTTGCTCTCCAATACAATGATGGATACTCTGACAATATCTTGTCCTTTGTCAATAATGTCCGTACCAAAGATGGGGGAACCCACGAGACAGGACTCAAGACAGCCATTACCAAGGCCATGAACGACTACGCAAGAAAAACAGGACTTCTCAAAGAAAAAGACAAGAACTTAGAAGGCTCAGACTACCGGGAAGGTCTTTCAGCTGTTCTTTCGATCTTGGTTCCAGAAGCCCATTTGCAGTTTGAAGGACAAACCAAGGACAAACTAGGAAGTCCACTGGCTCGTCCAGTTGTTGATGGCATTGTCGCTGACAAGTTGACCTTCTTCCTCATGGAAAATGGGGAACTAGCTTCCAATCTGATTCGCAAGGCTATCAAGGCTCGGGATGCGCGTGAAGCAGCTCGGAAGGCGCGTGATGAGAGTCGTAATGGGAAGAAGAATAAGAAGGATAAGGGACTTTTATCTGGTAAATTGACCCCGGCCCAGTCCAAGAATGCTGCTAAGAACGAACTCTATCTAGTCGAAGGAGACTCAGCTGGTGGATCGGCTAAGCAAGGTCGGGACCGCAAGTTCCAGGCCATCCTTCCACTTCGAGGGAAGGTTCTCAATACTGAAAAGGCCAACATGAGCGATATCCTCAAAAACGAGGAAATCAACACTATGATCTATACCATCGGTGCTGGAGTTGGGGCTGACTTTACGATCGAAGATGCCAACTATGACAAGATTATCATTATGACCGATGCGGATACGGATGGAGCACACATTCAGACCTTGCTTCTAACATTCTTCTACCGGTATATGCGCCCCTTGGTTGAAGCAGGACGGGTCTATATCGCCATGCCTCCTCTTTACAAGATGTCTAAAGGCAAAGGGAAGAAAGAAGAAGTGGCTTATGCTTGGACAGATAGCGAATTGGAAGACCTACGTCGGACCTTTGGCCGTGGAGCAACCCTCCAACGTTACAAAGGGTTGGGGGAAATGAATGCCGATCAGCTTTGGGAAACCACCATGAATCCAGAAACTCGAACCTTGATCCGTGTTACCATTGATGATCTAGCGCGTGCAGAACGCCGTGTCTCAGTCCTCATGGGCGATAAGGCAGCTCCACGCCGCCAATGGATTGAAGATAACGTTAAGTTTACGCTTGAGGAGAGTGGGGAAGTTGTTTTTTAAGTAAGGAGCCAAAATAAAATATAAAAGATGCTTTAAAAAAAGGAAGTTGAAGTATGTGTATCAAAAGAAATGATAAATGTCCATGTAATTCAGGAAAAAAATACAAACATTGTCATTTGGTAATTGAGAAGCTAAAGAAGCAAATGGAACGAAATAATCTTCATGCTATTTCTATAACTGATAGAAAAAAACTTCAAGCTTTCGACCGAGATAATATGAAGCGTTTTTTTGAATCTAAAGGAAAAAAATGTCAATTTCCTAATTGCGATAGGAAACCTATTAAATCTCATACTTTTCCTAGGAATTTATTAGAAAAACAGATTGCAGGAAGAACTAATAACGGATATTCTGTTTTTTCTACCGATATTAAAAGTATTATTAGTAATTTACAAAATCCTGATTTGCATAATGAATTATTTTATGAAATCAATATAAATGACGCAGGTACTATGCCACTATTTTGTAAAGAACATGATAGTCATATTTTTTCACCAATAGAAATTTTAAAACCGATTCCTTCTGTCAAACAGTATTTGTTTTTGTATTCTTATCGTTTCTTTTTATATCATTATTTAAAAGAAAACTACGCTCTGAAAGCAGCATATGAAGATACACTTGATTCAGAAAAAGGAGTCGGGAAATCACTTTCTTCAGTTATAACCCAAAAAAGGAATATTATTTATGATAATGCAATAAAAATAGCAAACACCAAAACTAATATATCAAATTTAGAAGTATTAAAAACCAAATTTGATAAAGTAATTAAGAAAATTCCATTAACTGATACTGAAATTGATAGACATTTTAAAGTATATGCATTTAAATTAAAAAATAAACCAATAAAATGGTGTGGTGCAGGTTGTACAGAGATTTCTTATAACGATTCTTTGGTCACGAAACATTTGGGATGTAGTTTTGGTTTAATTCCAAATAATAAAGTTTTTTCAGCATATTTTTATTGTGTAGTACCAAATGAAGAAAATGACTATTTAAATGACAAATTGTTAAAATTGCTTAAAGATGAATATGTTAATTATAATAACGGAGAAAATGACAGTTTATTTGAAAATATAATTAAGTATTATATTTTTGATAGTTCTGAAAATATAATTGTTTCTCCTGATTTAATTGATAAATTAAAGAGAAAAAGTGTTTATGATTCTGAAAATAAAATCTTTAGATATAGTCAGTATGATAGTCTTATAGATGCCAACCATTTATTAACACAAGTTAAGGGGATAGATGACAGTGAAAAACGTAATAAAGCTTTTAAAATATTAAGTAAAGTTGAATTATTTTGATGCTAGTTATTAATATAATTGAAATTATAAAACAATAATATGATAAAAAAAGAACTAAATGGAGTGTATCGTAACTGCGATGATAAAATAATGGATCTGATCTTGCAGATAGCTGAGAACTTGCAAGCGGAAGCAGTGGCTTTATCCGGATCCCGAACGAATCCTCAGTCCCCAAAAGATGAGTTTCAAGATTATGATGTGGTTTATATTGTTGATAATCTAGAAGGCCTGATTTCTGATTTATCATGGCTGGACCAGTTTGGAAAACGCATCATTGAGCAAAATGTTATTCTAGGACATCGTCATCTTTACCTCATGCTCTTTGAAGATGGCAATCGCATCGATTTGACCCTCTGTCCCAAGGAACACATCCAAGAGTGGGTGGACAGCGAGGCAGGTTTCAGAGTGCTAAAAGACGAAAAAGGTTTGTTTGAAGCCTATCAGCCTAATGCCAAGCGCTACTGGACCGCTCCGCCCTCCGAAGAGGAATTTGCAGCATCCTGCAATGAATTTTGGTGGGTATCGGCTTATGTCGTCAAAGGGATACGAAGAAATCAGCTCATCTATGCGACTGATCACCTCTATGGCATTTGCCAGCAAGAACTCTTGAAGATCTTGGCTTGGCAGGTGACAAGTGATAGGGGAGCAGTTGATATCGAAAAGAACTACAAGTATCTTTTTAACTACTTGCCTGCTGAGAAGGAGAAGGAATTCTCTGCTCTCCTTGATTTTTCAAGTATAGAGAAAATCACTCAGTCTTTATTAGCTACTATGAGTCTCTTTCATAGAGAAGCGCAAGATTTAGCCAAGAAGATGGGCTTTGACTATGATAAGGAAGTGGCTAAGAAGATGATGGTTTATGCCGAGGAAAAACTGTCGAATCATTAATCCAATCAACTATTTTAAACATCTTAAACTACAGAAAGAAGTCTTTGGTTACTTGTAGTAACTGAATTCCTTTTTCTAAAAAATCTACTCAACATTCTTTGAAAGGAGTTGAACACGCCCTAAATACTGTGTGAAAAAGATAAATTCTCTTGTGAGCAAGGCTCACTGAAAGAATTTCCTATTTTCACTTTGTATTTTACGGGCTTTGTATCCTATATGAGTAATATCCAAAATATGTCCTTAGAGGACATCATGGGAGAGCGCTTTGGTCGCTACTCCAAATACATTATTCAAGAACGGGCCCTTCCTGATATTCGGGATGGCTTGAAACCTGTTCAACGGCGGATTCTTTATTCTATGAATAAGGACGGCAATACCCATGACAAGGGCTACCGCAAGTCTGCCAAGTCTGTCGGAAATATCATGGGGAATTTCCATCCTCACGGGGATAGTTCGATCTATGATGCCATGGTCCGCATGTCTCAAGACTGGAAGAATCGTGAGATTCTTGTTGAGATGCATGGTAACAATGGTTCCATGGACGGTGATCCACCTGCTGCCATGCGTTATACGGAAGCCCGTCTATCTGAAATTGCTGGTTATCTCCTTCAAGATATCGAAAAGAACACAGTGCCATTTGCCTGGAACTTTGACGATACAGAAAAAGAGCCAACTGTTTTGCCTGCAGCCTTTCCAAACCTCTTGGTCAATGGGGCTACAGGGATTTCAGCTGGTTATGCGACAGATATTCCGCCCCATAACCTTGCTGAAGTCATTGATGCGGTGGTCTACATGATCGACCATCCTTCTGCTAAGGTAGACAAACTCATGGAGTTTCTTCCTGGACCTGATTTCCCGACCGGTGCCATTATCCAAGGTCGCGATGAGATCAAGAAAGCCTATGAAACTGGTAAGGGACGGGTGGTTGTCCGTTCTAAAACAGAGATCGAGCAACTCAAAGGCGGCAAGCAGCAAATCGTCGTCACTGAGATTCCTTATGAGATCAACAAGGCCGTCTTGGTCAAGAAGATCGACGATGTTCGTGTCAATAACAAGGTGGCCGGTATTGCAGAAGTTCGAGATGAGTCTGATCGGGATGGTCTTCGTATTGCCATTGAGTTGAAGAAAGATGCCAATGCAGATTTGATCTTGAACTACTTGTTCAAGTATACAGATTTGCAGGTCAACTACAACTTCAATATGGTGGCGATTGATAACTACACACCACGTCAAGTGGGGATTTTACCGATTCTGTCTAGCTACATTGCTCACCGTCGAGATATCATTGTCGCTCGCTCTCGCTTTGACAAGGAAAAGGCCGAACGACGCCTCCACATTGTAGAGGGATTGATTCGCGTCATTTCTATCCTTGATGAAGTCATCGCTCTGATCCGTGCTTCTGATAACAAGGCAGATGCTAAGGAAAACCTTAAGATCAGTTACGATTTCACCGAAGAACAAGCAGAAGCCATTGTCACCTTGCAACTGTACCGTTTGACCAATACAGATATTGTCACCTTGGAAGAAGAGCATGCTAACCTCAAGGAGCAAATCGCGACCTTGGCCGCTATCATTGGGGATGAACGGACCATGTTCAATCTCATGAAGAAGGAATTACGTGAAGTCAAGAAGCTCTTTGGCAATCCGCGTCGTAGTGAGTTGCAAGACACTGCTAAAACAATTGAGATTGACACAGCCAGCCTCATTGTCGAAGAGGAAACCTTCGTCAGCGTAACCCGTGCTGGATATATCAAACGGACCTCGCCTCGTTCTTTCAATGCCTCAACACTGGAAGAAGTCGGTAAGCGGGACGACGATGAGTTGATTTTCGTAGAGCCTGCTAAGACCACTCAGCATCTCTTACTCTTTACCAACTTGGGGAATGCCATCTATCGACCAATTCATGAATTGGCAGATACCAAGTGGAAGGACATCGGAGAACACCTCAGTCAGACCTTGACCAATTTCGAGCAGGAAGAAGAAATTCTCTTTGCGGAGATTGTGGATCAGTTTGAGGGCGTGACCTACTTTGCAGCTACCCAACAAGGTCAAATCAAACGCTTTGAACGCAAGGAATTGAGCCCATGGCGGACTTATCGTTCTAAATCGACTAAGTATGCTAAGCTAAAAGACCAAGACGACCGTATCGTAGCAGTAGCGCCAGTTGTCCTCGAGGACATCATGATCATTACTAAGAATGGTTATGGGTTGCGCTTCAATATTGAAGAGGTGCCAGTAGTTGGTGCCAAAGCAGCAGGTGTTAAAGCTATTAACCTGAAAGACGGGGATAAAGTTGCAGCTGTCTTTAAGTCAACAACACCAAGCATGTACATTCTGACCCAGCGAGGCAGTCTCAAACGGATGTCCCAAGATGATATTCCAGTGACCAGCCGTGCAAAACGTGGTCTTCAAGTCTTACGTGAACTGAAGTCTAAGCCACATCGTGTCTTCATGGCAGGACCAGTCTATACAGATCAGGGAGATTTTGATCTCTTTACGAGCCAGGAAGAAGTGGGAGAGCAGGATCAAATCCTTCAGATTACCTCCACAACAGGTCAGGTGACAGAGGTTGATCTGACTCAATTAAGTCTTTCAGAAAGAACAAGTAATGGATCCTTCATAAATGACACCATTTCGGATCATGAAGTTTTTTCTGCCACCATCAAATAAAAGAAAGTGTCGGTCTGTTACAAGACTGACTTTCTTTAAAAATAAATTTTCTGAAAATTGAAAATATCACTTGAAATTCTCATGAAATGGTGTACAATAGTCTACATAGATTGAGAAATTAAATGGACCTGAACCAGGTCGAATAGAAAGAATTTAAGGAGTACGATCATGACAGTATCACTTGATTGGGAAAACCTTGGCTTTTCATATATGAAATTACCCTTTCGCTATTTAGCTCATTACCGCAATGGAGCATGGGAAAAAGGCGGATTAACTGAAGATGCGACTTTGCATTTGTCAGAGTCGTCTCCTAGCTTGCATTACGGTCAGCAAGCCTTTGAAGGGTTGAAAGCCTACCGTACAAAAGATGGAAGCATCCAATTGTTCCGTCCAGATGAAAATGCCAAACGTTTGCAACGGACATCCGATCGTTTGCTGATGCCACAAGTTCCAACGGACATGTTTGTCGATGCTTGTAAGGCAGTTGTGAAAGCCAACGAAGATTACGTTCCACCGTATGGTACTGGAGGAACTCTTTACCTCCGTCCGCTATTAATTGGGGTTGGAGATATCATTGGAGTCAAGCCTGCTGATGAGTATATCTTTACCATCTTTGCTATGCCAGTTGGAAACTACTTTAAAGGTGGTTTGGTGCCGACTAATTTTTTGATTCAAGATGAATATGACCGTGCTGCTCCTCATGGTACAGGTGCAGCCAAGGTTGGAGGGAACTATGCAGCTAGCCTTCTACCTGGTAAATTAGCTAAATCTCGGAATTTTTCAGACGTAATTTATTTGGATCCAGCAACCCACACCAAGATTGAAGAAGTCGGATCGGCCAATTTCTTTGGAATCACAGCCAACCATGAATTTGTGACCCCATTGAGTCCTTCTATCCTACCATCGATTACCAAATATTCCTTGCTCTATCTAGCAGAGCACCGTCTTGGTATGACACCGATAGAAGGGGATGTTTATATCAATGAATTAGATCGCTTCGTTGAGGCAGGAGCTTGTGGTACCGCAGCTGTCATCTCCCCAATCGGTGGTGTCCAACATGGAGATGATTTCCATGTCTTCTATTCAGAAACAGAAGTAGGACCTGTCACACGGAAACTTTATGATGAATTGACAGGGATCCAATTCGGAGATGTTGAAGCGCCTGAAGGATGGATTATCAAAGTGGATTAACATTTAGGAATCTGCTACTAAGGTTCTCATTCAAGCTCATAAGGGTTCAAAATACCCTTGTGGGAGTGGGATTACGAAGGAATTCCTTTCTAACCCATTCCCTTTTTTCTTGCGTCATTATAAGAATTTTTGTAAAATAGAAAAAGTGAAAAGAGGTTTGAAATGAGTAAAAAAGATAAAAAAATTGAGATTCAAATCGTGGATAGCAAAGTGACAGTTGGTAAAGATACCTTCGATGGATTTACCTTGTCTATTGGAAAGAAAACGGTTGGTGAAATTGCAGATATGGGAGAGCAGTTTGCCATTATCAAGAATGGAAATGTTGATTCCCTTTACAAAAAACTTGAAAAAGCCGTTGAAATTTTAATAGAAAATTATAATTTGAACAAATAAGGGCTTGCAATCATAATAAATCAATGGTATAATAGATCCTGTTGATTTATATGGAGAGATAGCGAAGAGGCTAAACGCGGCGGACTGTAAATCCGCTCCTTCGGGTTCGGGGGTTCGAATCCCTCTCTCTCCATTTCATTCTTGGGGTATAGCCAAGCGGTAAGGCAAGGGACTTTGACTCCCTCATGCGTTGGTTCGAATCCAGCTACCCCAGTTCTAGGTAATATCAGATAAGGTGGTAAAATATCTACTCAGGTATTTTATTTCTTTATATGAAGATGTCGTTGTAGATCATTTTGATTACGTTGCGAGTGCTTGCTTAGGAAAAATAATTATAAGTATGTCAAGTTTAGAAAACTTGATTGTTGGAGGATTTTTTAGATGAATGAATTTGAAGATTTGCTAAACAGTGTTAGCCAAGTTGAACCAGGTGACGTTGTTACTGCTGAAGTATTGACAGTTGACGCTAACCAAGCTAACGTTGCAATCTCTGGAACTGGTGTCGAAGGTGTTTTGACTCTTCGCGAATTGACAAACGATCGTGATGCTGACATCAACGACTTGGTAAAACCAGGTGAAACACTTGAATTGCTTGTTCTTCGTCAAGTAGTTGGTAAAGATACTGATACAGTAACTTACCTTGTATCTAAAAAACGTTTAGAAGCTCGCAAAGCATGGGACAAATTGGTCGGACGTGAAGAAGAAGTTGTGACTGTTAAAGGAACTCGCGCTGTTAAAGGTGGCCTTTCAGTTGAATTTGAAGGACTTCGTGGATTTATTCCAGCTTCAATGCTTGATACTCGTTTTGTACGTAACACTGAACGTTTCGTAGGTCAAGAATTTGATGCAAAAATCAAAGAAGTAGATCCAAAAGAAAACCGCTTTATCCTTTCTCGTCGTGAAGTTGTTGAAGCTGCATCAGCTGCTGCTCGCGCAGAAGTATTCGGTAAATTGAATGTTGGTGATGTTGTAACTGGTAAAGTTGCCCGTATCACTAGCTTCGGTGCTTTCATCGACCTTGGTGGTGTTGATGGATTGGTTCACTTGACTGAATTGTCACATGAACGCAACGTTTCACCTAAATCAGTTGTTACTGTAGGTGAAGAAATCGAAGTGAAAGTTCTTGACTTGAACGAAGAAGAAGGTCGTGTATCACTTTCATTGAAAGCTACAACACCTGGACCATGGGATGGTGTAGAACAAAAATTAGCTGCTGGTGATGTCATCGAAGGTACTGTTAAACGTTTGACTGACTTCGGTGCATTCGTTGAAGTATTGCCAGGTATTGATGGACTTGTTCACATCTCACAAATTTCACACAAACGTGTTGAAAATCCAAAAGATGTTCTTAAAGTTGGACAAGAAGTAACTGTTAAAGTTCTTGAAGTAAATGCTGCTGATGAACGTGTATCACTTTCTATCAAAGCTCTTGAAGAACGTCCAGCTCAAGAAGAAGGCGAAAAACAAGAAAAACGTCAACAACGTCCACGTCGTCCAAAACAAGAAAAACGTGATTTTGATCTTCCAGAAACTCAAACTGGATTCTCAATGGCTGACTTGTTTGGTGATATCGAATTATAATATTTTTAAAGCTTACCTTTTGGTAAGCTTTTTTTACTTGTAATATACTTAAAAATTTGATATACTATAACAGTTGCCACCCTTAGTGTAATGGATATCACGTAAGATTCCGGTTCTTGAGATGGGGGTTCGATTCCCTCAGGGTGGAAAGAAAAAAAGGTTGAGTTTCTCAACCTTTTTTGTTTTTCCAGAGTAAAAAAAGACTCTCTATCATTAGAGAGTCTTATCACTAATTGATTAGTTTTTAGATGCTTCTTGGAATTCAGGGTTTTTCCATGCTTCATCAATGATGGCTTGTAATTCTTTTGCAGAAGCGTGCATTTTTTGAAGTTCAGCATCATTCAATGGGATATTTACTGGACGTACGATACCGTGTCCACCCACAACAGCTGGTTGACCGATAAAGACATCGCTGATACCATATTGGCCTTCTTGGAATACTGAAAGTGGAAGCACTGCATTTTCATCATCAAGGATTGCTTTAGTGATACGAGCAAGGGCAACTGCGATACCGTAGTATGTAGCACCTTTTTTGTTGATGATAGTGTAAGCAGCATCACGAACACCTTCGAACAATTCGATCAATTCAGTTTCTTTAACGTTTTGAGTGTCTTTAAGGAATTCTTCAAGGTTTACACCGGCGATGTTAGCGTGTGACCATACGGCGAATTCTGAGTCTCCGTGTTCACCCATGATGTAGGCGTGCACTGAACGAGCATCGACATCCAATTTTTCAGCAAGAGCTTGACGGAAACGAGCTGAGTCAAGTGAAGTACCTGAACCAATAACGCGTTCTTTAGGGAATCCAGAGAATTTCCATGTAGAGTATGTCAAAACGTCAACTGGGTTAGCAGCGACAAGGAAGATACCGTTAAATCCTGATTCAACAACTTGTGTTACGATTGATTTGTTAATGGCAAGGTTTTTACCAACAAGATCAAGACGAGTTTCACCTGGTTTTTGAGGAGCACCTGCAGTAATTACAACAAGATCAGCGTCTGCACAGTCAGCGTACTCAGCTGCATAGATCTTCTTAGGTGAAGTAAAGGCAAGGGCGTGGCTAAGGTCAAGCGCATCTCCAACAGCTTTTTCGTGCAATTGAGGAATTTCAATAATTCCAAGCTCTTGTGCAATTCCTTGGTTGACAAGTGCAAATGCGTAAGATGAACCTACAGCACCGTCACCGACAAGGATAACTTTTTTGTGTTGTTTAGTCAAAGTCATGAGTCTAAACGTCTCCTTCTTATTTTTTTGAGATAGATTCTCATACGCTTTCATTTTACCACTTTTGCAAGTCTTTGTCATCTGATATAGTGGCAATCCTTTATGTAAACGTTTTTACTCTTGTGTTCGTTAGAAGAAAAAAAGGCTAAAATGTGTTATAATAGTAAGGTGAATTAAGTAAAGAGAGGCATTTTTTGAATGCAGGATAATAATCTAATTGATGTGAATTTAACATCAGAAATGAAGACGAGTTTTATTGATTATGCCATGAGCGTAATCGTGGCTCGTGCGCTCCCTGATGTTTGTGATGGCCTGAAACCCGTTCACCGTCGTATTTTATACGGAATGAATGAATTGGGTGTCACTCCTGACAAACCACATAAAAAATCAGCCCGTATTACAGGGGATGTTATGGGTAAATACCACCCACACGGTGATTCCTCTATTTATGAAGCCATGGTTCGGATGGCGCAATGGTGGAGCTATCGCTATATGCTAGTGGACGGCCATGGGAACTTTGGTTCTATGGACGGAGATGGGGCCGCTGCACAACGGTATACAGAAGCCCGTATGAGCAAGATCGCACTTGAGATGTTGCGGGATATCAATAAGAATACAGTTGATTTTGCAGATAACTATGATGCCAGTGAGCGGGAGCCCTTAGTGCTACCAGCACGCTTCCCTAACCTTCTTGTAAATGGCGCTACAGGAATTGCTGTAGGGATGGCTACTAATATTCCTCCTCATAATCTCGGTGAAACGATAGATGCCGTCAAATTGATGATGGATAATCCTGAAGTGACCACTCGTGAACTCATGGAAGTGCTGCCTGGTCCAGATTTTCCAACTGGAGCCTTGGTCATGGGAAGATCAGGTATTCATAAGGCCTATGAAACAGGGAAAGGCTCAATTGTTCTTCGCTCTCGTACGGAAATCGAGGAAACGAAGAGTGGCCGTGAACGCATTGTCGTAACGGAATTTCCATATATGGTCAATAAGACCAAGGTCCATGAACATATCGTGCGCTTGGTGCAAGAAAAACGGATTGAAGGGATTACTGCTGTACGAGATGAATCCAACCGTGAAGGGGTTCGTTTTGTCATTGAGGTACGTCGGGATGCCTCTGCCAACGTTATTTTGAACAATCTTTTCAAGATGACGCAAATGCAGACCAACTTTGGTTTCAATATGTTGGCCATCCAAAATGGTGTTCCAAAAATTCTTTCTCTTCGCCAGATTTTGAGTTCTTATATTGAGCACCAAAAAGAAGTAGTGACTCGTAGGACCATCTTTGATAAAGAGAAGGCGGAAGCTCGTGCGCATATCTTGGAAGGTCTCTTAATAGCTCTTGATCACATCGATGAAGTTATCCGGATTATCCGCAATAGTCAGACTGACGCGGAAGCCCAAGCTGAATTGATGTCTAAATTCAAGCTCTCTGAACGCCAAAGCCAAGCTATTTTGGATATGCGTCTTCGTCGTTTGACTGGTTTGGAACGCGACAAGATCCAAAGCGAATACGATGATTTGGTTGCCTTGATTGCTGATTTGACGGATATTTTAGCAAAACCAGAGCGTGTGGCTGCAATCATCAAGGAAGAATTGGAAGAAGTCAAACGCAAGTTTGGTGATGCTCGTCGCACAGAGTTGATGGTTGGAGAAGTTCTTTCTCTTGAAGATGAGGACTTGATTGAAGAAACAGATGTCTTGATTACCCTGTCCAACAAAGGGTACATTAAACGCTTGGATCAAGCTGAATTTACTGCTCAAAAACGTGGTGGTCGTGGGGTTCAAGGTACAGGAGTCAAGGATGATGACTTTGTTCGTGAATTAGTTTCTACAAGCACCCATGATCACTTGCTCTTCTTTACTAATAAAGGGCGTGTCTATCGTCTAAAAGGCTATGAGATTCCCGAATATGGTCGAACAGCCAAGGGTCTACCGATTGTTAACCTGTTGAAATTGGACGATGGAGAGTCCATACAAACCATTATCAATGTCGAGCAAGACCGAAGTGATGAAGCCTATCTCTTCTTTACGACGCGACAAGGTTTGGTGAAACGGACCAATGTAGCAGAATTTTCTAATATCCGTCAAAATGGCTTGAAAGCCTTAAACCTACGAGACGAGGATGAATTGATCAACGTCTTCCTTACAGACGGAAATACAGATGTTATTATTGGTACCAAGTATGGTTATTCTGTCCGCTTTAACGAGTCCGTTGTACGTAATATGGGACGTTCTGCCACAGGGGTACGTGGGGTTAATCTCCGGGAAGGAGACAAAGTTGTTGGCGCAAGTGTCGTCACCGATCAGGATGAAGTATTGATTATTACCGAAAAAGGTTATGGAAAACGCACCATAGCGAGCGAATACCCAACTAAAGGCCGTGGCGGTAAAGGAATCAAGACAGCCAATATTACAGAGAAAAATGGTGCAATAGCTGGTCTTTTAACCGTTAAAGGGGATGAAGACCTGATGATCATTACTGATACTGGGGTCATGATCCGGACAGGTGTAGCTAACATTTCTCAGACAGGTCGTTCCACTCAGGGAGTGAAAGTGATGCGACTTGATCAGGATGCTAAAATTGTGACCTTCACAACGGTGCAAGCTGATGAAAAGGATGAAGAAGTAGTGGAAGAAAACGAATAGATAAGGGGACAGCATGTCACGCAAAAGAAAAAAGAAAAAGAGTTTACGTAATACTCTTATCAATATCGTTGCAACACTCTTGATTATTCTCTCACTTCTCTTGATTTTCAATGCTCCGATCCGAAATATGATCATGGTATGGCATACCAACCAATACCAGGTTAGCAAGGTTGACAAAAAGACCATTGATAAGAATAAAGAAGTGAAGACGAGCTTTGATTTCCAAGATGTTCAGTCGCTCTCAACGGAAGCTGTTATCAATGCCCAATGGCAGGCTCAACAGCTTCCTGTAATCGGGGGGATTTCGATTCCTGAATTGAATATGAACCTTCCAATTTTTAAAGGACTGGAAAATGTCGCGCTATATTATGGAGCGGGTACCATGAAGGAAACTCAAGTCATGGGACAAGGGAATTACTCTCTCGCTAGTCACCACGTATTTGGCTTAACTGGAGCAAATGCCATGTTGTTTTCACCGTTAGAGAAAGCCAAAGCTGGTATGAAGATCTACATCACAGATAAAGAAAAAATCTATACCTATGTGATTTCCTCTGTGGAGACAGTGACACCAGACCGTGTCGATGTCATTCAAGACCGTGAAGGTGTTAATGAAATTACACTGGTGACCTGTGAGGATGCGGCAGCAACTTATCGTACGATTGTAAAAGGAAATTTGGAAACTTCTGTTGACTACGACAAAGCTCCAAAAGAGATCCTGGATTCATTTAGCAAGTCCTATAATCAAATGCAACTATAAAAAAATAAAGCCCAAGGCAGTGATGCCTGGGCTTTATGTATATGGCTAGAACTTTGTGAAGGAAGAAGCATTCTTGTAAAATTGTAAGAGATTGGTAATATAATGTAAGGAAGTTGTCATAATATAGAGGGATTTACAGTATATAATAGGATTAGAAAGAGTATGATAAGGAGGTAGAATAGTGACGAAAGAGCGAATTTATCATCTCTTGCATCATTTCTACAATCTCTTAGTAAATGATTTTCCGCGAAACGGATTAATTACGAAAGGCATCTACGAAGTAGAGCAAGTCTACCAAGCACTAGAGGCGATTCCTCAGAGTCAGGAGTACTTGATTCGATGTGAAATTCAACAATTTTTGAAGGAGTTAGAACAAGTTCAAACGGGTTACCAGATTCGTTTCAATAAGGATGAAGTCTTAGTGTTAGACAATTTGAAACAAGAAATCGCTTGTAAATAATGAAAAGTCGTCATTTTCTCATTTTATTACGAATTAATAGGTGAGGAGGAAATTATGTACGACATTTCATTTATTGAACCATCTTTACTTCCCAGAGAACGTTTGATTTCTGAAGGTGTGGAGAAGTTGAGTCATCAGGAATTGCTATCTATTCTCTTACGGACTGGCAATAAACAACAGAGTGTTTACGAGATTGCACAAGGTCTTTTAAGATCAATCACTAGTTTAAAGGAATTGGGGCAATTGACTTTGGAAGAACTCCAAGAAATCTCTGGAATTGGTCGTGTTAAGGCCATCGAACTTCAGGCTGTTTTTGAGTTTGGTCGGAGGATTCATAAAGATGAATTAATGAGTTCTGAACAAATCATGAGCAGTCAAAAACTGGCCCATAAAATTCAACAGGAAATCGGCCATAAGAAGCAGGAGCACCTGGTTGCCCTCTATCTGAATACACAGAATGAAATTATTCATCAACAGACCATTTTTATTGGAACGGTAAATCGGAGTATTGCAGAACCACGAGAAATCCTACATTATGCACTGAAACACATGGCAACCTCCATTATCTTAGCGCATAACCATCCGTCTGGTGCTGTATTTCCCAGCAAGAATGATGATGAAGTAACGCATCGCGTTCTAGAGGCCTGTGAGTTGATGGGCTTAACCTTATTGGATCACTTAATTGTATCCGAAGATGACTATTATAGTTATCGAGAAGAGACGGATTATTTAGTTTAAAAAGGGTTGGAACTAGCTGTTCCAACCCTTTAGTTGTTATTGTTTTAATGCTGATCTTTATTCTTCATTTTTACGCATGAAATAAAGAAGTGTCTGTAATTCACTAGTAAGGTCGACATATTGAACGACGACGTCTTTAGGAACTGTCAAATGTACTGGTGAAAAGCTTAGAATGCCTTTGATACCAGCTTCTACCAAGAGGTTTGCAACTTCTTGAGCCTTGACACTTGGAACCGTTAGGATAGCTGTTTTAATCCCTTCTTGTTTGAGTTTTTCTTTAATGGTTGAAATACCAAAAATAGGAATACCATCTTTACTCTTAGTATTAATCAATTCATGATCATCTAAATCAAATGCCATGACAATTTTCATTTTATTGCGCTCATGGAAACGATAGTTGAGGAGGGCACTCCCCATATTTCCGATCCCAATGATAGCAACATTGGTAATCGCATTGTCATTCAAAAGATCTGCAAAGAAGTTCATTAGTTTTTTTACGTCGTAACCAAATCCCCGTCTTCCCAATTCCCCGAAATAGGAAAAATCTCGGCGAACGGTAGCAGAGTCAATCCCTATCGCATCAGCAATTTGTTTGGAATTGGCGCGCTCAATTTTTTCAGAATTAAACCGTTTAAAAATCCGGTAGTAGAGCGATAAGCGTCTTGCTGTTGCACGCGGAATTGGAGTATTTTTATCATGTTTCACAATATCACAACCTTTCCCTCTTATTGTATAGAAAGATTGTGAAAAAATCAACTATCTACAATGATTTTTCAAAAATATTTTTATGGAAAGAAAAAGCTTATGAGGATGGGAAAGGTCCATCACCATAAGTTTAGTTTTCAGCTTGTTCTATCTTTTTCAAAAAAGCGTAAAGTCCATCGACACGTCCAGTATAGGGGAGAGAATCTCCCTTGTATGTAATCGATACGATCTTATAATTGTCTGGCAAGGTCACACAGCCTGAAAAAGCCAGAATACAGGCTGCAAGGTTGGGGTAGGTAGTGGTCCGTTCCACCTGATAGGCGTCGATATAAGTTAGGGTTACCATATTAGGCCTCAGTTTTGTTAAAAATTTCTCTCTCTACGAGACTATCCATTAAGAAATAGAATTTTTGTTGAATGATATCATTCTCTGGATTTTTAAAGATATTAACCAGACGAAGTCCAGACTTGTCTGTAATATTGATTTTAAATCCAGTTAGATCTTTGTTGAAGATGATTTTCAACAAGAAACCTTCGCCACTGTTCGGAACAGCTTCAAGCAAACGGTTTAACTCGTAATTACCAACTTTTGTGATTGCAAAGGTATTGTCACGAAGGGTATATTTCTTAACGTTGGGATGTAGACTATAGGTATATTTGCAGTCTTTCAATGAGACACTTGTTTCAAAGGCCATATAATTCTCCTATGATAAAATTTCTTTTAGTTTTGCGAGGAAGTCTTGAACCTCCTCTGAAGTATTGAGTTCTGAAAAACTTATTCGAAGGGATTCTTTTAAGCGTGCACTCTCTTTTCCGTAAAGGGCCTCAAGAACATGGCTGGGTTGTACGGTACCGGCGGTACAAGCAGAACCAGTGGATACGGAAATACCAGCTAAATCCAGTCTCATCAGTAAGACATCATTTTGCACACCTGGAAAACCAAGGTTCCATACGAAGGGAAGATGATGATCGCTCGCGTTTAAGTAGTAGTTGTAATCAGCTAACCCATTGAGCAATTCCTGACCTAGTTTTTGAACCTGGTGGAAATTTTCTTCTTGATGAAGGGTAGCTTCTTGGAGAGCTGTCGCCATTCCAGCAATGGAAATAAGATTTTCGGTACTAGCTCTCATCTTGCTTTCCTGATCCCCACCATGGATGAGATTGTCAAAATCAGGGATAGCCGCATAAAGAAAGCCAACTCCCTTGGGACCATGGAATTTATGAGCAGAAGCACTGAGAAAATCGATTCCAAACTCTTCAGGATAGACAGGAAGCTTTCCGATTGCTTGGACAGCATCGACATGAAAGGCAGCTGGATGATTTTCTAACAGTTCTCCAATTTCCTTAATTGGCAAGAGATCCCCAGTTTCGTTATTGGCAAACATGGTAGAGACGAGAATGGTATCTGGTCTAAGTGCTGCTTTGATATCACTTGCTTGAATACGCCCTTCTCTTGGTTGAACGATCGTGACTTCAAATCCGAAACAAGCCACAAGGTATTCAATTGGTTCTAAAACTGCATGGTGTTCCAAAGCGGTCGTAATGATGTGTTTACCATCTGCCTGGTGTTTCAAGCAATAGCCTTTAATAACAGTATTATTGCTTTCTGATCCCCCAGAAGTAAAGAAAATACGATTTGGAAGGGTATGGAGAGACTGAGCAATTTGCTCACGAGACTCTCGGAGGAGCTTACTAGCCATTCGTCCATGAGTATGAAGACTGGATGGATTTCCAAATGTGGAAGCCATCGTTTCCGTCATCTTGGAGATAACTTCTGGAAGCAGGGGGGTTGTTGCGGCATTATCAAAATATATCACATTCAGACCTTATTTCTTATGGTAGGCAAATAGAGGACTAACAGGTTTTCTTTCTTGAATGCGAACAATAGCTTCAGCGATTAGTTCGCTAGCTGTCAGATAGTTAATGTTTTTAGGAGTTGGTCCATTTGGAGCAACAGAATCCGTTACCAAGATTTCCTTGATTGGAGCTTGGTCTAGTAGTTCAACAGCGCCTTTTACAAACAAGCCATGACTTGAAACAGCATAAATCTCAGTAGCGCCTTCGCGTTCAACGATTTTCGCAGCTTCTGAGAAAGTTTTCCCAGTATTGAGGATATCGTCAATCAAGATGGCTTTTTTATCTTTGACATCTCCGATGATATAGCCATAATCACGATTAGCATCATCTTGTTCATAATCAATAATCGCGATTGGAGCATCAAGATATTCAGCCAAACTACGAGCACGTTTAACTCCAGAGTTTTTAGGACTCACGACTACGACATCTGGACCTGTCAGGCCTTTGTTAATGTAGTGCTCTGCAAAGAGTGGAATGGTGAAGAGGTTATCCACGGCAATATCAAAGAAACCTTGAACTTGCACTGCATGGAGATCTAGTGTTACGACGCGATCTACCCCAGCTTTGACCAACATGTTTGCAACGAGTTTAGCTGTAATTGGTTCGCGAGGAGCAGCAGTTCGGTCTTGACGAGCATAACCAAAATAAGGCATGACCACATTGACAGTATTCGCACTAGCCCGCTGGCAAGCATCGACCATGATTAACAGTTCCATCAAGTGATTGTTGACAGGGAAACTGGTTGATTGGATGATATAAATATCATATCCACGAACACTCTCTTCAATATTGACTTGGATTTCCCCATCTGAGAACTGACGGGATGAAATTTTCCCAAGTGGAACCCCAGCATGATCCGCTATTTTTTGCGCAATCTCTGGGTTTGAATTGAGAGAGAAGAGTTTCATATTTTTTTTATCTGACATGTGATTCTAACCTCATTTAGATTTTTAATCTTAGCACTATTTTAGCAAAAATTTGCGATAATTTCAGCTATTTTACAATCTTTCCGCTAATCTAGCGATTTTATTTTTTGCAGCCTTGTAGACGATTCCATGGTCTGAAATGAACTGATGAAAATTTTCTTCCTGTTCAGCAGTTTCCACCTCAATTTCCAACTCATAGTCTTCAGTGTCTAGATATAGACTGTGGTCGAGTGCCACCAAGCCTGCAGCTGTTTCTTTTTCGAATCGTTCTGTTGTCAGGCTTCCCCAGACAACAAGTTGTTCAACTGGGATTCCTTTTGAGTCCAAGAGGTTTTTGATTTCTCCATCAGGAAACTCTTTATTCTGAAGGATGGCTTTGGTTTCTTCTTGACTTAGATTTTGATTGTATTCAAAATGGCCAACTGTTTCTGGGACTTTGAGAGTCAATTCCGCCTGATTGGTGAAGGTACGAACCCGTAAGGCCATTTTTTCTTGGCGGATGAGCTGGTCTGGTGTGTCGATATAGTGGTTGGTTTGGACAACCAATTCTGTATCTGTAAAAAGTGGAAGGAGGGATTGGTATTCGTCCTTGTCTAGCAAGGTTTTGTATTCAATTTCTAAATGATTCATTTTATAGTCCTTTGCTTTTTTTCGAAAGCGATTCATGATATAATAAGAGATGTGTTTATTGTATACAAAAATGGTTCAGATTACAAGGTGGTAGGATGGCAATTGATTGGGAAAACTTCTTAGACCCTTATATCCAAGCAGTTGGGGAATTAAAAATCAAACTGCGTGGGATTCGTAAACAATATCGTAAGCAACAAAAGCATTCTCCAATTGAGTTTGTCACTGGCCGTGTCAAACCGATCGAGAGCATCCGAGAAAAGATGATCCGAAGAAATATCTCTGAAGAAAATCTGGCGCAGGATATGCAGGATATTGCAGGTCTTCGCATCATGGTCCAGTTCGTAGACGATGTCGAAGAGATTCTAGAAGTTTTGAGACAACGGCAGGACATGCGCGTGGTCCAAGAGAGAGATTACATTCGCCACAAGAAATCAAGTGGTTACCGGAGTTACCACGTTGTGGTAGAGTATCCGGTCGATACCATTGATGGTAATGAGACAATCTTAGCAGAGATTCAAATTCGGACCTTGTCCATGAATTTTTGGGCAACGATTGAACACTCGCTCAATTATAAATATAAAGGAGACTTTCCAGACGAGATCAAAAAACGCTTAGAGACGACTGCAAACCTGGCCTATCTCTTGGATGAAGAGATGGGAGCGATTCGGGATGCGATTCAGGAGGCTCAAGCCCTGTTTGATCCACTTCATCGTAAGTTAAATGATGGCGTTGGAAATAGTGATGACACAGATGAAGACTACAGGTAAAAAAGTATCCATTATTCGCAATCGCAAGCGTCAAAGCGAAGAGGTTTTTCAGCAATTGCGCTACAAACTTCGGAAAAATAATTTTATTTTGACGGAAAAGCATCCGGATATTGTGATTTCCATTGGTGGAGATGGGATGTTGCTATCGGCTTTTCACAAGTATGAACACCAGTTGGATCGGGTTCGCTTTATTGGCGTCCATACTGGACACTTAGGATTCTATACGGATTACTTGGATAGTGAGATCGATAAGCTAGTTGAGAATTTAAAGTATGATACCGGGGCTAAAGTTTCCTACCCTATTTTGAATGTCAAGTTAACGTTCGACAATGGTGAAACCCGTACCATGAGAGCCTTGAACGAAGCAACGATTAAGAGAAGCGACCGGACCATGGTTGCTGATCTCACGATTAATGGAGTGGATTTTGAGCGCTTCAGAGGAGACGGAATTACCGTTTCGACTCCCACAGGAAGTACGGCTTATAATAAATCCTTGGGAGGAGCCGTTCTTCACCCAACCATTGAGGCATTGCAGATTGCAGAGATTGCCAGTCTCAACAATCGTGTCTATCGGACTTTGGGTTCTTCGGTTATTGTCCCTAAAAAGGATAAGATTGAGATTACACCGACGAGACCTGGCTTCCACATTATCTCTGTTGACAATTCAACTTATTCCTATCGAAATATAGCAAAGGTGGAGTACCAGATTGACAACCATAAGATCAATTTTGTGGCTAGTTCTAGTCATACCAGCTTCTGGAATCGGGTCAAGGATGCCTTTATCGGAGATGATCGGGAATGAGATTTGAATTCATTGTCGATGAGCATGTCAAGGTCAAGACTTTCTTGAAAAAGCACGAGGTTTCTAAGGGGCTCTTAGCCAAGATCAAGTTTCGTGGTGGCCAGATCCTTGTCAATGGTCGGCCAGAAAACGCTGTTTATTTGTTAGATATTGGCGATCACTTGATCATTGATATTCCAGCAGAAGAAAGTTTTGAAACTTTAAAACCCCTGGATCGTCCTTTGGATATTTTGTTTGAAGATGATCATTTTTTGGTCTTAAACAAACCCTTTGGCATCGCCTCGATTCCAAGTGCGATTCATTCCAATACCTTAGCAAACATTGTGAAGGGCTATTATGTAAAACAGGGATATGAGAATCAGCAGGTACATATTGTTACGCGCTTGGATAAGGATACGAGTGGCGTTATGCTCTTTGCCAAACAC
Source organism: Streptococcus sp. OMI750 (assembly GCF_047463895.1). Classification (NCBI taxonomy): domain Bacteria; kingdom Bacillati; phylum Bacillota; class Bacilli; order Lactobacillales; family Streptococcaceae; genus Streptococcus; species Streptococcus sp. OMI750. The sequence continues at coordinate 525,043 of NZ_JASHCZ010000001.1, forward strand.
GGTTATGCTCATGCTCGTTTAGATAAGCAATTACAGGCCAAGACCATTCAGAAACGCTACTATGCCTTGATTAAGGGAGATGGCCAGTTAGATCCAGTTGGAGAGATTATTGCCCCCGTTGCGCGTGATGAAGATTCGATTATTACTCGAAAGGTCGCTAAGGGTGGTAAATATGCCCATACTAGCTACCAAGTCGTTCAATCTTTTGGCAAGATTCATCTGGTAGATATCCAGTTGCACACAGGTCGGACCCATCAAATTCGGGTTCATTTTTCCCATATTGGTTTTCCACTGTTAGGGGATGATCTTTATGGTGGGAGTTTAGAAGATGGCATCGAGCGTCAGGCTCTCCATTGTCACCGTTTATCTTATTATCATCCATTTTTAGGGGAGGAGTTGGTCATAGAAAGTCCCCTGCCTCCCGATTTTCAAGCTGTATTAGAGCAGCTCAAAAAGAGTCATTAATTATTAGAAGGAGAAACTCATGGAAGTTTTTGAAAATCTCAAAGCCAATCTTATTGGTAAAAATGCTCGTATTGTATTCCCAGAAGGTGAAGAGCCTCGTATTCTGCAAGCAGCAAAACGCATTGTCAAAGAAACAGACGTAACACCTGTATTGCTTGGGAATCCTGACAAGATTGGTATTTATCTTGAAATTGAAGGAATTTTAGAAGGATATGAAGTCATCAATCCTCAAACGTATTCCGATTTTGAAGAGATGGTAGCTTCCTTAGTTGAGCGACGTAATGGGAAAATGACAGAAGAAGAAGCCCGTCAAATCTTGAAAGATGACGTTAACTACTTTGGGGTTATGTTGGTTCATATGGGAATTGTCGACGGTATGGTCTCTGGAGCCATCCACTCAACAGCTGCAACCGTTCGTCCGGCTCTTCAAATCATTAAAACACGTCCAAACGTTAGTCGGACATCTGGTGCCTTCCTCATGGTTCGTGGATCTGAACGCTACTTGTTTGGAGACTGTGCGATTAACATCAATCCAGATGCTGAAGGCTTGGCTGAAATTGCCATCAACTCTGCTATCACAGCCAAGATGTTTGGGATTGATCCAAAAATCGCTATGTTAAGCTATTCTACAAAAGGTTCTGGTTTTGGTGAGAGTGTTGATAAGGTAGTTGCAGCGACCAAAATTGCTCATGAGCTTCGTCCTGACTTAGAAATTGATGGAGAATTGCAATTTGATGCAGCCTTTGTACCGGAAACTGCAGCTTTGAAGGCTCCAGGAAGCAAGGTAGCAGGACAAGCCAATGTCTTTATCTTCCCTGGTATCGAAGCAGGTAACATCGGTTACAAGATGGCAGAGCGTCTTGGTGGCTTTGCGGCGGTTGGTCCAGTCTTGCAAGGGTTGAACAAACCAGTGAATGACCTCTCTCGTGGCTGTAATGCAGATGATGTTTACAAGTTGACTTTGATCACAGCGGCTCAAGCAGTGGAACAGTAAAACCTATTTGACTCAGGAATTTCCTGAGTTTTTTTATGTGCAAATCAGAATTCCTTTCCTCAATACGATTCTGTGGTATACTAGGAATATGATGGATTTAAAAGACTATGGGATTAATATGTGGGAAGAGGAAAAAATTGCCTCTTTCCGAGAAAAGTTATTAGCCTGGTATGATGCCAATAAACGAGATCTTCCTTGGAGAAGGACGCAGGATCCTTATAAAATATGGATCTCAGAGATTATGCTCCAACAGACACGAGTGGATACAGTAATTCCTTATTATGAGCGTTTTTTAGACTGGTTTCCGACGGTCGCTGATTTGGCTCAAGCTCCTGAAGAAAAACTCTTAAAAGCTTGGGAAGGCTTGGGCTATTACTCACGGGTCCGCAACATGCAGAAAGCTGCACAGCAAATCATGGAGGACCATGGGGGTGTGTTTCCATCAAGTTATGAGATAATATCTAAACTGAAGGGAATTGGGCCTTATACAGCTGGTGCCATTGCGAGTATTGCTTTTGGCTTGCCAGAGCCAGCAGTGGATGGTAATGTCATGCGTGTTCTAGCCCGCTTGTTTGAGGTGGACTACGATATTGGAGTCCCGACCAATCGCAAGATTTTTCAAGCCATGATGGAGTTTTTGATTGATCCAGACCGTCCTGGTGACTTCAACCAGGCTTTGATGGATTTGGGCTCAGATATTGAATCTCCAATCAATCCACGGCCGGAAGAGAGTCCTGTAAAAGAGTTTAGCGCGGCTTATCAACATGGAACCATGGATCGTTATCCCATTAAGGCTCCTAAGAAGAAACCGGTACCTGTCTATCTAACAGCCTTTATTATCAAGGATAGCCAAGGGCGCTATTTACTGGAGAAAAATGAGCGAGAAGGGCTCTTGTCAGGTTTTTGGCATTTCCCTTTGATCGAAGTGGATAGCCTATCTGAGAACCTAGGCCAATTGTCACTACTGGATGGGCAGGGTCATAAAGTAGACAACCCAGAAATTCTCTCCTTTGAGCAAGACTATGATTTGGTCATTGATTGGCAGGATAGGTCTTATCCTATCGTTCAGCATGTCTTTTCGCATCGCAAGTGGCAGGTTCAACTTCGATACGGCTTGGTAAAAGAAGGAGAGCAATCAACCAGTGAATCGACTGTTTGGTTGCTACCAGAAGAATTTTCGGCCTATCCTTTTGCCAAACCCCAGCAAAAGATTTGGGAAGCCTTTAATAAATAAAGGTTCATCTCAATTTAGAGCATAAGTTTATGAAGAAAGAATAGGATTATGTAACTTATATGGAGTATAGACCAGATTATTCAGATAAAAATTTTATAGGAACTCGTAGTATATTTGCTTGTATTCTCTATTTTATATTAGCTTGTTTCAATTATTTTTTGGCTTTTGCATATTTTGCTTATATTCGCGTATTGTATTCTAATCATACAAAAATCAGTTCTATCTTAATTTGTTGCTTTATTTGTTACAATTTATTTTTCCTGATTCGTGAGTTAAATTTTAAAATCCTTCACTGGTGTGGTTACCACGCCTCACCAAAATATAATAGATTTGGCAGAGGGAGATTTCCTTTATTTAATAAAATAACAAGATCATATAAAATGCATTACATGAAAAGATCAAAGAAGCACCAATTTCTATTCTTACTCAGTTATTTGCTTTATTTAAATTTATTACCCATCTGTACCTTTATATATTTTTATTTTATAATACATTTTAATATAACAGAGTTCAATAACGAAAATAAAATCTATTTTTGTATCATCTTCATCCTGTTATTTGTGCTAATCGCTATATTAGAATTACTTTTTAAAAGATATAGAAAATGGTATACAAAACATTTTAATCTTGATGATAGGCTAGAGGAGCATGAATTTCCAATATTTTTCTTAAAAGAAAAGAAGATTTATTAAAATAGTTTGATTAAAAGATTTTGACAATTTTTATTGAAAACGAAAAATAGCTAGAGAATCATCTCTAGCTATTTTTTCTTATAAATGAGCAAAGGCTTTGATTTCTTCTTCTGACATGGAAGAGTCACAACGCACACTGACTTTTCCGTCTTCTGTATGAAGGAAACCTGGGACAGTTGGAATACCATAGGTAGAACGGAAGACTTGCAAAGCATCAAGTTGACTTGGTTCTTCACTATTAATAAAGTAGATATGAGCTTTTGTTTCAGCTACGACCGTTGCTAGTTTAGCAGCGAACTTCCGGCAGTAAGGACAAGTCTTGCGTCCAATAAAGAAGGTCGCTGTTTCTTTTGTGTCGATAGCTTCTTGCGCACGCGCAACAGTGGTTACTTCAAGATCTTTAATATCTTCTAAAAATTGTTCCATGAGATTACCTCGCTTTCTTATAAATCTAGTATGCCATAAAGGAGGAAAAAATGCTTTATTTTGATACGAAAAAAAGATGAGATTGCTTGATCTCATCTTTTATCTTGCTCATTTTACAAAGGCATTGATTTCTGCTTCGATATTAGCAATTTTTTCTTTAGCATCTGCTTCAGATTCACCAACAGTAGCGATGTAGAATTTGATTTTTGGTTCTGTTCCAGAAGGACGCACGGCAAACCATGAATCATCAGCCAAGAAGTATTTCAAAACATTACTTGGAGGAGTTGTCAATTTTTCAACGCCGTCAGCAGTAGTAGCTGTTTGTTCTAAGAAGTCTTCTGTCTTAGCAATGTCAGTGTTGTTGAATTGTTTAGGAGCGTTACCACGGAATTTATCCATGATTTTCTTGATTTCAGCAGCTCCATCCACACCTGAAAGGGTAACAGAGATGGTCTTTTCTGCGAAGTAACCATATTGTTTGTAGATTTCTTCGATACCATCTGCCAAAGTCATACCACGTGAGCGGTAGTAAGCTGCGATTTCAGCAACGATCAATACGGCTTGGATAGCGTCTTTATCACGTACAAATGGTTTGATGAGGTAACCGAAGCTTTCTTCAAAACCGAGCATGTATGTGTGGTTGTGTTGAGTTTCAAATTCATGGATTTTTTCACCGATAAATTTGAAACCAGTCAAGACGTTAAACATGGTTGCGCCGTAGCTTTCTGCAATCTTAGTCACCAATTCAGTTGATACAATTGATTTACAAAGGGCAGCATTAGCAGGAAGTGTGCCTGCTGTTTTGTGGGCTTCAAGAATATATTTAGCAATGATTGCTCCAATTTGGTTACCGGAGAGGTTGAGGTAAGAACCATCTGGTTGGCGGATTTCGACACCAAGACGGTCAGCGTCTGGGTCTGTTGCAACCAAAACGTCGGCATCCACTTCGCGGCCAAGTTCTTCAGCAAGAGCAAAAGCAGCTTGGCTTTCTGGGTTAGGAGATTTAACAGTTGAGAAGTCAGCATCAGGAACCGCTTGAGCTTCAACAACTTGAACTGCTTCAAATCCAGCTTGAGCAAGGGCACGGCGTGCCAACATTTCACCAGTACCATGAAGTGGCGTGTAGACAATCTTCATGTCGCGACCGTATTCATTGATCAAGTTTTGGTTGATGTTAACGCCTTTCACTTCTTTCAAATATTCAGCGTCGACGTTTTCACCGATAACTTCAATCAAGCCGTTAGCTTTGCTTTCTTCAAGATCAGCCAATTGAACAGTGAATGGATTTTCGATCGCACGGATGTAATCTGTCAATGCATCCGCATCTGCAGGTGGCATTTGTCCACCGTCTTCGCCATAAACTTTGTATCCGTTAAATGGAGCTGGGTTGTGGCTAGCAGTTACCATGATCCCAGCAAATGTGTGGAGATGACGTACTGCGAATGACAATTCAGGTGTTGGACGAAGGCTCTCAAATACATAAGATTTAATACCGTGAGCTGCCAAAACTTGAGCGGATTCAAAAGCGAACTCAGGAGAGAAGTGACGGCTGTCATAAGCGATAGCAACACCGCGTTTTTTAGCTTCCTCCCCTTTTGAGTCAATCAATTGGGCTAAACCTTCAGTTGCTTGGCGAACCACATAAATGTTAATACGGTTAGTACCAGCACCGATCAAACCACGCATACCTGCTGTACCGAATTCAAGGTTAGTATAGAAGGCATCTTCTTTGGTTTTTTCGTCCATTGCGACCAACTCTTCACGAAGGTAAGCTGGTAATTCAGCAAAGTCGAGCCATTTTTGGTAGTTTTCTTGATAAGTCATGCAAGCGTCTCCTTTTTGCTATATATTTAATCGCTTTCATTATAGCAAATTTTTTCAGAAAATTCTAGCGATAATTGTAAATCTTTTCAAAAATAAAGAGGGAATTTTGGATAGAAAAAAGGTCCAGACAAATCTGTCTCGACCTAATTTTCTATTTTAATTTTTCAAGGGATGGGACGACTGCACTAGTAATGAGTACTGTCGCAATGACTTCGATGAGTGAGTTAGTAGACACAATCAAGCCAAGGAAATTTTGAATTCCCCCTCCAAAACTGTTCCCAAAGAAGAAGTAGATCCCGCTTAAAACGAATACAGTATTGGTCATAGAACCGATCATCCCCGCTACCATAAGTCCTGTACGATTGTGGAACCATCGATAGACAAAATAAGGTGTTACCCCGATGAGAATACGAGGTACTAAAGCGATGAGAAGGGAGTAGAGATTTCCGTGAGGGACAAAAGGACTAAAGAGATAACTTGCTGGGGTTAAAACCAGTGTATTCATGGTGAGGCTAAAGAGTCCCATGAGTAGTCCTAGAATAGCACCTGTACGAGGTCCATAAATGATAGATGCGATCACGACAGGGATATGAACCAAGGTTGGTTGAATTCCTGATGGAACAAATTGCAGAATGAAGGATGTCACAAAATGAATGGTAATCATGACTGCAAAGAAGATGGCAATTCGTGAAATAGAAGATGATTTTCTCATAAACAATGCTCCTTAACGGCTTTTACAATAGATTCTACAGTCGCTAGAGCTCCAGACCCTTGATCGCCACAAGCGAGAGTAGCATGGCGAGGTTGAATAATCTGATAGCCGTAGTCTTGTAAGAGTTTTATATTTCGTTGGGTAGCTGGGTGTTCCAGCATTTTTGTATTCATAGCGGGGGCTAGTAATTTTTTTGTTCCTTGAGGTAAGGCTAGAGCTGTGCTTGTCACCATATTATCTGCTAGCCCCATGGCAAGTTTGGCAATGGTATTGGCACTAGCCGGTGCTACAAGAAAGATGTCCGTTTCTTTCCCAATGTCGATGTGCTCAATCCGCTGTGGATCCTCTTCAATCATGACATCTAAACCGACTGGATTTTTTGAAAGAACCTGAAGAGTTAGGGGAGTAATAAATTTTCTAGCTGCAGGAGTCATAAGAACCTTGACTTCCAGTCCTAATTTGGTTAGTTGACTGGTAATATCAGCTGCTTTATAGGCGGAAATACTCCCAGTAACGGCTAATGTAATCTGTGTCATATATTCCTTCTTACTCTATAAATCTTAGAATGGTTTCTGCGATTTCAGTTTTGGTCGAGGCTTCTAGGACGCGATCATCTGTCACTAGATAGGCTTGATGATGACCATCTTGTATCGTAGTAAGATCATTGGCAACAATCATGTTGGCATGATTTTTCACTAAACTTTCAAGTGCTACCTGAATCAATTCTTCAGAAGGAACAGCAACTAAGAGTTTAAAGCCAATCAGTTGAATAGAGGGATTCCATTCTTTGACAAGTGAAATAATCTTTGGATTTTTCTTTAGAAAGAGCACTTGATACTCTTCTTTTGAAGAAATCTTGGTTTCCTGATTCTTTTGTTGTAAAAATCTATGAAGATCTGGAGCTTTTTCAACAGCTTCAAGTCCAGTCATATAAACCGGTGTGTAGTCTGAAACAGCCATGGCATGGATCAAGACTTGATGATGTGGAACTTCCTTTTGCATGTGTGTGTGAAGCTCCTCGACATTATTGATGACTAGAAGTTTTAGCTGCGGGTGAGGTTGAGGTTTGAGGGCAGTAGGGGTTGTGATCAAAGTTACCTGATGGCCCTTTGTAAGAGCAGTTTCTGCTATGATTTTGCCCAGACTCCCAGTGGAATGATTGGTGATCGAACGTACGCTGTCGATGGCTTCGCTAGTCCCACCAGATGTAATTAAAATATGCATATGCTTATTTTACACAAAAAAGATACGTAAGTAAAGTTCTGAAGATCTAAAAAATAGCTATGGAAAGATATAAAATTTACATAAATAACGAACGTTTCATTCCAAATATGGAAAAACAATTTTATTTTCGCGAATTTTAGGTATAATAGGTCTATCAAATATAAAGGAGTCCCTTATGAAAACAGATATCGAAATTGCTCAAAGCATTGAACTTCAACCGATTGTGGATGTTGTGAAGAAAATTGGTTTGGAAGACGATGATCTTGAATTGTATGGAAAATACAAAGCAAAATTGAGCTTTGATAAGATTCGAGAAGTTGAGAAAAATCCGGTTGGAAAGCTCATTTTAGTCACTGCCATCAACCCGACACCTGCTGGAGAAGGGAAGTCAACCATCACCATTGGTCTAGCAGATGCTTTGAACAAAATTGGTAAAAAAACCATGATTGCCATTCGCGAACCTTCTTTAGGTCCAGTTATGGGAATTAAGGGTGGGGCTGCTGGAGGTGGTTATGCCCAAGTTCTACCCATGGAAGACATCAACCTTCATTTCACGGGTGACATGCATGCGATTACAACGGCAAATAATGCACTTTCAGCTTTAATCGACAATCATTTGCATCAAGGAAATGAGTTAGGTATTGACCAACGCCGGATTATCTGGAAACGGGTAGTGGACTTGAATGACCGTGCTTTGCGTCACGTATCGGTCGGTCTTGGTGGACCGCTCAATGGGATTCCGCGTGAAGATGGGTTCGATATCACCGTTGCTTCTGAAATTATGGCTATCCTTTGCCTGGCGACAGATATTGAAGACTTAAAACGCCGTTTGGCTAATATTGTCATCGGTTACCGCTATGATCGAAGCCCAGTTTATGTCCGCAACTTAGAAGTGGAAGGAGCGCTTGCCTTGATCCTAAAAGATGCGATCAAGCCAAACTTGGTTCAAACCATCTATGGAACGCCTGCCTTTGTCCACGGAGGTCCTTTTGCTAATATTGCTCATGGATGTAACTCTGTATTGGCGACGACAACAGCTCTTCACCTAGCTGACTATACGATTACAGAAGCAGGATTTGGTGCTGACCTTGGTGCTGAAAAATTCCTCGATATTAAAACTCCAAACTTGCCAACCTCACCAGATGCTGTCGTCATTGTTGCAACCCTTCGTGCTCTTAAGATGAATGGAGGAGTTAGCAAAGATGCTCTTGCACAAGAAAATGTTGACGCTGTTCGTGCTGGTTTTGCAAACTTGAAACGCCACGTTGAAAACATCCGTAAGTTTGGTATTCCTGCAGTAGTAGCTATCAATGAATTCATCACCGATACAGAAGCAGAAGTTGCTGCTTTGAAAGAATTGTGTGCTGAAATTCAAGTACCAGTTGAGCTTGCGAGCGTATGGGCGAATGGTGCTGACGGTGGGGTTGACCTTGCTGAAACTCTGGTTCAGACCATCGAAACCACTCCAGCTCAATACACACGCTTGTATGATAACAACCTTTCTGTAGAAGAAAAAATTGAAAAGATTGTGACGGAGATTTACCGCGGGACTAAGGTGAACTTTGAGAAGAAAGCCAAGACACAAATTGATCAAATTGTTAAAAATGGTTGGGACAAGTTGCCGATCTGTATGGCCAAAACCCAATACAGCTTCTCAGACAATCCAAATGCCTTGGGAGCTCCTGAAAACTTTGAAATCACTATCCGTGAAGTAGTACCAAAATTGGGAGCCGGCTTTATCGTCGCTTTGACTGGGGATGTCATGACCATGCCTGGTTTACCAAAACGACCGGCTGCATTGAATATGGATGTGGCTACTGATGGAACAGCCATCGGCTTGTTCTAATAGACGTCTTAAAAAAACAACTTCTGTTCAATGGAGCAGAAGTTGTTTTGCTGTTTACTAGTAACGTTTTATGGTGCAAGAAGCTTTTGTCTGGCTTTCTGGTAGGTAAACCACAGTTGAAGGGTCATTGGAATCCAAATCAAGGGCTCACAAAGGATGACTCCTATATAGCCTGTATGAGGGATAATCAAGAGCACAAAGAGAATTTTTCCAGTCAACTCAATAACGCTAGAGATCAAGGGGGGCAATTTGTGGCCAATACCTTGAAGGGTGTTTCCTAAAATTAAGAGACAGCCTAAAACTGGATAGAAGAAAGAGCTGATCTGCAGATAAAGACTGGCATTTGCGATTAATTTAGGATCGCTAGATCCAGATATGAGGCTTGTAAAGAAGGGGCTTGTAAAGAAGAGGAAAACTGCAACAAAAATGGACCAAATAAGAGAGAGGAGACAAGCTTGTTTAACGCCTTTTTGAATGCGTCGGAATTGTTTAGCACCAAAGTTTTGCGAGGTAAAGGTCGTCATACTTGTAGAAATAGCGGCCATTGGCAGAAGGGCAAAGGACATGATCCGGCGAGCTGAGATTTGAGCACTAATGATGGTCATTCCAAGCTTGTTGATAGCTGATTGCAAGATGACGGTTCCAATAGAGACAATCGAAGACATGAGGCCCATGGTCAGTCCTTGGCTAATCAAATCCTGATACAGCCTTTGATCCCAGACAAAATCTTTTCGACTTGGTAGAAGAAAAGGGACCTTTTTGCGGATATAAAAGAAACAAAGAAGTGCGGAGAAACTTTGAGCAATAATAGTCGCAATTCCAGCGGACTGGACTCCAAGATGGAGCTGGGTAATAAAAAGAAGGTCCAGAAGGATGTTGAGGATGGCGGCGATAATCAAGAAGTAGAGAGAGGCCAAGCTATCACCAACTGCTCTAAGAAGTCCGGCACAAAGATTATAGGCAAAGGTTACAGCCACACCATTCACAATGGTGGAGATATAGAGATAGGACTGAGCTAAAATAACAGAAGGTGTCCCTAAAAACTGAAGGAGAGGATAGAGTCCGACAGCACCGATAAGCATAACAAGGAGACTTAATACTCCACCAATCATAGCAGTTGCTGCAACAGATTTTCTCAATTGGTCTTCGTTTTTTGCTCCGTAATTTCTCGCAATAATGATGCCCATCCCATTGCTAACACCGACAGAAAATCCGACGATTAAATCAAAAATGGCAGAGGTCGCTCCAACAGCAGCTAGTGATCTTTGACCTAAAAAACGACCTACAATCATAACATCCGATATATTGTAGACTTGTTGGAAGATATTGGATAAGAGAATAGGGAAGGCAAAACTCAAAAGAGCTGGTAAAATAGGATCATCAGTGAGATTGACACGTTGAATTCTTTTCATAGTGCCATTATACCAACTTCACAAAACAGCGACAAGCGTCTTTGGTTGAATGCCCTTACATTTTTTGGTATAATCAGGGAAGAAACGGAGGCTTTATGAGCTTAACCAGCCAATTAATTACTGAAACATTTCCAGATTTGGATAAAGTCGAGCGGTTGAATATCGAGGCTTTCCCTGAAGAGGAACGGATTCCTTTATCAGAATACTTACGCTATACAGATAATGACGATGCCAATTTCTTTGCTTTTTATAACGAAGAAGAATTTGTTGGTTTTGCTTTCTCTATCTATAATCAGAAAGCTTTTTACGTCAGCTTCTTTGCCATCATGCCTCACTTACGGAGTCATGGGTATGGCCAAGAAATCATTGAAAAATTAGTCGAGTTTTACCAACGGACCATGCTCCTAGAGGTTGAGCGACTGGATGAAGAATGTGATAATCTAGAGCAACGTCAGGCACGGATGGATTTCTATATACGAAATGGCTTTAGAACAGCCAATGCTTTTCTTGAATACGACGACCTTAGTTTTGAGATTCTCTATCGAGGAGAGGGCTTCGATGAGGAGGCCTACCGTGATATCTTCCATAAACTGCAAGCAGAGAATTATTTTGATTTCCGCATCCAATACCGACGGTTTAGTGAAGATTAGATACAAAAAGAGCCTCTCTGTTTCTTGGCAGAGAAGCTCCTTTTTAGTTGATGGATGAAGAAGTATATATAATTCTATGGTAGCATCTTCTTTTTCTAATAATATACCTTGATTCATAAGTTGTTCCTAAATGCAATAAATCAGGTAAAAAGAATTGCCGTGGTGACAGAAAGCTGTTATACTAGAAAAGATTCAACATAAAAAGGAGAACATATGTTACGAAAAGGTTCCTTAACAGGTTTGCTGTTATTTGGTATTTTCTTCGGTGCAGGGAATTTGATCTTTCCACCTGCGCTAGGTGCCCAGTCGGGTAGCCATTTTTGGCCAGCTATTGCTGGATTTGTCTTATCAGGAGTGGGGATTGCCATCATCACCTTGATTGTCGGTACACTCAATCCCAAGGGATATGTCCACGAGATTTCACGTAAAATCGCTCCTTGGTTTGCTATCGTTTATCTGGTAGCCTTGTACCTCTCTATTGGCCCCTTCTTTGCCATTCCAAGAACGGCTACTGTTTCCTACGAAGTTGGGATTGCCCCCTTGTTAGGACAATCTGGTGGCAGTCTCTTCATTTTCACCTTGGTTTATTTCTGTTTAGCCTATTTGATTGCCCTCTATCCATCCAAGATCCTAGATAGTATTGGTCGGATTTTGACCCCGATCTTTGCGATCTTGATCGTTGTACTGGTTGTCCTCGGTGCTCTTAAGTACAGCGGACAAGCGCCACAAGTGGCAACAGCAGCCTACCAAGCATCTGCCTTTGGTCAAGGTTTCCTTGAAGGCTATAATACCTTGGATGCCCTTGCTTCAGTGGCCTTTAGTGTGATTGCGGTAACCACCCTCAATCAACTTGGTTTCACCAGCAAGAAAGAATACATTAAAACCATCTGGATCGTTGGGATCGTCGTAGCCATTGGCTTTAGTATTTTATACATTGGCTTGGGCTATCTTGGAAATCATTTCCCAATTCCAGCAAAAGTGATGGCATCTGATGCCAATAAAGGGGTCTATGTCCTTTCAGAAGCGACCAAGACTGTCTTTGGCCCAGCTGCTCAAATATTCCTCGCAGGTATGGTGACGGTGACTTGTTTCACAACAACAGCCGGTTTGATCGTGTCAACAGGGGAATTCTTCCATAACACTTTCCCTAAAATCTCTTACAAGGTCTATGCGACAATCTTTACTTTGATTGGTTTTGCGATTGCCAACCTTGGCTTGAGCGCCATTATTGCCTATTCATTACCTGTCTTAATGATTCTTTACCCAATCACCATTACCATTGTGTTGATTGTGATTGTTAACAAATTTATCGATCTTTCAAAACCAGGAATGCAACTGACTATTTTCTTAGTTAGCTTGGTAGCGATTGCAGATGTTCTTGCAAGCACCTTTAAACTTGCAGGACTAGCAAACATCATTAAGCACTTGCCGTTTGCTGCCCAATCCCTCCCATGGTTACTACCAGCAGTAGTTGGTATTGTCCTATCGCTTTTCTTGCCCAATAAACAAAGTGCAGAAGAGGAATAGGTAGTCAATTGAACTCCAAAGTTATGTTCTTTGGAGTTTTTGTTTGGTTTTGAAACTAGTTTCTAACTGATTTTTTAATAATCAAAGCGTAGCAGAAATTTTTAATTTAAGGAATGTCATGTTATACTATTTCTAACATATCAATATACGGAGCATTTTATGAATCAAATCGTTTTCTCTTTCACTGTCTTTCTGGCAGGGATTCTCTCCTTTTTCTCTCCTTGTGTCTTCCCTTTGCTCCCGGTCTACATCGGCGTTTTGCTAGGAAGTGATCAGGAAAAATCCGTTCAGATTTTTGGGAAAAAGATACGCTGGCATGGCATCGTTAAGACCTTGTGTTTTATCGCAGGTATTTCTGTTATTTTCCTTATCATAGGTTTCGGAGCTGGCTTATTGGGGCAGGTTATGTATACCAACTGGTTCCGCTACGTGATGGGAGCGCTGATCATTATCCTTGGTCTTCATCAGATGGAAGTCTTTCATTTTCATTTCCTTGAGAAGCAAAAATCAGTAGATTTTGGAGCCAACAGACAGAAGAATGAGTTGTTTTCAGCCTTTCTTCTTGGTCTTGGCTTTAGTTTTGGTTGGACGCCTTGCATTGGGCCTGTTCTTGGCTCTGTTCTTGCCTTAGCAGCATCCAATGGACAAGATGCCCTCGTGGGTGCTCTCTATCTCTTTATCTATACATTAGGGATGGCCATCCCATTCTTGCTCTTAGCACTGGCATCAGGCCTTGTATTACCTTATTTCAATCGTCTCAAACCCCATCTCTTGTTGCTGAAGAAAATCGGTGGAGCCATCATTATTCTTATGGGGATTCTATTACTCTTGGGACAATTAAATAGCTTGTCTTCAATCTTTTCATAAATCAAATGGAGGTATTATACCTATGAAATTTATCAAATATACGTGTTTTTCAATCCTCTCAATCGCTTTACTATCTGCTTGTTCGATGGAGCAATCAAGTGAGAGTGGTATGAACAATATGAGCAATCAAACCATGACCAACACAACCTCAAGTAAACATCCCTTAGTAGGAAAAGAAGCTAGTGACTTTGAGCTAAAGGATATGAAGGGGAATACGGTTAAACTTTCAGACTACAGAGGGAAGAAGGTATATTTGAAATTCTGGGCAACCTGGTGTGGCCCTTGCCGGCAAAGTATGCCTGAACTGAATAAACTGGTCGAAGAAAAGGATAGGGACTTTGAGATTCTCACTGTTATGGCACCAGGGATGCAAGGTGAAAAAACAGAAGAAGAGTTCGTCAAATGGTTTGCCCAACAAGACTATCAATCGGTTCCTGTTTTGTACAATCCAGATGGATCTGCTTTTATGAATTATCAAGTACGTTCCATTCCTACAGAAGTCTTCATTGATAGCCAAGGGAAGATTGGTCATGTGCAGCTAGGGGCGATTTCAAACGAAGATGCCAAGAAGATAATCAGTGAGTTAAAATAAAAAAATGAAGCATCAAGCTTCATTTTTTTGTAGTTTTTTAGTTACTTGCACCAGATGTAGCATCTGTATCACCGTGGCCTCCGTCGCCGTGGCCCCCAGCATCAGAGGCACCTGAAGTTGCATCTGCATCCCCATGACCGCCAGCAGGAGCAATTGGCCCACTACCGCCTACAAGACGTTGACCAGTTGTTTGAAGGTACCAGTCCAACCATGGTTTAAAGTTAAAGACAATTTCATTAATACCAGCGTAAGAACCATCTTCATAGTACATAGCTTGGTAGTTGTGGGTGTTGATCACCCCTTCAGGTGACCCTGGAACAATAGTACGGACATAGTCTTGGTTTCCATTACGAAGGGTCCCAATCACCCATTCTACATTTTTCATACGTGCTGGTGGAAGAGATCCATGAACCGTTGACATACGGCTACCTGATTGAGGTGGTACCCGTTTGGCAAACATACTATCTGGATCTTGATGGGCATTGTTGTAGTAGAGGAATTGGTTGTTATCATCTGCGTAGGTTAACTCAAAAGGCATAGCTTTCAAGAACATATCAATTTGATTAACAGTTAGGATACCATGGTCTAGTTTCACATAGGTATCACCAGAAACAGCTCCTGTGATTTCTGCAACCTTTTCAACCCAATCTGGATCATCCGGATCGACCTCAGTGACAGTAGTAGAAATTGGATGATTACAATCCAAGTCTTCAGGTTCAATTGGCTTTGGTTTTTTCAATTTGGACACAACCTCAACGTATTTGATAAAATTATCTAAGCAAGTTTCAAGGAATTTAACGGTTCCTTCATTTTTGATATTCCCATTTTCGTCAAAAGCTTCTTTGGCTTTTCCGAGAAGGAATTCATTTCCTGGAAGGGTATAGGCATTGACACCCGGAGCGTCAAGGATCTTGCGGAGGTGAACCTGAGCTCGTGAAGTTCCTTGATCATAATAGGAAGCCCCAACGACCATGACTGGTTTATTTTCAAAAGGGTGTACTTCAAAGGAAAGCCATTCGAGGACTGATTTGAGAGCAGCTGAAATGGTATGGTTGTGCTCTGGAGTTGCAATAATTACACCATCTGCACGAGTGATTTTATTGTACAAAAGACGTAATTGGAAGCTTTCGTCCCATTTTTCGTCTTGGTTAAACATTGGAACTTCATCAATTTCAAGAATTTCCAATTCAAATTTAAGCTTAAATTGGCGTTGCATGAATTCCAAGAGTTTACGGTTATATGATTGATCATAGTTTGAGCCTAAAATTCCAACAAATTTCATTCTTATCGTCTCCTATTCTACAAGTTTTCCCAGTTAAATTTTTCAGCAGATTTGCGAATTAACTCATGAGCATTCCGTAATTTGTCTGTAATCTTGACAAAAATACGGAAGTCATCGAAGATAGCATCCAATTGTTGAATGACTTCTAAATCTACCAGATCTCCATATTGGTCGAAGGCTTGCAATGAATGTGAAAGTAAGAATTCATCTGGTAAAACATTTGCTTTAATTTCTGGAGCGTTTAAGATTTGACGAAGTTGCAATTGGGCACGTGAAGATCCTAAAGTACCGTAGGAAGCACCCGTGATCATAACTGGTTTGTTCAATAAAGGAAAGACCCCGTAAGAGAGCCAAGCTAAAGCGCTCATCAGAACAGCTGGAATAGAGTGATCGTATTCAGGGGTACCGATGATGACACCATCAGCTTGCTCGATTTTGGCAACAATTTCTAAGATAGCTTCTGGTACTTTCTTGTCAGCCGGTTTGTCAAAAACTGGGATGTCTTTGATTTCGACCAATTCAATATCCGCCTTATTAGCGAAATGTTTTTGCATGTATTGAAGTAGTTGACGGTTTGTAGAACGTTTGGAGTTGGTCCCCACAATCGCAATTAGTTTTGTCATAAAAATTTTCCTTTCTGATGTAGCGTTATATATAGGACTGAAGCCCACTTGTAAAGGCGATCTTGCCTGATTGCGAAACCAATAAGGTATCGATACCAGGGAGCGATTCAACAATATTGAGAATAGAAGACGGGGTTTCTCCAAATAGTCGAGTAGTCCAAATCTCTCCATCTACGGATTGATCAGATATGATGGTAATGCTGGCCAAGTCTGTCTCAACAGGATAGCCTGTCTTGCTATCGAATATATGGTGAAAAGACTGGCCATCAACCTCTAAATGACGCTCGTAAATCCCTGAGGTTACGACAGACTTGTTCTCGATTGAAAGAGAGAGTAAGTGGTGACCTCTTGGTTCAACAGGATTTTGAATCCCGATTCGCCAGGGCTGTTTTCGAATTGGATTCTGACCGACTGTCAGAATATTGCCTCCCAGGTCGATCAAAGCATCCGAGATTCCTTGACTTTTTAGAAATGAAGCAATGAGGTCAGCACTGTAACCCTTTGCCAAAGCCCCTAGATCAACTTTCATACCAGGATGTGTTAGATAGACAGCATGGTTTTCATGATCTAGTTGGATTTGTTGAGGGTTGATCTTCAACAAGGCTTGGTCAATTTCTTTCTGGTCAGGTCGCCTAGCATCAGCAAATCCAATTCGCCAGGTCTGAACAAGAGGACCAATCGCAATATTTAAATGGCTATTTGGTGCCTGACTGTGCCGAGTACCTAAAGAGATGAGTTCAAAAAGATCTGGATGGACTTGAACGGCTGAAATACCCGCTTGATGATTGACCTCCATGAGTTCAGAGCTTGCATCATTGGCACTGAAGCGGTGTTCATAAGAACGGAGAAGCTCAAAACATCGAGCGAGAAGGTTATCTGCTTGTGGATGCAGGATCGAAACAGTAATCGTTGTTCCCATCAAGCGTTCAGATTGACTGCTTAGGTCCACTGAAAATATATCCTTTCCTATTTTCACTTACTTATAGTATATCAAAAAGAGATCGTTTTCACAATCGTTTTAAGCATATTATTTGACTTTTTTTACAGTATGTGAAATCTATATTTCTTGTGAAATTGAAAAAAAAATCACAAATTTAAGCAAAATCATTGTAAACGATACCATTTTTGTGATATACTCAAGAGGTAAATTAAATTAAAGGTAGGATTTTTTCTATGAGTAAAATCGTTGTTGTAGGGGCAAACCATGCCGGAACAGCATGTATCAACACTATGTTAGATAATTTTGGATATGAAAATGAAATTGTAGTTTTCGACCAAAACTCTAACATTTCATTCCTTGGTTGCGGAATGGCGCTTTGGATCGGTGAACAAATCGATGGTCCTGAAGGTCTTTTCTACTCTGACAAAGAAAAATTGGAAGCAAAAGGTGCAAAAGTGTATATGAACTCACCTGTTCTTTCAATCGATTATGACAAAAAAGTTGTGACAGCAGAAGTTGATGGTAAAGAACACAAAGAATCATACGAAAAATTGATCTTTGCGACTGGTTCTACACCAATCATTCCTCCAATCAAAGGAGTTGAAATTGTTCCTGGTAACCGTGAGTTCAAGGCGACTCTTGAAAACCTTCAATTTGTAAAATTGTACCAAAATGCTGAAGAAGTTATTGAAAAATTGAAAGACAACAGCAAACACTTGAACCGCATTGCCGTAGTTGGTGGTGGGTACATCGGTGTTGAATTAGCTGAAGCTTTCGAGCGTCTTGGCAAAGACGTTGTCTTGGTTGATATCGTGGATACTGTCTTGAACGGTTACTACGACAAAGACTTTACAGACATCATGGCGAAGAACTTGGAAGACAACAATATTCGTTTGGCTCTTGGACAAACTGTTCAAGCGGTTGAAGGAAATGGTAAAGTGGAACGCCTTGTGACTGACAAAGAAACTTTCGATGTAGATATGGTGATCTTGGCAGTTGGTTTCCGCCCTAACACAGCTCTTGCTGATGGTAAGATCGAACTCTTCCGCAATGGTGCCTTCCTTGTTGATAAGAAGCAAGAAACTTCACTTCCAGGTGTATACGCTGTTGGTGACTGTGCGACAATCTACGACAATGCGCGTGATGAAATGAGTTACATCGCTCTTGCATCTAACGCTGTTCGTTCTGGTATTGTGGGTGCTTACAACGCAACTGGTCACGAATTGGAAGGAATCGGTGTTCAAGGTTCTAACGGTATCTCTATCTACGGCCTTCACATGGTTTCAACTGGTTTGACACTTGAAAAAGCAAAAGCTGCTGGTTTCAACGCTGGTGAAACAGGATTCAACGACCTTCAAAAACCAGAATTTATCAAACACGATAACCATGAAGTTGGAATCAAGATTGTCTACAATAAAGACAACCGTCAAATCCTTGGTGCTCAAATGGTATCACGTGATAGTGCAATCTCAATGGGAATTCATATGTTCTCACTTGCGATTCAAGAACACGTGACAATTGATAAGTTGGCTTTGACAGACTTGTTCTTCTTGCCACACTTCAACAAACCATACAACTACATCACAATGGCAGCTTTAACTGCTGAATAATAGCTAAAGTTATATTAAAACTTTCCTTAGGTGAGTACGGACGTCAGCGAACTTCGTAGAAGTTCTATGACTAATTATTGAGCCTAAGGTCTCAATAATTCCGAGTGCCTGAAACTTTATTGTTTTAGGCACTTTTCTCACAGCGGAAAGTTTTGATTTTTCTTTATTCGTTCCATAAATAGAACATATTTATATTTTTTTGTAGAATTTCTTAACTTATTTTACTTTATGAAATGGTTTGTCTACATTCTAAACAAAGCTAGCGGTGCTAGTTTTGTTTTTTTCTGCTTTTCCATGTATTCAGAGACGGTGAAATGAGGTATAATAAAGAAGATTAGAATGTGAAGGAGTTAGGGAATGTCTGAAAAAGAAGAAGATTTAAAAAAGGAATTTCATTTTGCCTCTAGTTCGATTGTGGCACATATTGTCAGAGGTGTTCTGGTTGGGATTGTGGTAGGATGCATTGTCTCAAGTTTTCGCTTCTTGATCGAACATACTTTTCATTTTGTTCAAGGGGTTTACACGGAAATGCCTCGTCATCCTCTCTATTTTTTAGCAATGCTTGGTGTGTATGTCTTGATCGTACTTCTAGCAGGTCGCCTGATTCGCTCCAATTGGGATATCAAGGGATCCGGAATACCGCAAGTAGAAGCAGAACTTAAGGGCCTCTTGGCCGTAAGTTGGTGGGATACCTTATGGAAGAAGTACATCCTAGGGATTTTAGCTATCGGTAGTGGCCTGATGCTTGGTCGTGAAGGTCCTAGTATTCAATTAGGGGCTATGGGAGGAAAAGGTATCGCTCATCATTTGAAGGTCAGCCCAGTAGAGGAGCGCTCATTGATTGCGAGTGGTGCCGCTGCAGGTCTTGCTGCAGCCTTTAATGCACCGATAGCGGGGCTCTTATTTGTAGTCGAAGAGGTCTACCATCATTTTTCACGTTTTTTTTGGATTTCAACCCTTGCGGCTAGTTTGACTGCTAACTTCATTTCACTCAATATCTTTGGTCAAACGCCAGTTCTCCATATGCCACAAAATATTCCTCCTCTTCCTCTCTCCCAGTATTGGATTTATCTTTTTCTTGGGGTCTTTTTGGGAGCAGCAGGCTATGTATATGAAGTAGTGGTGCTGAATATCGGTCGATTGTATCGTTTACTTGAGAAGATTTTTCATGTTCCTTCTCATTACTCTTCCTTATTTGCCTTTGTCTCGATTATTCCAATCGGCTATTTCCTTCCACAAATTCTTGGTGGCGGGAACCAATTGGTTTTGGATTTAGCTCGAGTACCGTATCCAGTTCTATCGATCCTTCTCTATTTTATGATCCGTTTTATCTGGAGTATGTTGAGCTATGGTAGTGGTCTACCTGGTGGGATCTTCCTGCCTATACTAGCATTAGGATCGCTGTTAGGGGCCATAGTTGGAACTTTCCTTCAAAACATTGGCTTTATCTCTCAAAATCAACTTCCTCTCTTCATTATTTTAGGAATGAGTGGGTATTTTGGGGCTATTTCGAAAGCTCCTTTAACAGCGATGATCTTAGTGACAGAGATGGTAGGCGATATTCGAAGTTTAATGCCACTAGGGATGGTTACCTTGGTAGCTTATATGATTATGGATCTCTTCCATGGTGCGCCAGTCTATGAAGCCATGCTGGAGCAACTCTTGCCAGATAAGGCGCAAGAAGAAGAAGGAGAACTGACCTTAATTGAGATTCCTGTATCCGAAAAGATTGCAGGAAAACAAGTTCATGAACTCGAACTCCCCCAAGATATTTTGATCACCACGCAAATGCGAAGCGGTAAGAGCTATACGGTCAATGGTGCAACCCGCTTGTATCTAGGGGATAGCATCTTTGTGGTAGTGAAAGAATCCGAAATCGGACGGGTCAAGGATATTCTTTTGTAAAAGACCGATTCTCTAAAAAAGTTTTTCTATTATTAAATTTTCAGACAATTATTGAAAAATGAGAAAATATCTGGTAAAATAAGGGCAAGAACAAATGAGGAGAAGTCTTTCATGAAAAAATATAGTCTACTCTTATTGAGTGTTGCTCTTTTAGCAGGGTGTGCAAATTCTACTAGCAAACAGTCGAGTCAAAAGACACATACCAGCTCAACGGTGCAGTTGTCAAAGGCTGACCAGAAGACCCTGGACAATGCGACAGCTGAATACAAAGACTTTGTTGAAATGCAAATCGACCAATTGCTCAAGGATACAGAAGGTTTCCGAGATACCCTAAAAGCTGGGAATTTGGAAGAAGCTAAAAAACAATACCCCTTGATCCGCATGGCCTATGAACGCTCAGAACCGATTGCTGAAACCTTTGGGGAGTCTGATGTGAAGATTGACTACCGTTTGGTGGACTATGTGGATGAAAATAAATCAGAAGAAGGCTGGTCTGGCTTCCACCGGATTGAGCGCATCCTTTGGGAAAACAATACCACAGATGGCACTGAAAAATATGCAGACCAACTGGTGAACGATATCAAGGAGTTGAAAGCTAAGATCGCAACCGTTGATGTGACTCCTGATGTGATGCTAACTGGGGCTGTTGATCTGCTAAATGAAGTGGCAACGCAAAAGATCACGGGTGAAGAAGAAGTCTTCTCTCATACAGATCTCTACGACTTCCGTGCCAATATTGAAGGAGCTGAAAAGATTTTCTCTCTCTTTAAACCTTTGATTGAGAAAAAAGATGCCAAGTTGGTTAAAAACTTGGAAGCAGAATTCAAAAATGTCAATGATTTATTGGACAAACACATGACTGATGAAACAAATTATAAGTCTTACACAGATTTGACCAAGGAAGATACCAAGGAATTGGCTGAAGCTGTGACCAAACTTGGTGAACCTTTGTCTCAAATGGGTGTGATTTTAGATGGGAAATAAGAAAAATGGCTGACGAAAAATTTTTAGATAAAAAAATGGACCGTCGTGAATTTCTTAAAAAAGCAGGTATTGGAGGGGCCGGTCTAGCGCTAGGCCTCTCTGGTGCATCTGCTTTTTTCGCTAATCAAGACAGATCTAGTAAAAAAGCTTATGATGGGGATGAAGATATCTCCTTTTATGGCAAGCACCAAGCCGGGATTACGACGGCCATGCAGAAGGCTTGCTACTTGGTGGTTCTGGATCTTCACACGACGGACAAAAAAGAAGTCATCCAGCTTTTTAAAGACTGGACCGACTATAGTAGTAAATTAGTCGAAGGGCAGTTGGTTAAAAAAGATGGCGCCAATGCCCTCTTGCCGCCAACGGATACAGGTGAAACAGTAGGTCTGAACCCCTATCGCTTGAGTCTGACGTTTGGTGTCTCTGCTAGCTTTCTCAAGAAATTAGGTTTGGAGTCCAAACGTCCCAAGCTCTTTCGTGATTTGCCTCCATTTCCAAAGGAGCAGTTGCAGGACAAGTACACAGGTGGCGATATCGTCATTCAGGCCTGTGCCGACGATGAGCAAGTAGCCTTTCATGCGGTGCGAAATCTCATCCGCAAAGGTCGCAATACCATCACCATGAAGTGGAGCAAGTCCGGTTTTGCAGCGATTGGTGACAGAAAAGAAACGCCGCGTAACCTCTTTGGCTTTAAAGATGGAACAGCAAATGTCACGACGGAGAAGGACTTTGATAAGGTCGTCTGGACTGACAGTAAGGACTGGATGAAGGGTGGTTCCTATATGGCTCTTCGCCTAGTCCAAATGCACTTGGAAACTTGGGACCGGACCAATTTGCAGGAGCAAGAAAACACCTTTGGTCGCTACAAGGAGTCCGGTGCTCCATTTGGGAAAACCAACGAATTTGATGAAGTAGATTTATCTAAACTACCAGTAGATTCACATGTCCGTTTGGCCAAAGAAGTGGATCGTCCGATTTTACGGCGTTCCTATTCCTATTCGGATGGCATCAATGAACAGACTGGGCAATTTGATGCAGGCTTGATTTTTATCGCCTTTCAAAAAGATCCAAACAGTTTTGTTAAAATCCAAACCAATCTAGGTGCAGTGGATAAAATGAACGAGTACATCACCCATATTGGAAGTGGACTCTTTGCTTGCTTTGCAGGCGTAGAGAAAGGAGGCTACCTTGGTCAAGCACTCTTTGAATAAACTCTTGATCTTGTTCGGCATTCTTGCCTTGTTCTGGACTCATCCAGTGGCTGCGGAATCTTATAGCGATCTCTTTATCAAGATCACAGATGCAACAACCGCTGTAGAAAATAAAAACCAGGATAAGGCCAAGGAATTGATCGCTGAGATTCAGGCTGATTTTAAAACCAAGGACCACCATGATTCCAAGGCAGGAAAAAAAGTTAGCCAAGCTCTAGCTATAAAAGGGGAGGTAACCAAAGAGGATCTCACTAAGATCTCATCAGCCTTGCTAGCTTTTGAAAAAGAGCAAAATCCGATCGATTTAGAGGCGGAAAAAGACAAACTCGTTAGTCGCCTCGCTCCTTATTTTAAGAACTTACAAGATGCCATTACAGCTAAGGATCTGGATAAAACCCGTCAAACCTATGCAGATCTCAATAATACCTGGACACGAAACGAAGCAGTGGTAAGGGATCATAGCACAGCCTACTATGGCAAAATCGAGACGGCCATTTCGCTCTTACGTAGTAGCATTGAAACAGAGCCTACTGACTTCACCAGCATCCAGTCCTCCTATGATGACCTCAAAAATGGGATTGATGCCTTTGTAAAAGGAGAAGCGATTAGCAGTGCTAGTACGGATTTGACACTGAAAGATGGGATCAAGCTTTTGGAGAAGGCGCAAAACCAATTCCAATCCGGCGACGATAAATCTGCTGCAGCAACTATGAAGCAGTTCATCACCATCTGGCCAACCATTGAGGGGGATGTCAGCACGACCAATCCAAGTCTCTACACGCGCGTAGAGAGTGAATCCCCAGTCATTATGGTTAAGGGGAAAGAAAAGACCTATCAAGAGAAATTACAAGCCTTGATCAGGGACCTGTCTGCGATTGATACGACAGCTTCTTACAACGCTTTTGATGCTATGTTGATTCTTCTTCGTGAAGGAGTAGAAGCGCTTCTGATCGTCATGGCCCTTGTGACGACCCTTAAGGCCGCTAAGATGAGGAAAGGACTCAAATGGGTCTACGGTGGAGCTCTTGCTGGTGTTCTTGCCAGTGCAGCGATCGCTCTTGTTCTGCAAGTAGCTTTTCCAGCCGTTACTTCGGGGTCTAACCGGGAAATCATTGAAGGGGGCGTTGGGATATTCGCTGTAGTCATGATGATCCTCATTGGAATTTGGCTCCACAGCAAGTCCTCTGTCAAACAGTGGAATGCCTTTATGGATCGTCAGATGAAGACGGTAACGGCTACAGGAAGTTTTGTCTCTATGTTTGCCCTCAGTTTCTTAGCAGTCTTTCGTGAAGGGGCTGAGACCATTCTCTTCTATGTTGGAATCATTCCACGAATTACAACCGCTCATTTCATACTAGGAATCGGGCTTGCCATAGCCGTTCTCATTATCATTGCAGTGGCCATGACCAAGGCCAGTCAAGCGATCCAACCTCATCGAATCTTTTTCATTCTGACGTGGTTGATTTACGCCTTGGCCTTCAAGATGCTCGGTGTCAGCATCCACGCCCTACAGTTGACCAATATCCTACCTAGTCATTTGGTCAATGGACTTCCTACCATTGATTGGGCGGGGATCTATCCAAGCTGGGAAGTTCTTCTTCCTCAACTACTCTTTGTGGCCCTGATTGCCCTTATCACGGTGAGACAACATGGCAAAGAGTAGAGCAGATGAAATGACCATTGTCGAGCACTTGGTCGAATTTCGAAAACGATTGATCGCAGTGGTCTTGTGTTACATTATCGTCTTCATCGTAGCCTTTGTTTTTGCTGGAGAACTCTACCAGATCTTGACCACTAGCCTCCATCAAAAACTGCTGGTACTGGGGCCAAATGATATCCTCTGGATCTATGTATCGCTGGCCAATCTCTCAGCTTTTAGCCTGACCTTGCCCTTTATTGTCTACCAGATTTGGCAATTTGTGAGACCGGCTTTAAGGGAGAAGGAGGCGCGTGCAGTCTTTGCCTACATCCCAGCTAGCTTTATGTTCTTTGTGCTGGGGCTCGTATTTGGTTATTTCTTTGTCAGCCCTGCGATTTTAGAGGTCTTGATGCGCTTGGGAGAAGGACTGTTTGATACCCAATTGACGGCGCAAAATTATTTAACCTTCTTATGGCACACCACCCTGCCTTTAGGAGTTTTGTTCGAGTTACCAGTTTTAGTCGCTTTTCTGACCTCAATCGGGCTCTTGACACCACAGTTTTTAATCACCTACCGTCGTTACGCTTACTTTGTCCTGCTGGTCTTAGCCGTCGTGCTAACTCCTGCAGACTTTATCAGTGACTTGGCCATGACGTTCCCTTTGATCCTCTTATTTGAAGTGAGTGTCGCCATCAGTAAAGTCATCTATTCGAGAAAAAGGAGAAACTAATGGGAATTTTACGTGATATTGGAGCACCAGGTTTGATCATCATTATCCTGGGTGCCCTCTTGATTTTTGGACCAAAACGCCTGCCTGAGTTGGGCCAGTCTATCGGCAAAATGTTTGCTGAATTTAAGACAGCTGTCAATAAAGGCAGTGAAGAAGCTGATCAAGACGCAAAAGAAGACAAGAAAGAAAAAGAATAATCAGACAATTTTCAAAATTCTATTGAGTTCGATTGCATAAAAAGGTATAATAAGACAAGGACTTGCAATCGACGAAGGAGGAAACCATGATTATTACGATTTTGTCACTCATTTTCTATTTTACCTATATCGGATTCTTATGCTGGTTGGTCGTAAAAATTGTCGAAAAATTGTTCAATTTCTTGTTGAACCGTTAATAAAGAAACAATCCATTTCACCTCAAGTGAGTGGATTTTTTTGTGTCCTGTTTATTTAGAAGAAAGCAAATAGCAGGAGAGAGCTCAACGGTCTGAGATTGAAGACAAGTCGTATCAAAAACTTTCCTTAGGTGAGTACGGACGTCAGCGAACTTCTTCGAAGTTCCATGACTAATTATTGAGCCTAAGGTCTCAATAATTCCGAGTGCCTGAAACGTTATTGTTTCAGGCACTTTTCCCACAGCGGAAAGTTTCGATATTTTATCACCTTATTCTACTTTATAATAGTTTATTTACATTCTAAGAGACCCTTGTGGTCTCTTTTTGTGTATCTATTTCCCCTAGCTAGTGACTAACTTGAACTTCAAACTGTATTTCGGTATGATAGTAGGGAGTAGAACGACAGTTTATTTGCGTGGCCTGACTGAGTAATATACAAGGGACTGTAAAATAATTATTCAGTAGTGATTAATACAGAATATATTTTTAAATTTTTTTGGTCACACAACGCGAAAAAAAGTTCCATATACCAAAAGGATATAAATGATGAAAAGAGATTCTATTTTTATAGAAGAAAAAATTAATGAACTCATTAAATTTAGTGAAATAACTATTGGTGAATGGACTCAAGAATTAACAAAATTTAAACAAGGGGAAAATTCATACAAACGACCGGTTGAAGAAATTATCAAATCAGTACAACTTGATATTTCTATTTATCAGAAGGAGAATATGTTAGCCATCTACACTGCAGG
Source organism: Streptococcus sp. OMI750 (assembly GCF_047463895.1). NCBI lineage: Bacteria > Bacillati > Bacillota > Bacilli > Lactobacillales > Streptococcaceae > Streptococcus > Streptococcus sp. OMI750. Next base: position 551,581 of record NZ_JASHCZ010000001.1, read on the forward strand.
ATATTCTATTGAGAGATTCAAAGAAGAGTACTTTAAATATGTCGATAGCCTTCTCCCTATTTGGTATAGTAATTCAGGATATGATGCAATGCTCTAGGCTCTTTCCATTGGCATTCTGTTAGAGATTGATGAAACGACTTTTGATAAGTTAGTAGGCTTAGTCAAAAAGGATGATCCAGAGGACTATTTGATCGATTACTTCATCCAGTCTCGTCATCCAGAGTGGAAGATTCGGATAAACTATAATTTCCCAAGACCCTATGGCTTTACTCGAAAGATTATCGAGGAAGAAAATTCTAAAAAGGCTGAGGCTCTCCTTAAAGAATACTTGACTAAAAAATGGTATCCTGGACATAGAGATACTGGTTGGTATGACTTGCATAAAGAGAATATTGATAATTATTATGGTTACTGGTCCTTTGAATCAGGCGCTCTTTGAAAGATTAAGGGCTTAGATTACAAACAGTTAGAAGGACTTCCATATTTTCCATATGATTTGGTTGCGGAAGGAACGCAACAAAATGAACTTTAAGGTTAGAAAATGACAGAAGATAAAATTTTAACAAAAGAAGAAGTTCTTCGTGATGGTGTTTGTTTTGAAGAAGAGCTTGATTGGGGTGGATGGTATTGCGAACAGATTGTTTCTGAGAATGAATCTGGAGAAGAAGTTCCATATACAGGTTTAGCTTATGATTCATACCCAGATGGTAAATTAGAGTATTATGGTTATATTAAAGATGGCTTCCGTCATGGAATGAGTGTATGGTTTTATCCTAATGGAAAAATTGAAAGCATCAATCCTCAAGATTGCGGTGCGGCTGATGGAATTCAAAAGAAATACTATGAAAATGGCGCATTAAAATCACACGCATATTATGTTTTAGGGGCGAGAGTTACTTATATCGAGTACGATGAGGCTGGCCATATTATCGATGAAAAATTAGAACCGACTGAGGCAGATTTTGAGAGAGCAAAGAAGTGGGGTGTTGATTTATCAAAACGAGATATGACTTTGAAGTAGAACAAAATCGCTTGAGATCTCAGATTGACTTAACAAATCATTTTTAAAGGAGACACAAAATGGGTTTACGAGATACTTTAAATACTGAGGAGAATTATAAAGATGGCTTAATTTCAAATCGAGAAGCCTTACTGTATTTTCAAGAAAAATTACGAAAACTTCAAAGTGATTTAGATGATGGAATAGAAAACTATAAAAAGCCAACGATCGAAGTTTATAATTCAACTTTAGCTACTATTTTGTCCTATCAGAGAGATATTTTATTAGCAACTTATTCTAGTGGAGCCTCTTTGTCAGCATTTAAAGAGGAATATATTTCCTTTGTATCGTCTTTAATACCAATTTGGTGTAAGGAATGGGGCTACGAACAAATGCTCTGGGCGCTTTCTATTGGTATTCTTTTAAACATTGATGAAGAGACTTTTAATCAGTTAGTAGACTTGGTCAAAATAGATGATCCAGAAGATTATTTGATTGATTATCTGATTCAAGCTCGTTATCCAGAGTGGACGATTCGGATCAACTATAATTTTCCTAAACCTTATGGATATACTCAGAAAATCATTGAAGAAGAGAATTCTGAACAGGCCCTAAAATTGTTAAAAGAATATTTGGTTAAGAAATGGTACCAAGGGAGTAGGGATGCTGCTTGGTATGATTTACATAAGAAAAATGTAAAAAATCATGTAGGCTACTGGTCCTTTGAATCTGGCGCGCTTTGCAAATTGAAAGGCTTAGATTATAAACAATTAGAAGGACTTCCATATTTTCCATATGATCTGGTTGCGGAAGGTGAGACGGAAGAATAAATCTCGTGATGTATGAGTCATTAAATTAAAAAAAGAGAGGAAATAAATTATGATCGAACCTAAGTATGGTGAAAATATTGTTGTTCTTTTTAAACATGAAAATAAATATACTTGGTATGTTTCGGATTTAGAATTCTGGTATATTGATTATGAGGTAGCACGCTATTCACTTGACACTCTGTATGATGAGCGAAAACGTTCTTCGAAACTGACCCATGAAACATTGCCATATTTCTTAAAAGATATGGAAGCATACAAATGCGAGCGAAATGAGTTAGGAGAAGCATTTGCTAAATCGTATCAGGAAGATAGATTGAACGCGGTTTATGATTTTAAACCTTCCTTGTTTATTGATATGGATGAGTTGGAACTATACTCGCAGTACGCAGAATACGTATCATTTGAAGAATATGTTTCAGAACCATGGAAAGGCCATTATAAATCATTTTGGGATAAGATTCCGGAAGCAGAAAAATTCTGGTTGACTAGTGGCACCGATGTATACGGTGAAGATTAATTACAATTGAAGAATAGATATAGGATAAGTACTAGTGGATAAAGATCAATTAATAAACAAGCCAGAAATAAATATTGTTGGAGTTATTGCGAACCATCACTTTAACTGGTATATTTGTTCCAATGATATGTGGACAATGGATATCGATAAATATATTCAATCCTACAAGGAAGCAGGTTGGGATCTTGATTTTTCCTATTTACCTGAGATTCAACAGAATCTTCATGTGGTTACAAAAAGCAATCTTGGAACTTATTTAGAAATGTATAAAGATGACTGGCTGAAGGTGACAGTTGAAGAATTGATTGCAGTGATTAAACGCTCAATGGAGTGTGAGGACTTAAATTCAGAGATTATTCTGGAAGAAAAAGCCTTGCTCCCGGATCTTTTCATCGATTTTGATAAAGAAGAATTTTATTCAAACCATCTAGGGATGAAAAACTACGAGAGATATGTGCCAAACGGATGGAAAATTTTTTCAGGAAGTTTTGATCATTTGATCCCCAAAGAGCAACAATATTGGATTGAAAAGACTGGCGCTAACCAATGAAGTAACTAATAATAAAATTAAAAAAGGTAAGAAAAAATGAAGTTTTATTTTATTGGTGGCCTTGGTGGCAATTGCTACCATCTGGAGCCACTTATCGATGAACTTGGCTTTCCTGTGACCTTTCTAGATCCCTACAGGGAAATGATTCAGACAGAAAAAGATCTTCATGCTTGGTTTCAAGGTCAGATTGTACAAGATGAAGAGATCTGTTTATTGGGGCACTCCTTGGGTGGAGATTTGGCTCGTTATCTGGCTGCAGAGTTTCCTCAAATCCAGGCTCTGATTCTCTTGGATGGGGGCTATCTGGATATGGAAAAGATCCTGTCTTTGGAGGAAGAACTAGATGGTACATCGTCCTTCATGCAGCAGCAAGTCTTTTCGACATTGGAAGAAGCCGTGTTAGCAGAATTCGGTGATGGAGCAGATCCTACTCCTATAGCGCGAAAAGCAGTAGAGGCTAGCTATCGCTGGAATCCAACAAGTGAACAATATGAATTAAATCTGGATCTAGAAAAGGTCTTGGCCTTATTGCGTCTACGGCGTCAGATCAAGACTTACCAGATTCCACTTTCGGACCAGTCTGTCCTCTTTATTGGCCCTCGATACCAAGAAGAACCTGAATGGAGGAAAGCAGCTCTGAATCAACTAGATCCTAATATCCAGCAAGTCTTGCTAGAAGGCTTGGGGCACGAACTGTATACAGAGGCACCAGAAATTGTAGCTAGAGAAGTCAACAATTGGCTCCAAAATGTTCATAAATAAAACCTGTTTCTCTTTTTGAAACAGGTTTTATCTTGTAATTTCCGAACGTTGTTTCCTATAAAATCATTCCCATTGCATTAAGTCCGTATCTTTGATATAATTTATCAAGGAAACGTCAAGAGACGTAGCGATGCGCTTGCGCGCATAGGTAGGTCAATTTTTAGAAAAGAGATTTTTCAATCTATGTTAAATGAATTTCCTATTTTCGACTATGAAGATATCCAGTTGATTCCCAACAAATGTATCATCAATAGCCGGACTGAAGCAGACACAACTGTTCAATTCGGGAAACATACCTTCAAGCTACCAGTTGTTCCAGCTAATATGCAGACGATTTTGGATGAGAATGTAGCAGAGCAGTTGGCGCGTGGTGGATACTTCTACATCATGCACCGCTTTGATGAAGCAGGTCGGATTCCTTTTGTCAAACGCATGCACGAGCAAGGCTTGATCGCTTCTATTTCGGTCGGTGTTAAGGAATACGAATACGACTTTGTGAGCCAATTGAAGGCAGATGCACCTGAGTACATTACCATTGATATCGCACACGGTCATGCGGATAGTGTCATTCGGATGATTCAACACATCAAGAAAGAATTACCAGATACCTTTGTCATTGCTGGAAATGTTGGAACACCTGAGGCTGTTCGTGAATTAGAAAATGCGGGAGCTGATGCAACTAAGGTCGGGATCGGCCCTGGTAAGGTTTGTATCACCAAAGTTAAGACTGGGTTTGGTACAGGTGGTTGGCAATTGGCTGCCCTTCGCTGGTGCTCAAAAGCAGCGCGAAAACCAATTATTGCGGATGGTGGGATTCGGACCCATGGTGATATTGCCAAATCGATTCGTTTCGGGGCGTCTATGGTCATGATCGGTTCTCTCTTTGCAGGTCATATCGAAAGTCCTGGTAAAACAGTCGAAATCGATGGAGAGTCTTTTAAAGAGTACTATGGATCTGCTTCAGAGTACCAAAAAGGTGCTTATAAAAACGTCGAAGGCAAGAAGATTTTATTACCTGCTAAGGGTCATTTGCAAGATACCTTGACAGAAATGGAACAAGATTTGCAAAGTTCGATCTCTTATGCTGGAGGCCGAACATTAGCAGATTTGAAACATGTTGACTATGTGATCGTTAAGAATTCCATCTGGAATGGCGATGCACACTAATTGAATTACTTATTTATTTCACGAATGGGCGTGATGTTTCTACAAGGTGCCGGAACACCTAACAATAAGTAAGTCGAGATAAATCCTTTGTTAGAGGATATTCAAGGCTTGCTTTGCAGGCCTTTTTGTGTTTTGTGAAGAAGTAACGGATTTTATAGAAAGTAGGAGGAAGTATGAAATTACTTGAAGAACGCATCTTAAAAGATGGCAACGTTTTAGGTGAGAATATCCTCAAGGTGGACTCCTTTTTGACCCACCAAGTGGATTTCAAACTCATGAAAGAAATTGGCCAGACCTTTGCGGACCGGTTCAAAGATGCGGGTATTACCAAAGTCGTCACCATTGAAGCATCTGGGATCGCGCCAGCCCTTTATGTAGCAGAAGCACTGGATGTCCCTATGATTTTTGCGAAGAAAGCGAAAAACATCACCATGAATGAGGGGATTTTGACAGCTGAGGTTTATTCCTTCACCAAGCAAGTCACCAGTACGGTTTCAATTGCTGGTAAATTCTTAGATCCAGCGGATAAGGTTTTGATAATTGATGATTTCCTAGCAAATGGCCAAGCAGCTAAGGGCTTGATTCAGATCATCGAACAAGCTGGTGCTCAAGTGGAAGCCGTTGGAATCGTCATTGAAAAATCCTTCCAAGATGGACGGGGATTATTAGAAGAGTTGGGATATCCAGTTGTATCCCTCGCACGTTTGGACCGTTTTGAAAATGGTCAGGTTGTATTTAAGGAGGCAGACATCTAATGCAAAAACAAGAAAGCCATTCACAAGCCGCTGTTCTAGGCTTGCAGCACTTATTGGCCATGTATTCCGGTTCTATTTTGGTGCCGATCATGATCGCGGGAGCTTTGGGCTACAATGCTCATCAGCTAACCTACCTCATCTCTACAGATATCTTTATGTGTGGGGTGGCGACCTTCCTGCAAGTCCAACTCAATAAACACTTTGGGATTGGTCTTCCAGTGGTCCTTGGGGTTGCCTTCCAGTCTGTGGCACCTCTCAGCATGATCGGGGCTAGCCATGGTAGTGGGGCCATGTTTGGTGCCCTGATTGTTTCAGGGATTTACGTGGTTCTGGTCTCAGGATTCTTCTCGAAAATCGCCAACCTCTTCCCATCCATTGTGACGGGATCTGTCATTACGACCATTGGATTGACCTTGATTCCGGTAGCCATTGGTAACATGGGCAATAATGCTGACAAACCAACGGTGCAAAGTTTGCTCTTGGCCGTGATCACCATTCTTATCATTCTTGTGGTCAACATCTATACAACTGGCTTTATCAAATCCATCTCGATTTTGATTGGCTTGATTGCAGGGACTGCTATGGCAGCTTCTATGGGGTTGGTAGACTATACACCTGTGGAACAAGCCCCTATCCTTCATGTTCCAACACCTTTCTTCTTTGGAGCCCCTAAGTTTGAGATCACCTCAATCTTGATGATGTGTATTATCGCGACGGTTTCCATGGTCGAGTCAACTGGTGTCTATCTTGCTCTTTCTGATATTACCAAAGATCCAATTACTAGCACGCGCCTTCGCAATGGCTACCGCGCTGAAGGGTTGGCCGTTCTCCTTGGTGGTATCTTCAACACCTTCCCTTACACTGGATTCTCACAAAACGTTGGTTTAGTGAAATTGTCTGGTATCAAGACTCGTCTTCCAATCTATTATGCGGCTGGTTTCCTTGTTCTACTCGGTCTCCTTCCTAAGTTTGGAGCTTTAGCACAAATCATCCCAAGCCCAGTACTTGGTGGAGCGATGTTAGTCATGTTTGGTTTTGTATCTATTCAAGGGATGCAGATCCTTGCGCGTGTTGATTTTGAACACAATGAGCACAATTTTCTCATCGCTGCTGTATCAATTGCAGCAGGGGTAGGATTGAACAACAGCACTCTTTTTAATGGCTTACCAAGTGAATTTAAAATGTTCTTTGCTAACGGGATTGTCGTCGCAAGTGTCTTGGCAATCGTACTCAACGCTATTTTAAACCGCCATAAAAACTAATTACAGATGAACCGGAGATCCTTGGATCTTTGGTTTTTTTGACTTTTAAGGAAACATATAGTAGAGTGGAAGGAGAAAAAATTCAACTTGATTAGAAGAAAGTCAGAACCATGTATCTAACCCATCACTTTAAAGAGCGTTTGCGCTTGTTTGTCAGTCTATTTTTGCCGATTTTAATCTACCAATTGGCTAATTATTCAGCCAGCTTTGTTGATACAGCCATGACGGGACAATACAATACCTTGGACTTAGCTGGAGTCTCAACTGCCACTAGTCTATGGAATCCCTTTTTCACCTTCTTAACAGGGATTGTATCAGCTTTAACACCAATTATCGGTCATCATTTAGGGCAGGGGAATAAAAAACGAATCGCTTCTGATTTTTATCAATTCGTTTATCTATCCTTCATGATGGCTGTCCTATTGATCGTTTTTGTACTAGTTATCGCACCAGTCGTCTTAAGAAAAATCGGTTTAGAAAGTGTCGTAGCTGGGATTGCAACCCATTATTTAGCCTTTCTGTCTCTAGGGATTTTGCCTCTTTTACTCTTTAGCGTGGTCCGTTCCTTGCTGGATACCTTGGGCCTCACTCGCTTGTCCATGTACCTCATGCTTCTCTTATTGCCTTTAAACGCTAGTTTTAACTACATGTTGATCTATGGATCTTTTGGTCTACCTGAGCTAGGAGGAGCAGGAGCGGGACTAGGGACATCCTTGGCCTACTGGGTCTTGCTCATTATTGCCTTTTTGATCCTTTTCAAACACCCTAAAGTAGCTATCTACCAACTTTGGAAGATTCAACCTCTCAATCTCAAAGAGATGAAAGAGACCATTCGATTGGGCTTACCAATTGGAGGGATTGTGTTTGCTGAAGTGATTATCTTCTCTGTAGTAGGGTTACTCATGGCTAAATTCCCATCTATGACCATCGCCAGTCACCAGTCAGCCATGAACTTTTCAACCCTTATGTACGCTTTCCCAGCAAGCATTTCTAATACCATGGCTATTATTGTATCCTTTGAGATTGGGGCTGGTCGTCCTGATGTCGTTCGCCAATATTGTCGGATCGGACGCTGGACAGCCTTTGGATTTGCCTTCTTTACCCTTACTTTCCTCTATCTGTATCGCTATCAAGTGGCAGGACTCTATGGAACTGACTCAGAATTTATTCATCAGACAGCCATCTTTATGACCTATAGCCTACTGTTCCAAATAGCAGATACGGTCGCAGCACCGATTCAAGGGATTCTTCGAGGCTACAAGGATACAACTGTCCCTTTCCTACTTGGAGTCTTTAGTTACTGGTGTGTCTCTATTCCCTTGGGGATCTTTTTAGACCATGTCACTAACCTAGGTCCGTATGCTTACTGGATTGGCTTGATTTCTAGTATTGTCGTTAGTGGGTTTTGTTACCAGATGCGACTTTGGCAGATTCAAAAGAAATATCAAATTTCCTAAAAACAAAAACAACCAGAATATGCTTCTGGTTGTTTTGTTTATTTGGTACGCATTTCACCTTGAGGGAAGTAGGTTCCTTCAGGCATATCGTTGATGATAACGTGAACAGCAGATTGAGGAGCGCCAGTATTACGGACAACAGCCTCGGTTACTTCTTTAGCGAGGGCTTTCTTTTGTTCCAAAGTGCGTCCTTCAAATAGATCAATTCGTACAAATGGCATAGGGCCACCTCCTAAATTTTTTATAGGACTATTTTATCACATTTTGGGATACAAAGGTCAGCAAAATTATGGTAAAATGATAATGAAACACATTTTAGAGAGAACAGAAGGAAAATGGCACAATTATATTATAAATATGGGACCATGAACTCAGGGAAAACCATTGAGATCTTGAAGGTGGCCCATAATTATGAAGAGCAAGGCAAGAGCGTCGTCATCATGACATCGGCAATCGATACACGAGATGGAGTTGGAGTAGTTTCTAGCCGGATCGGTATGAAACGAGAAGCCATGGCCATCGAAGATGAGACGGATATCTTCGGTTATATCCAAAGGCTAGAAGAAAAACCCTACTGTGTCTTAATCGATGAAGCTCAGTTTTTAAAACGCCACCATGTCTATGACTTGGCTAGGGTTGTAGATGAACTGGATGTGCCGGTGATGGCTTTTGGCCTCAAAAATGATTTCCGAAATGAACTCTTTGAAGGTTCCAAACACCTCCTCTTGTTAGCAGACAAGATCGAGGAGATCAAAACCATCTGCCAATACTGTTCCCGCAAGGCGACCATGGTCTTGCGCACGCAAGCGGGCAAACCTGTCTACGACGGAGAGCAGATCCAGATTGGTGGACACGAGACCTATATCTCGGTTTGCCGCAAGCATTATTTTAATCCAGACATACCAACTGAAAGCATCTAGAACGTTTTAGAGAGGATAAAAATGTCTATTTGTTTAAAATATATTACAATAGAAAATTATTTTGACGTTTTAAATCTAGAAGTTCATCCAAACCAAAGGAATTTTATTGCATCCAATTCCATTAGTTTAGCTGAAGCCTATGTATATGATAAAAATGGTGATTTTATAGCTCCCTTAGCAGTTTATGATAAGGAAGTATTAGTTGGTTTTGTTATGATTGCCTATGACCGGAAAATTGGGATCAGTAAGGGGAACTACTTGTTATTTCGTTTTATGATCGATAAACGATTTCAAGGTTTAGGCTATTTTAAACCGACTATGGATGCAGTCATTGACTTTGTTCGAACAGAGCCAGCTGGAAAAGCAACAAGTCTTTGGTTATCATATGAACCAGAAAATAAACATGCGAGATCTTGTTATCTCCATTATGGATTTAAAGAAACTGGCCAAGTCATAGAAGACGAAATTGTAGCAATCTATGATCTAACAACCAAGAATTAAGGAGCAAACATGAATATCTATGATCAACTACAAGCTGTAGAAGACCGATACGAAGAGTTAGGAGAATTGTTGAGTGACCCAGATGTGGTCTCTGATACCAAACGCTTTATGGAGCTTTCAAAAGAAGAGGCATCCACTCGTGATACGGTGACAGCTTATCGGGAATACAAACAAGTACTCCAAAACATCGTCGATGCTGAAGAAATGATCAAGGAAGCAGGTGGCGATGCAGATTTGGAAGAAATGGCCAAGCAAGAGCTGAAAGATGCCAAGGCTGAAAAAGAAGAGTACGAAGAAAAACTGAAGATCTTACTTCTTCCAAAAGATCCAAACGATGACAAGAACATTATCTTGGAAATCCGTGGGGCAGCAGGAGGAGACGAAGCCCAGTTGTTTGCTGGCGACCTCTTGCAGATGTATCAAAAATATGCGGAAAGCCAAGGTTGGCGCTTTGAGGTCATGGAAGCCTCTTACAATGGCGTTGGCGGGATCAAAGAAGTCGTAGCCATGGTTTCTGGTCAATCGGTCTACTCGAAACTCAAGTATGAATCTGGTGCCCACCGGGTACAACGCGTTCCTGTGACGGAAAGCCAAGGTCGTGTCCATACCTCTACAGCAACCGTTCTGGTCATGCCAGAAATCGAAGAAGTCGAGTATGACATTGATCCAAAAGACCTTCGGATTGACATCTACCACGCATCTGGTGCGGGTGGACAAAATGTCAACAAGGTCGCAACAGCCGTTCGTATCGTCCACTTGCCGACCAATATCAAGGTAGAGATGCAAGAAGAACGGACGCAACAGAAGAACCGTGAAAAAGCCATGAAGATCATCCGTGCGCGTGTGGCTGACCACTTTGCTCAGATTGCCCAAGACGAGCAAGATGCTGAGCGGAAGTCAACTATCGGTACTGGTGACCGTTCAGAGCGGATCCGGACTTACAACTTCCCTCAAAACCGTGTAACCGATCACCGGATTGGCTTGACCCTTCAAAAACTGGATACTATCTTATCTGGTAAACTGGACGAAGTGGTCGATGCTTTGGTCTTGTATGATCAAACACAAAAATTAGAAGAGTTGAATAAATAATGTTGTTGGGACCATTATTAGCCCAGTATGAAGAAGCATTAATATCCGTCGGAGAGGAAGCAGAAAGCCTCTCCTTCGCATATCGTGCTTTAAAAAACTGGACCTTTACAGACTTTGTCCTTGCCCTGCAAAAAGAGGTGGAAGCAGAGGACCAGGCCTTGCTCGAATCCATCTTTGAGCAGCTAAAACATCACGTCCCTGCCCAGTATATTATTGGCAGCACAGAATTTTGTGGCCATGTTTTTACAGTTGATGAGCGCGTGCTGATTCCACGACCTGAAACAGAGGAGTTGGTGGATCTCATACTGGAGGAAAACGATGGGGAAACCCTACGAGTTCTGGATATTGGAACAGGAAGTGGTGCCATTGCCATTAGCTTAGCCCTCGCTAGACCTACCTGGCAGGTTCAAGCTAGTGATGTGTCAGAAGAGGCTTTGGAGCTTGCTCAAGAAAATGCCCAGCAGTTAGAAGCAGTCCTTTCCTTTAAATCTTCAGATGTACTGAATGATCTAAAAGGTCCTTACGACTTGATTGTTTCCAATCCACCCTATATCTCTCGGGATGATGTAGAAGAAGTAGGAACTAATGTATTAGCCTCTGAACCCCATTTAGCTCTCTTTGCGGACCGTGATGGATATGCTATCTACGAAAAGATTGCCCGGCAAGCACCAAGTGTTTTAACACCAGAAGGAAAGATCTATCTAGAAATTGGCTATAAGCAAGGAAGCAAGATAAAAGAGCTTTTTCAAGAGGCATTTCCCGACAAACAAGTTCGAGTTTTGAAAGACCAATTTGGACAAGATAGAATGGTAGTAGTAGACAATGGATCACATTGAGAACGAATTAGAAGCAGGACGTGCGGTTATTCTGCCAACTGAAACAGTCTATGGTATTTTCGCTAAAGCTTTGGATCAAGAGGCAGTTGATTATATTTACGAATTAAAACGTAGACCTAGAGAGAAAGCCCTGAACTTGAATGTAGCTGACGAAGAAGATGTTCGAATTTATTCGAAAAATCAACCTAGCTATTTAACAAAACTGATTGATTCATTTTTACCTGGGCCTTTAACTATTATTCTTCAAGCAAATGAAAAGGTGCCTGACTGGATTCATTCAGGGATGGATACAGTTGGTTTTCGGATGCCAGCCCATCCAAAGACCTTGGAATTAATTCGTAAATATGGTCCTTTAGTTGGTCCTTCTGCAAATCTATCTGGACATGCTAGCGGGACAAAGTATGAAGCTATTGTAAAAGAATTTGATCAGGTAATTCCTGGCTTTGAGGACGATGCATTCCTTACTGGCCAAGATTCAACTATCCTAGATATCTCTGGGGCCAAAGCAAGGATTTTACGACAAGGTTCTATTACGAAAGCTGACTTGCTTGCACAAGTGCCCGAGCTTTCTTTTGAGGAAGATGACCTTCCTCTGTCATAATGTATATAAAAAATTATTTAATAAGGAGTAGACCTATGATTTTTGATAAAGAAGATTACAAAGCCTATGATGCAGATTTATGGAATGCTATTTCCAAAGAAGAGGAACGCCAACAAAACAATATCGAGTTGATTGCTTCTGAAAATGTCGTCTCTAAGGCGGTTATGGCAGCGCAAGGGTCTATTCTGACCAATAAATATGCAGAAGGTTATCCAGGTCGCCGTTACTACGGCGGGACTGATGTCGTAGACATCGTCGAAAGCCTGGCCATCGAACGCGCTAAGGAAATTTTTGGGGCTAAGTTTGCCAATGTTCAACCCCACTCAGGTAGTCAGGCCAATTGTGCTGCCTATATGGCTTTGATTGAGCCTGGAGACACTGTTATGGGAATGGATCTGGCTGCAGGTGGGCATTTGACTCACGGAGCTTCTGTAAGCTTCTCAGGGCAAACTTATAACTTTGTATCTTATAGCGTAGATCCTGAAACAGAGCTCTTAGATTTTAACGCTATCTTAAAACAAGCCCAAGAAGTCAAGCCCAAACTCATCGTTGCTGGTGCCTCAGCCTACTCTCACATCATTGATTTCTCTAAATTCCGTGAGATTGCAGATGCAGTAGGAGCTAAACTCATGGTCGATATGGCCCATATCGCTGGCTTGGTGGCGGCAGGTCTTCATCCAAGCCCAGTTCCTTATGCCCATATCACGACCACGACCACACACAAGACCCTTCGCGGACCTCGTGGAGGTTTGATCTTGACCAATGATGAAGAATTGGCCAAGAAGATCAATTCAGCCATCTTCCCTGGTATCCAAGGTGGACCATTGGAGCATGTCGTTGCAGCCAAAGCCGTTGCTTTCAAAGAAGCTCTTGACCCTGCTTTTAAAGACTATGCAGCTAACGTGATTAAAAACAGCCAGGCTATGGCTGATGTCTTCTTGAAAGATCCAGATTTCCGTGTCATTTCAGGCGGAACTGAGAACCACCTTTTCCTTGTCGATGTAACGAAAGTCGTTGAAAATGGTAAAGTAGCGCAAAACTTACTGGACGAGGTCAACATTACCCTCAACAAGAACTCTATTCCTTATGAAACCTTGTCACCATTCAAGACCAGTGGAATTCGAATTGGGGCAGCAGCCATCACCGCTCGTGGTTTTGGAGTAGAGGAGAGCCGTACTGTTGCTGAACTGATGATCAAAACCTTGAAAAACGCAGATAACCCAGCTGTATTAGAAGAAGTTCGTGGCCAAGTCAAAGCCTTGACGGATGCCTTCCCACTTTACGAGGACTAAACCTTCTTATGGACATTTACGTAAAAAAGGCTATCATTCATCAATTTAGCCCAGATGATACCGACCTTTATTTGGCGGACAAATTCCTCAATATCACACCTAAAATTGAGGAATACTTGCGCAAAAAGATTGAGCGGGTCTATTCCGATGAGGCCAAGACCGGTATTTTCGAAGAGGATAACCCTTTTCTTGAGCTAATTTCGGATGATTTACTAGACACTTCAGTTGCAGTAGCGAATCGCTGGAAGGAAGAATTTATCATCTCTGAAAATCAAAAGACCAATGATTTGATTTTTGTTGATTTTTCAAAAGAAGGTGTGGACCACTTTGCCTTCTTGCGGATCACTTTACGGGAGACTTTGACCCATCTAGGGGGAGAAGTCGATAACCCCATCAAACTGACGCAAAATAATCTACCTGGTTTTGGAACAGGTGCCGATGAAGCCTTGGTTATCAATCTTCAAAGCCGTAAGTACCACCTGATTGAAAAACGAATCAAGTACAATGGGACGTTCTTGAACTATTTTTCTGAGAATCTCTTGCAGGCAAAACCCAAGATTTCTCCTAAAAAATCGATCAAAGCCCTAGAAAAAACGGCCCAACGAATTGCGGAGAGCTTTAACACCGATGATTTCCAATTTCAATCAAAAGTTAAATCAGCTATATTCAACCATATTGAGGAAGAAAATAAACTCTCTCCAGAGAAATTAGCGGATGATCTCTTTGATGACAACTTGACGGCTCGTCTCAGTTTTATTGACCAAGTCAAAGAAGCGATCCCTGAACCTGTAACTTTTGAAGAAATTGATTCAACCCGCCAGTTGAAAAAGTTTGAAAATCAAAAATTGTCATTGTCAAATGGAATCGAACTAATTGTTCCGAATAGCGTCTATGAAGACGCAGAATCTGTTGAATTTATTTTAAATGAAAACGGGACCTATTCCATCCTGATCAAGAATATTGAGGATATACAGAGTAAATAATGATTAAACGCATAGTGAAGATCTTCTTTTTCATCTTACTGATATTTGGTGGCTACAAAGCGATTCAGATCCGCCATGATGTTAAACAAGTCATGCAGTACCGCACTCTGGTGAGAGAAGTCCTTGCCGAGGAAGATACAACAGCAAACGAGAATCTGATTCTGGCTATGATCTACACCGAAACCAAAGGACGAGAGGACGATGTCATGCAGGCCAGTGAGAGTGCCAGTGGTGAGACCAATACCATTAGCGATAATAAAGCCAGTATTCGGCAAGGCATTCAGACCCTCTCAGACGAATTAAAAGAAGCCAAGAAAAAAGGGGTTGATAGCTGGACAGCCGTTCAAGCCTATAATTTCGGAAAAGACTACATTGATTATGTCGCAAAAAACGGTGGCACCAACTCGCTAGAGTTGGCACGCGCTTATTCGCGGGATGTGGTAGCTCCGAGTCTTGGCAATGTAACCGGAGAAACTTATCTTTACCTCCACCCTATCTCTCTTTTAAACGGGATGGAACTCTACATTAATGGGGGGAACATTTATTATTCTCGTTTAGTACAGACCAATATGACAATTATGAAGCTATTTTCATGGTTTTAATCAATCAATTCAGAGAGAGTGGGACAGAAATCGGTAATTCGTTAGAATTCGATTTCGTCGTCCCACCTCCGCACAGTTGAGTAGGGCTATAACAGCTGATGAAATCAGCGTAGTAGAGCCCACTCAACCACTGCGTCTTGCTCGACAATCCAAAAACAATTAAGAGGCTAGGACTTTTGTCCCAGCCTCTCTTATAATCTATAAATCTTTTTGTGTATTTTGGCTCTTTCATTCTCAATATTTTGAAATCATTGAATAGCTATGATAAAATACTAGTTAGTTTTAAATTATTTTGAGGAGTTCCTATTGAACAAAAAATCATTCTACGGGCTGCTTTTGGGGTTGATTCTCCTATGTATCGCTTTTTGGGGGAAGTATCAACAAAAAACGCAGCTGGACCACACGAATTACATACAAAGTAGTCGTCCTACCTTATTTTTTCATGGTTATGGATCGAGTGCCAATGCAGAAAAACACATGACAGATGCGGCAAAAAAAGCAGGGGTGACACAAACCGTTATCACTGCAAACGTGGCTGAAGATGGGCAGGTAAGGCTGACAGGGACCATTCCAAAAGGTGCAGTTAATCCAATTATCAAAGTGGAATACCAAAACAATCGCACGCCCGATCCAAAAGTCATCAGCAATTATGCCTATCAGGTAGTCAAAAAGCTTCAAGATACCTACCATTTTAAAGAGATGAACGTCGTCGCTCATTCTATGGGAAATATGTCCGTCTTATATTATCTTCTGGAACATGGAAATGATGAGAATTTACCAAAAATTATCAAGCAGGTCGCTATTGCAAACCATGTTGCTGGACTCGAAGGGATGAATTTACCCCAGGGGTTGACTCTAGATACGCAAACTGGTAAACCCTCCGCAATGAATGAGCAGTACCAGCATCTTTTAGCTCTTCGGGAAGTCTATCCTGAAAATCAAATCGATGTGCTGAATATCTATGGTGATATCGGTGGAGAGACGGATGGATCGGTTCTCAATGTTTCTTCGAAAGCCCTTCGCTACCTAGTAGTAGAGCGCGCAAAAAGCTACCGTGAAGAAAAGATTGATGGCAAAGGTGCTCAGCACAGCCAACTTCATGAAAATCCAATAGTAGATAAGTTGTTGTTCCAGTTTCTTTGGGGAAAATAAAAATGTCATGCATTCTTAAAAGAAATGTAAGCTTCTTTTAAGAAAGAAACGATATAATAAACATTGAAGTGAATAACTTTTTTATTGACTTCTTTTTTTCATCTCTAGTCAGGTGAAATAGTCAATAAAATATACTCAGCGTGGATATGAGATAGAAAGAAGAGAGAAATGAAATTAAGAAAAATTGCTTTATTTGTAGCGTCGACAGTTGCCCTCTTTAGTGGAATTCCACATGTTTCTGCAGATAGCAATGTCCAGAAAGTCATTGATGAAACTTATGTCAAACCAGACTATGTTTTGGGTTATTCTCTAGACCAAATGCAAATTGAGCAAACCTTGAATTTGCTGAACTACGATAGTTCAAAAGACAAAGAAGAGTGGAAGACCATGACACCAGAGGTTTACTCTTCGATTATGAACGTTGCGAACGATGATAGTCTAGAACTCTATTCCTCCGTTAAAATTCAAAAGTTAGGCAAAAATAAGCCACTAGAAGTGAATATCGTGACACCTCAAAACATCACCAAGGTTACTGCAGATATGTATCGGAATGCGGCTGTTACACTTGGATTAGAGCATGCTCAAATTACTGTAGCTTCACCCATTCAGGTAACTGGGGAAAGTGCTTTGGCTGGTATTTATTACTCATTGGAAAAAAATGGTGCCAAGGTTTCTCAAGAAAGCAAAGATCTGGCTCAAGAAGAATTAACGACCTTGGCTGGGATCAATGAAGAGAATGCTGGCAAGAAAAACTTCGATGCAGATAAGTTAAACGTCGCATTGACTGACATTAAAACAGCAGTAGCCAATGCCAAACAGAACAATCAGGATTTGAGTAAGGATGATATCCGGAAAATCGTCGAAGAAACCCTGAAAAACTACAAGTTAGATACGACTGTGACAGGCGACCAGATTAATTTGATTGTCAATTTCGCAGTGAATCTTTCAAAGAGTAGTGTTATCAGTAGTAAAAGTTTTACCAAGACATTAACGGATTTGAAAAATAGTATCGTAGACAAGGCGGGCGATACCTTTAACAATATCAACATCAATTTTGATACAGATTCTATTTTAAAAGACAGTGGTAATTTCTTTACAAATGTGTGGAATGCCATTGCCGGATTCTTCGGAGCTATCTGGGATATGATTGTCAAATTCTTTAGTAGTTTGGTTGGATAAGTAGAAATAGGAAAGCACTCCTGACAAGACATCAGAGTGCTTTTTGTGTGTGATTTCCCATTTTTAGAACTGCTAAATTCTTATTTAAAGCTCGTGAATCAAGGTCCCCCGGACCTTTAACTCGCTCTATTGTTTTAAAGCTCGTGAAAAAAAGGTCCCCCGGACCTTTTTTTTATTCCCACTCAACGGTTGCAGACTCCTCAGGAATAGCTATATAATAGGCTTTTTGAGGAGTTAGTAATTCTTTGGTGGGGTTTTTGGTGGGAATGTTATTTTGAAATTGATTGGTTCCCGTTGAAATGTACTAAGCTAGAAGATGGAAAAGAAACATTAATAATTCCTACCATTTCATTAGTGATAACTTCATCAGCGCCATCCCATAGATGTGAGTAGTGTTTCAAGGTGATTTCAGGAGAAGAGTGTCCTAAACGTTTTGATAGAATAAGTACAGAAACATTTAATTCATTAATTAGTAATGAGGCGTGGCTGTGCCTAAGACCTTTCGCTTGGATAGGCTTTACGTGAGCAATCTTGGCGTACCTTTTAATAATCCTTGAGATTGTAGATTTCAACATAGGTAAGCCATCGTATGAAAAGATAAAATCGTTCTCGTGTCCTAGTCCAATCTTTTTTTGAGCTTCACGCCATTTTTTTAACACATCAATAGTATCTTTATCTAAACAAATCATCCTTTTTCCGTCTTTACTTTTCGAATAAGAATTGCGAGTCCATTCTTTTTTGTTTTTAACAATAAGCATATGATGAACTCGTAGGCGTTGCTTATCAAAGTCAACATCATTCCATTGAAGGGCACAACCTTCATTTACACGTACGCCAGTCATGAAATATACCCAAATCATCACGAAGTTTAAATGTTCATATACATCTTCAATGTAAATTTTCGAAATAACAGCTTCAAATTCGCTCTTAGTCCAATATGGGACATTACTTTTTCCTTTAGGAATTGCATTAGATTGCTTAGAAATGTTTTTTTCCACATATCCCATTTGCAAAGCATAGTCCAATGATTTCCTAAACATGCCAAAGATGAGGCTAGCATATCCTTGTGAATATCCGGCACCACCCTCATCTTGACTAGTCAGTAACCATGTACGAAACATCTGGACTTGTTCGAGTGTTATCGAACGAAGTGTAGTGTCACCAAAACGATCACAAAGCTGCAAAAGATTTTTCTCTCGAACTGAAAATGTGCTGTGCTCAACTGTTGTTCTGTAATATGGAATATAATGTTCTTCCATAAATTGCCGATATTTCATTCGGTAGTTAGAATAACCTTGGGACTGATGATATTCATGTTTCAGCCGAATTAATTCTTTATAAGCATCTGCGGCCGATTTAAATGGGTTTCCATGCTGATCTACCCTAGATTTCTTTCGTACACGTTTCCCAGTAACTCTATCTCGACCAAATTCAGTTTGAAGAAAATATTTTCCGTCTTTATCAGAATATACTCCAGGAAATTTTGTTTTCTGTTGATATTGTGGCATTATTCCCCCTCGTGAAGTGAAACACCCAGAATTTCTTCAACAGCACTGATTGGGACGTGCCCTAAACGTCTATTATTATAAAAGGCATACCCCTTTTGTACCATAATTTGTTTAGCTTGTCTAATAATTGAAATAGCAGTATAGGTATTGTAGCCCATTGTAATTAAATCTTCTTTGTTAACGGTTTGTTTCATAATCAATAAACCTCTTGAAATTTCTATAATTTATTGCGATAATAGTAGTAAGTAATACGTATTATTGCTTAAATATTCCGAGTTTGTTTCTTTCACCGTCCAAAGTTTAGAAACAAGCTCTTTTTTATTTTTACTAAAAGTGATTTTCATATCATTATCCTTTAACTTTTTGAATATTAGCTGATGTACATATTTACATATGTATCAATAAAATCAACGTTTTTGATCATTCAACTTAACAATCTGTATTAAAATTATTAGTTTCTTTTGTTTCTTCGATAAACCTATTTAAAATTTTATTTAGTAATTTATCTCGATCATCACTTCTGGTATTTGAGCGAATTGTTGACTCAAAAATGGCATTTCGTTCTTCTAAAGAGTAGCATTCTAATGAAATCTTCTTACATTCAACTGAAGTTGAGATTTTATAGGTACCTAAGCTATTAACTTTTGCATCTTGAATTGCCTGGTACATGATTGTTAAGATTTTTCGAACATGCCAACTTGTCATTTTCCCAAATGTGTGGTTTTCTCCAGTTTTTAATTCGTGTTTTTGGAGTCTAGTAAGAATTCTTCTTTTAGTTGAAGCTCTATTTGACTTTAAAAATTTTAAGGGTAGAAATGAAATAACTTCTTCATCAATCAATTTTGATAATGTTGTTTCTGATAATTCATCAATAATGTAAGTTAAAAACTCAGTTAAGTACTCGTTTCGCTTACATTCCTTATAAATTTTTTTTAACTTTTTGTTACACCAAAAAACTGATTCTTCTATAGCTTTGATGTATTCAACGATAGCTAATGAAATTACAGATTCAAGATACTGAATAATTTTATTTTCGTTTAAATCCGATAAGTAGTGGGAACCTAATTTTTTAGCTATCCAACGATCAGCTAGTTCAATTTCGTACCTGAATACTTCCAGACCATCTAGTGTTGAATTATTCTTACGAATTTTCTTTTTCTTTTTTGCTTTTTCAATCTTATTATAAAATGTATGTTTTTCGGCATTACAAATTGTTGCGGTTAAAATTGAAAAATCATTTTTATTTCTACTGGTTCGATGTTTTTTTAAATCAGCTTGTCTACCTCTTGCAAGTGATTTGAATAATAATTGTCGCGTTTGGAGAGATGGTAGTTGATCGAAAGCAACTGTAAAAGCTAATTCAATTTTTTTAAAGATAACATTATTCAAATCATAAATAATTTCAATATTATAATCATCTTTCAACTTCTTTAGCACATTTTCTAATCTACCCCTAATACCTTCAATATTAGTGGTCTCAAAATTAATATTGGGACTGTTAAGTTGGATGACAGCATATTTTTTCACATATCCCAGTTCTTTTAAACTAATAATTACTTTCCCAATATCTTCAGATTGAATGGTAATTTTATTTAAAGAATTATTAGGATTAAATTCTAACGATGCAGTTTCACGATAAAATAGCTTAACAAGTGCTTCGTCATCAATTATTATTGTAGGATCAGTAATTGATACGACACAATTGTCAAATCCCCAAAAACAAGGGATCTCGGAAAAACACGATCGAATTACATTTTCGTTATTTAGCATCCGTTGTAATTTTTCTTTTTCCCTCAGCTTTTGCAGCTCTAATTCACCTTCAGATAAAAATCTTTTCTTAGATTTCTTTGTATTAAGCATTTGTTTTCCTTTCCGTCTTTCTTTTGAAAGACACTTTTTTGATTTTTTTGAATAAATCAATCTATTCGTATAAAGTATGCAATAAAAACTCAAAATTAATTGAAAAATGGGAGAAAAAAATCTCATTTTTGGATTCCTGACTTTTGTTTTTTTCGAAAAAGACATCAAATAAGCTTAATTTGGCTTTTTTCTACATAATACTTATACGTAAGAAACAGTTAATCAACTTGCCTATTCAATCAATTTATATGCATACGACTTTTGAAAGCCCCCTTTCTTTTTGATTTTTTTGAATAAATCAATCCATTCGTATAAAGTATGCCATAAAAACGCAAAATTTCTTGAAAAAAAAGAAAAAAAAGCTCTCATTTTGATTCCTGGCTTATGTTTTTTCGAAAAAAACATCAAATAAGCTTAATTTGACTTTTTTCTACATAATACTATCTATTTCATTCTATACGTCAGAAACAGTTAATTAACTTGCTTGTGCAATCAATTTATATGCATATGATTTTTGAAACTCTTCTGGTCTATTATGTCCGAGAGCACGAGATACAATTAAGCAGGCCTTTCGATCCAGGACGACTCCCCTTAATTCTCCTCTTAGAAAAATTTTTTCTTTTTTATTCTTGATATCTTTGAGATCTCTTGCGACAAGAAGATAAAGTCGTTTTGCATATTCTGCTCGATATTTATGTGGCTTTAAAGCAGTTGGAACTTGAAACACACGCTTTTTACCAGCTAGCTTAAACTCCTCAACAAGCCTCTCTAATTCTTCTTTGTCTCGTGTGATAATCGGAACCCAACGATCTCTAGCTCCTTTTGTTTTATGCTTTTTACCAATGATTTTAAGATAGTATCGACCATCTTCACGTTGGTGTAGAGAATCACCTGTAATTGCCTTTAATTCATTTTTTCGTAGCCCAGTGGCAGATACGATTGAAAACCAACGATTATTCGTTTCTTCAGACATTCTGTCGTCATTAGATTTTAAGCGATTATTCCTTTTGTTAGCTCGATATCGAATATCTGTAGCAATAAAAGCAGTAGAAGACACGCCTAAAACTTTTGCCAATGCTGCTTTATAGGTTGACTGGGTTGGTGCAGAAAGCCCAGTTTTTTTACAATGTTCTAAGTATTGATTTACTAAGTCAATCCATCCATCTACATTCTTAGATTTTTCAAGAGCTTCTAACTCTTCGGCAGTAGCTGTTGCAGCAACAAAGTAAGCGAATCTGCTCCAGGAACCAGCATAGTTATGGAGCGTTCGATCGGTATGAATTAAATGAATATCCTCTCCTGTTTTTTTGGATTCATTTCGCTTGATACCTTTACCCTTCTTGAAGCGCGTGACTAGATTAGTTAAACCTTTTGATTGGACGAATTGTTTACGGCCTTCGAAAGTAGTTAGAGAATCCATTTGTTCTTTCTCGGCTTTCTCTCTAGCTTTTCGTCGTTCAGAACGACTTCGTTTCTTCTTTGACATAGTTCTTTCCTTTCTATAGAAGATAATGTACGTTTAAAGAAAATCTTAACAAGAATCTTAAGGTCTTTTAATTCAAGTTGAAGTAGTGCAGTGACATAAAGCTTGTATTCACTGATTAGTATCTTCCCTTTGCTAAGGGCGCTTCTTAATTGATGGCTAAGAAGTTAACCAAGCCATTTTACAACATGACAAGTTGACTCAATTCAAATAAGATGTAGAGTTCCACCTTACAGATAAAAATCTGTTGTTTTTTTCTTTTTACTCTTTTTCAGGTTTAAATGCTTTAAATTTAGCGACTGAGATAAGCTAGTTTTTTTGTATTTGATTTTTTTGACTTTTGTTATTTACTTTCGTTCTTATACTCTTATACTCTTATACTTTACTTTGTTATGATCAAAAATTTTTTTACTGCTATTGACATTACTTTTATTATCTATACATTTTTTTACTGCTATTGACATTACTTTTATTATCTATACATTTTTTTTAGTTAGTGAAATACAAAAATTGGTTCTTTCTTAACTCAGCTTAAACCTGCTGTTTACACGATAGCTACCTCCTTTTAAATATTAAAAAAAACGTAGCTAATTAGTTACGTCTCTACTTAATCAATCTTTAGATATCTATAGTATGCCATAAATTGATCATTATAAAAAACAAATTTTCTTTCTCTTTTGTGTTATACGGTTTTATTTGGGACTGTGTGTTTAGCGTGACTTTCACATACGTTTCTGTCAACGCTAAACACACTGAAAAATCAAAATTACAAAAAATGGAGAATGAGAGAGAGGTATAAGTACAAAAAATTCTAAAAGTAAAAGAATACCTCTTTCGTTTTTTATAATCTTTTATTTTTATGATTTGAAAAAAATGGCATACTATTTGATGAACATAAATTTAAAAAAATTTTGGAGGTAACTAGTATGTTCGAATTATATTTTATTATTCTTTGTAAGACTTTTTTTCATTATCGGAGGAAGTTTGAAAACTCATTTATTTGTATCCCGAAAAAAACGGTGTATGATTTTGAAATTAAGGAATCTGAAGGGGGAATGACGTTTAGACAAAAAGAAAATAGTATTGTCTATGTTTCATTGTTTTCAACTGGAGGAAAATACGTCGCGCTATATTTAAGAGATCTTACTCCTGCAGAATTTTCTAATGTAATCACATCTTTAATTACACTTAAAACTGATATTGGATATGAGAGATTGATTTCTATGCTTTTATCTGTAGAAAATGAACATCGTGTCGAGTTGCTAAAACATTGTCACAAAAAAGCTCAACATAATTTTAATGAAATTATCAATAAGTTTTACTAATTTTAAAGAAGTAAAGAAGTTGTGATTTACTAACTATAGTAATTTGAGATTAATAATTACTTCAGCAGAATAAAAATTATCCCATGAGAATGTAGATAAGATAAGTGTGTAGTAGTAGAATCATTCTATCGCAAATTATCTTATCGATTTTAAAGTTAATTATTAAAAAGTGGACTATTGTTTACTTTTTTTGTACATCAAAGTTAAGTTTATACAATAAAACATAACGACCATATCAGACATAATTCCTTATTTTATGATATAATTTTAAAGATAATATATTTTAAATTTGGCCTATTATAAAGCCAATGATTGCGGTTTCAGCTAATAGTTATTTTAACAGTTTATAATTATTTGAATGACGTAAAAAGGGGAGTTAAATGATTACATCAGAAGAAATTAAAGCACGTTTATGGAATGGTGCAAATGAATTACGTGGGTCCATGGATGCTAGTCGGTATAAAGACTACATGTTGGGCCTTATGTTTTATAAATTTTTGAGTGACCAGACTCTGAAAACATTTGCGACAACCGCTGGTATTTCAAAAGAAGATGATTGGTTTGAAGAATATAAAAATGCTCATCAAGAATATGGGACTGAACTTGAAAAAATGATTCAGGACATCTTGGGATATTTTGTTCGTCCTGAACATCTTTATCAAACATGGGTCCAAGACATGAATGCCGGGAATTTTGAAGTCCAGAAAGTAACTGATAGCCTTAACCAATTCGAACGTAGCATTGCTGTTACTAATGATTCAGATGATTTCAAAGGTCTTTTTTCAAGTTCAACGCTTGATTTAACTGATACAGCTCTAGGAAGTAATTTAAATGAGCGTAATAAAAATATTCAAGCATTAATCCGATTGTTTGAAGATTTGGATATGGTAGCCCTACAAAATGGTGATGTACTGGGTGATGCTTATGAATATCTCATTGGCCAGTTTGCCATGGAATCTGGTAAGAAGGCTGGGGAATTCTACACGCCACACCAAGTAAGTGAAGTCATGGCTCAAATCGTTGCTATAAACGAGAATATTACTTCTATTTATGACCCGACAGTAGGTTCAGGTTCTCTTTTATTAACGGTTAAAAAACACTTATCAGAAGAAAAACAGAAAAGTCTCAATTACTACGGACAAGAAAAGAATACAGCGACTTACAACTTGACTCGTATGAATCTCTTACTTCATGGAGTTCGTCCAGAGAAAATGAGCATCAAAAATGGGGATACGCTGGGGCAAGATTGGCCAGAAGATCCGGAACGTCCAAACGAAGGGGTACAGTTTGATGCAGTCGTTATGAACCCTCCATACTCTATAAAGAATTGGAATCGTGCTGGACTGAAACCAAGTGACCCACGTTTTGAAATCGCAGGTGTCCTTCCTCCAGATTCAAAAGGAGATTTTGCCTTCCTCCTTCATGGGCTATATCACTTGTCTACTACAGGAACTATGGCCATTGTTTTACCACACGGAGTGCTTTTCCGTGGTTCTGCAGAAGGTGAAATCCGGAAACGTTTATTAGAGAAAAACCAAATTGATGCAGTTATTGGTTTGCCAAGTAATCTCTTTACGAATACAGGCATCCCAGTTTGTATCATTATCCTAAAGAAGAACCGTGAATTAAATGAACCTGTTCTTTTCATTGATGCTTCTCGTAACTTTATCAAAGTCGGGAAACAAAATGCTCTCCAAGAAAAAGACATCGCTAAAATCGTAGATGTTTATCAAAATCGTATCGAAGAAAAAGGATATAGCCATTTGGCTAGCCGTCAAGAGTTGATTCAAAATGAGTTCAACATGAATATCCCTCGATACGTAACTACGATTGATGAAGAAGTCCCTCATGATGTAGATGCACATTTATACGGTGGTATTCCTGAAGCTAACATCAAGAGTTTGTCTGCACTTCATCAAGCAGTACCAGAAATACTTGAGAAAGAAATTTCTGAAAAACGCCTAGGCTATTTTGAATTAATTCAGCCAATTGAGGAGTTTTCAGAAGCTGTTCTAAACAGTAAAACAGTAAAAGAAGAAACAGTCCGAGTAGTAACTTCTATCCAAGAGTATTTAGACGAATACTGGGTGAAATTGCACCAATTAAATCTTGATTTGACACCTCGTCAATTAAAAGAGGCGATGTTGAGTGCGATAAAAACTCGATTATCAGAATTTCCACGGTTGGATATCTATGATGGATATCAAATTATTGCAGAGATTTGGACTAAATACCTAGGTCATGATATAGAGTTTATCGATCAATTAGGTTTCTATGAAGCTGGTCGTACTCGTGAACCCAATATGGTAACGAAAGGTAAGAACAAGGAAAAAGTTCAGGATGGCTGGAATGGGGTTATTATTCCTAATGAACTAATTGCTAGTGAACTTTATAGTGAAGAGTTGGCTACCATTGATACACTTAAGTCACGTATTTCTGAAATTGATGGCGAGTTGAGTGAGTTAGTCGAAGATGCAAAAATAGAAGATAGCGATAAATACAATGCTCTCTTTGATTCTCTTAAAAAGAACGAAGAAGGTGAAGCGCAAGACAGCTTTGAGAACAAACTAGTAAAAGCCAGCTTGAAGGAAGCTGCAAAAGGATCTCTTGAGTATGAACTTCTCAAGAAAGTAGATGACTTAACTAAAGAAAAGTCAGCAGTTAATAAAGAAATTAAATCTAAAGAACTTGAATTGAAAGGACTAATTGCAGAACGAATCCTACAATTGACAGATGAAGAAGTAGATCAACTCCTTTACAAAAAATGGTTTGGTTCTGTGATTGAAAAAGTTGAGGAACTAGTTAAATCACCTCTCAAAGCTGAGATTGCAGTCCTAGAAGAACTCAATAAACGTTATTCTGAAACTTTGGATAGTCTAGATGGTGAGATTGCTATACTAGAGAAAGAACTAGAAGCAATGATGAGTGAATTGGTGGTGTTATAATGACAAATAATAAACATGTGCCGAAGAGACGATTTAAAGGGGTTGAATTAGAGGGTGAGTGGGAAGAGAAAAGATTAACTGATTTTATAGAATTGTATAACGGTTTAACCTACTCTCCTAATGACGTACATAAGACTGGAACTTTAGTTTTACGATCATCAAATATTCAAAATGGAGAAATAATAAATGCCGATAATGTTTATGTTGTACCAGATAAAGTAACATCTGAAAACGTTAGATTAGGTGATATTATTGTTGTTGTAAGAAATGGATCTCGTTCTTTAATTGGTAAACATGCTATGGTTAAAGAAGAAATGCCAAATACAGTTATTGGAGCGTTTATGTCAGGTATGCATTCTGATCATTCTTCATTTGTAAACGCATTATTAGATACGCCTAAATTTGAAAAAGAGATAGAGAAAAATATGGGCGCTACCATTAATCAGATAACTGGTGCAATGTTCTCGAAAATGGATTTCAAAATTCCTTCCGAATTTGAACAGGATTGTATTGGAAAGTTCTTTTATTCTATCGATTTTCTTATCACCCTCTATCAGCATAAACTTGACAAACTGAAAAATCTTAAAAAAGCTTATCTTGCTGAACTCTTCCCAGCAGAAGGAGAACGAGTACCAAAACGGCGTTTCCCTGGTTTTGAAGGGGAATGGGAAGAGAAGAAGTTGGGAGAAGTTGTAGAGAAATTTGATAATCTACGTATTCCAGTTGCCTCTAAAGATCGTATAGCAGGTAATATTCCTTACTACGGGGCCAATGGAATTCAAGATTATGTTGAGGGTTTTACACACGATGGAGAATTTGTTTTACTGGCTGAAGATGGAGCAAATGACTTGAATGATTATCCTGTTCAATACGTAAATGGGAAAGTTTGGGTGAATAATCACGCTCACGTTATACAAGGGAAAAATAATTTGATAGATAATAAATTTTTATTATTCGCTATTAAACAAATACAGATGGAACCTTATCTAGTTGGTGGAGGACGTGCAAAGTTAAATGCTGAAATTATGATGAATTTACCTTTGACTGCCCCTGAAATTTCAGAACAGAGAATGATTGGAGCATTCTTGATGAAAGTTGAGAAACAAATTTCCCTCCAACAACAAAAACTCAATAAACTAAAAGATTTGAAAAAAGCATACTTAAATGAACTCTTTGTCTAAGGATATAGGAAGTCATTCTAGAAAGGAAACCCTATGGGTCGTATCAACAAAGACGCCTCTGAGAGACATTTTCAGGATGAATTTGTCAAAGAATTAACCAAGTTCAGATGGCAAGCTCCAGATAAACTGAATGGTAATATTCATAAAGTGACTGTTCAAGATTTGATTGATAACTGGAGAAGTGAACTCAATCGTATTAATGCTGATGTCCTAGAAGGAGTTGCATTAACGGATAGTGAGTTTGAGCAAGTTATGTCCAAAGTCAATCAAATCTCCAACAGCTATGAAGCTGCTAAGATCTTATCTATTGAAGGATCAACTGGGAAGATTGCTGGTATTTATCGTGATGCACATCCCAATATTACTAGAAAACAAATTACTCTAACTATTTTGAAAAAAGCTCAAGTAAGTGGTGGGGACTCAAGTTATCAAGTTGCTCGTGAAGTATCAACACCTAACGGAAGCCGTTTTGATATTGTCCTGTTGATAAATGGCCTTCCTTTGATTAATATTGAGCAAAAGCGAAGCGATAAGGATTTAGACGAGGCTTTCGGCCAATTCATACGCTACTATAAAAAAGGAGAGTATACCAATAACTTCATGGCTTTTTCTCAAATGATGGTAGTAACGACAGAAATTGAAACTCGTTATTTCGCAACTCCAAAATCCATTAATGATTTTAATGATGCATTCGTCTTTCATTGGTCGGTGACACAAAAAGATAAAGAAAACGGTGAAAACTTGGGTCAACGTGTCCTAACGGATTATAGGGAAGTAATTAAGCATTTTCTTATGGTACCGATGGCTCACCAAATGGTGGGAGACTATTTGATTATTGATGAAGATCCTGATAACAAAGAGAACAGACGCCATATGTTAATGCGTCCGTATCAGGTTTATGCATTACAAGCTATTGAGAAAGCAGTCTTTGGTTGGGACAATCCGGGCAAAACACCACATGGTGGGTTTGTATGGCATACTACAGGTTCAGGAAAAACAATTACCAGCTTTAAAACTGCTCAGTTTTTAGCTACTAGAACAGACTTTGATAAAGTAGTATTCTTACTTGATAGACGAGACTTAGATGAGCAAACGTCAAAAGCCTTTAAAGCTTATTCTGTTTATGAATCTGTAGAGGTTGATGATACTAGTAGCACTTATCAGTTGAGAAAACAAATTATGGCTGCAAAGAGTGGAATTGTAGTTACTACCACTTTTAAATTGAGTAACTTAGTAAGAGATCTTCTTGATGCTCAAGATTATAGTTTATCTGATAAGAAAATTGTATTTATTATCGATGAAGCTCATCGGACAACAATGGGCGACATGATGGGACAGATTAAAGATTATTTCTTTAAAAATAGTTTGTTCTTTGGTTTTACCGGAACCCCTTTGTTTGATGAAAATAAGGTTAAGGGCAAGATTAATGAACGTAGTGAGGTCATTAATACAACTGAAAAACTGTTTGGCCCACTATTGCACCAATATACAATTGATGAAGCGATAGCAGATGGGAATGTCTTAGGCTTTCATGTCGACTATATCAATACGGGTGAGTTTAAAAGTTATGAGGACCTCCGCGAACAACTGATTGATATTTTAGTCGAAAGAAATCCTAATGAGCTACAAAGAGATGTTGAACGGCAAGTACGACAATGGACGGAATTGGAAGTAGAAAAGAGCGCTGTTACAGAGGGACTATTATTTTATCAGGATAAGTATCATATACCAAGAGTTGTAGAAGAAATCCTTTCGGGATGGGATTCGCAATCTCAACAGGGAGAATTTAATTCGATTCTAACGGTTGCATATAAAGACCGTGTTATCAATTATTATCACGAATTTAAAAAGCAAATAGCAGAAAGATTCCAGGAAGGTGATTCTAAACCTAATGTCGTTATGACGTTTAGTTTTGGTAATGAAAATGATACTGATAATGTCGTTAATGGGGTTATAGAGGAAATGTTTGAAGATTATGCTAAAATCACTGGCATTAAGTTCCTAGTTGGCGATAAAATTCGTGGTGAAAAAGCTTATTTTGAAGATATCACTGCTCGTGCTAAGCGTGGAGGTAGAGGTCGAAATCCTAAGAACATCGATATCTTAATCGTTGCAGACCAATTACTAACTGGATACGACGCGAAACGTCTAAATACACTTTACGTAGATAGAAGATTAGAACTTCAAAACTTGATTCAAGCCTATTCTCGTACTAACCGTATATTTGGTTTCTCTAAAGAGTTCGGCACGATTATCAATTTCAAATATCCGAGAATAACAGAATCTCGAGTGAATGAAGCCCTTCGTTTATATGGAAGTGGTGGAAAAAATAGTAGAGTGCTAGTCAAAAAGTATTCTGATGCGGTAATAGAATTAGCTGATAAGTTCGCCTGTCTAAAAAAAGAGTTAGAAGATCCTGAAAATTGGGGAACTATTCAAAATGATGCTGAAAGAAAAAATCTCTTCAAAAAAGCATTCAAAGAAGCGGCAATCCATTTAGGGAAAATAAAACAATATTATGAGTATTCTTGGGATGATAAAGCATTCGGGATGACTGAACATACATTATTAGTGTATCTAGGAGCTTATAAAAATTTATTTCCTAAAGAAAAAGGACAAAGTGGTTCAACAGGTCCGGACATTGACAATATTGTAGGGCGCTCAAAACTTCAAGGAACGCAAGTTATTGATGCGCAGAGCATCTTTACATTGATTGATAAAAAAACATCGAATAAGAATGGTGTATTGGTTATCAATGATAATAACTGGAATTTGATATTTGAAGAGATTCAAGAGCTCAGTAAATTAGGGGAGAATGAATTAGCCAAGTCTCTTAAAACCTTTCTTGATGAAGAATTAAAATCAGAACATTTATCCGCAGATACGGATGTTTACACAGCCTTTAATGCATGGCAGGAAAATAGACAACTGAAACTTGTCGAAGAATTTGCGACAGAGTGGGGATTAGATAGTCTATTACTTACTAAATCGCTGAAAGCTTATGACTTGAAAAAACCAGATGAAATTCCTTTCAGGGAAGATATCGTAAAAACACTTGATGCGACTAAGGCAACCAGTGGATTTTCTGGAAGTAAACTCAAACTTAATATGGAGCTAAACAAAGTCCTTCCAAGTTGGATGCAGGAAGTGAAGATGAAGTTTAAATAAAAATCGATTAACCAAATCACTTATTTTATGAAAGAAGAAATATTATGAAATTAAGCATAGTTATTGAATACAATGTAAAAAATGTTAATGATAAAGAACTTAATAAAAATATTAAATTTGAATATTACAAGCGAGTTTATAAAGAAAATGGTGAGACAAAAGAGCAAATATATGCTGATGATGTGAAATTCGAAAGAAATAAAATTTCAATCGAGTGTAAACGGACCAAATCAATTGATTTAAATAATTGTTGGAAAACAAAAAAAAGCAACTTTAAAAGATGTATTGTATCATCACTATTTTATGTCTATAATTTTTATAAACAGCCAATAGAAATTAAATCAATAGTAATTAGTGATGATATCAAAGGTGAAATTGCTATTCCGTTTGTTCAAGAATTTGGGACACCACTTCCAGATAGTTTTGTGATTGATGAAAATATTGAATATTTGTTTAAGATGATTAGTAATAAGGAAGTTTCTGATGTAATTTATAGAGTTCTTCATTCGCAAGTATTATATACTGAAAATAAAGATTTTTACAATGCGTATCGTTCTTTTAATACCATGTATACTTTTTACTACACCTTTCACAATAAACTAAGACAAAAAGGGGATGACAATACGGTCGACAAAGTTGCCATAGTATCTTTGCTGCGATTGAAAAATATTGAGTCAAGTTTAACAAATTCAATTTCTTTATCAGAAGCTTTTTTTGTAAATAACACTGATGAATTATACAAACTAATTATTGTATGGCTTATAAGTGAAAATGTCGAAAAGCATCAGTTGAATGGTAGAATTTGTGATCAAGATTTTAAATATACTAACATAAATGTTCTAGAGTTAATTAAGAGAGTACTGGAAAGTTATTATCTAGTTACTGATAATTATAATTCTGTTTTAGATAATTTTAATAAAAGGTATAAAAAAAAGAATGAGTCTTGCAAAATTAATTATCTACAACTGATTGCTGTTTATGCTCAATATAGAAGGAATAAACTTTTACACGGTCAACATGTTGACTCTACATTTTTAATTCCTGATGTCAATGCTGACATTCTATCACTTATTTCTGAAATTATATTTCAGTTTAGTATAGATTTAGTTAATAATATTGACAAAAATGATTTTAGCGAAGCCAAAATTTTTTAAAATTCTTGTATAACAATTAATTGAAATCAATTCAACGAAATATAAGTTGATTGAAAGGAATGATCCCGTCCCTCACAAACTAGGTGGTAAAAATTAAACTTTTGGAGTCAGTACCTTTTTTGAAAAATCTATCTTTATTTTTATAGAAAAATGGCATAATAATAGTATAGATAAAAAACAAAGAAAGGCAGTGGTGAACTGTCTTTTTTTGTTTTTCGATAAAGGAGGTAGCAGATGCTCAAGAACAATCGTTTAATAATAATATTAAAGAGAGTAAGGCCACCGTGAAAATTCACGAATGAAAAATCTTATTTTAAAAAAATATTTGGAGGAAAACAAAATGAAAACGTATAAAAACCATGTGATTTCTTTAACTCAACAATATCTTACAGAGTTAATTAATCACAATGAAGAAGTCAATATTAGAATGATTTATTCAACATTTGAAGAGGATCAGTATATCTCAATCTTGAATGAGCAGGATCAAGAAGTGTCTTTCAATTTTGTAAATGATAGCATTGAAATTGAATTGATTGATCCATTGTGTGAGAAAATTTTGATTACATTTGATACTGTAGAACAGACAGCCAAAGTTCATCAAGTAATTAAATTTCTCTTAGATTTGTTTTTTAGATTCAATTGGCATGAATCAGTTGCAGAGTTATCAGTTGTAGATTTCTGGGAATTGATCAAGAATTACGAGGAAGATAACCTCGATATGACATTTGGTTACCCAAGAATCGTAGGCTCCAATAGCTAATAGCAATATTTTTATGCACAAAAAGAGTGTAAAAGGAATCGTTATTATACTTATCCTTTTCCACTCTTTTTATTTTGTCTCGTTAATAATTGTGTTAATAGCTGAAATGACTTTATTTTGTTTGTACTCTGGTAAAGATTTGATAGTGTCGATAAGCTGTGCTAAGTCAGTACTTTCTTCTTTAAGTGTTAAATCAAAAAAAGTTTGTAGATCAACATTTAAAGCTTCTATAATTTTCTCAAGCGTACTAATTTTTATATTGGGCTCTAAATTTTCCAGCTTATAGGCATAATTGGTACCAAGATCTGCTTTTTCTTCTAATTGTTCCTGAGTCATCCCTGACTGAATCCGCAGAATCCGTATTCGTTTGCTTATATACTTTTGTAAATCTGACATTGCTCACCTCTTAAGACTATTTTACAGCCTTATAAGGTTAGGTTCTAGTTCTCAAAAGGTTGGTTACAACTTTACAAAGTTGCTAAAATATAGTATAATTCGGGTGTTTATAATTATATTATATAGTGATAATTTGCTCAATACTCTATCATAAAGGTGGGAATTATGAAAAAGAAAACGATCAAAGCAACTGTCTCCGCTGTTTCAATAGCTACAGCTTTTGCGGGAATTTCTATTGTACAAGCGGATGAAGTAACTGCAACTCAGCCAAATGAGTCAACATTAAGTGTTGAATCGACGTCTCCTTCGTCTACAAATATAAAACAAGTAGACGGGGTATTTGTCCATAATGGAATTGCAACCGTAACGAAAACGCCAACTTCTGAAGTTGTAGAAGAAGCAAGAGCGATCAAGGAAGAAGCGGATCAATCGGTTTCAAATCAAGATAGTGCATTAGTAAACGCTAAGGCTTCGGAAGCAACCGCTGCATCAAAAGTTTCCGAGGCAAATGTTGACTTAAAGAATGCTGAAGCAAATAAAGAATCAGCTACGCCTGAAAAAATTGAAAAAACCAAGAATGAAATATCAGAAGTAAAAGCTGACATTGAGAAAAAGGAAACATCACAAAAAGATGCATCTGAAAAAGTTCTAGAAGCTGAGAAAGAACGTAACCAGCAATCAGCGGTTATTAAAAAAGATCAAGATAAAATTTCAGAGCAAGAAAAGAAAGTTTCGACAGCTGAGGAAGCAGTAGCAACTGCACAAAAAAATCTTGATGGCACTGGAGCATCGGAAATCATTGCTGAAAGAGACAAAGCAAAAAGTGATGTTGCTGAAAAAGAATCAGCAGAATCAGCAGCGAAAAAGGCTTTGGAAAATGCCATTAACGAAGACAAAAATAAAGCCGAAGAACTCAGTAAAGCTTCTGCTGATGAAAAAACGCAACTTGGTGCTAGTCAAGTTTCTGCTAAACAATTAGCAGATGCTAAAAAGGTTGCAGAAGAAGCAGCAAATGCATTAGTGAAGGCTCAAAAAGAGAAAGAAACTGCTCAGAAGGTTTTAGACGGTACTGGCGTTGAGGAA
Source organism: Streptococcus sp. OMI750 (assembly GCF_047463895.1). Lineage (NCBI taxonomy): Bacteria > Bacillati > Bacillota > Bacilli > Lactobacillales > Streptococcaceae > Streptococcus > Streptococcus sp. OMI750. The sequence goes on from NZ_JASHCZ010000001.1 coordinate 585,899, forward strand.
ATTGTAGCAGAACGTGATACTGCTAAGGAAAATTTAGATGCTAAAGCAGCAACTGAAAATACAGCGAAACAAAAACTTGATCGTGCTAAAGAAACGGATGATAAAAAAGCTACTGCACTAAAAAATGCAAAGTCTGTTGAAGCGGATCAAATAAAGAAAAGTCAAGAAACGGCAGCAAACTTGTCATCTGCTGAAGAAAAACAAAAACAAGCACAAGAGAATCTAAAGAAAGCTCAAGAAAATAAGGTTTCAGCACAAAGTAATCTTGATGCTTCTGAATCACAACTTGCCCAAACAATCGCAAATCGTGATAGCAAAGCAAATGATTTAGCAAATAAACAAAATAGTAAGATTAGTGCGGAAGAAGATCTCAAAACAGCTAAAGAAAATGATGCTAAGAAAGCTTCGGAAATTTCAGCTTTAACTACTAAGAAAAACCAAGAAGAGGCTAAAGTAAATGAAACTTCAAATGAGCTAGCGAGTGCAACATCAGCAGCTCAGGAAGCAAAAGAGAATAAAGAGAAGGCTGATCAAGCGGTTGAAACGCTCAATAAACAAATATCAGCAATTAAAAATCTCACTATTCCTCAATTGCCTCAGGATGTCATTGATGCCTACAAGGCTTATCTTGCTGATGACTCAGACGCAAATAAAAATGCCTTAAACGACGTTATTCAAAAATGGTTCGCAGGTAGTAAATATGATTTTGGTACTGCAGAAACGGAATATTCTCCTGAACACCAAAATGTTGTTATCAAGGGTTGGTCTAACAAGGATATTGTTTTACCTATTGACGATTCAGAAGTTGATTTGGATAACCTAACCAATAAACAAATTGAAGCTTTAAGCCAATACTATGCACTAATTTCAAACAATCTACAAGACCAAGTTTGGGGTAGCCATCATTATATCGTCACTGAAGAATCAGTTCAGGGTGTCAAAAACATTGCAAAAGCTTATGCTGATGAAAATAAACCATATAGCACTAGTCATAGTGTGACAGCCTTGAAGCAGGATGGATTAGATTCAATTGCATGGGCTGGCGAAAACCTGAACTTTAATAATACTTTGCTTGGATTTGGTGCTTATTATTCAAAAGCAAAAGAAACCCGCAAAGCCACAATGTCCCAATTATATCGTGAAGTATATGATTCTGTTATTAGCTTCATCACAAATGATGTTCATGCTTACTTTGGTCACATGAAGCTCATGATTGGGGAAAAAGCTCCTACAAAAACTCGTGCTGTAGGCGCTGCAAACAGCTTTACCGCTAGTGGTGTTGGCCGTATGCACTTTATTGAATTTAGAGGTCAGGATGCTCATCTTGAATATGTTAAAGATGAACAAACTGGAGAATATCATTCAGTAAGCGTTGATGACTACTATGATAAAGGAATTGCTAAACCTTTAGCTACTCCATTTGATACTTCAAAAATGGAAGATGAATTAACAGCTGCTAAAGCTAAACAGACTGCAGCAAATACAGCAAATAATTCTGCACAGAATCGTTTGGAAAAAGCTAAATCAGAAAATGATTCAAGTACAAAAGCTCTCAAAGAATTGACAGCAAAATTAGATGCTTGGAAAGCTACTCCTGACCAAACACCTGCAGCTACTACTAAATTGGAAATCGCTACACAAAATTATAATGAAGCACAAATCCAATTTAATAAGGCTCAAGAAGTACTCGATCAATTAAATGCTGATATTCAAAGCAAGCGTCAAGCTTTAGCAAATGCAAAAGATAATTTAGACCAGGCCACAACAGCAGAAGTAAAAGCTAAATCTGATCTTGAAAAAGCAAAAGTAGAAAATCAAAATGCAAATCAAAATCTGAAACAAACTCAAAAACTAGTAGCAGAATTAATGTCAGTTCCTGATCAAACTCCAGATGCACAGAAGAAATACGACAATGCAAAACAACTAAAAGAAGAAGCTGAAACAAGATATATCAAAGCTCAAACAGCTCTTGATAATTTAAATGCAGACCTTCAAGTTAAGCAAAAAGCATTAGAAACTGCAAAAGAGGAGCTTGAGAAAGCAAAAGCAACAGATAAGACTGCAAGAAACAATTTAGATGAAGTAACTAAAATTCATGAAAAACATTTGGCAGCCTTAAATGCTACACGTCAAACGATTGCTAGATTAAACTCAATCTCAGATAAGACACCTCTTGCACAAAAGAATTTAGATGAGGCTTCTCAACAATTGGTTGCTGCCAAGACTCGTTATGCAAAAGCACAATCAGCAGTTGAAAATCTAAATGCAGATATTCAAACAAAACAAAAAGTTTTAGCAGATGCGCGTGCAGAATTGGATAAAGAACTTAAAGTTCTTTCAGATCTGAAAGCTGAAAAAGCCAGGGACGAAGCAGAACTCAGAAACCGTCAGAATAAAGTTGAAGAGTTAAAACCTAAAGAAAATCAAATTAAGGATGAAATTTCTAAATTAAAGACTAAGTTAGTCACTTTAGAAACACTTTTGGATTGTCTTGAAAATGCTGATGCATATTTGAAGAAAGCAAAAGATGCATATGACAATGCAGTTGAAGAGCATCGTTTAGCACTTGATAATGTAGCAAGAGAGGAAGCTAAACTTAAAACACTTCTACAAGATCAATTGGATGCAACTGCACAATATGAAGCTGTAGAGCTTGCTTACCAAAACGCTCACAAACAACTGACGCAATATGCTAAGTTATCAAGTGAAACTAAATCAATTGGAATCAAAAATGAAGATCATAAAATTTTTGATCTTAAAAATAAGGTTGCTTCTCAATCTGATCACAATAACTATCGAGGTTCAGTAACCGGATATAACCCTCAACGTTCGTTACCAAATACTGGTTCTCAAAGTGGATTAGTATTACTTGGCCTAGGAGCGATGCTTATGGGACTATCTGGAATAAAATTGCGTAAAAAAGGTGAGTAAAATTAAGAGTAATCTATAAATAGATTTATAGGCTGGAGGAAATAGAACCTTTTAAGGTGATCTCCCTCAGCCTTTTACTTTAATAATGAACATAGGAGTATATGATGGATAAAGAGCAATGGATTGAAATATTTAAAGAGATTAACGACCGTGTACCAACAGAAGAAGAGATTCAAGCTGGTATTCAATCAGGAGAAATAATAGTATCAGATTTATCGGCCATTTCTAAAGTTAAGGACAGTGAAAGCAATGCTAGGCCTCAGGTTCAGCCACAAGTAGAATTGAACGAATACGTTTCACAAAATGTTGCGGAAATACAAAATGATCAAAATTTTAAATTTTGTAACTCATGTGGTGCAAAGAATTTGGGAAATACTAAGCAATATAGTGGTTGTGGGAAATATTTAGAACAGAAAGATCAAAATATAATTCACTCTATCATAAAAAGATTCAATGTTCTTAACTATTTAAAATATTGTTTTGATACACAAAGATGGGGGATTATAATATATTTCACGATTGCAATATTTTTGGAAACATACTATGGTGAGGGAATTGTTGGACTAATAGCTTTATTATTTACAGAATTTTTATTATCAAATGCCGGTCAATCCTTAGTTTGTTGGATTGTTGGAGCGAAGAGGATAGATAGAAGTGATTATCAAGAAAAAGTTCAACAACCTGTCAATGAGATTATTCAAAAGGCGCGTCAAAAAGGTTTAAACTTACCAGATAATATTGAAATCCGCATGATTCATAATGATGTTCCTGCTGCCTACGCAATAGGTATGAACAAAATTATCGTTACTGATAGCTTACTGGAAAATCCATATTTTTTAGAACCAAAAATTATGTTTGAGCTCCATCGAATCCATAATATGGCTCCAAATCTTTTACCTGTGGTAGTTGGTTCAAATATCATTTTAATTATTGTCTTACTAATCTTATTAATAACAACACTATTTGGAGGCTTTAAAAAAAATTATGGAGACAGCAGAAACTCATTTTGGTCAGGTAGTTCTGAAACAAAAGAAGGAGCTATCCTGTTTTATGGTTCGATAATATTAATAGTTGCATTAATTAGTTTCTTTTACATGTTTGTAAAATCAATTGTAAAACGTGACGCATATCTTTCAGACCAGTATATGGCTGCGATTGGATTTGGGGAAATTCATTGTTATTATATCGATACTGTATCTGAGGAAGATGGATCTTTGGCTAAAGGATATTGCGAGTTAGGATATCCGTCTAAAGATAAACGTATTAGTATTTTACAAAATAATTATCATGTAAGATATACAGGGGTGTGAGATTATGAATAAAGAAGAATGGCTATCTCAATTTGAAGAAAAATTTAAACGCAAACCAAGTCCAGTAGAATTTTTTACTGCAAAGAAAAATAATGAGTTTGAAGTTGAAAATATAAATGCTGAAACGACTCCTATTTCAGAAGATATCGTTAATAGTATCGAAGAACCTGATGAAAAGATGAATGAAGAAGTTGAAGTAAAAATAGAAACTTCAGAAAATATTACCCCTGATGGAGATTATGTATCACCAAACAATAATAGTCACGGTGAAGAATATGTTCCACCACACAATAGTGAGGTCAGGGAAGAATATGTTCCACCACACATTAGTGAGGTCAGGGAAGAATATAACTTTTGTGCTAAATGTGGTACCAAAAACTTCAAAACAAGTGAATACTGTGTTTCCTGTGGCTCAAAAATTAACAGTAATAATCTTCAAAAATCCTTTTTATCTGATATCTCAGAAAAATTTTTTGAAGTTAGTTCTAAAGCTGGAAAGAAAACAAAGGAATTAACTCAATCAATTCAAACAAATACTCAACTGTATAAAGAGAATAAAAAACGTGAAAAATTAATTTTGACATTAGGGAATGCTTATTATGAAAGTAAAAAAAATACTATAGATGATCCGTTTTCAGAGTTAATAACCGAGATAAAAGAAATCGATATCTTGATTCAAAATATGAAGAATTCGGAATAAATAAGGATTAATATTATGAAAAAATTATTGAAGATAGTAATAACGATTTTAGGATTATTTTTTTCATTTCAGATATCTAATGTGTACGCAGAAGAAACAGGACCTCTTGTTGTACAAGGGATTGCCCAAGAAGGTTATAAGTTAGAAGTAGTCGTTCTTGTAGTAAAAGCAGATACCGAAGAAGTTGTTAAAACATTAAATATTAATCCTGAAAATAATTGGATGCAAGAAACAAGTGTTCCAGTGGGTGAGTATAGAATAAGAACATATATTGAAAATTTAAGTCCTAGAGCCACGACAAAACAAAAAGCTACTTATATGGTAAAAAGGGTCACCAAAAATCCCTCAAAGGAAGAAATACCTTGCTTTGTTGTTATGGAGGGGGATGAAAAATTTTTATCAGCATATTATGGATTAGTTGATTTTCAAAGAAAAGACGGTAGTTTCCTTAAAGGAAATTTTAGCCAAGATGAAATGAATCAATACTATCAAGAAGCAATAGGATCTCAGACTGGAATGCTAGGTTCTAGTCAAAGTAGTAAAAACGATAATGATAAAGACATTAAGAAAGATAGTGATAGTGAAAAAAATGATTCAATAAAACCGAAAAGTAGCAAAGAAAGTGAAAATAAAGCAGCTGGAAAAGAAACTATTAATAACATAAAAACGAATGGAAATAAAATAGAATTTCCTTTCTTCATTATTGTAATGCTTTCTGTTGTTTTAATTTTTCTCTTGATAATTATTAAAAGAAGTAATATTAAACGTTAGTCTATACTTCTTATGGATCTTTGTGATTAGATTTATAATATAGAGAGGAAACTTTGTAAAAAAAGAAGCCCCGCAAGAAACTTCATAATGGAAGCTTTCTTGTGAGGCTTTATTTTTATATTTACAGAAAGAACAGCAGATTTAATTAATATTTAGTAGCATAAAATAAAAATAAATATGGTATAATAACGTTATAAATTAAGGAAGTATTTTTTAATACGAATATAACTGAACAAATGTGAATCTAGTTAATGTTTACTTAAATTTTAGAAAGCTTAAAAAATATGAAAACTCCCAAATTATATTCTGATTTGTTGAAAAAGAAGCAACTAACTACTGAAATGATTGCTGAATGTATTTATTCCGTTAATAAACGAGCAAAAAATTATCGTGATAAAGTTAGAGAATATAGAAAATCACCGTACCATCCGCATTTACAAGATAACATTGACAATGCGATAGCAAAGAAGCTTGAGTACTACGGGATGAAAGAGGAATTATTAAAGCCATTTGCTCCAACTGTTATTCATAAACAATTTGTGAAAAATACGAAACGTGTTTACAGTTATGAAGAAGATTATCAAAAAATCTTAGTTGAAAAAGAAGATGATATCATTTGGAAAAGTAATTACTTTGACTACGAACGATGTACAAAAATTCACTTTTTTGATTATCAGATTGAAAATAATCTTTATTTCTTATATTATGAGATCGGTGGATTTAGCTTTCATAAACCAACCAGTGAAGCAGAAGCAAACAACTTAGGCCTTAGTATAGTTGAAATCGATGAGAATTTTAAAACTTATGGTAGAAAAATTGAAGACTTACTTTCAGTTCCATTTGTTAAAAAGGTTTTAAACTTGTTAAATAGTGGTGATTATACGATTGTTGAGTAATAAATTATAAAGTCTCAACAGTTAGATCAGTTTGGACATATTTAAAATACTTCATCCCTATCTAAATTTGGATAGGGCTTTTCATTGTTTAAAACACGAATTAAACATTCAATGCTAGCTTGTATATGAAAAATTTCGTATTCTCTAAATTCATCGTCTTCAGAATTTAGAAGCTTATCATAATGTCGTTGTATATGCCAAATGCATTTCTCAATATTTTCTTTTTTTAAATTATTCATGATTAAATTTTATTACAATATGAAAATAAAATGTCATGTCAAAACTATTTGGTAGAAAAAATAAACTAATCGGTCATATTAAATCTTAAAATCAACCTGTTTAACTGGAATTTTATCTCTTTATAGCTAATTATTCTGGTATAACTGTATTCTTTAGTTTTAAGAGCTATAGTATAAGTACTAATTGTTAAATTTTTATTTGAATTGTTTTAGAATATCTTTTCTTAATATTTGCTGATATAATAAAGTGTGAGGAAAAATATTATGGAATCTCTTATAAATACAATTAACAATACATTAAATCATAAACTATCATTGAGCAATATGGAACTATACCATAGCAATTTACTTGCAAGAGTACTTGAAAAGTATAAAGGTGAACCATTTTCGTTACTGGAAGGAGTAATTGAAAATTATAAAACATATCATATCATTTATGTTGAAAGGGAGAGTAAACACAAAGACTTAACTATTAAACTTTCAAACGAAAATCAAACTATAACAGTAATTATAGAAAATAAATTCAAATCATTGCCTAACCGAAATCAATTGGAAAAATACACAACTGATGAGAGTAATATGTACTATATCCTTCTATCTCTAACAGAGCCTGAAAAAGGTATCTTACCAGAGAAATGGTGCTGGAAAAACTATGATGAACTAAGTCAATATTACTTAGAAATAACAAAAAAGACTGATGATATACTCTTTAAGGAATTTCTTAAGGATTATGTAAGATATATTTCAGCTGTATCTGAACTATTAAAAGCAACCGAACTAGATATGGAATTAGAAAAGTATTATTTAGACACATCTGTGAGAGAACGTTTAAAAGATATTGGATTAGTTGATTTGGTAGATAAAATTCGTTATGAAAAAATGTCAAACAAAATTAAGTATAAAAATAAAGTTGGTACCAGCTATTTTGGTAGGATTCGTGGAGAATTTTATTTCGGTTACAATTATGAGATAAATGAATATCTTAGTTTTGATATCCAAATTCAAGGAACACAATATCGCCATAAATTAAATATTAAAAAGAATATAGGAAAAACTAATAAGGAGCTAATTAAAATTTGTGAAGATTTGAAAGATAGTCAATTACTTTTCACGCTAAAAGATAATGATCTTTTAACAACATCTCTCAAAAGACGAAATAAGTGGAACAAATATGAAAATAATGAGTCATTGGACATATATGACTATAAAAAGATTGTAAAGCAGGTGACTTTTAAAAAACTGATAAATTATATAAATAATGAAATTGCAGTACTAGTTGGAAATTCCAAAAGTATTGAAAATTTAGTAATGAATCAAGAATAGTTTATTTTTGGGATAATATAGGTTCTTATTCAACTGACTATAAAATTATTTTGATAATTTGCACTTTGTTCATGATAAGTAGTTCAATAAAAAGGCAAGTATTGTATTGAGATCTAAAAGTTAGAAACTAAACGTCTACTCCGGATTTCAATAACTTTACTCTGTCTTTTATTTTACTTTATAATGAAAAACTAGTGATATTTACCTCAAAAATATCATTAATTAATGATATAATAACTATAAGATTATAAGTATGAAGGATATAAATAAGGTAAAGCGACTAAAATATCTATTTACTATATTTGGATGATTGTATGAAAAAAGAGTCAAATAAACAGATCCCTATTAGTGAAAATGGACTCAAAATGACAATTGGTAATTTTGCTAGACTATCAATTCCAATAATGTCTTTAGGTGATCTTGCACGAATAGAAGCTGGCTTAGCAGCTACACAATTATCAACTGTTAAAGCAGTTAGACATGTAATATTAAATTCTCCAACGTTAAAATATATTGAGGCAGTAAAAAACGGTGAAATAGAAGATATTACAAAAGTATATGCAGAAATACATGCAAAACAGATTGATTGCTTCAAAGCGGTGCAAGAGGCTGCCAATAATATTGTCGCAAACTTTGAAAAGTCATATCTTGATATGCTTTCAAAATTAAGCGAATCTATTAAATTACATCAGCCTTATTATTCAGAAGAAGAGTTTGAAAAGATTAATGAAAACATATTATTTTTTGCAAGCGAAGGTTGGGTAATTTATTTTCAGAATAAGGATTTACTGTATGACTTAATTCCAGATAATTTAGAAAGCTTAGAAAAAGAATGGTATGAACAGTTGGAAGATTATCTTGAAAATGTAGAAAAAGTATCTGACATAGAAAATTCAAACTGGTATTCACAACCGTTAATAAAATCATTACTTGCTTCGTACCAAAGTGAAAATTATTATTCAGCATATACGCTAGCAACAATTGCTATTGATGGTGCTATCAACAGATTTAATGAGAGGACAAGTGCTCAAACATTCGAAAGCAATAAAAGAAGCAATATTAAAGTTGGAAGTAGTGCAGTGAAAGATTTAGATCAAAAGATTCAAGATGCTCTTATCAGCAATAGTCTTTACGATACAGGGTTAATGAATTGGTTAGAGAACTTTTTTAAATTTACACCCTGTTTTAAATCTAATAGTGTCAATAGACACATGATTAGTCACGGTCGTTGGGAGAGTGAAATTTCAAAGAAGGAATTTCTTAAATTATTCAACGTATTGTTATATATTAATGAATCTTTTGATTTTTGGTACATGGAACTTTCAGAATTAATCGTTTAACAGTTTTAAGAAGAAAATTTAGATAAATGATAAAAATATTTAGCTCAGTTGAAAACGATATGAGAATAAGGTTATTTACTGCTTTAGTATTTAATACTATTCAAAAATGCATTCCTCGATAATAATAATTTAATAAATTGTTATTATTACTTTATATCCAATGGTATGCGTAATGATTTCCAACCAAGCTTTTAAATAATAAAGGAATAGTAATGGAATTAATTTATAGAACAAAAATTCATAGACCCAATAAATACGAACGCTTTCACAATGAATATTATCAAAAAGGAGATATCGTTGAAAAATATACCATTTCTAGCACACGAGTACCAGGTCGTCTAGAAAAAGATGAAACTAGAAGAAATGATTGTAAATATTTGAGCGCATCTTGGCATATCCAAGATCCTAATATGCCACAATGGCTGAAACAATATATAGTCAATACATCAGAAACTCATATTGAAGACATGATAGATAAATTACAGACAGATGGATATCGTGTTCATACATGTGATGATAAACCTTTACTTATCCTTAAAGACAAGATTGTAAAAGTTTTTATTGATCAGATATGGATTGATATTATCCCTTTGATAAAACTATATTATAATAGAAAAAAAGTCTCAGACAAATTACTTGAACAGTTTGAAAAAGATTGGCTTGATCTTAATGTCTCTTATCAACAACTGTTAGATAAGCAAGAGGAAGTGAACTTACTCAAAAAAAACGAGGAATACGATAAATTTTATCAAAAATTTTATGAATCCTACAGCACAGAAAACTCAGCTGGTGAATTAAATAGATTTTTGTTAGATCTGATTTCTACTACAAAGGGTACTGAGAAGGAATATTTTGTACAATTACTGGAGAAGGTTCAAAATCAAGATTTCACGCCTGAACTTTATGCTAATACCTTAGCAACTATATTTACTCGAGAAAGACCCAAGATTCACTAAAATAGTGTATCTCTATTTTAGGTATATATACTATCGTCACTCCTAAATGATTTTTGCTTTTACATAATCTCCATAAAAAAGATCACGATTATTGTGCCTTCCTTTTTTGGCATTATATGTAAGCGCATTTGTAGCATAACATGAGGTGATATTTATGAATCAAAAAGTTACAAAAGTCAGACCAAGTTATCCTGTTGGTGAGGCGCCCAATTTATGTATTCCACAGTATTATAATAAGTATCATAGATTCTTATTGGGTAGATTAGGAAAAAGACCTCTGGTTGCCATTTGTATGAATCCTTCGGCTGCTAATGAAGAGTATAGCGATAGGACGATTAATCGAATTATTGGTGCTAGTCAGAAGTTAGAATGTGATGGCTGGATTGTGGCAAATATCTATCCAGAAAGAGCAACTAATGCCTCTGAGTTAGATGAGTTTAATTTGGAACTCGCAACAGAAAATGTTAAGTTGATAATTAATTTTTTACTTGAACATGGTATTAATGAGGTTTGGGGTGCTTGGGGAAATCTGGGGCACCCATCTCTACAACGAGGTAAAAAGTTACTTCTATCAGCTTTTAAGGAAAATGATATTCGAGTATATTCTTTTGCACCATTAACAAAGTGGGGGCAGCCAATACACCCATTAAATAGAAGTGTGAAGCAAAACTTTTCATTATCGAATAAGATATATATTGAATACTAGGGAAAATTATGGAATTAACTACCAACAAACGTGATAAATTAATTAAGCTTTTATCTTCAGAGTATACGATACCAGATATATATATTGATTGTATAAAGATTGCTATAAAACAATATGCAACTAAGAATTATTCTGATGAGACTATTGATAATCTGATCAGAACTCCTCAAAGTCTCTCAAAAGGTTTGTCGTTACTCAGAGAGAGAAATGGAAAAAATGATTTAAGTTTATTCAGGGGCATCATTTCTGAGTGGTTAGTCTGTGCTGAGTACAATGCACTCAAGAATAAAGGTGCAGTTATGATGACAATTACAAATCCCGATCCATCATCAAAAGCGGACTTACTTCATATTATTAATACTGGTAATGGCTTTAAGGCAATTCCTGGACCCGATGTAAAAAGTGGCGGTAGTAGCTATGTATTTAACCAGTGGAAGAAAATTGTTAATAATAGATACGAAATTCCCATGGTTGATATTGATGGTATACTTACTACAGAGAATGGACTAAATCAGCTAACAAAGAGACAACATGCTGAACTTGAAGAATTATATCAACTATATCCAAATAAACGTCCAGTAACTTCATCTTGGAACGGGAATGATATTAATCGTGTGATTGCTGACTATCTGAAGTTTGTAGCATTTGACACTCTTCCTAGCATGGAAATATCACAAACAATTAAAGATGTTAATGTAAATGAGATAAAATCGAAACTCTATAGTAGAGAATTTAGTAATCAGTCAACAAATTCATGGGAAGTATTTTCAACTGAAACTAGGGAAATTCTGACTTCTAAAGAAGTTATTGATGATAGTAGTAAAGTTAATGTTCATAGTGAAAATAAACTCAAAGATGAAATTCAGAATAGTTATCAAAAATCCAGTAGTGTTAAGCAATTAACATCGCCTAAGTTTATAGATAGAGTAAAACTCAGAATCGGTATGGGATTAGACTTGACTAAAAAAGCTGGTAAAAGTGTTTTGAAATGGATAGCTGAGCATCCGGAGGAAATAATTATTGCAGCAGTTACAATTGGAGAAGTATTGCAAGCATCTTCATCTTCAACTGCTAATACGAGCGATGAATTTGATAGTGACTATGATGAACTAAATTATGAATCTGAAATTTTAGATAATAAATCAAATGATATTGAAAATGATGTATTATCTGATACAAATTTAGAAGAACATCGCGATATTCATCGTAGTAAACATATTCGAAATTTGCCTAAGGGACAAAGTGCATCTCCAGAAAAAATTCGAACTGCAGAAGAGAATGGATTTATACTTAAGGATGGTCAGACTTGGGTTGATGATTATTAATTTGGGTAATATTAGGAAAGTTGTGTATACATAAAAGAATAAATCTCTTATAGTAGAAGAAACTATAATATACTAAAAATCCCCATCAGATTAATTTCTGGTGGGGATTTTGGTGGGGAACCAATCAATTTTGATTGATTTTTAACCTTTTATAATAACCTAAAGTACTGTTAAAACAACCATTTCACTTCAAATCATGTTTATAAATCATTCCCACTCAACAGTTGCAGGTGGTTTACTTGTGATATCGTAGACAATACGGTTAACGTGGTCAACTTCGTTTACGATACGGACTGAGATTTTTTGGAGAACTTCCCATGGAATCTTCGCAAAGTCAGCGGTCATTCCATCGATAGAAGTGATAGCACGGATGGCAATGGTATAGTCGTAAGTACGGCCGTCACCCATAACACCTACAGAACGAACGCCTGTGTTAACAGTGAAGTATTGCCAGATATCGCGGTCAAGACCAGCTTTGGCGATTTCTTCACGGAGGATAGCGTCTGATTCACGAACAGTTTCAAGTTTTTCTTCAGTGATTTCTCCCATGACACGGATGGCAAGTCCTGGACCTGGGAATGGTTGGCGCCATACGATGTGGTCTGGCATACCAAGTTCAGTTCCAAGAGCACGAACTTCATCCTTGTAAAGAGTGTTGAGCGGCTCGATCAGTTCAAACTGCATATCTTCTGGAAGACCACCCACGTTGTGGTGAGATTTGATGGTTTGAGCAGTATCCGTACCAGACTCAATCACGTCAGTATAAAGAGTTCCTTGAGCAAGGAATTTCACATCTTTAAGTTTGCTTGCTTCGTCGTCAAAGACATAGACAAACTCGTTCCCAATGATCTTGCGTTTTTGTTCTGGATCAGACACACCAGCTAATTTATCCAAGAAACGTTTGGCAGCGTCCGCTTTGACAATGTTCAAACCAAACTTACCACCAAGCATATCCATGACTTGGTCAGCTTCCCCTTTACGAAGAAGACCGTGGTCTACAAAGATACAAATCAATTGATCGCCGATGGCTTTTTGGAGAAGAACACCAACTACAGAAGAGTCAACACCTCCAGAAAGTCCGAGGAGTACACGTTTGTCTCCAACTTTTTCGCGGATTTGTTTGATTTGCATCTCGATGAAGTTATCCATAGTCCAGTCACCTTTTGCACCACAGATATTCAATGCAAAGTTACGAAGGATATCATAGCCGTGAACAGAGTGACGAACCTCAGGGTGGAATTGGATTCCGTAGATTTTTTTATCAGGATTTTCAATCGATGCAAATGGACAGTCAGCAGAAGTACCAGTACGGATAAAGTCAGCAGGAATTTCTGTAACAGCATCTCCGTGGCTCATCAAGACCAATTGTTTGTCTGGTGTGTCCGCAAAAAGAGCAGAAGTTTCTGTCAAGCTAAGTTCAGATTGACCATATTCGCGGTTACCAGCATCACCTGCTGGAACAACCTTCCCGCCCAATTTATGGGTCAACAATTGCATCCCGTAACAGATTCCAAGGATTGGAATACCAAGTTCGAAAATTTCAGGATCGATATCAAAAGACCCTTCCTCGTATACAGAGTTTGGTCCGCCTGAAAGAACGATCCCAACTGGATTAATTGCACGAACTTCATCAGCAGAAATCTTATGGCTCTTCAACTCTGAGAAGACACCAATTTCACGAATTCGACGTGAAATAAGCTGATTGTACTGGCTACCGTAGTCAAGCACGATGATCTTTTCAACATCATGCAAATCAGTTGATAGGTTTGTCATCTTATCCCCTTCTTATAGAAATTTACTTTCCTCTATTCTAACACAAATGCCTTGTCTTTACCAATCTCTGATTGAAGAATTAGGAATTTTACGCTACAATAGAGGTAACACAGAGAAAGAGCAATGTTATGATTCCAGCTTACATTCAAATTCATGATCAGATTAAATCTGAGATTGATCAAAAAATATGGAAAATTGGAGAACGGCTTCCCAGTGAACGTGATCTAGCTGAAAAATTCCAGGTGAGTCGGATGACTCTTCGTCAGGCCATTACCCTTCTGGTCGAAGAAGGAGTACTTGAAAGACGGGTAGGAAGTGGTACCTTTATCACTAGCACGCGCGTCCAAGAAAAAATGCGAGGCACAACCAGTTTTACTGAGATTATGAAATCGCAAGGTAAGGAACCTTCTAGTCAAGTGATTTCTTATCGTAAAACCATTCCTAGCCTCCAAGAAGTGGATAAATTAGGCATCGATAAGACAGACACCATCATTCGGATGGAGCGGGTCCGGTATGCGGATGGGATCCCTGTTGTTTATGAAGTGGCCTCTATTCCAGAGAAATTTATAAAGAATTTCAATCGCGAAGAGGTTACTAGCCATTTCTTCCAAACTTTGGAGCGTCATGGTTATAAGATTGGAAAGTCGCACCAGACCATCTATGCGCGATTGGCCAAAGATAAGATTGCGAACTACTTACAGATTTCAAAAGGGCAGGCTATTTTAGGTCTGACACAGGTTTCCTATTTTGAAGATGGGACGGCTTTTGAGTATGTAAAAAGTCAGTATGTCGGCGAACGTTTCGAATTTTATTTGGAAAACAATTAAGCGAACAATGAACAGAAATAGAAAACTCTTCAAATGTCCGACGCAGATTCTCCGGGCATTTGGGAGCTTTTTTAGTGAGAACTCGTTCTTTCTAAATAGTGATAGTATGGTCAAAATAAAAGATTTAAAAAAAATTTAAAAAAATTTTATTTTTTCTTCAATTTTTGATTTTTTTTACGAATTAATAGATAGAAGCTAGTTTTAGATCTAAAAAAAGATATAAGGCAGGAAAAAATGAAAAAAATTAAAATTGATGTGGTAGCTGTTCCCTTGAGTGGGCATCTGTACCCAACTTTAAATCTCGTCAAACCCTTATTGGATGATCCAAGCATGGAAATCCGGGTTTTCACAGGTCCTCAGAAAAAAGCGGTCACAGAAAGTCTCGGCTTCACGGTCGTTCCGATTCTAGAGGACAAAGTAGAAGAGTTTGAACGTGCGGCTAATAACGATAAAAAACACAATCTATTTTCAGCTTATCGTCAATTGTCCAAGAGTCTCGATTTGATTAATCATGTATCGGATCAATTGTTAGAGGAGTGGCGTGTCAATCGTCCAGATATTGTCATTGCTGATTTTATCACTCTATCAGCTGGCTTTGTGGCAGAACAGTTGGAAATCCCTTGGATTACCACCATGGCAACCCAATTTGCAATCGAAACTCCTTATGGACCTCCTTGTTTCTTTGGAGGAATGGGCCTTGCTCGTTCCAAAAAGGAAGAGAGAATCCAGCGATTCTGTCGAAAACTCACGCGCGTGGCGAAATACTGTGGAGCATTCCTCCTACGTAATCGCTTAAAACGCTACAATTTTAAGGTATACAATCAAAATGGAGTGGAGACGATCTATTCTCCTTATGCGATCTTTGGAATTGGGATGATGGAGCTGGAGTTGAAAACACATTTCCCTCATCAATATGCTTGGCTTGGTCCTTTGGGGACTTCTCTTGAAAAATCAGAAGATTATCCTTTGGATCTCAGCCCTTATGAAGACAAAAAGAAGGTTCTCGTGACTTGTGGGACTCAGTTGCCGTGGGCAAAAGAAAATTTGCTCCAGCAAACCAAGCAGTTAGCCAAAGAGCATCCAGAATGCCACTTCTTTGTCACCCTAGGAGATGGAGCAAAAGAATTTTCTGAAGAAGAAGTGGCTTCAAATGTGACTCTCGTAACTTATCTCCCTTACAAAGAATACATACCACAAATGGACTATGTGATTCACCATGGAGGGGCTGGAATCTTTTATCAGTGCATCGAATTTAAGAAACCAGCCTTGATCTTGCCACATGATTATGACCAATTTGACTATGCCATCCGAGGAGTAGAAGCAGGGATTGCTTTTCAAGCTCATCGAAATCGCACCGAAGAAATTCAAGCAGGTTTTAACGCCCTTTTAGAAAAAGAATCTTGGGAAGAGTTGGCGAGACTAAACAAACTATCAAAAACCTACAAACCGTTGGATACCTTAGAGTTTGAAATTCAACGATTATTAAGACGTGGAACGGATGGGAAACTATGAAAATTCTTGTAACAGGCGCGACTGGCTTCCTTGGAAAATATGTGATTGAGGAGTTATTGGATCACGACTATTCCATTGTAGCCTTTGGCCGAAACGAAAAAGTTGGGAAGGCTCTGGAAAGTGAGCGAGTCAAATTTGTAAAAGGGGATTTGAGCTCAATAGAGGAACTAAGACAAGCTTTTCAGGAAATTGATGCTGTTGTTCATGCAGGGGCCCTATCCACTGCTTGGGGACCTTGGAAAGCTTTCTATCAGGCAAATGTAGTCGGCACCCAAAATGTCCTTCACTTGTGTCGCGAATTTGCGGTAAAACACTTGGTTTATGTGTCTTCTCCCAGTATTTATGCAGCTGGAAAAGACCAATTAGACATTAAAGAAAGTGATGCTCCAAAAGAAAACCACCTCAATAATTACATCCGTAGTAAGCTAGCTTCTGAAAAACTATTTTCTGACTATCCAGATGTGCCAAGTATCATCTTACGTCCAAGAGGATTATTTGGTGTGGGAGATACCAGCATCTTACCTCGGGTTTTACGTCTCAGTCGAAAAATTGGGATTCCGTTGATTCGAGGGGGAGAACAGCTCATGGATATGACCTGTGTGGAAAATGTCGCTCTAGCCATTCGTTTGGCTTTGGAAGCAAAAGAAGCACACGGGCAGGTTTATAATATTACTAATGGAGAACCAAAGACCTTTAAGTATTTGATTGAAACAACACTAAAAGGGTTAGGAGAACCTATCCGCTATCGGAACATTCCAGCAGGACTAGTAGCAGGTGTAGCTTTTAGCCTTGAAGGGGTGTATCGATTATTTCATCTGAAAGCTGAACCCCCCTTGACTCGCTACACTTTTTATCTCCTTCGCTATAGCCAAACTCTCGATATTCAAAAGGCCCAAACAGAACTTGGCTACTATCCAAAAATGACCATTGAAGAAGGGATTGACAAGTATGTCCAACATGATCGAGCACATTGATTATTTTCCAGCAGGTTTTTGTAGCAGTCATTCTGGACTCTTATTTAAAGGGATTCAAAACGAAAAATTGCAGTTTCCAGCAGGTGTCTTTTTGATTCATCATCGTGAAAAAGGATATATTTTGTACGATACTGGCTATCATTATGAGATCAAGAAAAAAGCACGGTATTTCTGGTACCGTCTAGCAACGCCTATGCAGATGAAAAAGGAAGACCAGATTGACTACTTATTGCAAGAGCGTGGAATTGATCCAGCAGCCATTTCCTATGTGTTTCTTTCGCATTTGCACCCTGATCATCTCGGCGGAGCAGCACTTTTTCCAAATGCTCATTTCTTTGTCACTCAGGAAGTCTATGAAGTGTACCAGAAGCCGAAATTCAAAGATCTGATTTTTAAAGAGTTTCTTCCAGCTGATTTCAAAGATCGTGTGACTTGTCTCAAAGCAGATCAAAGGCATCCTGCTTTCCCTTACCGCCCGACTGCGGACCTATTTGGTGATGGGAGTATTCTCGTATCATCTATCGATGGGCATGCAAGAGGGCAGGGGTGTCTGTATATGGATGAGCTAAAACTCTATATAGGTGCAGATCTATGCTGGGGAGTGGATCTCTTGCCTTACACACGAAAAATGCGTCTCATTCCTTCCTTTGTACAGGACAATAAGAAGGCCTATCTCCAGGGAGCGGATTTGCTAGAGAAATTATTACAAGAGGGCATTCAAGTTGTGGTCAGCCACGACCCGCAAGAACGGATTGAAAGGATTTTAAATGAAAAAAACAGTCTTTCTGAAAACCTTTATTGAAACGAGATGGTGCCATCGATTCCGTTCAAAGGAAACCTTAGAAAAGTACCAAAAAAAGCAATTGTCTCGTTACCATGCTTTTATCACTTCTCACTCTCCCTATTTTCAAACCCATTCTCCTGAATCATTTGGGACTATGGATAAGAATTTCATGATGACGCATTTCAATGAACTTAATACCCTGGGCGTGGATCGAGATCAGGCATTAGAGATGGCCATACGTGGGGAACAAACACGAGATTTTACCGAAATGAATGGAGAAGTAGCAGTAGGCTTGTCCTCTGGAACCTCCGGTCACCGAGGGGTCTTTGTCACCACAGAAAAAGAAAGAAGTATGTGGGCTGCAGCAATCTTAGCTAAGATGTTGCCAAAAGGAAACCTGTTTGGTCATCGCATTGCTTTTTTCTTACGTGCTGATAACGAACTCTATCAAACCATTAATTCGTCCCTTATTCGATTAGAGTATTTTGATATCTTCAAGGATAGTAAGGAGCATTTAGAGCGTCTCAAAAACTATCAGCCAACCATTGTAGTGGCGCCAGCTTCCACCTTGATTGAGTTAGCTAACTATGTCACTAATCAGCAACTTGCTCTTCACCCTGTCAAGGTTGTCTCTGTCGCAGAGATCCTAGAGGATAGAGATGCTCAGTCAATCGCCAGAGCCTTTCAACTAGAAAAGGTCGATCAGGTCTACCAAGCGACAGAAGGGTTTTTAGCTTGTACTTGTTCAGAAGGTAATCTTCACCTCAACGAAGATATTTTGTATGTCGAAAAAGAGTATCTGGATGATAGCCGCTTTTATCCGATTATTACTGATTTTAAACGAACGAGTCAACCCATCTATCGCTACCGACTCAATGATATTTTAGTAGAAGAAAAGTCTCCCTGTCCTTGTGGATCCGTTTTTACACAAATCGCGAAAATCGAAGGACGATCGGACGATATCTTCTATTTCAAAAAAGTTGATGGAAACAGCCAAATCATCTATCCAGATTTTATTCGCCGGTGCATTTTATTCGTTGAAAATATTCAGGACTATCAAGTGACTCAGCTGACAGATGGATCTATTACCATCGCCTTGAGTCATCGTTCCGACTTTATTGAGAAAGCAATCTTTGCCCAATTTGAACTCTTGGCTCAACAAAAACAATTCATCCTCCCAAGTATTCAATTTATCGATTACCAATGGGACCCAACACGTAAATTAAAACGTGTTCAACGACTTCAATAAAAGGAGAATCCTATGACTACAGTAAAAAGACATCTACAAATCAAAGGCTATGGAACAGCGCTTCCAGCTCATACAGTGAACTTCAAAGACCAGACTCGTTACCGCGTGAAAGAAGGAGAAGAAACACAGATTGATCTAGCAGCGCGTGCAATTAAAGCTGCTTTAAAACATGCAGGGCTTGAAATGATAGATATCGACTGCCTGGTTTCGGCTAGTGCGGTTGGCGTTCAGCCTATTCCTTGTACGGCTGCTTTGATCCATGAGCGCGTTGCCAAGGGACTGACGATTCCAGCCATGGATATTAATACCACCTGTACTAGTTTTGTATCAGCCTTAAGCACCATTTCCTATCTGATTGAAGGTGGTGAATACCAACGGGTTCTCATTGTATCCAGTGAAGTAGGGAGTCTTGGCCTTAATCCTAAACAAAAAGAGAGTTTTGAATTATTTAGCGATGGAGCAGCTGCCTTTATTTTTGAAGCAACAAGCCAAGACAAAGGAATCATTGCTAGCATGCAACGTACCTGGTCTGAGGGAGCACATGATACTGAAATTCGGGGTAGTTTGACAGCTTATCATCCGAAATTGTACTCTGAATCAACCAAGACTGATTTCATGTTTGACATGAAAGGGAAGAAAATTCTCTTACTTTCTGCTCGTGTTATTCCAGAAATGTTCCAAGAATTCCAAGAGAAATCAGGCATTTCTAAAGATGCTGTAGATTATATTATTCCCCATCAAGCTAGCCGGGCCTTGCCACTCGTCATGGACAAATTGGGAGTTGGAAAAGACAAGTATCTCAATATTGTCAGCGATTATGGCAATATGGTTTCGGTAGCCGTGCCTTTCGGTTTAGCCTATGCGCTTGATCATGGCTATGTGAAGGAGGGAGATACCATCTTCTTGATGGGAACTGCGGCAGGGATGACAGTCAATATGTTAGCACTAAAACTCTAATGATAGATCCTCTTATTTCAAGCTCAAAAAGCATGAAGTCCCGCTAGTCTTTAGCGGGCTTTTTTGATATAATGAAAGGTATGGAAATTGAGAAAACCAACCGAATGAATGCGCTCTTTGAGTTTTACGCAGCGCTCTTGACAGACAAGCAGATGAACTATATCGAGCTCTATTATGCAGATGACTACAGCTTGGCTGAGATTGCGGAAGAGTTCGGTGTCAGTCGTCAAGCTGTTTATGATAATATCAAGCGGACGGAGAAGATTCTAGAGGATTATGAGATGAAGTTGCACATGTACTCGGACTACATTGTACGCAGCCAGATTTTCGACCAGATCTCAGACAAGTATCCTGATGATGCTTATCTGCAAGAGCAGATCGCTGTCTTATCTAGCATTGATAACCGAGAATAAACAAGATTAAAATACCTGTAATAGGAGAAGTAGTATGGCATTTGAAAGTTTAACCGAACGTTTACAGAACGTCTTTAAAAATCTTCGTAAGAAAGGGAAAATCTCTGAAGCGGATGTCCAAGAGGCAACCAAAGAAATTCGTCTAGCCCTCTTAGAGGCCGACGTTGCCCTTCCTGTTGTAAAAGACTTTATCAAACGTGTCCGCGAGCGGGCCGTAGGGCATGAAGTCATTGAAACCCTGAACCCTGCCCAACAAATCGTGAAGATTGTCGATGAAGAATTGACAGCCATTTTGGGTTCTGAGACAGCAGACATTATCAAATCTCCAAAGATCCCAACCATTATCATGATGGTCGGTCTTCAAGGGGCTGGTAAAACAACCTTTGCTGGGAAATTGGCTAACAAATTGGTCAAGGAAGAAAATGCACGTCCTTTGATGATTGCGGCTGATATCTATCGTCCAGCTGCCATCGACCAGTTGAAGACGCTTGGTCAACAGATTAATGTTCCTGTCTTCTCATTGGGAACAGAAGTCCCTGCAGTAGAGATCGTTCGTCAAGGTTTGGAACAGGCAAGAGTCAACCACAATGACTATGTCTTGATCGATACTGCTGGTCGTTTGCAAATCGATGAAAAACTCATGGGTGAGTTGCGCGATGTCAAAGCCCTTGCTGAGCCAAATGAAATCCTCTTGGTTGTGGATGCCATGATCGGTCAAGAAGCAGCCAATGTGGCGCGTGAGTTTAACGAACAACTCGAAGTGACCGGGGTCATCTTGACCAAGATCGATGGGGATACCCGTGGTGGTGCGGCCCTTTCTGTCCGTCAGATTACTGGGAAGCCAATCAAGTTCACTGGTACTGGTGAAAAAATCACCGATATTGAAACCTTCCACCCAGATCGTATGTCTGGTCGGATCCTCGGTATGGGGGATATGCTGACGCTGATCGAGAAGGCTTCTCAAGAATACGATGAGAAACGCTCCATTGAACTCGCTGAAAAGATGCGGGAAAATACCTTTGACTTCAATGACTTTATCGACCAGTTAGACCAAGTTCAAAACATGGGACCAATGGAAGATCTGCTCAAGATGCTTCCAGGAATGGCCAACAATCCAGCCATG
Organism: Streptococcus sp. OMI750; assembly: GCF_047463895.1. NCBI lineage: Bacteria > Bacillati > Bacillota > Bacilli > Lactobacillales > Streptococcaceae > Streptococcus > Streptococcus sp. OMI750. Next base: position 608,008 of record NZ_JASHCZ010000001.1, read on the forward strand.
AAAAACCTTAAGGTCGATGAACGAGAAATTGCTCGGAAACGCGCCATTGTATCATCCATGACCCCAGCTGAACGCGAAAATCCAGATTTGTTGAACCCTAGCCGTCGTCGTCGGATTGCTGCTGGTTCAGGAAACAGCTTTGTCGAGGTGAACAAATTCATCAAGGACTTTAACCAAGCCAAACAGATGATGCAAGGTGTCCTCTCTGGCGATATGAACAAGATGATGAAACAAATGGGGCTTAATCCAAATAATATGCCGAAGAATATGCCTGGTGGCATGCCTGATATGTCTGCCCTCGAAGGCATGATGGGACAAGGGGGGATGCCTGACTTATCAGCTCTTGGCGGAGGCGCTGGAATGCCTGATATGAGCCAAATGTTCGGTGGTGGTCTCAAAGGAAAAGCCGGCGAATTCATGATGAAACGGGCGATGAACAAGATGGCCAAACAAATGCGCAAAAATAAGAAAAAACGGAAATAATTCTTTCTAATAAGGGCCTGGAACACACTGTTCTGGGTTCTTTTAGAAACTACTACTAGAGGAAACATGTTAAAAAAACTATTTCAACAACTCATTCGTTTCTTTGGAAGACTCTTTTCTTCGCACAGCAAGCCCTTTGAATTCCCAAAAGGGTCGAAGAAACCACCGATCAGACCGATTATCTTTGTACCTGGGAGTTCTGCTAGCATCCAGCGATTCAACGGAACCATCCGCATGCTCCATCGCTTTTCCAGAAAAAAACAGAGTCTCTTAAAAATAAAAGTCAATAAAGATGATTCTATAGAGATGGAGGGAAGACTGAATACAAAAGAGCCGAATCCAATGATTGTGATCGGCTTTGAGAACAATCGAGACGGTTACAGCAATATCAAGCACCAAATCGAATCCCTTAAGATCGCTCTTACCTATCTTCTTGATCACTATTATTTTACAGACTTCAAGGCAGTCGGGCACTCCAATGGTGGTCTAGTTTTGACTGGTTTATTGGAAAGTGGCTTTTTAGAAAAGAAAAAACTGACCGTAAGGAAGCTCGCTATTATTGGGAGTCCTTACCGATTCAATCAAGAGATGTATGACGATTTTCAGACATGGAAGCACCGCCTAGGAAAAGAAGTAGAGATCCTTAACTTTGTTGGTAGCTTTGCTGGGAAATCAGACGGGATCGTCCCTCTTTCTAGTGCTCAAGCAGCACAATCGATTTTTGAGAAACAAGCCTATACAGAAGTAAATTTAAAAGGACGCAAGGCTCATCATTCGGCTTTACCCACTAATCCAGATCTAGTGAAACAATTAAGTCTATTTTTGAATCTATAAGCAAATTACATAATTTCGGTTATGTAATTTTTGTTTATCTCTTGCAATCCTTAAGTAAATATAGTACATTTTTGGTAGCATTACACATACTTAAGGAGGATTTTATGAAAAATCCCAAATTATTAGAAACAATGAAAGATTACAAGGGACGGGATGAGGTTCCCGCAGACTTTGATACCTTTTGGAATCAAGCCTTAGCAAAGATTACTGAACTGCCTAAATACAAGCTTGAAGAACGAGATTTCAGCATTCCAAATGTTGTTTGTTATGAATTAACCTTTAAAGGGACACGAGATGGTCTTGTTTATGCGCGAATTGTTTTTCCAAAAACAGATCAAAAGGTTCCAGTTATTTTTCATTTTCATGGTTATATGGGCCGTTGTTGGGATTGGACAGACATGCTGGCTTATACAGTAGCTGGCTATGGAGTTGTGTCTATGGACGTAAGAGGTCAATCAGGTTATTCAACAGACGGAGATCGATCACCACTTGGAAATACTGTAAAAGGACAGATTATCCGCGGAGCTGTGGAAGGTCCAGATGAGCTATTTTATAAGGATGTCTACTTAGATCTTTACCAGTTAATTGAAATTGTAGCTAGCTTTCCTCAAGTTGACGACAGCAAACTCGCTAGCTATGGAGCCTCTCAAGGTGGTGCCTTGGCCCTGGTTGCTGCCGAATTGAATCCCCGAATCCAACGAACGGTAGCCATTTATCCATTCTTATCGGATTTAAGACGTGTATTAGAGATTGGGAACACCAGCGAGGCCTATGACGAGCTTTTCCGTTATTTCAAATTCCATGATCCATTCCATGAAACAGAAGACCAAATCATGGAGACATTAGCCTATATTGATGTAAAAAATTTTGCCCACCGCATTAAAGGACAGGTTCACATGATTACCGGGCTAGATGATAATGTTTGTTATCTTGAGACACAGTTTGCCATTTATAATCGATTAGAAGGTCCAAAAGAGCATTTAATCATGCTAGAATATGCACACGAAGCTATGAACGTTCATGTCAATGATCGAATCTATAATTGGCTCTGTGGTAGCAAGATTCCATTTCAATATGTAGTAAAATAAGATCCAGAAGAAAAACAATCAGTAGATCCGTGAGATTTGCTGATTGTTTTGTTAAAAAAGTATACAGTATAGAAAGAAAACTAAAACAGTCCTATAAAAACTAAAAGTTTATGTACAATTGACTTAACTAGAGCTAAACCATTGATACAACTGAATTAGAAGCATAAAGTACATTCTTTAAAAAGTGTACTTTATTTTTATTTTGTACATTATTCTGGAGTGGTATTTTGTATGTTTTCTAGTTCATAACATCATCTGATTTAAGGGATTATTTTGTACATTTTTTACTCTAATAAGTGCAGAAGAAGTGGTGGTTCAATTGTACATTTTTTTAAAACTTATTTATGTTCCTACTTAACACAAGATATAGATTTTTATTTTGTTGATGGTATAATTAATGATAGATGATGCGCTATTTCTAAACGTAAAATACAAGATTTTCTAATTTATTTTCTTTTAGACTAGAAGATTATTGCAATAAATACTATGTATAAACTATTAAAAAGGTAGGAGCTATAATGGCCGATAAATTTGGACAGTTTTTTAAAGATACACTAAAAGAAATTCTCGTAGAACATGTAAAAGAATTAAAAAATCAATCTGAAATTGATAAATTTTATGAAAAATATGAAAAGGCTGATTTTTCAGGATTATATCTAGAAATGATTAATGACACTTCAAATCAAATGGTAAGAGATGCTAAGATGATAATGCATGAGAATACGTTACTGTTTAGAGGAGAGGAAACAGAAATAATTGCAAGAATAGAGCAAAAGTGGTCTAATGCGTTTGCTACATCTGAGACCATGTATATGATGGTTCTTGAATCTGTAAAAGATTATTCTGATTATGTAAATAAAATTGATAACAAGGAGAGAGAAAAATCTATTCATAAATACACAGCCTTAAAATACATACACGGAAGAGGTCTACAACAATTTTTAGAGATAATCACTTTAATGAAAAATGGATTTGCTGATGGTGCGTATTCTAGATGGCGTTCACTTTACGAATTAAATATTATTGCGTCGTTTATTTCAGAATATGGAGAGGAAGTTGCTGAAGCTTATATTTCATCACATAATACAGAAGATCGTTATGAATGGGCAAGAGCTTGTGGTGAATTTAGTCCTAAAAAGAGATATATAAGTTTTGACGATATCAGAAAAAAATCCAATTTCCCATCAGAATTATGGCAACAACCATATCGAATCTCTAATGAAGTCACACATGCATCATCACAAGGCACATTTAATCGATTAGGTCTAATGGACGGGGAAGAGAAAATAAGTGTAGGGCATACTGATTATGGACTAACAATACCTGGTGAACACTCTGCTATAACAATAGCGCAACTTACGGGGTTGCTTTTGATGGTATATCCATCTGGTGATTCTATAATAGCTGCAAAAATGCTAAATAAGTGGATTGATGTGGTAAGAGAGCAATATTTTAAAACACATGACTATATTTTTCCTGATGAACCCAAATTATGGAATAATGAAAAAAATTTAAGTCTAAGATAGATATTTGATAGAATAAAAAAGTACAAAAAATTAAAATTATTTTTATTAAAGACTCAGCAAAACACAATATATTGTTTTTTTTATTTGTATACATAAAGTTTTCATTGAAAATTACTACATGTTAAAACTAAAAAATTTTGTACTTTTCCCGAGACAGTGGATAAACCCTTGATACAACTGAGTTTAAGGAGTAATGTAGACTATTTGAAAAATGTACTTTATTTTATTATGTAAAATTGAAAAAGCTAGAATAACGTTCATCGTGGTATCTATATTGTAGTCCATTAGGAGATTTTTTAATGTATATTTTAGAAGAAAGTTTGGTGAAGTTGATGAAGAGCAAAAGTACATTTTTAGGTATAGAAAAACAGACACCGAAGTAAGATGTCTGTTCTCCAATCTATTTTAGATTATTGTTCTTAAAAATACATACTAATTCTTGAAGAATAATCCTTTGTAAGTCTTAGTTTTACTGGGGGTTCGTGGTATAATAGAATTATTACTACAAAAATTAGGAGTTATTAAGATGCTCAACTTATATTGTGATGAGTCTTGTCATTTGGAAAATGATGGTGAGAGTGTAATGTTAATAGGAGGGATTTCTTGTCCAGACTATGTAAGGAATATTGTCTATAAGGAGATAAAAGAAATAAAAAGAAAACACGGTATTTCTTCACGTTCTGAAATAAAGTGGAGGAAAGTTTCAAATTCTAAAATTACCTTTTATGAAGATCTTGTAAATTATTTTTTTGATAATGAGCATCTTAATTTTAGAGTAGTTATAATAGACAAAAATAAATTAAACCATAAGAAATATAATCAAACCCACGATGATTTTTACTATAAGCAGTACTTTTATTTAGTAAGAAAATTTCTCTTTGAGGATGATGTTAACGTTTTTATAGATATAAAAGACACAAATAGTATTTTAAAAGTTAACAAGTTAAAGAATATTCTTGAAAACTGGAAGCAGTCACCCAAACATATCAAAAATATTCAACAAATTCGCTCTCATGAAAACTCAATAATGCAATTAGCTGACCTATTGATAGGGGCAGTAGCTTATAAAAATAGGAGCTTTGAAAGTAGTTTAGCTAGAATCAGGCTAAGTAATTTAATCTCTAATAGAGCTAAGCATGAGTTAACAACGAATACAAAGTATAACGCAATAAAATTCAATATTTTTAAAATGGAGTTAAGTGATGAGCAGTAACGTAACAGATTTTTGTCCTATCCTTCCTCCGAAGATAACACTTGATCAATTTAATGGTGACTATGCTCTTTATGATGATTTTTTATATGAGAATGTATTTTTAGAGCAATTGTTCAACTTCAAGATAACTTTTAGAGGGAAATTTGTCGAGTTAAAGTCGTATCCGTATTTTGAAGGTAAAGAAGATAGTTATTTTCATCTTACCTGTAAAAATTTTGATATAGATTCAGAAGAACGAGAACCTGATTTAAGAAGGAGCGAAAGATTATGTTGGTTAAGACCTGCAATAGAAACGGATCATAACAAGATTTGCAAACAAGATTGTTTCTTAATATATGAACGACCGTATAAAAAATCTAATAGAATATTTTTATTAGATCCAGTAGATCGCTATTTTATTGTACTTGAAGAAAGACCTAGTTACTATTTATTGATAACAGCATTTTACATACACTATGATAATGTACTTCGAAAGAAACTGAAAGAATACGATAAATATAAAACTAACTGAGAAAAACAGAAAACGTCCCTATGATTAGGGACGTAATCGCAATCTCCTTCAACAACTTGGTCGATGAGTTAACTATATTATACCAAAACTATAAAATATTGCAAGTATTTAATTAACAGACAGCAATAATTTCAGAGATATTCTCCCAAATGTCCAAATGGATATCTCTATTCCCGCATGAAATTTATTTACAAAGAGTACATTATGGACTTACAAGAACTTTACGACAACCTATCAACTGAGTTAAACACTCTTGGTATTCGGTTAGATAAAAATATTTACCAAGGAATGCAAAAAGAATCGCTAAAAGGATTTCTTAGTGACTTTGAGAAGCCGGTGTATTAGGCACACCTTTGAAGTCAACTCAAGGATGTAGAATCTTTGGATAGCTATCAGAGATTGTTAGATGGGACTGATGACCGCCAATCTGATTATGTTAAGCAATCCATTCAGCGCTTTTACACGGAGTTTGTTGAATCAATCAGGGATGAATTATATTAAAGAACACTGATGACAAAAAGTCTGGCAAATTCCTTGTCAGACTTTAACTATATGATTTTAGTAAAGTATATTCTCACTAAAATTCAGGTTTAATAAATTTCCAGTTTTCACTTTGATAGGGTAGACTTTAGGATATTTTTGTTCCAAAAAAAAACTAAAAGTTTATGTACAATTGATTTAACTAGAGCTAAACCATTGATAAAACTGAATTAGAAGAATAAAGTGCACTCATTAAGTAGTGTACTTTATTTTTGTTTTGTACATTTTTTGTTGATGGCTTAATCAATACTACATCTCTATCAGGCAATTCAGACTCCATTTAGTCCTCTAAAACCCATGTTGAGTGTGTATCTTTGCTGGTAAAAGCTTAGAAACCTTGTAGCGAAGTAATAATGAAAAGCCTTTATTATAAAGGTTTTTCATATTCCAATAAAGAACTTGACATTATTAGTTACTTCCACTACAATAGAATTACATACCATTGGTATGATAGAAAGGGACTGGAATGGCAAGAAATAGAAACTCACATGAAACTAGACAAAAAATACTAGAGGTCTCTAAAAATTTATTTTTAGAAAAAGGATTTGATAATACGTCAATACAAGATATCATAGATGGGTTAGGTGGATTAACAAAAGGTGTTATCTATCATCATTTTGAGTCTAAATACGATATACTGCAAACAATCATTAGCGAAAATAATCAAGAAATTTTAAATTATAATTGGAGAGGAAATACTGGGTTAGAAAAGATACAAAATTCTTTGATGGACTCTTTCTCTAATTTTGAACACCAAAGGCTCGTTTACTCTGCCTCAATCATGCTTAGAAGTCCACGTTTGTTAGGAGAGCAGTATCTAGGTCTATTTTCTGATTTTTTACCCGAAATTAGAGAAAAAGTTTACGAAGGAGTTGAAGATGGGTCTATTAAAACAGAATATCCAGAAGAGCTAGCAGATTTAATTGTTTTAACTCTAAATATTTGGATTGGTTTTCAAATTTCCGTTTTTTCATTAGTAGAATTAAAGCGCAAAATGAATTTCATTAAACTTACTTTTGAAGGTCTAGGGGTACAGTTAATTTCTGATGAAATGATGGAGGTGATTTTCAACTTATTTGATCACTTAAAAAAATAGTAAATAAGTAGTCGCATGACATTCTTGTTAATACTAATTTCTATTTATGTATTATCAATTGAATAAACTATATTACATAATTTATAATTTAAAAATAACACACTTAAAGTGTGTTATTAAAAATCCACTATACATACCGTAGGTATGTTTATTTTTCAGTGTAGCCATACCGATAGTATGTATGGTGTAATTGTCTGAAAAATAAGCTAATTTTTAAATATTTGTTGAGATTAGTTTGAATAGTTTACTCTTTATTTACACTTTGGAGGAAAGAATCTATGTTATCGCTTATTAAAATTGAATTAAATAAAATTTCTAAACCTAAATTATTTTTAGCCTGGTTGTGTACTATTTTTATAGTGTTAGGCATTACAGCAATCATTATTATGGGTTTAGGTACTGACAATAAACTAGGAGAATTCGCTGGTCAGGATTCTAATGTTATTAGAGTTACTGGTAAATGGGAAGGCTGGGCAATTGTAGCTTCATTGTTTTCATCTTTATTTACAAAAGCAGCATTTTTGATTTTCGAATCTTATTTATTATCTACGATTATCATTGATGAATTTAAACGAAGAACAATTTTTCAGTTGTTTTCTTACCCTATTTCTAAAATAAAGTTACTATGGGGAAAAATTCTTTTAGTCATCCTAATATCATTTATTGCCCATTTTTCTGCACATTTAGTTATTCAAATATTCATTAGATTCATGGCTGTTGTAACTGAATCTAGTTGTATCCCTGTAGCTAATCAATTAATTAACTTAGCTGGAATTACGTTTGGAACAGTACTAATAGGGTTATTACCATTTGTTTTAGGTATGATTAAGCATTCAACAGCTATAACAATGCTTACAGGACTTGGTTTAGCAGCATTACTTTCGAATGCCAGTCCAGGAAGTTTATCTAATAATATTGCTGATAACTTATTCTTTTTGATATTTGCAAGTTTCATAAGTTTAATGATTACTTCATTTTCAATTTATAATATTTCAAGACAAGATAATAGTATCAAGTAGCATAGCTGAATTTAATTGAAGGAATGTGATAATTCCTTGATGATTTCTATAAAAAAAGAGGCTGTATAAGTTGGTATTTATGCTCCAGGAGAAAAATTCTTTCATTTAAAGCTGGATATAGAAAGAGAGATAGAAATGAGAAATATTGTTGAAATAAAAGAAGTTTTTAAAACAATTGATAAAGAAGAAATTTTAAGTGGTATCAACCTTCAAATTGCTGAAGGAGAAATCTATGGTTTTTTAGGACCGAACGGTGCTGGAAAAACAACGTTAATGAAATGTATGTTAACCTTATCAACAATTACATCAGGTAGTATTGAAATTTTTGGGAAAAATCTACAAGAACACAGAGAAGAAATCCTAAGTCAGATTGGAAGTATTATTGAATCACCAATTTTTTATGATAATTGCACTGCAAAAGAAATTTTGGAAATTCACGCTCAATATATGGGGAAAAATATTATTGAATCAGATATAAAAAAAGCCTTAAGAATGGTCGGCTTAAAAAATACGACTAAAAAAGTAAAAGATTTTTCGTTAGGAATGAGGCAAAGGCTTGGTTTAGCTCGTGCCTTTCTAACAAAACCTAAATTGTTAATTTTAGATGAGCCAATCAATGGTTTAGATCCAATAGGGATTCAAGAAATTCGAAATCTTTTGTTGTCGCTTTCTAAGGAGCATGGAATTACTATTCTAATATCGAGTCATATATTATCGGAAATTTCACAGATAGCAGATAAAATTGGCTTTATCAAAAATGGAGAAATTGTAGAACAGGTTTCTATGAAAGAGATTAGGAGAGAGAATATTGACTTAGAAGAATATTTTATGTCACATTTTCTAAATGAAATTAAGAATTATGAGGTAGATTAAGGATGAAACAATTGATAAAGAACCATCAGAAGGCTTTTTATGCTTTCATGATATTTAATATACTGGTCCCTTTAACTAATATTGCTTTTGCTTATTCTATTAAAGGTATTATTGATAGTGGCATGTCCCAAAATAAAGAAGCCTTAACTCAAGCGGTACTAGTAGGAGCTACTGTTATTTTCATCTATGCAGCACTCAACTTTATATCTCTTCGATTGAGAAATAAACTTGTTAGGCAAATCATGTCAAGATACAAAAACAAGGTGTTCCAATCTATTTTAGATAGGGATTATAGAGACTTTTCTAAAGAAAAATCAGGGAAATTTATTTCCGTATTAACCGAAAATATGAAGAAAATTGAGCAAGATTATCTATACCAGTATTTTAATATTTCAAAAAACCTTTCCTTAATGATTTTTTCACTTCTAACTATGTTTATAGGTAATTGGTTTTTGACCTTATTAGTTATCATTGCTAGCATCATTCCGATGATGATTTCAGGATTTATTGGACAAAAATCAGCCTCTTTACAAAATAGAGCTATGGTTGCCGATCAGAAGTATTTAGCTAAGGTTAAAGATATTTTAGCAGGATTTCTTGTTATTAAAAGTTTTAATGTGAAAGAGGCTATCTGTGAGGATTATAGTCATGAAAGTGAAAAATTTGATGAAATAAATTTTATAAAAGGGAAATTTGACGTTTTAGCTAATGTTATTTCACAGCTTTCAGGGATGATTGTTTTTTTGGTAGCCTTTGGTGGAGGGATGTATCTCGTATTTAATAGCTCTACCACAATTGGGAGTGTAACAGCTATTGTTCAACTGGTCAATTTTGTAGTAATGCCACTGAATGAAGTTGGAATGGGAATAAGTAAATTTCGTGAAGGTCAGGCAACACTAGATGCATTTGAGGTAAAAGATGTAACTGAGCTTCAGACTGGTGAAACAAAAGAATATTTCGATGATGTTATTTCTTTTTCAAATATAGACTTTTCTTACCCTAATACTAAAGAAAAAATTTTTAACCATTTATCTTTGAAGATTCAAAAAGGAGAAAAAATTGCAATTGTTGGAATGTCAGGGAGTGGGAAATCAACTTTGCTCAATCTATTACTGCGTTTTTACGATGTAACAAGTGGGCACATCTCCATTGATAATATAGATTTGCAAGCTATTTCAGTAGAGAGCCTTTATAACTTAATGACAATTGTTCAACAAGACGTTTATATCTTTGATGATACTTTAAGAGCAAATATTACTCTTAATCAATCCTTCACTGATGAGGAAATAAAGCAAGCTGTACAGCAGTCGGGTTTAGAAAGTTATGTTTTAGAAAATGAATCTGGTCTACAAACTTTATGTGGAGAGAATGGCTCAAATCTATCTGGCGGACAAAAACAAAGAGTTAGTATTGCGCGTGCCTTGATTCGAAAAACACCAATCTTATTATTGGATGAGGCTACTTCATCTTTGGATAATCAAGTAACTACTGAAATTGAAAGTTCAATCTTGGATATTCAAAATTTGACTGCACTTGTAGTAACCCACAAGTTGAATGAGAACATTTTGAAAAAATACGATAGAATTCTCTTTATGAAAGATGGCGTTATTGTTGAAGATGGTTCTTTCAGTGATTTGATGGATAGGAGAGGTGAGTTTTATAAGTTGTTTGAGTTGAGTGTGTAATTCTCTTTCATTTTATAGTATAATTTTATAAAACACTCTATCCTTTTCGTTCTATAATATATAAGCTTGCTAGCACCACATGTTGAGGCGGTAAGTTTGCTAGTCAAGGAGTAAAACGACGAAGATTAGCATTTACTTCCGCCCATGCGATAGCTGTCCGTGATTGACAAGTGCTAGCACGCAGACAGAACGGAGATAGCGAACCGCTGAGTGTGTCGCTCTGCTCGTAAAAGCTTAGAAACCTTTGAACGAAAGGGATAATGAAAGCCTTGATTGCAAGGCTTTTTGCTTTATGGTGGGTAAGTATCAGAGTGAGAAAATTTTTGGAATGAGTAGAAGTGATAGCTAGAAATTATCAGTTTCTATTTCCATTTACCCTGTGGGTACGTGTTTGTTTCCATTGACAAGGAGTTTGTGGGAATAGAAATGTACCCACCTTGTTTGAATCAAATGAAGTGTAGTTGAAGGAAATCTGTTGAAAGCAATACTTCATTTTACCGAATAAGTAATAATTTAGGCAACTTCAAATCGATTAAAAAAAACTATTTTAAAGGTTAAGAGTAGACAAAAATTGTCCACTCTTTTTTGCAAACTCAATTTATCAATAAATGAAATGAGGGAATGTAAAATGAAATATTTTGAGGTTGAGTTAGAAAATCCTGATGAATTTTTAAAACTACAAACAGAAGATTTTGTGAAAGCTAATCGCTTGCTACTAAGGAAGATAATCCAGAGCGTTACAGTCTATGAAGAAAACTTCGTCATATCCTTTAAATCTGGCATCGAATTGGAAGTATGAGTCTCATTCCATAACTTTTATATTGAACATATCATCTTGTTGTGTTATACTATAAATTGATATAAACAAAGATGTAGGAGGAACCGAAACTATGACAGCCTCAATGCGTTTAAGATAAGCTGGCAATAAAAAAAGCAGAATCTATACCCGATGATAGGCTTTTTTGTTGTGCTTATTTATACGATATTGAGCATTCATTAGTTACGGTGAGGATATTGGTTATTTAACTATACCTTTATTTAACTATGTCTTTAATATGAATGTTTCCAAATTGTATGTATGCAGACCAAAAGCCACATTGTGGGGTTTGGCCTGCATTTTTTATTGCCTAGAATGCTATTCAAAATAGAAATTCAAGCAAAATAATATGCAGGAGATAATATAAATGGAAAAATACAACAATTGGAAACGAAAATTTTATGCAATATGGGCAGGGCAAGCAGTATCATTAATCACTAGTGCCATCCTGCAAATGGCGATTATTTTTTACCTTACAGAAAAAACAGGATCTGCGATGGTCTTGTCTATGGCTTCATTAGTAGGTTTTTTACCCTATGCGATTTTGGGACCTGCCATTGGTGTGCTAGTGGATCGTCATGATAGGAAGAAGATAATGATTGGTGCCGATTTAATTATCGCAGCAGCTGGTGCAGTGCTTGCTATTGTTGCATTCTGTATGGAGCTACCTGTCTGGATGATTATGATAGTATTGTTTATCCGTAGCATTGGAACAGCTTTTCATACCCCAGCACTCAATGCGGTTACACCACTTTTAGTACCAGAAGAACAGCTAACGAAATGCGCAGGCTATAGTCAGTCTTTGCAGTCTATAAGCTATATTGTTAGTCCGGCAGTTGCAGCACTCTTATACTCCGTTTGGGATTTAAATGCTATTATTGCCATCGACGTATTGGGTGCTGTGATTGCATCTATTACGGTAGCAATTGTACGTATACCTAAGCTGGGTAATCAAGTGCAAAGTTTAGAACCAAATTTCATAAGGGAGATGAAAGAAGGAGTTGTGGTTCTGAGACAAAACAAAGGATTGTTTGCCTTATTACTCTTAGGAACACTATATACTTTTGTTTATATGCCAATCAATGCACTATTTCCTTTAATAAGCATGGAACACTTTAATGGAACGCCTGTGCATATTTCTATTACGGAAATTTCCTTTGCATTTGGGATGCTAGCAGGAGGCTTATTATTAGGAAGATTAGGGGGCTTCGAAAAGCATGTATTACTAATAACAAGTTCATTTTTTATAATGGGGACCAGTTTAGCCGTTTCGGGAATACTTCCTCCAAATGGATTTGTAATATTCGTAGTTTGCTGTGCAATAATGGGGCTTTCGGTGCCATTTTATAGCGGTGTGCAAACAGCTCTTTTTCAGGAGAAAATTAAGCCTGAATATTTAGGACGTGTATTTTCTTTGATCGGAAGTATCATGTCACTTGCTATGCCAATTGGGTTAATTCTTTCTGGATTCTTTGCTGATAAAATCGGTGTAAATCATTGGTTTTTACTATCAGGTATTTTAATTATTGGCATTGCTATAGTTTGCCAAATGATAACTGAGGTTAGAAAATTAGATTTAAAATAAACAATATTGGAGGAATATTTATGTATCTTATTTTCATGTAACTCTTCCTGCTAAAATCGCAGGGTTTTCCCTGCATACAAGCAAATGAAAGCATGCGATTATAGACAGGAGGAAATGTTATGGAATTAATATTAAAAGCAAAAGACATTCGTGTGGAATTCAAAGGACGCGATGTTTTAGATATAAATGAATTAGAAGTATATGATTATGACCGTATTGGTTTAGTAGGAGCAAATGGTGCTGGAAAAAGCACTTTACTCAGGGTACTTTTAGGAGAATTAACTCCCCCAGGATGTAAAATGAATCGTCTGGGTGAACTTGCCTATATTCCCCAGTTGGACGAAGTAACTCTGCAGGAGGAAAAAGATTTTGCACTTGTAGGCAAGCTAGGTGTTGAGCAATTAAATATACAGACTATGAGCGGTGGTGAAGAAACAAGGCTTAAAATAGCACAGGCCTTATCGGCACAGGTTCATGGTATTTTAGCGGATGAACCTACGAGCCATTTAGACCGTGAAGGAATTGATTTTCTAATAGGACAGCTAAAATATTTTACAGGTGCACTGTTAGTTATTAGCCATGACCGCTATTTTCTTGATGAAATAGTAGATAAAATATGGGAACTGAAAGATGGCAAAATCACTGAGTATTGGGGAAACTATTCTGATTATCTTCGTCAGAAAGAGGAAGAACGTAAGAGCCAAGCTGCAGAATACGAACAATTTATTGCGGAACGTGCCCGATTGGAAAGGGCTGCGGAGGAAAAGCGAAAACAGGCTCGTAAAATAGAACAGAAGGCAAAAGGTTCTTCAAAGAAAAAAAGTACTGAAGACGGAGGGCGTTTAGCTCATCAAAAATCAATAGGAAGTAAGGAAAAAAAGATGTATAATGCTGCTAAAACCCTAGAGCACAGGATTGCGGCCTTAGGAAAAGTAGAAGCTCCGGAAGGCATTCGCAGAATTCGTTTCAGTCAAAGTAAAGCATTGGAGCTCCATAATCCATACCCTATAGTCGGTGCAGAAATTAATAAAGTATTTGGGGATAAGGCTCTGTTTGAAAATGCATCTTTTCAAATTCCGTTAGGAGCAAAAGTGGCGTTAACTGGTGGTAATGGAATCGGAAAAACAACTTTAATCCAAATGATCTTAAACCATGAAGAAGGAATTTCTATTTCGCCTAAGGCAAAAATAGGTTACTTTGCACAGAATGGTTACAAGTACAACAGTAATCAGAATGTTATGGAGTTTATGCAGAAGGATTGTGACTACAATATATCAGAAATTCGTTCAGTGCTAGCATCTATGGGGTTCAAACAGAACGATATTGGAAAAAGTTTATCTGTTTTAAGCGGTGGAGAAATTATAAAATTGTTGCTTGCTAAAATGCTCATGGGTAGATATAACATCCTAATAATGGATGAACCCAGTAACTTCCTTGACATACCAAGTTTAGAGGCTTTGGAAATACTAATGAAGGAGTACACCGGAACTATCGTGTTTATCACCCACGATAAACGATTACTCGAAAATGTAGCAGATGTAGTTTATGAAATTAGAGATAAGAAAATAAATCTGAAACATTAAATTTAAGGTAGTCGCTGGTCAGTATAGTCTGTTCTGGTTGGCGACTCCATTGTTAAAGAGTATAAAGACTTTAGATTTTATGAATATTAAAAATAGGAACAGTCAATTGAACTGCTCCTATTTTTCTGCTAAATATATTGTAGTTTTCTTATATGTATAATGATAGATTAGCGGATTCTCATCTACGGTACTTACTTCAAATATGAAGAAGTGATCGCGGTTATCTCTGGACTTTTCCTTATTGAGGACAAAGTAATTCTTACGTGAAGTCGCCATTGTTTTTAGGATATCATCAGTTAGGAAGGTCAATGGAATATTCATGTTAGAGTAGCGGTAGAAGTCACGTTCAAAATCTTGGTAGCTCTCGCTATAATAGTCCATTTGTAGGTGATTACGCTGAAACTCAAGCTGATTCATAGAGCACCTCCTCGACAAGTTCAATACTAATAATGTCTTTTAATTTCAAATTGATGTGACCTGTTGTAGTTTTTATCAAAATGAAATCTTTGGTCAGACTTGGTATTGTTCCAGTGTAGGAAACACGCTTGTTTTTTTCAATCACTTGAATGCGTGTGCGTAGCTGCCCGGCGTATACTTGACTGAGGAGTAATAATTTCTTCTCTAGTGATAAGTCAGACATGTACGTTACTTTGTTTGTATCATCAGAGAGTGCTGATGCATGTTCAGATAGGAAAAAGCCCATCCATTTTTGCATCTTTGTATCCTGGTACTCTCTTGCTGATTGAAATGGTAAATATGAACGGTCAATCATATCAAATCCTTTCTATGCAGAGGCAAGGGTTTTTTTATCAAATTGAATCGTAAAACCTTGAATTCCCCCACCTGTGTAACATTCTTTAAAGCGATTGATTACCTCAGTATAGATTATCACAGATGAGCTTGTTGGCTTAATGCTAAATGTAAATTCCAATGGTAATCGGTTTTCAGATTTAGCATGTACTAGTCGTATCGATATTTCAGTTGTTTTGAGTTTTCTCTGACGAAGTTTTGAAGTTGCTGTTTCAACGATTCCATGTAAAAATCTTTCAAGCATTTCAATATCATTACATCCTTTGCTACGGATTTCTGAAAATTGTACTGTATTTTTTTCTTGTTTCATTTTAATCCCTCCAATCCACCCGCGGAATGACCACCGATAAGTTTACTGCGTTCAATATTTCTGGAACCTTCAGTTAGGACGGTTCCTTTTTGTATGGCTAAAAAACCAAACTGTTCTCTGACAACATCAATAGCTGTCTGAAGTCTATTATCTTTTTCAATTTGTTCTACATCATCAAAGAGTGATAGTAGAGTATAGCTTTCATCTACGAAGCCACTATAAGATACACCAATTTGTCTCACTGCACCAGAGGTGTATTTTTTCGGAATAATACAAGTACATGACTCACCATTGTTTTGGGGAGATTTGCGGGTTCAATTTTATTCTGAGCATTTATAGATTTTTTCATCTCAGTCCTAGAATAGCCAATATGAATAGAAACGACAGTAGTCAATACTAGGGCTACTGTTCCGTTCCACAGTATCATTTAAAAATCATTTTCACACCCTTTCGTCTATTAGTATAGAAGAAAGCTCTCAGCACATGAGGAGAAATCATGAGGGATATTCTCAGTTGAATAAGTAAGAGTATAATCTACATCTCCAAAGTAGGAGTGGCCAGTTCCAGCAGAAAGACCTTCATAGGTTTTATAACTGAATAGATCGACTACTTTGTTGTCGAATTTTTCCTGTTCTTCAAGTAATCCTGAGGAATAGACGACAACTTTAAAATCAAATAAGCTAAAAACGCTCTAAAATCATTAAATTGATATAAAAATGTTTTTTATTGTCAAAATATACAATTAAAAAAATTTCCAGTTTTTTTAAAATCACTATCTCAGATGACAATTTAATCAAAATATGATATAATACAGAAAAAGTAAAAATAACAAAAGTAACTTACAAAAGTAAAAGAAAAAAAGTAAATAGATAGCCACGGCGGATATTCCTTTCATTGTTTAGAAGGAGTTGCTGTGGTTATCGTTGTTGCTGAGCTAATTAATTGCTCTTATTACTTAGATGAAGTTACTTTTGTTATTGAATTAATTCAAATAATAATAACGATCAATGAAAGTACTCATCGATATTCCCTTTATGCAGTTTAGAGCACAAAGGAAAATGGTACTGATTTGATCGTTTTTTTGTGTATTGACATCCTAAAACCCAGTCAGAACCTTCAGTCATATTAAACAAGGAGATAACATGAGATTTGTTGTATATAAACATTCACTAGTTTTAGGTGATAACAACATCGTGACAAAGCAATTTATCGTTCTGAAGCACGATGACGGCAACTTACAATTTACTGATTTTCATCGTTATGTTAAATCTACTTCAAGAATCAAGTCTATTTCAGATGATGGGAATAAACGCTTTTCTTACGTTGTTAAGTTTCTAAATTTTATATTTGGTACTTCTGGACTTAAAAGTATAGATCAACTTACACTTGAAATGGTTAGAGAATTTTTTACGCTTTATGGATTATCTCAGTTACCAGGAGATAGAGAAAAAAGAAAGAAAAGCACCGTTGAAAAATGCGTAAATGCAGTTCTTGACTTCTTAACTCTTTATTTAAGTGAGCGAGAGGGAAAGGCTAAGTTAAAAGCAGAAGAATTGTATTCTACGACAACTTTTACGAATAGTAGAGGACGGGTTATAAAGCGTAAAGAACCAAATTTTGAAATATACGTAAATGATAGCAACACTGAGAAAGCTATTTTTCGTGATATGCCAAATAGTGCTTTTGAGATGTTATTTTCTCACATAGCACACTATCATAAAGATCTACTCATGGTTGTGGCCTTGGGAGCCTTTGTTGGCTTAAGACCATCAGAAGCATGCAATGTAAGACGTGAAGATAGTCCTCTAGGGCCAGGTATTTTGTTTCACCAAAGTGATGGGCAAGTATTTAAGATTGAGATCGATCTACGAAAAGAAATACCTCTCCGAAGCGATTTAAAGCCAACTGGACGGATTAAAAAGGAAAGACTTCAAGCAGTACCTTATATCTTTCTGGAGGTCTTTTTAGACACTTATAATGACTATATGACTTATCTGGAAGGTAAGAAGTATGAGAAGGATTATGGACCTTTAAATCTTAACAGACGAGGAAAAGCATTATCATACGATGTATACTATCAACGATTTCGTAAGATTATTCGCGACGAAATGATCCCAATCTTCTTAAAATCTGATGATGCAGAGGTTGTCTTTTTTGGGCAGCTTTTGCAGGAGCATAATATTTCCCCACATATTTTCAGACACTGGTACACGACACAGTTAGTATTATCTGGGGTTTCTGAAATAAGTGAGCTTATGTCAGCAAGAGGTGATAAATCGCCTGAGAGTGCTTGGGTTTATCTACAAAACAAAGGAGAAATCGCAAAACAATATGGTCAAGTTAATAATGGTGTTTTTGACTATATGAATTGGCGAGCAAATGAACTTTTTGGTGATAAGTTAGAAAGGTAATGTATGACTTATTCAATTAAATCTTTGATCGAAAATCTGTTAAGTGAACTCGGAAAAAACGATATACAGTATAAAGGCAAAATTAGTAAGTTTTTAGTTGATAACAATTGGTTTAATATTGAGATTGATTTGGATAACTATTCTATCTCAGATAAAGATGCTCAATTATTAATAGAAAAAATAACCAATTATCTTCTTGGACCAACTGGTTTAGCAGGAATTCAGCCTATATTTAAACAAAAATTCCCATTAACTTACAAATATTTTCAGCAATACTCAGAAGATAGCAACTTATCTAAGGAAAACATGTTTTATGTTCAAGATTTTCTTGCTTTTTATCTTAAAAGAGATTTATTTCTCTGTAATGATAATGAGATTGAATTGTTGGTTGAAGAAGCAGTATATGCACTTGAAAAGCAAAAAGGCGAAGTTTTTATTGATTTTTTAAAGTGGTTAATGAATAAAATGAGATGTAACTATCACAAAAGATATGAATTTACACCTCGATACACATTAGAACAGGAGACTAACGCTTATGAGTTAGACGAATATTTAGAATTACTGTATTTTCTTTTTAATGACAATTACATTAGAAAAGAAGATATGCTTTATAAAGCAGCAATCTCAAAAGACTACGCAGATACCTGGCTATTTCTAGCACTTCATTTTATATGTGCGCTACGTGGAACAGATTTAGAACAACTTGGACATCCACAACTTCCTAGAACACCGAAAGAAGTTCTAAAATCAGTTAGAAGTGGTAATTGGAGTAGCAGTGAGGCAAGAAGAACTCTTTTAAGTATTACAACTCGTTTAACTTATTTAAATATTACTCCAAACAAAACAAAGCGAACTAAAAATATTAGTCAGATTAAATTTCAGGTCCCTGAGAGTTGTCAGGTATTGATTGGAACGTTGTTGGCTATCTGTGAAGCTCATTATCAGTTGAATAAAGATAATAATGATGAACCTTTAATTCGACAAATAAAAGAATATAAACGAATTAATCGATATATGGGGAAAGAAATTGGAGACTTATTTCTTGAAAGGAATTTTAGTTCTAGATCTGCAAATAAATCCTATCTTCAAACTGTTGCCATGTTAGCAGATGATGTTTTGCAAGAAAAATCTGAGTTAAATATTAAAGGCTATTTTTTAGCCGCATTAGCCCGTAGCCATAAAGGTTCATTCGATGAATTTGCACAAACTACAACAACGTACCTAAAAGATGCCCAACTAAGCCAGCTTAAACCAGAAATGGTTGCGAGAGAACTATTTGAACGAGGTGTTTTATCTATGATTCCATCAATGATCCTGACGATTGTAACTAGAGGAAAGTATAAAGAATTAAGTCCTAGTCAACAGACTCAGATGATTAAACAGTTAGATTTGACACCAAATGAGATTGAAAAAACATTGGCTTTAAGCATTCAGGCAGAAGTGAAATCGCAAAAGGCATTAAAGATTTTGGTAGAAGAAGAAGCAGAGCCTAATCAACTTCTTACTATTTGTCATCGTATAGGAAACGGTGAAGCCTTCTCAAAACAAGGTGAAAGCATGTGTCTTTTATCTGCGCTTGGAAAGATTTGTCCATATGACGATAGGCAACATTGCATCGGTTGTCATTATGAATTACAAACGAAATCTACTTTATTGTTATTAGTAGGAGAATTCAATCGTTTGAACAAACAATACTCTAGAGTTCGAACTGATTTAGAAAAAGGTAAAATTCGGAGTATTTTAGAAGAACAAATAAAACCTTGTTTAACTGAAATGTTGCAAGCTTTATGCGAGCAATATGGAGATGACGTGTTACATGATTACGAAGAAATAATAAAGGAGTTAATAAATTGAACAATCAAGCTAAACTTTTTAAAATTGAAAATTATTTTGAAACTTTTGACCGTGATTGTGTTCTGCGAGCAAAAGAAGTTTTCGATGACTATTTTGATAAAGGAATTATTCTAAGTTACGATTTTGATCATAAGAAATGGGAAACTACAAATGAATATGCCAATATTAGCCTGTTTTTTAACATTTCTGAATTTCAATATAGGAGATTTTATCAATCATTTTTTCAGTTGTCTTATAAGGAATTTATCAATTACTTAAAAAGTTTTATTGTTTTCTCAATGAAACAACATGTTTTAAAAACTTTACAGCTATTTCTAATGGATATTAAACAAATTATTAAAAATACAACCAAAGATACGTTTTTAGATTTAGAAAATATTTCTGTAAAATTTCCTGGTTTATGTATTGACTTTTTCTCAAATCTTCCCTGTTCAGATGATAGTCAACTAAATCAACTATTGGAGCAATTAGATAATAAATTAACTATCAACCTTCAAAAAAAGCAGAGGTCAAAACAGCAAAGACAATTAGCGCAATTTCAATCCTATTTTACTTTTAATGACATTTTAAATGATTATTGGTCTCAAACATTATCTAAGAAAGAACGTCTATTTTATTATCCATTGTATCTCTGGTGGCAGATTACAGCAATTTTACCTTTAAGGCCAAGAGAATTTCTTTTAATACAAAGAAACTGTTTAACCGAGAAAGATGGAAAATATTTTCTTACATTAAGGAGAAATATAATCAAAGGAAGGGATCGACTTGTTGCACATAAAATTTCTGAAGATTATACTTTGAATACTTATGAAATTACTAATTCATTAGCTTCTGAAATAAAGACTTACCTCAAACTTACGGAAAATAATAATTCTACTAAATTAGATACATTATTTGTGACTGATCCTCATTATAACCGTTGGGGTCGTCGAACAGGTGTTAATAACCGATTTTTAACTTACACTAATCTCAATACTATTTTGAGGTATTTTTTTAATGAGATTATTTCTCAAAAATACGGTTATCAAGTTAATTATTTTAGTTTTCCAGCTAGATTAGATGAAAACGAGATTAATTTGATTCATATTGGGGATACGAGACACATTGCAATGATCAATTTAATTGCAGAAGGGGCTAGTCCTGTTACAGCTATGCTTTTAGCTGGTCATGAAGATGTGACAACTTCATCTCACTATTTTTCAAATTTAAGCCAATTTATTGAATGTCGTAGTTATCAAATGTATCGTAAACTAACGAGTAAGAATACGAATTACACCATAAGTAAGAGACAGCCATTTTATACAGCACAAGGACAATACATCACTTTAGAAAATAAAGGACGGTGTTACTCACCCCGCTTTGCGAAAGGTGATTATTCAGATTGTCTGAAAGTTATTAGTGAGCATGCAGAACTAGGTGCTTGTACGAGCTGCCCTTTTTACCGTAAAGCAGGTAAAGATTATTTTTCAATGGATAAAACATTTAAAAAGTCAGTTGATGAAAAAGCTATGGTTGTAGATGAAGCGATTAGAAAAGTTAGGCAAGGGAAAGGTCATATTGAAGATATTGGAGAAGCTTTGTTGAAATTAAAAACAGTTAGCAATACCTATCAAGATTACTTAAATGCTAAACAACTATCTTTAGAGGAGAATAAGTCTAATGGCTAGAAAGAAATCAATTTCTGATGATGAATTGATTCATTTGTTTGAACAGTATTTAATTTCCCAGTGTTCCTGTGATTTAAGCTTGGTAAAAATCCCTCGGTTTGGTGACTATGTTAGGAATAATGGCTATCAAAATGTTGCGGATACAACCATTAGACGTAATAAAAGATTCAGGGATTTTTTAAAAGAAAGTGAAATTAAATACCAAGATGAAAATTATGAAGCTGTAATTACTTATAAGACCATAGATCCTGACAATTTTATGGCAAAAAATCGTGCTCCAGGTGCTATGAAAAGAGCATTGGTGGAAATTAGCCAATACTACAAGAAAATAGCAAACATTGCGGCCAGCTATAAACAAGAAGCAGATAAGTTACGTAGTTTAAATTCTGAACTACAGTCAACTAATGAAGATTTAAAACAGAAGCTACAAAGAGAAAATGAGTTAAGTGATGAGAATCAAAAACTATTACAAATAATCAAAACAAGTGTCTATCCAGAAATTGCGAATGAGCTTTTAAAAGAAGAAGGATTGTTAAAATATTCTCAAAAGGTTATCAGTGAGGATTTCCTAGCAGACAATATCATCACCGCTGATTCAGAAATAGATTTTCATTCTGGTGGTCTTATTGAACAAGAAAATCCTCAAAAATCAACTAAAGTGGTTTCTATTAAAAACTTACTAGACAGCAAAACTAATTATAAATGAGGAAAGAAATGAACAAGAAAGTTAAAGATAATCCAGCTATTTACATGTACTGGGATCAAAAACGAAATGTTCTTGACCCCAAAAAATTATCGTCAAATAGTTTAAAATATGCCTATTGGTCTTGCCCTTATTGTCAACACCATTGGGAAGCGAAAATCATTGATGTGCAGCTTGACAGTTATGAATATCTTAGGTGTTGCCCCCATTGTGGATTAGGTGAACGTTCCATTGATGAAAATGAGAGCGTCCTTCAGGTTTATCCCGATTTCAGAAATTATATAAACTACAGCATTGAGCGAGATGAAGAATTAGATGAGAAACTTCTTACCTTGCCGTTCAATAGTAAAAGAAAATTCAATTTTAAATGTCCGACGTGTCAATTAAGTTGGAAAGATTCTGCGACAAATAAGAGGTTATTTCAACTAACAAGTGGGGATTTATTTCATTTTGGCTGCAATGAAACTTCCTATCATTGCGATTACAAATCAATTTATCCAAATTTAGCTAAAATCTATAGCGAACATTTAAACAAATTTAAATTTAACGAACTGAAGCTGAGTTACAATATAACAGTACCTATCCATTGGGAATGTGATAAGTGTCATTGCAAATTTGAATTATCTATTGATAGATTATTGAACCGAATTAAAAGAAGTGGTCATTACTGTTTGGAGTGTCATTCTTCATTTGAAGAGTTATTGGATAAAGATTTTGATGTTTCTCCTCTATCTTTTTTAAATTCTTCCATGCTCAAGGAGTGGTCTAAAAGGAACAATAATACACCTAATCAAGTTGATGTATTATCTAATGTTCATGTGTTATGGGAATGTACGAATTGTCACGGAGAGTATTCATGCTCACTATTTGAAAAAACAGATAGGTCTTGTCCATTTTGTTCAAATAGAGAAAAACTTCAGGATTTTAATACACTAAATGAAACACATCCCTATTTGAGGGAATTTTGGGACCTCAGTAATGAAAGGGATTTTTCCGAATATTGGTTTAAGTCAAATAATGTAGTTAGTTGGGTTTGTCCTTGTTGTAAAATCAACTTTCAATGTAGCCCAGCCGAAATGATCAGTCGAACCGATTTAGAAAATCAAAACTTTCAAACATGTCCCAATCAATGTGACTGGAGGACTGAGGTATTTAAAAATAATATTTTCCTTAAAGAACCAAAACTCATCAAAGAATGGAGCGATAAAAATAAAATTCCTATTCATTTATCTCAGACAACAATAGAAACGAAAAAATATTGGTGGGATTGTTCAAAGTGTCATGGGACATATTTATGTTCTATCCCAATTCGAAGAGAAGTTTCTCAGTGTTGTCCTTTCTGTAACAACGATAAGCCTCTGAATGGGTATAATACATTTGATTATTTGTACCCTGAACTAGCAAAATTGTGGGCACCAAATAATAAAGTCTCAATAGATAGTTTTGTTCCATTATTAACTGAAAAAAGGTTTTATTTATGGCGCTGCAAAGAATGTAACTTCGAATTTCATGAGCGCTTCAGCATTATATTAAATAAGTATTTAAATTCCGAGACAAAAGATCTTAAAGAAATGTGTCCATTTTGTGCAGAATTAAAAGAAAGACAAGATAATATCTCATTTGAAGATTTGATGAACGAGTGGGACTATCTTAACAATCTTATTCTAGGGGATCCAGAAAGAATCCCAAATAATACGCAATTAAGATTTTGGTGGATTTGTAAGAATAATCCAGAGCATCGTTATAGAATGGCTATTGTAGATAAGATTGCAAATGTAAAACGATCTATCGAGCCATGCATATTTTGTAAAGGGCGTAGACGAAAAAGAGAACATTTTGTTCCTTATAGGAAAATTTAAAAAACAGGTTCAAATTTGAACTTGTTTTTTATCATAGATTTTTATAAAGTACATTATTTTAAAAGATTGTATTTTTAGTTTTCAAGTAGATAGTGTACAGAATTTTAGTATGCGAAAGATTTAGTTTTCACGGGAATAAAGTACATTATTTCGAGAAAAATTTTTTCCAGTTAAAGATGAGATCCTCTATAACATCTTTCCGAAAAACTATAATTTTCTTGAAAAATATATCTGGCTATGCTATACTACTAGTATAGAAAGATTTGGAGAAAAACATGAAACGCGAGATCTTATTAGAACGTATCGATAAACTCAAACAAGTCATGCCTTGGTACGTCTTAGAATATTACCAATCAAAACTAGCCGTTCCATATAGTTTTACGACCTTATACGAATACTTAAAGGAATACGATCGATTTTTCACCTGGGTCTTGGAATCTGGTATATCGGATGCTGACACCATGGCCAATATTCCCTTAGACGTTCTGGAGCACATGACCAAGAAAGACATGGAATCCTTCATTCTTTACTTGCGTGAACGTCCTCTGCTCAATGCCAATACGACGAAAAACGGGGTTTCTCAAACAACCATTAACCGTACCCTTTCGGCACTTTCTAGCCTTTATAAGTATTTGACTGAGGAAGTTGAAAACGAGCAAGGGGAACCTTATTTCTACCGTAATGTCATGAAGAAGGTTGCGACCAAGAAAAAGAAAGAAACCTTGGCTGCTCGAGCTGAAAATATCAAACAAAAGCTCTTTTTAGGGGATGAGACAGAAGGTTTTCTCAACTATATCGATCAGGAATACCCTCAGACACTCTCAAATCGCGCCTTATCTTCCTTTAATAAGAATAAAGAGCGTGATTTAGCCATCATTGCACTCCTTCTCGCTTCTGGTGTTCGTCTCTCCGAAGCAGTTAACCTTGATCTTCGAGACCTCAATCTTAAGATGATGGTGATTGACGTCACTCGAAAAGGTGGAAAACGAGACTCGGTTAATGTCGCTGCCTTTGCTAAGCCTTATTTAGAGCAATATCTCGCTATTCGAGACAAACGTTATAAGACAGAGAAGACCGATACAGCCCTCTTCTTAACCTTGTATCGAGGGGTTCCAAACCGGATTGATGCTTCTAGTGTTGAAAAGATGGTGGCCAAGTATTCAGAAGACTTTAAAGTCCGCGTAACTCCCCACAAACTACGCCATACATTAGCAACTCGTCTCTATGATGCAACCAAATCCCAAGTTTTAGTCAGTCATCAGCTAGGACACGCTAGCACACAGGTAACGGACTTGTATACGCATATCGTTAATGACGAACAGAAAAATGCCTTGGATAGTTTATGAGATACATAATATAAATTATGTAATATTTTAGCGTTAGAAAAAGAGCGTAGGATTTTTTATCGAATCTTACGCTCTTTTATTCTTTCTATAAAAATTCGATCCAATAATTACGGTGTTGCTCAATAATGACTGGTTTTCCCCAGAATGATTTTAGATAGGCCAAGTTTGCAGGAGTGACAGGTCTTTTTTCACCATTGAACTTCTCTGCACTCTCTTCCGTTAGAAAGCATTTAACTGCTTCATATGGTGTACCATCGCTCGCTATTCGGTCAATTCCTAAATACGCAATTTCATCACCGGCTTTTGGAATATCTGTAAATAGTTTACCAATAAAATAAACCGTCTTATCTTTCATTAATTCATAAGCCCTACTATTTTCCAGTCTGTTATTCGCTGCAGCGTACATAATACAAAAACTATCTACAATATCTTTCAAAGGCATTAATTCTTCTTTGCTGACGATAATTTCGTCGGGAGCAAGTCCACCAAGGATTAAATTTTTATAATGAGGTTGCTGGATGATATTATCTAAAGCCATTCCTAATGGTAGTTGGACAGCTTGATAGCCTAATGGTTCTAGCTCTTGCTTTTTCTGGTCAAGGTGTTCTTGTGTAATACTGATATTCAAATCATATGGACTGGAAGATTGTTGCTTGCTAAAAAAAGCCACTACTATACGATCTAACTGTTCAAATAGACCAAGATTTTCAACTGGAATTTTCATCATCGAATATGATCCTCTTTTTTGTTCAGATTTCCTCTATATTTTACTCTCATTATTTTTGAATATCAAGTTTAAGATAAAAGATATCCATGTTAAATGGATATCTTTCACTTTATTCAACAACTGCTTCGGCAATTTCTTCTGCAGTGATTCCTGCGAAGTAACGGCCTAGGTTAATGGTTTGTAGGGCTTTAAGAACGTCTTCGCGTTCGTATTTGACACCACGAAGGACATCTTCTACTGCTGCTACGTCTTCGATACCAAAGAAGTCTCCATAAATCTTGATGTCTTGGATTTTGGATTCAATAACATTCGCGAAGATTTCCACCTTACCGCTAGGGAATTTAGTGCCACGACGGACATTGTATTCAGGGGACTTCCCATAGTTCCAATCCCAGGTACCAAACTTGGTTTCCTTGATACGGTTGATCTCCGCCAATTCTTCATCTGAGAAGACATATTCTGTCATCTCAGGATATTCTTTTTTCATGTAGTCCAAAAGCAGGTCACGGAATTCTTCAACAGAGATCTTTTCTGGCAGCTCATCGATAATATTAGTTACTCGAGCACGGACGGATTTAACCCCTTTGGACTCAAACTTATCTTTAGATACCTTGAGAGCATTGGCAAGGAATGACAAATCAACGTCAAAGAGAAGGCAGCCATGGTGCATGATCCGACCATTGATGTAGGCTTGGGCATTCCCACAAAATTTCTTACCGTCGATTTCTAAGTCGTTACGGCCTGTAAATTCAGCTTTAACACCAAGTTCAGCCAAGGTGTTGATCACTGGAGTTGAAAAGCTCTTGAAGTCAAAGGCCTTGTTTTCATCTTCTTTTGAAATGATTGTATAGTTTAGGTTGTTCAAATCATGGTAAACAGCTCCACCACCACTGATTCGACGGACTACTTCAATTCCATTTTCACGAACATAGTCACGGTTAATTTCCTCGATGGTATTTTGGTGACGACCTACAATGATAGATGGTTTGTTAATCCAAAGAAGGAAGATTTGATCCTCGTCCAAAAGGTGTTTAAAAGCATATTCCTCTAAAGCAATATTAAAAGCAGTGTCGTTTGAATGATTGACAATGTATTTCATAAGATACCTCCTAATACGATAGAGACTGGAAAATAATTCCAGTCTAGTCTATCTATTTTTATTTTTTCTTAGGTGAATGGATGGCCATTCCAAGTACATCCGCAAAAGCTTCGTACATCACTTCTGAGAAGGTTGGGTGCCCATGGATGGTCTTGAGCATTTCTTCTACAGTGATTTCCATCTCAATGATAGTAGAAGCTTCGTTGATCAATTCAGCAGCTGCTGGACCAATGATGTGAACCCCAAGAACTTCACCATATTTCTTGTCAGCAATGACTTTAACAAATCCTTGAGCCGCATCTGATGCAATGGCACGTCCGTTTGCGGCAAAATTAAATTTACCAATTTGGACATCATATTTCTCACGAGCTTGTTCCTCTGTCAAACCAACAGCCGCAACTTCAGGAAGTGTGTAAATAGCTGCAGGAGTCAAGTTCAATTTAGCAACATGGTGATTTCCTTTAAGGGCATTTTCAGCAGCAACTTCACCCATACGGAAGGCAGCGTGGGCCAACATCTTCGTACCATTGATATCACCTGGCGCATAGATACCTGGAACAGACGTTTCCATGTATTCATTGACCTTGATACGACCACGGTCTAATTCAAATTCAACTTCTCCAATTCCTTCAAGATCTGGAACACGACCGATTGAAAGAAGAGCTTTGTTTGCAATGATATCGTCTTTTCCTTCAACCTTGATACGGAGTTTGCCATCTTCTTCAATGATTTCTTGCAGTTTAGTATCTGTCAAGATCGTCATACCCTTGCGCTCAAGGATCAAACGAAGGTTCTTAGATACTTCTGCATCCATGGCTGGTACGATCCGGTCCATCATTTCGATGACCGTAACCATAGAACCAAAGGTCATGAAGGCTTGACCAAGTTCGATACCGACAACCCCACCACCAATGATCACAAGGCTTTCTGGAACTTCATTCATATCCAAGATGTCATCACTAGTCATCACAAGGGACGATTCCATGCCAGGAACGTTAATCTTGCTGACTTTTGAACCGCCAGCAAGGATGATTTTCTTAGTTTCAAGTAATTCAGAACCATTGACCAAGACATTCTTATCCTTCGTAATGGTACCAATCCCCTTATGAACATCAACTCCGTAGCTACGAAGAAGTCCTGCAACACCACCAACCAAAGTATTTACGACCTTGTTCTTAGTTTCAAGAACCTTGTCCATATCCACTGTGAAGCTAGGATTGTCAATGATGATCCCACGGTTTGCCGCATGACCGATATTTTCAATGATTTCAGCATTATGTAGGTAAGTCTTAGTTGGGATACATCCGCGGTTCAAACATGTTCCACCAAGTTCAGATTTCTCAACAAGAGCAACCTTACCACCTAATTGAGCTGCTTTAATGGCAGAAACATAACCAGCAGGTCCACCACCAATAACAACGATATCATAAGCATCATCGCTCTTATTGTCATCATTTGAAGCACTTGCTGCAGCTGGCGCTGGACTTGCTTCTGGAGTAGCTGCTCCAGCTGTTGGGATGTTCTCCCCTTCTTCACCAAGGTAACCAATCACTTCTGTTACAGGAACAGTCTCGCCGTCCCCTTTTAAGATAGCAATCAAGTAGCCATCTTCTTCAGCTTCCAATTCCATGCTGACTTTATCTGTCATGATTTCAAGGAGAATTTCTCCTTCTTTTACAAATTCGCCGACTTTTTTATTCCACTGAACGATTTGTCCTTCGGTCATATCTACGCCGGCTTTTGGCATAATTACTTCTAAGGCCATTTTATTTCCCTCTTTTTCTTGTTTCTATTCTCTCTCGTTGATTAGACCAACATTGAAATCGGGTCTTCAATCAAGGCTTTCAAGTCTTTCATGAATTTGGCACCAGCCATACCATCGACAACGCGGTGGTCAATGGTCAAGCCCAAGCTCATGATTGGACGAATGACGATTTCGCCATTAACTACAACTGGTTTTTCAACAGTTGCGCTAACCCCAAGAATGGCAGAGTTTGGTTGGTTGATAATCGGTCCAAAAGATTGAACACCAAACATCCCCAAGTTACTGATAGTAAAGGTTGAATTTTGCAATTCGCTTGGTGCTAATTTACCGTCCAAGGTACGTCCGATAACGTCCTTGAAGGCTACCACCAACTCTGATAAACTCATCTTTTCTGCGTTATAGACAACCGGTGTCATCAGTCCATTGTCCATCCCAACCGCCATAGCCAAGTTGACATAGTTGTGAGTGATGATGGTTTTGCCATCTTCCGTCAATGACGCATTGATGTATGGATGTTTCATCAAGGTCTTAACCACTGCTAGAGAAAGCAGATCCGTAACAGTGACTTTCTTGCCAGTGGCTTCCATGATTGGATCCAATACCTTCTTACGAAGGGCCAACATTTGAGACATATCGACGTCATAGTTCAATGTAAAGGTTGGTGCTGTCAAATAAGATTCCACCATCCGTTGAGCAATCACCTTACGCATTGGTGTCATCGGAATTCGCTCGATTTCACCATAAGGTGTTACATTATCAGGAGCCTCTTCTACCTTCTCAATTTGAGCAGGTGACTTAATGGTCTCATTCTCAATATTTTCAGGAAGGAAAGCAAGGACGTCCTTCTTCATGATCTTACCACGATGACCAGTTCCTTGAATCTCTTGCCAAGCAATATTGTGTTCTAAAGCAATTCGTTTTGCAAGTGGTGAAATGCGAACCACATTTGTGTCTTTATATGTTTCCACGTCTTCTTTGTGGACACGACCGTTTGCGCCTGAACCAGAAACATCATAGAGGTTGATCCCAAGATCATCCGCTAATTTTCTAGCCGCAGGAGTCGCTCTTAGCTTATCATCAGCCATGACCTCTCCTATTCTATACTAAGATATCAAGGACGTAGAGGACAAAGAAAAAATAGGAGATTGACGATGTGTTCGATGAACACAAGGAAATCTATCTTTTTTTCACAGGCCTCCGTCCGGATTCAATTATAAGATACTAAGGGCGTTAAAAGTCAAAGCGAAAATAGGAAACTTGACGAAGAAACTTTAGTTTCTAGGAAAGTTTATCTTTTTCACACAGACTTTAGCCCGAGTTCAATTATATGATGCAAAGGGCGTTTAAAAGCGACCGAAAATAGGAAATCTACGCAGACTTCGATGAAGTCAAGGAGATTTATCTTTTTTCCGAGCTTTTAGCCCGTGCTCTAATCTAAGATATCAAGGACGCAGAGAACTTTGCATCGATAGATACAAAGTTTCCTCGTCTAATTTAATAATTGTTACATAATTTATGTTATGTATTATTCTTTATTATACGTTTTCCGAATGGCATCTTTGATGCTTTCAACTGTTGGAATCATTGCATTTTCAAGGTTTTGTGCGTAAGGCATTGGCACATCTTCCCCCGCACAACGACGGATGGGTGCATCCAGATAATCAAATGCTTCTGATTCAGAAATGATAGCTGAAATTTCACTGATATAGCCACTTGTTTTATGGGCATCATTGACAAGGACTACTTTTCCTGTTTTCTTGACAGAGTTAATGATGATCTCTTTATCGAGTGGAACCAAGGTCCGTGGATCTACTACTTCTACTGAGATGCCTTCTTCTGCCAATTCTTCAGCAGCTTGCATCACGCGACGAAGCATTTTCCCGTAGGTTACGACAGTGACGTCAGTTCCTTCGCGTTTGATTTCTCCGACACCAAGTGGAATGGTATAGTCGGGATCAACAGGCACTTCCCCTTTTTGGTTGAATTCTGATTTGTATTCAAGAATGATAACGGGGTTGTTATCACGGATAGAAGACTTGAGAAGTCCTTTCATATCCGCTGGAGTTCCTGGAGCAACAACTTTCAAACCAGGAATATGGGTGAACCATGATTCCAAAGATTGGGAGTGTTGAGCTGCAGATCCAACTCCGTTACCAGCAGCACAGCGAACGGTCATCGGCACTTGCCCTTTTCCACCAAACATGTAGCGCGTCTTCGCAGCTTGGTTGACGATAGCATCCATGGCAATCACTGAGAAATCCATGAAGGTCATATCAACGATTGGACGAAGTCCGGTCATGGCTGCACCAGCTGCTGCACCTGAGATAGCAGCCTCCGAAATTGGACAGTCACGAACACGTTCTGGACCGAATTCCTCTAGCATCCCTACGGAAGTTCCGAAGTCTCCACCAAAAACTCCGACATCTTCCCCCATCAACAATACGTTTTCGTCGCGACGCATTTCCTCAGACATAGCAAGGATAATGGTATCGCGGAAAGACATTAATTTAGTTTCCATAATTCTCTACTCCCCCTTAGTCTGCGTAAATATCTTCGAAAGCTGATTCGAGTGGA
The DNA here is from genome assembly GCF_047463895.1 of Streptococcus sp. OMI750. Lineage (NCBI taxonomy): Bacteria > Bacillati > Bacillota > Bacilli > Lactobacillales > Streptococcaceae > Streptococcus > Streptococcus sp. OMI750. Next base: position 639,986 of record NZ_JASHCZ010000001.1, read on the forward strand.
GGGAATGGGCTTTCTTCCGCAAATTTCACTGAAGCTTCCACTGCTTCTTTCACTTCTTCTTGGATCTGATCCAATTCTTCTGCGCTCGCAATCTCATTTTCAAGGAGATACTTGCGAAGATTTTCGATTGGATCTTTCTTCTTCCACTCTTCGACTTCTTCACGGGTGCGGTATTTACCAGGATCAGATGAAGAGTGACCAAGCCAACGATAGGTAACACTTTCAATCAAGACAGGACCTTTACCAGAGCGAACGTGTTCAACAGCTTTTTGGAATCCTTCATAGACATCAATGACGTTGTTACCATCAGGAATAAACATTCCTGGAATGCCGTAAGCAGCACTACGCTCATGGATATGCTGGACATTGGTCATTTTCTTAATGTCAGCAGAGATTCCATAACCATTATTGATACAGTAGAAAATAACTGGAAGATTCCAGATCGAAGCCATATTGACCGCTTCATGGAAGACACCTTCGTTGGTTGCCCCATCACCAAAGAAGCAGACAACAATCTTACCAGTCTTATGCGTTTGTTGAGTAAGGGCTGCACCTACGGCAATCCCCATACCACCACCGACGATCCCGTTGGCACCGAGGTTACCAGCATCAAGGTCAGCGATATGCATAGAGCCTCCCTTCCCTTTACAAGTACCAGTATACTTGCCAAGGATTTCAGCCATCATGCCATTCAAATCGATTCCTTTAGCGATGGCTTGTCCATGTCCACGGTGGTTAGATGTCAGCAAATCGTCATCATTTAAAGCCAGCATCGCTCCAACGTTAGCCGCTTCTTCCCCAACAGAAAAGTGCGTCATCCCTGGCACTTTTCCTTTTTTTACTAACTGTGCAATTTTTAAGTCCATGCGACGGATTTCTTCCATTTTACGGAACATTTCCAATAAGAGACTTTTGTCTAATGTTGCCATTATTTCGCCTTTCTTAGCATTTATTCATACTATTTTATTCTATCTCACTATGAAAACACTGTCAAAATAAATGCTCATTTCTCTTCACAAACTAAAGCGCCTAACATACTGATAGAAATGGTTTTATGAACTATTATATAAAAGATTCACAAACTTAAATATTGAACTGCCCTTACTAATTTTGCAATAAAAAACCGATAGGAGAACACCTATCGGTAAGATTTTATTCAGCGCGTTGGCCAAAATCATGAATCATTTGTTCTAACTCTTCACGACTTGGCGTTGTTAACATGTAGAGGTAGTCCCCTTGAAGTTCCGCAAAGGCTGCAGGCATGTCTTTTTTCACTCGGAATTGATGCTGGTATTTGGCCAACACTTCTTCCTCTGAAAGGACATAGGCTGCATTGTCACGGCGAGAAGTCGCCAAGCAATAAAGAGTCTCAAATTCAGAAGTTGGGAAAGGTTCTCCGGCTACAAGGGCCGCGTAGCCTCGGTACAAGTCGATGGAATGAGCATAATTGTAGACATCGATCGTAAAGCCACCTGCTGGACGATTATTGTACTCGATCGCAATATAGTCATCCCCATCACGGAAGAACTCAATGTGGAAGAAACGTTCCTTCATGCCAAAGGCTTTAACAATCGCTTCCCCATACTGACGCAATTTTGGATCCATCTCTTTGAGAACATAATAAGAATTGTCCATTTTGTAGAGCATTAAGTCAAGTGGCGTATAGGCATAGTCAAAAGTAGTTGAGAAGACAATGTTACCATCGCGATCGACCAGACCATCGAAGGTACAAATCTCGCTAGAAGTGACGAATTTCTCAAAGAAGTACTCCGTATGTCCATCCCATTCAGCTTTAAAATGGTCGACATCTTCTGGTGTTTCAAGTTTAAAGGTCGCTGCTGCACCTACTCCATTATCAGGCTTGGCAATCAATGGCAACCCAATCTTCTTCACAGCCTTGTCGATATCTTTTTCTGCTTTTACCACAGCACCAGGAACGACAGGAACTCCTGCTTTCTTGAAGAGTTTTTTCATTTCTGATTTAAACTTGGTTTTCTTCAAATCTTTAGGTTTGGCCCCAAAGACATTAAATTGCTCACGAAGTGCCGCATCCAATTCCAACCAGTATTCATTATGAGACTCGATGCGATCGATTGGGCCGTGTTTATAGAACAGAAAGGCTGTTGCACGCTTCACTTCATCTAAGTCTTCCATATTTTCTACACGGAAATACTCTGTCAAACTTTTGCGCAAAGGCTCATCTAACTGTTCGTACGGCTCTTGACCAATCCCCAAGACAGTGATTCCTTTGTTAGCTAGTTCAATGGTGAATTGTTGGAAATTTTGTGGATAATAAGGTGAAATAACAAGATAATTCATAGAAGTCTCCTCCCTTTTTGACTTATAGATACATTTGTCCTAAGAAATATGGCATTTGCTTGCGCCACCAGTCCCAATCATGGGCTACATCGTGTCCCCATTCAGCAAACCAAGCAGGGATATTTTTGTGGTCAAAGGCTTCTTTCAGTTTGTAGAAAGATGGTAGACCATCTTGTTCCCAAGCTCCAAGACCAGTACAAACGACAATTTCCGCCTGACGGTAACGGTCGATAAACCAGCCATCATTTTGATGCCAAATGTAATCAGATGGAGAGTTTTGGTAAATTGCTTCATCCCCACCAAACTCACCAACAAAGAAACGAGCATCGTAAACACCACTCAAAGCTACAACTTTGTTGAAAACATCTGGATGTTGCAAGAAGAAATTGAGGGCATGGTAGGCTCCCATAGAGCAACCGGTTGTCATCATTGGGTCAAACCAACCCGTTTTGTGCTTAATAAAAGGAATGGCTTCTTCAATCACGTAGCGTTCATAGGCACGATGCATTTCTGCACGGTCGTGTGGGTTTTTCCAATCACAAAGCCAGCTTTCACTGTCCACACTTGAAAGGGTGAAGAATTGAACCCGTCCTTCTTCGATAAACTGAGCACAGGCATCAATCATACCAAAGTCATAGTATTCGTTATGGCTTCCACCTGATGAAGCGAAGACCACTACAGGAATCCCTGCATGTCCATAACGGTTTAAATACATTTCGCGGTTAAGTTGGCCACTCCAGTGGCTTAGATGTTCAATATTCATAGGTTCCCTCTTTCTTTATGATAAAAATTTAAAAGCTTCTAGTCCCACTTCTCTGCTAAGAAACGAAGACATTCCGGTAAATGCTCTGCCCAGGCTTCTTCATGGTGGATAGCCCCAGATTGAATCCGAATGGCGATATTTTCTAAAGCTACTCCTTGTTGAATGACATCATGATAGTAACGAAGAGATGAGTCAATATAGGCTTGCTTGATATTCCCTGCCATCAGCGTTTTATCTGTATCATCCGCCTCTTCAGTCCCCACATAGATGTAAATGCGTTGATCTGCATATAATTTTTTACGCTCGATATAACGGTCAAAAGCCTCTTGGTGCAACCAGTTGGCAGAGGAGAAGACTCCCAGACAACCGATTTGATCTTGGTATTCCAAGCCCAAAAATTGGGTAATATTTCCACCAAGCGACGAGCCAATCATGGCTGTATGTTCTCGATCAGCAAGCGTTCGATATTCTTGATCAATGAAAGGTTTGACCACTTCCATAACGAACTCTCCGTACTCAACGCCCTTGCCACCAAATTGCATTCCGGGAATATTGGACTCCTTATACTTCCAGGCAGAGTATTCGTTCATACGCTGTAAGCCATCATTATCAATCGCAACAACAATCATCCGACTAATATCGGGATTCCGCTTAATGGCTGGAATGACCTTCCAAGAGTGACCTACATAGGCTTCCTTGCTATAGAAGACATTTTGCCCATCGTGGAAATAAACTACGGGGTAGCGTCTGTCAGTATCTGTTTCATAATTCTTAGGTAATAAGACTCGCACACGACGGAGTTTTCCGGTATAAGGCACTTTCAACTCGTGTGTCTTCATATCTAAATAAAAATAGGATTTGTTCATTGTCAGAAAACTCTCTATATTCTAAATTTTATCCATTATACCATTTTTAGAAGAAAAAGTCTGGATTTTCTCCAAACTTTTTCACTTCATACACTATTTTTCCATAAACTTAGCCAAATCTTGCAAGGAACGTTCGGCAATTTTCTCATAACGTTCCTTTTTATCCCGAATGCGTGGGCCTTCCAGCTCTTTTATAATTCCAAAGTTGACATTCATGGGTTGGAAATGTTTGCTGTCAGCATGGGTGATATAGTGGGCTAAACTTCCGATAGCAGTTGTTTCAGGGAACACAAGTGCTTCTTCTCCTTTAAAGAGACGAGCTGCATTAATCCCAGCCACCAACCCTGAAGCTGCCGACTCGACATAGCCTTCTACCCCTGTCATTTGACCTGCAAAGAAGAGGTTGGCTTGTTTCTTCGAACGGTAGGTTTGTTCAAGCAGATTTGGAGAATCCATGTAAGAATTGCGGTGCATGACTCCGTATCTCACAAACTCCGCATTTTCTATACCTGGAATCATTTGGAAGACCCGTTTTTGTTCGCCCCACTTGAGATGCGTTTGGAAACCGACGATATTGTAGAGACTTCCTGCCGCATTGTCTTGGCGAAGCTGGACTACTGCGTAAGGCGTCTTAAACTCCCCATCACGAGGCCCTTTGTAGTCATCCGGATACTCAAGTCCAACTGGTTTCATAGGACCATAAAGCATGGTTTTGATGCCTCGTTTAGCCATGACTTCAATTGGCATACAACCTTCGAAATACTTTTCTTTTTCAAAAGAGTTAAGCGGGGCTTCTTCTGCATGGACCAAAGCCTCATGGAAATCCATAAATTCCTGTTTGGTCATGGGGCAGTTGAGATAGGCTGCTTCTCCCTTGTCATAGCGAGACTTAAGATAAACCTTACTCATATCGACGGTATTGACATCGATGATTGGAGCTGCTGCATCGTAGAAATAGAAGCCATCTCCACCATTGAGCGCGTGGATCTTTTCCGCCAAGGCATCGCTAGTTAGGGGTCCTGTTGCGACCACTGTGATCGCATCTGTCGGCAATTCTGTAATTTCATCGCGAATGACTTCAATGAGCGGGTGTTGGGACACCTTTTCCGTCACTCGGCTAGCAAAGCCTTCCCGGTCCACAGCAAGTGCTCCACCGGCAGGTACACGAGTCACTTCTGCTGCTTCAAGAATGACCGAACCCAAGCGACGCATTTCTTCTTTGAGGAGCCCGACAGCATTGGTTAACGAATCCCCACGAAGAGAGTTGGAACAGACTAACTCAGCAAAATTGTCTGTTTTGTGTTGCGGAGTAGATTTGACCCCACGCATTTCATAGAGCTTGACCGGAATTCCCTGTTGGGCAATCTGATAAGCCGCTTCCGAGCCAGCAAGGCCTGCACCGATAACATTGATGTAAGATTGAGACATGACACTAATACCTCTTTGGGTATCAAAACACCCCACTGGACTGTTAGACACCCACAAATCTTTCTAAATTGATACTCGGTCTATTATACCAAAAAGCTAAGTAAAAAGACAGGAAGGCTGATCCTTCCTGTCTAGGCTTAAGTCTGTTATTTTTTTCCTTATAAACACAACCAGGCTGCTAATAGGGCAGAGAGGATACTGAATAAGGACCCAATCAAATAATACTCCGCAAAGGCTGGATCCTCTGAAATTTTATTGTAGCGAGCGATGGACTTAGCTGTAAAGACTAGGCCGATCGAAGCAAATTGTCCATAGACGAGACAGGCCCCAATCACCAAACGCTCTAAAAAGCCAATCATAGAACCAGCCCCAGTGATAGTATCCATTTTCTTCTTACTGGTTGGTTGATACTTGGCAAAGAGAATTTTAAAGGCAATATTGCTTGGTTTCCCAACTAGGAGAACATAAAAAATCAGGTTTAAACTGTCCATAGGCAGATAGGTTGAACCATTCTTCGCTCCTAAAAGGACTAGACAAGTAATGATACCGATATGCAAGACTTGATCCAGCGCAAAGGTCCAGGAAGTTTTCAGTTTTAACTTTTTTTGAAGCCAGGGCTTACCATAATCTATTCCCGCATGAGTCAGCAAAATGATCAAGCAAATCCACCATAGGTCCATATGACAGAGGGAAACGACAAACAGAGGAAGAGCTACATACAGAATATGAAGGCCGAGAACCTTCTTCTCCTGATCCTTGCGATCCGCCATCTTCTGACTTTGAAAATAATAATCCGATAACAAATGACAAATCAACAAGAGGATCAAGTATGGATTCGTTACGATACTAGACAATCCGCTCATAGGCCTCTCCTTTCTCTAAGCTATGAATACAAGCTAGTGCTGCTACTCGTCCCCGTAAATAAACGCGAATACTACTACTCTTTAAACGTTTGGACAGAGCACTTGGGTTGATGGCCAGTGATTGGGCCAAGTCCTGCTGGCTAAAGGTTTCGCTATAGACAGATCTCTTTAAAAGATCAAGCAGGATTTCTTCCTGACTGTCTCTCCAACTTGAACGAATAGCCTCTCCAGAAGCGATGAGGGCGTTCACCACTGAGTCCTGGCTGTCATTACTACTCAAAAAATAAATCTGGGTGTTACCATAATCATTTTTCTGATGGACCAGATTAATAGCTGCACGAGCATTCCAATAGGCTGGACCATCTGCTCCAATACTTTGCAGGGGATCGATATCCGTTACAATCTCCCCGAGGCCAATGCCGAAACGAAGTTGTGTCGGGTTTAGTTCTGAACGCAAGGTATCGATGATTTGAAAAACCGGAGCATTCACTTCTAAAAGCGCCTGAAACTCATCTCCCAAGGTCAAAGTAAAACGGGATGCCAGGTAATCTCCAAATAATTCGTTCATCTTTTGAAGCGTTTTTTCTACCTGTTTTTGCAGGTCAAGACGTTCTTGAACCATTTTGGAATCAATGACATCTGCAATCAAAGCAAGATACATAAGCCCACCTCCTTGTGTCTATTATAACGAAAAAAAACAAAAATGTCTATTATAACAGACATTTATAAAAATTTCCGTTATAACAGACATCGAATCATTCTAAAAACTTACTTTACTTTTTCTTCTTCGTAGTCCCCATTGCTACATACGACTTGCTTCCCACCACCACGAACTTTTTTCTCAACTAAGTAGTGACCACATTTTGGACAGTCACGGCCGATTGGCTTGTCCCAAGAAGTGAATTCACAGTCTGGGTAGCGATTACAGCCATAGAAAATACGGTTCCGTTTTGTTTTACGCTCGATGATCTGTCCCTGGTGACAGTCTGGACATTCCACCCCAATTTCTTTGACAATCGCTTGGGTATGACGACAATCTGGGAAGTTGCTACAAGCATAGAACTTACCAAAACGTCCTAATTTAATGACCATTGGACTTCCACAAACCTCACAGTCAAAACCAGCTGGTTCGTCTTTGATTTGGATTTTTTCCATCTCTTCTTCAGCCTTGGCTACTTCTTTTTTAAATGGTTGGTAGAAGGAATCGATGACCTTTTGCCACTGCTCTTTCCCAACTTCGACATCATCCAGTTTCCCTTCCATCTCCGCTGTGAAGGTCACATTGACAATATCTGGGAAAAATTCAACAATCAGTTTATTAACGATCTCCCCTAATTCCGTTGGTTCAAAGCGTTTGGCTACCAGCTTCACATAATAGCGTTTTTGAATGGTCTCAATGGTCGGTGCATAGGTTGAAGGACGACCTACTCCATTTTCCTCCAGCGTCTTAATCAAGGTCGCTTCAGAATAACGAGCCGGTGGTTGGGTAAAGTGTTGCTCAGGCTTGCTATTGACCTGCTTGACCATATCACCTTCTACCATATCCGGCAGCATCTTGTTTTTGTCTGAATCATTATAAATCGCCAAATAACCGTCAAACTTTACCTGACTCCCATTCGCTGTATATTGGACCCCATTTTGACCTAACCGAACATTCATGGTATCAAAGACAGCTGCAGTCATCTGGCTGGCGACAAAACGGTTCCAGATCAAGGTATAGAGCTTGAGCTGATCCTTGTCCAGGTACTTGGCAATTTTCTCAGGCGTATTGTGGACGCTAGAAGGACGAATAGCTTCGTGGGCATCTTGGGCACCGGAAGCATTCTTGACCCGACTACCATGCTTGGAATACTTTTCTCCAAAGCGATCTACGATAAAGCCGGCTGCTTCATTTTGTGCAACGGGGCTAATCCGTGTGGAGTCTGTACGCATGTATGTAATCAAACCTTGAACACCAGAACCAATATTAATTCCTTCATACAACTGCTGCGCTACCATCATGGTCTTCCTCGTACGGAAGTTGATCTTATTGGCAGCATCCATCTGCATGGAAGAAGTTGTATATGGAAGTGGCGCATTTCGACGACGCTCTTTCTTTTCCACCTTTTCAACGGTAAAATCTTTGCCATCTAAGCGTTCAAGAACAGCTTTCACCTCTTCATTGGTGTTGAGCTTCATCTTCTTGCCATCAATCCCATAGAAACTAGCCTGGAATTGCTTGGTTCCTTTTTTGAAGACGCCATCGATGGTCCAGTATTCTTCCGGCTTGAAATCATTAATTTCATTTTCACGATCAATGATTAATTTGAGGGCAACAGATTGCACGCGCCCCGCAGAAAGACCTTTTTTAACCTTTTTCCAAAGAATAGGAGAGATCGAGTACCCTACAATCCGGTCCAAAACCCGACGTGCTTGCTGGGCATCAACCAGGTCCGTATCGATTTGGCGCGGTTCTTTGAAAGCATTTTTGACCGCATCCTTAGTGATTTCATTAAAAACTACTCGGTTCTTTTCTTTGGCATCTAAGTTCAAAATATGCGCTAAATGCCAAGAAATAGCTTCTCCTTCTCGGTCCGGGTCACTTGCGAGAAAGACTTGTTTGGCTTTTTTAGCTTCTTTTTTCAAATCATTGATCAAGGGGCCTTTACCGCGAATATTGATGTATTCCGGTTCATAGTTATTGTCGAAGTCAATCGACATGGTTGATTTTTTCAGGTCCCGAATATGACCAACACTGGCCATGACTTTATAGTTACGACCAAGGTATTTCTCGATTGTTTTCGCCTTGGCAGGAGACTCCACAATCACCAAATTTTTCTTGGTTGTACTGCTTTTCTTTTTTGTTACCACGTTTTATCCCTCTGTATTGTATAAATCTCATTGAGTTTAATACATTTTAAGAAAGATGTCAACTAGGAACTTCTCCTATAGGAAAATCACAATTCGCATTTCAATTCATCCAGGATGTCCTGGCCTGATGTGACAAGCTTTGCACCTTCTTGAATCAAGTGATGGCAACCTGCAGATTTTCCATCTAAAATATTTCCTGGAATAGCAAAAACATCTCGTCCTTCCTCCATGGCCCGCTCACAGGTAATTAAACTTCCTGAACGGAGTCTTGCTTCTACCACAATCACGGCTTGACAGAGTCCCGCAATGATGCGATTTCTCTCAGGAAAATGAAACTTCAAAGGAGCCTGTCCTGGTCCATACTCGCTCAAGACAAGATGGTGTTCTCCCATGTAGGTCTGTAATTTCTGATTGCTTTTCGGATAAAAAACATCCAGTCCTGTTCCTATGACTCCGATGGTCTTTCCACCATTGCGAATGCTGGCATAATGCGCTGTCGCATCAATCCCTTTTGCTAGTCCACTGACGATGACCAGTTCATTCCTAAGTTCCTTAATAATTTTCTCTACAGATCGCACCCCTTCTCGCGTGGTCTCCCGAGCTCCAACGACTGCAATCTTCGGTTTGGTTAATAGCTCCAAATCCCCTTGGTAAAAAAGGAGTACAGGAGGATTGTAGATCTGTAGTAATTCCTCAGGGTATTCAGGATCAAAAATGGATAAAGATGGGAATCGTTCAAAGTCTTTGTGTAATCGATCGTCATCTAGTTGCCGGTATTTGTCTACAAAATGAATGATACTGCGAGAGCCAGCTATCCTTGCTATCTCTTCTAAGCCTGGTAAGGGTTCATCATTTCTACAGTAATGCAAGACTCTCAAGACTTGCTCATTTGATAAGCCAGCTACTTTTAATTTAAAAATTTCAAATTTCTCCATGGTCACCTTCCACTTCCTCTTAATTATCTATTCGAAAAAGAAAAGAAAAAAAGTTCTATTTCTAGAACTTTTTTTGATGTGTAGAAGAATAAAAGTAAGATGCGGCACCAATCAAGTTGCTTTCATTATGGAAGCGAGCTGCTTGAATGGGCAAAGCCTCAAATTGTTTATGGCCTTTTTGAGAGAGCAGGTCATGGTATTGGTGATTGATTTCATCGATCAGTAGCGGTTGGCTACTAATGCCACCTCCAATGGTCACCTTCTCAAGTCGCAACAAAGATTGAAGATTAAAAATCAGAATAGCAATATCATAGCAATAGGCCTGAAACAAGGTTTTCAGCTCCTCTTTGCCTCCTTGATCAAGAGCCTTGAAAACAGCTATACCGTCTGCCTCTTCTAGGTTCAATAGTTGACTAGCTTTCTCAACAAATTGAACAGCTGAACCAGTGTTTTCCAAAAGATTAGAAATGCCTTGCAAGAAGAGTTCTCGATGAAAACGACGATTTTCTAGTGTTCTTTCTGTCTTATCAATAGACCGAATGTATTCTGTCAGTTGCCATCCTCTCAATAAATCACCATTAGAAAGAAGAGCAAGTCCAACTCCTGTCCCTAAGACCAAGATTGCACCGCACGGACAATCTTTTAGATTGCCAAGCCTTGCTTCTGCTAGACCTGCCGCATCACCATCATTTATCACTGTGACTGGTAAATCAAAGGTTTGCTTCAGCTTACTAGCCAAAGGAATGTTGCGCAAATAAGGGATGAGTCCACCTCGAAAGACAAAGCCAAGTGTCTTTTGGATTTCACCAGGACATGAAATGGCGATCCCGTCGATTTGTTCCCGAACAAGATCAACAATTCCTTCTAATCCTTGCCAAAACTCCTCAATTGTAGGTGGCGTCGGGATCTTGTCTGTATGAACCAAGTGATAGTCCACGTCCATTAGACCATACTTTATAAAGGTCCCTCCGATATCGATGGTAAATAGCATAGCCTAGTCCTCACACATCGATTTAACCGGTTCAAAAGAACGCCGATGGATAGGCGTCACTCCCAGCTTGTGCAGACCAGCAAGGTGGTTAGCTGTCCCATAGCCAGCGTTCTGTGCAAAATCATAGCCTGGATATAACTGATCCAAGTCCTCCATCATCTGATCCCGAGTCACCTTAGCTACGATAGAAGCAGCAGCAATGGATAAGGAATTAGCATCTCCTTTGATGATACTAGTTTGAGGAATAGAAAGATCCAACTTCATGGCATCAATCAAAAGATGCTGGGGTTGAGGATCTAGCTGACCAATAGCCTCCATCATGGCTAGTTTCGTAGCTTCATAGATATTGACCTGGTCAATCACCTGATTGTCCTTGACGCCGATGCCGATCGCAATAGCTTCTTGGAGCACAGCCTCATAGATTTCCTTGTGTTTGGATTTCGGAATCTTTTTACTATCGTTGAGTCCTGGAATCTTAGAGCCTTTGGGTAAAATCACAGCAGCTGCAACAACTGGTCCCGCTAATGGGCCACGTCCCACTTCATCCACTCCTGCAATAAGCTCAATTCCACGTGCATAGCATTCTTTTTCATAGGCCAGCATTCCTTCCAAGCGCTCTTCTTCATCTAAACGTTTTTGGATTTCTCTTTTTCGCTTTGCGACCGCTTGGACAACACCAGATCGGCTATCCTGTTCCAATTCAGCCAATAAAGGGTCATCTAACTGCTGGATGTTTGTTAATTGTTCTTTAATTTCCTTAATGGTTGCCATCAATTTCCCCTACACGATCCAGCGTATACCGGCCCAATTTCCCATCGCGGACATCTTTGACAAAGAGTTGGTAAAAACGGTCGTAATCCTCGCGAAATCCCATTTTCTGAGTCATCTCCATAATAATTTCAGGAGCTTCTTGCTCCAGGTCCATTTGTTTAAAACGCTCTTGTAAAACTGCTGGATAGTGCTCTTTAAAATAGTTAAGGCCAAAGATGGTCACTTCATCCATTGGAAGCAACTGATCCTTGATAGCGCCTGTTAAGGCGAGCTTTAAGGCCACTTCTTCATCTTCAAATTTGGGCCAGAGAATCCCAGGAGTATCCAAGATTTCAAGGTCTTTATTGGTTTTCAACCATTGTTGTCCCTTGGTCACCCCTGGTTTATTACCAACGACTGCAATCTTTTTCCCTGCTAAGCGGTTCATAAGAGTGGACTTCCCAGCATTTGGAATCCCAATAATCATGGTCCGAAGGGTTTCAATCTGAATCCCACGTTCCTTTTGACGAGCAATTTTATCGGCCATCAAGCTCTTAGCAGCATCTGTGACCTTCTTAACCGTCGACTGCTCTTTGGAGTTGATCGCCAAGGTTTTGATGCCTTGCGATTCAAAATAGTCCTGCCATTCTTTTGTTGCCACAGGATCTGCCAGGTCTACCTTGTTCAAAATCATTAATTTAGGTTTGTCACCAACAATTTTTGTTAACATGGGATTTTGGCTTGATAGGGGCAATCGAGCATCTACCAGAACCGTCACAAAATCCACGAATTTTAAATTTTCTTGTACTTGTCTTCTAGCTTTGGACATGTGTCCAGGAAACCATTGAATAGTTGCCATAATCTCCATTCCTTTCCAGTTCAATCTTCTCTATTATACCATGTTTTCTTGAATTCTCAGCCTTAAACGAGAATACAAAAAATGAAGCTATCTAGGTAACTTCATTTTTATATTCTAGCGAATTTGCTCAAAATGCAAATGCACGGCAATATGGTCACCATAGCCACTTCGTTCCAAATCTCGTTGCAAGCGATAAGAAATGTAGTGTTCTGCAATGGTAATATAACCTGCTCCCAGCAAACGTTGTTCCACTAATGATTGGATCATACTGATGGTTGCGCGTTCTACTTGGGCTTCATCCAAATCCATAGCAACTTTCTTAGTCACTTGTGCTAAGTTTTGTCGCAAATCATCTGTCAAAACATAGACAACTTGCGCAGCTTTCAAAATAGCTTGGTAAATCTTATCTGGGTTGAATTCAACCACTTCTCCACTACGTTTAATGACTTCCATAAGAGTCTCCTTTATCCATTCGTTTTTCATGAATGCTCCATTTCTTGTATCAAAGAAATGGAGTCCTACTACTTTATTATATAACTTTTTTGCTAAGAATCAAAGCTCTTTTAAGAAATCCTTATCCTCTGACGATATCAGATTTTTAACGATCACTCTTCTCCATGACCACATCTTCTTTTTTATAGCTGTAGCTCAATCTCCAAGTATGTTCGGCAACATGATCCAAACGGAAGGTCTTCAAAATCTTCTTCAGAGATAACTTCTCCATCTCTACTTTTCTAAGGAGTTCCACTAGTAGTTCACCACCAGCATTGACAGCAATCAGCTGATCTTCTTTACTATCATATTGCAAGAGGACTATTTTAGAGGGTTTATAGAGAACATTGTAGAGATTGTAGGCGCTATCGATTTCAAAAAGTTTATTCTTATCGGCTTCTCGTGAGTAGCGGTGAACCGTAAGAAGACCGATTTGAAAAGCTCCTGCTAAACTAAAAACGAATCCTAAAGCAGCGATCGATTCCCAGAGTAAATTGAGTAACTTGGAATCAAAGTCAAACACTAAATGAGCTAGGAACAGTATGATCCCTGTTCCAAATCCCAGTAAAAGTAAGAGTGCACCAATACAGCCGGCTTTTTCACCTGTTTTTATCGTCGGTTTATCATAGATCATCACACCGTCTAACTTTTCAAGGCTATGACCTTCTTTAAATTTTTCTAGTTCTGATTTTTCTGAATCCGTTTTTTCTAGCTCTGTTTTCTCTAACTCTGACATACATTCCTCACGACATTTTTTTAATAATCCGGACGAAGAACTCCCGTAATGATCTCTTTGCTGGCATGGTAATCCCCATCCACTACTACTTTGATAATGCGCTTAGCTTCCTCAGCGGGTGCTGGCACCAATGGCAGACGGGTCGGACCTGCTTCAAAGCCCATATAGTTCAAGACTGCTTTAACAGGAGCTGGGCTTGGATAAGAGAAGAGAGCATTGACTTTAGGGATAAATTGGCGCTGGATAGCCGCTGCCTTTTTAATATCATTATTCTCAATGGCTTGGAACATTTCGTGCATTTCATCCCCATTAGTATGAGATGCTACTGAAATCACACCGTCTGCTCCAAGGTTCATAGCGTGGAAAGCATCCCCGTCTTCCCCTGTATAGATGAGAAACTCATCTGGCTTGTGCTCGATTAAATAAGCCATATTGGCAAGAGTCGTACATTCTTTGACCCCGATGATGTTTGGATGTTCGGCCAAGCGGAGCATGGTTTCTGGTGTCATTTCGACCACCACGCGCCCTGGAATGTTATAGATAATAATTGGCAAGTTAGAAGCGTCCGCAATAGCCTTAAAATGCTGGTACATACCTTCTTGAGAAGGTTTGTTGTAGTATGGAACAATGGCCAAACCAGCAGCAAAGCCACCAAACTGATCTACTTCCTTTACAAACTCAATGGAATCTCGGGTCTCATTGGTCCCAACACCAGCAATCAAAGGCACCCGTCCATTGACTACCTTTTGCACCGCAGCAAAAAGTTCTAATTCTTCATCGTGAGTTAGAGTAGGGCTTTCTGCTGTGGTACCAGCTAAAAGAATCCCATCTGTGTGATGAGCCAAAAGATGTTCGATGAGTGGAGGAATGGCCTCGAAGTTTATCGAACCATCTTCATGAAAGGGGGTGATAAAGGCGGTAATCATTTTACAATCTTTTAAATCTTGATAAGACATTGATGCTCCTTCTCGAATCAATCATAGGGAAGAGGGACAGCATCAAAAGTTGATAGCTGTCCCCATTACATATTATTCAGTTATAGAATTATTTCAACTCAAACTTCAACTCAGCTGTTGGGCGCACGAGTCCACGTTCATGAAGGGTTTCTGCAATTTGAACTGAGTTCCAAGCAGCTCCTTTAAGAAGGTTATCAGAAACCACCCACATATGGATCCCTTTTTCAGCATCCAAGTCTTTACGGATACGACCAACAAAGGTATCGCGAGAACCGACAGCGTTAATCGCTTGTGGGTATACTTGATGAGCAACATCATCTTCCAAGACAGCACCAGGAAAGGCAGCAATGGCCGCTTTCACTTCTTCGATTGGAGCTACTTCCTTGGTCTCGATGTAGACAGACTCTGAGTGAGCTGACAAGACGGGGATACGCACACAAGTTGCAGAAACGGCGATGCTATCATCTTCCATGATTTTCTTGGTTTCATTGGTCATCTTCATTTCTTCGTAAGTGTAGTCATTGTCAGTGAAGACGTCGATTTGTGGAAGAGCGTTAAAAGCAATTGGATAGTGTTTCTTATCGCCACCTGATGGCAAGATCTCTGCCTTGACATCACGAGGATCTACACCATCATCCAACACTTCTTTCAACTCGCGTTTGGTTTCAAGAATAGCTCCCATCCCTGCACCTGAAACAGCTTGGTAAGTGGATACAATAATCCGGTCCAAGCCCCATTTTTGACGAACTGGCTCTAAAGCTACCATCATTTGAATCGTTGAACAGTTAGGGCAGGCGATAATCCCGTTGTGAGCATCAAGAGCATGAGCATTTACCTCAGGCACAACCAAAGGAACATCCGGATTTTGGCGGAAGAAAGATGTGTTATCAACTACTACTGCGCCTGCTTTAACAGCATAGGGTGCATACTTAGCTGAAGTAGATCCACCCGCTGAGAAGAGAGCAATATCAACTCCTTCAAAAGCATCTTCTGTCGTTTCTTCAATCGTTACTTCTTGACCTTTGAATGACAAAACTTTCCCTGCAGAACGTGCAGACGCAAGGTAGCGAATCTTATCGATTGGAAGAGACGATTCTTCCAACATTTTGATCATTTGAGCACCAACGGCACCTGTAGCACCGACAACAGCAACTGTGTATCCCATAGTAAATCCTCTTTCAAAATTTTCTAAAAATTTATGAATTTCAACTATTATACTATTTTTCCCAGTAAATGAAAAGACTTATTTGTATTTGAAGAGACAAAAAAACCGATCTTAAATCGGTTTTTTTCTGAACAAAATCAATGATTTATCCAAGCTTAATGGATTTCATAATCCAAATCACTCAAGTCCTTCTTTCCTTGTGTATCCTCCATTAAAAATGGCACCTGTTGCATTCCTTTGATTCCAGCAACGACTGAAGTTGGGAAAGTTACGATAGATTGGTTGATTTGGCTAATATTGCTATTGACAATCCTTTTAGAGGCTGCCAGATCTTCATTTTCGTCAGCAATTTCTTTTTGCAAGGCCAAGAATTGGTTTGAAGACAAGAGCTCAGGATAATTCTCACCTACCGCTCGGATTTGTGCCAAAACATCGTTTTGATTGGCAATGACTTGGTTGGATTCTTGGATGGACGCACCTTGACGAAGGGCTACCAATTCCGTGAAGACCTTTTCCTCATGTTTGGCGTAGGCCTTAGCCGCCTTCAACATTTCAGAAATGGTATCGTAGCGTTTGACAAGAGTGATATCCACCGTTCTCTTTGCTTCTTCAATCATGACCTGATAACGGTTCAAGCGATTGCTTTCTCCGATAAACCACATAACAACTACAAGAGCAAAAACGACAATGGCAATTATTAAAGCTGACATAGTTATTCTCCTTTAAATATATTGGTTAATTCATCGACGAGGTCGATTTCCTTACAAAGTTTTTGATACTCTTCAGCAATCGAAAGACGTTCGATTGCTTCTTTGTTTCCTGGCGTTGGGAAAAGATAGCGACTCGTATATAAGGATATATAGAGTGTATCTTGAACGAAATACACACACATGGCATTTTTTGATATTTGCTGATCAAACCATTCTAGGATCTTGGGTTTTAGAAATTTTCGAGCAGCCAGTTCATCTGTACAATAGATATTGTAGTTTTCATTGTTTTGGATATCTTCTGTTTCAATCTGAACTTCATTAGGTCCAGCACCCGGATAGGCACCTTTGACTTCTCTTTTTAAAAAGAAAGATTTCTTAGTCGGTATAACTCTCAAGTGTCCTGGAAATGAAATTGGAGATTTTAAAGAGAAGATCTGACCAGCGAAATCCTCCACTTCTTTTTCGACAGTTTCGATATGCCCATTAGAATCTCTCTCAATCCTGGTCTCTATATGATAGGCATACAGGTTGGTCACCGTTAGATTTTTTTCATCATGAAAAAGCAGCTGATTAAAGAGTTGAAATTTCGAAGAACGTGGACTAAAAACTTTTAAGGCATCCATCGAGTAGGTCGCTGTTCGTGTTAAGTCCGCTTCTGGAAAGACTTCCTTCAAAATTGGACAAAGAAATTCATTGATATAAATCTCATCATTCGTGCGAATTCTATCCCCAAAGAGGGTCTTCCTTTTCATATATTGGGGCCAATAATAGAAAACAATCCCTAACAAGATCGGAATGATAGCCTTTAACTTGAATAGGGCGAAGGAGAACATCGCTAGAAGCATCCCTACCATCGTAGCCGTCTTCCACTGAAGATTACTGGTCATCTGCTCCTTCATTAATAGGAGTTTATCCTGAAATTGTTTTGAACCTTCCAACTCATTGATTCGTTGGAATCTTTCCTGGGACCACTTGCTAGTTGGATTCTTTTGTTCAACCATCCGAATCATCTCCTTTCAAGCACCAATGAACTTTCTAACTGCCTCACATATACCTCATTATATCATTGAAAAATCCAGGAAGCAACTATATTTCTGTGGGGGAAAAATAAGCTTAGAAAAACAAAAAATCCCCAACCAAATGGTTAGGGATTCGAGGCATCTTTCGATGAGAACAGCCGGTTCACACAACTGTTCAAGGTCCGCTCCTGCGTTACAATTGAATGTAGACCTCCTCAGCGCAAAAGGCTCCTAAGAGCCAATCGACTCATCGCATAAACTTAGTTTACCATGAACGTCCACAAGCTGTCAAGAAGCTAGCACCTTGCATCTATAAAGAGTATCTAACACCTATCTTTTCTCTTCTACTTCTTTCAGGGTATTTACAGGCCCATCGATGGTTTTTTGCATCCAGACAATATCATGCCATTGATCAAATTTATAGCCAATTCTTGGGAAATGCGCCACTTGAATATAGCCCCGCTTTTCATGCATAGCAATGCTGGCCTCGTTCGGGACTGCAATACAAGCCAAAAAGCGTAAATAGCCTCGTGCCTGTAACTCCTCTTCTAGGGCATCATAAAGGGCCGATCCAAGCCCTTGTCCTCGCGCTTCTTTAGCTACATAAATAGATAATTCAGTGGTCCAATCGTAGGCAGCGCGTGCATAATAGCTAGAGGCATAGGCATAACCTAGAACTTTTCCACCGACTTCTGCAGCTAAATAAGGGTATTGAGCTAGCGTTTTCGTGATTCGTCTTTCAAATTCTGGGACAGTTGGCACATCGACCTCAAAGGTGATAGCAGTCTCTGTCACATAAGGTTGGTAAATAGCTCGAATGGCCGCTGCATCAGCTAGCTGAACGGGACGAATGATCATGAGGCTCTCCTTTTTAGAATACCCTTAGTATACAGATTAGCGTCCTCACTGTCAATGGCGGACCATACAAAATGAAATCATACTATTTCATAATGTAGAAAAGAGAGAGTGGGACAGAAATCGGTAATTTGTTAGAATTCGATTTCGTCGTCCCACCTCCGCACAGTTGAGTAGGGCTGTATAAGTTGATGAAATCAGCGTAGTAGAGCCCACTCAACCACTGCGTCTTGCACGACAATCCAACATCAAAAAGAGGCTAGGACTTTTGTCCCAGAACCTCTTCAACAAACAGTCATTCCTAGCTTTCATTGTTGGAAAACTGACTGTTATACAATTCGTAATAGAACCCTTTGTCTGCCAACAAGGATTGGTGATTCCCTTGCTCAATGATTTGGCCATCTTTGAGGACAAGGATTTTATCCGCTTCTTGAATGGTCGACAAGCGATGGGCGATGACAAAACTGGTCCGTCCCTTCATTAAGTTCTTCATGGCTTTTTGAATCAAGAGCTCTAAACGCGTATCAACGGAAGACGTTGCTTCATCCAAAATCAAGATCTTTGGATCAGCAAGAAGCGCACGCGCAATGGTTAAGAGTTGCTTTTGTCCTAGAGAAATATTACTAGACTCCTGGTTCATTTCCATGTTGTAACCACCAGGCAGGGTCCGGATAAAGTGATCAACATTGGCTGCCTTGGCAGCTTCTACAATTTCTTCATCCGTGGCCTCCAGATTCCCAAAACGAAGGTTTTCCTTGATGGTCCCTTCATACAACCAAGCATCTTGAAGTACCATCCCGAATTGTTTGCGGTAATCCTGACGGGATATATGCCGAATGTCATGACCGTCCACTGTGATGGAGCCCGCTGTCACATCGTAAAAGCGCATCAGCAAATTAATGAGGGTTGTTTTTCCAGCACCGGTTGGTCCAACAATGGCCACCATTTCACCCGGTTTGACCTCTAAATTGAAATCACGAATCAAAGGTTTGTCTGCTACATATTGGAAATCCACATTTTTAAAGCTCACTTGACCGGTCAAATCTTCACTAAGAGCCTCTGTGACCTCTTCTTCATCCGGTTCATCCATGACTTGGAAAATCCGATCCAGCGAAGATTTGGCACTTTGTAACTGACCAGCTAACTGGGTTAAATTTTGGATGGGTTGATTGATCTGCCAGACATATTGAACGAAAGCCTGCATATTTCCGACCGTCAAGCGGCCAGCCAATACTTGCACACCTCCCATCAAAGCGACCACCAAGTAGGTCAAATCGGATATTCCATTCAAGACCGGCATCATCAAACCTGAAATGAAATTAGCCTTGAATCCAACCTTTTGCAAATGCTGGGTAATCGCATGAAATTCTTCTTGTGAAGATTCTTCTCGTACATAGAGCTTAAGGACGTTAAAGCCTGTCAAATTCTCTTGGACAAAACCGTTCATAGCTCCTAGAACATCTGCTTGCTGCTTGAAGTAAGGCTGTGATTTCTTCATAATATAACGGGCACTCAAGTAGGTAATTGGAATTGATAGAATCACCACCAAGCCCAGTTGAAGGTTCAAATAGAGCACCATACCAATGACAAAGAGCAGGGTAAAGACGGCATTAACAATCTGCAAAAAGGATTGCTGCAGGGCATTGGAGACTGTTTCGACGTCGCTAGTAAAACGCCCCAGGAGGTCCCCGAACTGATGACGGTCAAAATACGACACAGGAATCCGATTGATTTTATGAGATAAGTCATTTCGCATATCCTGAATTGTTTTTTGAACAGCATTGGTCATGAAATAGTTGGAATAATAAGAACCTAATTCGTAAAAGACTCCACGAATCAAATACAGCGTCATAATGATCGCAATATAAGTAGCATTCAGACTAGCTCCAGGTACTCCATTAGCCATTTCCAAGAGATTTTGAGTCAATTCTGTAATGGCAAGCCCTAAAACAAAAGGTTCTACGACACTCATGATAACACTAATGATTTTTAGAAAAATGGACAAGCAAACTTCAAATCGATAAGCTTTCAAATAGGTCCATAGTCGACTGAAACTATTTTGTTCTTGTTTCATTTGCTTCTCCTTTCTATTCTTCCGTGAGGGATGGGCTACTATTTAGCTGGGAATTAGCAATTTCGCGATAGATTTCATTGCTTTCCATCAACTCTTCGTGTCTTCCTCGGCCCACGATTTCACCTTGATCCAAAACAATAATTTGATCTGCATCCATGATGGTGCCCACGCGTTGGGCAACGATCAAGACTGTTGCATCTCCTGTCACTTCTTTCAAACGCTTGCGCAAGGTGGCATCCGTCTTGTAGTCCAAAGCAGAGAAGGAATCATCAAAGATAAAGACATCCGGATGTTTAACGACAGCACGGGCAATGGACAAGCGTTGTTTTTGCCCTCCTGATAGGTTACTTCCGCCTTCTGCTAAATGCGTGTCGAAACGATCCTCCCGACTATCTATAAATTCTTTAGCTTGAGAGATATCAGCTGCTTTTTCCAACTCTTGCACAGATGCATCTTCTTTTCCGTAGCGAAGATTTTCTGCGATGGTCCCTGTAAAGAGCAGAGCCTTTTGTGGAATAAAGCCAATCTTTTGACGAAGGGCCTTGAGATTGTAATCACGTACATCCACACCGTCAACCAAAATCTTACCAAGAGTGACATCGTAGAATCGCGGAATCAATTGCACAAGTGAAGACTTCCCTGAACCGGTCGAACCGATAAAGGCAATAGTTTCACCTGGTTTCGCTTTAAAGGAAATATTGTGCAGAACCGGACTCTCTGTCTCACCTGGATAGGCAAAGGTCACATTGTCGAATTCCAAATAGCCATGTGTTGCTGTTTCTGTCACACCATTTTCATTGGGATCAATCGAAATGGGCATATCCATGACTTCCTTGAGACGACGGCTAGAAACCGCTGTACGAGGATACATGGTAAAGAGATTGGCTAGGAAAAGGAAGGACAGAAGCGCGTGGAAACTATACTCGATAAAAGCAACCAGATCCCCAATTTTCAAACTGCCATCATGAAGAGGATCCAAAGCAAACCATACAATCGCCACAATCATAGCAATAATGATCTGTACAAATAGAGGTTCTGTTAAACCGGTTAATTTAAAGAGCTTATTTGAGTTTTCTGCGTAGACGTCATTTTCAGCCGCAAATTTATCTTCCTGGAAATCCTCCCGAGCAAAGGCACGAATCACTCGAAGTCCAGTTAAATTCTCCCGAGCAAACTGATTCAGCCGGTCCAAGGTCTTTTGTTGCTTCTCAGAAAGGGGACGTGTATTCACCGCCACATACCATACAACGACCGCAAGGAAGGGAACCGATACGGCTACAATCCACGCTAGAGAAGGGCTGGTTGTCAGAATCAAGAGGATACTTGAAGCCATCATCAAGGGTGTAATAACCCCCATCTTCAACATAGAATCGGTAAATTGCATCAAGACAAATGCATCCGAGGTGATCCGAGTGACTAAGGATGAGACCCCGATCTGTTCATACTCGCGATGGGAATACTCCTGTAGTTTTGCATAGAGATCATTGCGCATGTCCCGTACCATGGTAGTAGTCAGCTTTCCTACTGCATATGACAAGACAATCCGTCCCAAGATCCCTAGCAAGATGATCACAAACATGATCCAACCCCAGAAATACAGCCGATCTACATCACGCGGATTAATTCCTTCGTCAATCATCCGAGCTAGGATCGTTGGCAATCCCAAATTGACAACGACAAAAAGAACCGCTGAAAATAAATTCAGGGCTAGCCACTTGGGATACTTTTTCAAGTAAGACCAAATATAAAGCATAGGCAACTCTCCTTTTTCATAAATTATATCCCTAAGCACACAGAAAAGAGGGAGCGAGGCCGAATAAATTTTAAGCAAAATTTAATCCTGCCCCAATCCCATCTGTAGTCACATTCATTATACCAAACCCTACCCAAAAGTAAAGGAAAAGAACAGGTTCTCCCTGCTCTTTACTTGCTTTATTTAGTGCGTTTAAATTTAGCGTTTTTGAACATTTCTAAAGTAGCTGCACTATCTGAGCTATCTTGATCAGATAAATCAAAGGTAAATACGTCGCCTGAAACCTTATATTTAATCTTTTCACCTTCACCTGTTTTAGCTTGGAATGTTTTAGCTTTTTGGTCTACTTTTACTTCATAAGATTGGTCCATCTTATTCCCCAAAGCTTCACCTTTGATGCTAATGCTACCTTTTTTATCTTTGATAGTAACAGAAACTTCTAATTTAACTTGATCAAGCAAGGCTTCTACAGATGAGTCTGTTACCCCTTGTTCTCCAAGAATTTCCTTCACTTCAGATTTTGCAGGTTTATAGACATAAGTCCCATTATCACTCTTGCTACTACAAGCGACTAAAAGAACTGCTGCAAAAACGGCAACAAAAGCTAAAAGAATGCGTTTAAAGTTTTTCATAACTTCTCCTTTCTAGTTAGAATATCCCTATTATAGCAACATTTCCAATCCACCGCAATGAAAGTTTATAAATGTCATATTCTTGTAATATTTCTTGTATCAACAAAGAAATAGAATAAGGCGGAATTTAAATCCCGCCCTGATTGCTTATTTAACTTTTTTGAACTTAGCAATTTTCATGTAGTTATTAAACATGTCTGTGTCACCCATCAAAGAATTCTTCACATCCTTAATCGTTAACACATTTCCTGAAACTTGATAAGTAATTTCCGCTTTTCCATACTCATTTTCTGAGACAAGTGTTTTAGCTTTTTGGTCTACTTCCAACTCAATCACTTGATTAACATTTTGACCACCTGCATTCGTGTCTACTTTCATCTCACCTTTCTTATCATTGATTGTAATCGAAATAGTGAATGAGTAATTATCACCTATCAAAGATTGAAATTCACTTGGCATAATATCTTTGATTTCATCCTTAGTAGGCTCAAACACATATGTCCCATTATCGCTTTTAGCGCCACAAGCTACCAAAAGGACGGCTGCAAAGACAGCTACAACAGCTAACAAAAGACGTTTAAAATTTTTCATCATCTTCTCCTTCATGATATGATTTATAGCCATTATAGCAACAAATCAGAAACATCTCAAGGGAATAAAGTAAATGTAAAATGATTGTAACATCATTAAAACTGCACTATTTAGTAGGGTTGAGAGAAAATAAAGAGAGCTACACATGTTAGCTTTATAAAAGCAATCTATTCACATTCTATCATCATTATTTTCAACGACAAAAAAATCGAGGCCTAAACCTCGGTTTTCATTTTGATTGGAAACTCGATTATTTAAGAGTAACTGAAGCGTCGTTGCTTTAGTTGTTCTCACACAGCTATTTTTTACTTGGTTTCTTTACTTGGCGGGATTGTGGCGGGATTTGCAGTTAATCCCAGCTCTCCTAAAACCTCTGTTATCTCAGCACCACCAGAGACAACTTGTCTATCATAGAAATGAGAATAGGTGTTTAGAGTTGTAGCTTTGTCCGTTCTTCCTGAACGAGCCGAGACATACAAAACATCTTTTTTTAGAACGTTTATCATAAATGAATCATGACTATGACGTAGACCTTTCCCAGTAATAACCGGAACCTTAGCCGCTAGTGCATGCCTTTTTAACATTCGATTTAAGGTAGATTTGTTCATGGGAGAGTTAAACCGTGCTAATACAAAATTATCTTCTCTATTATACACTTGTACAGTTCTCCAATTTTGCAACACTTTAACAGTTTCGTCATCTATTTCTAAGAAACGCATGCCTGCCCTAGTTTTTGTCTGCTCTTTTCGAACGTATTTCCCATTCCCTTGATATTCAAGGGTAGACTGAATATGAATAACCTTATTTTTAAGATCTATGTCTGACCACTTTAAACTAAGACCCTCAGAGACTCGCATCCCCGTCATAAAATAAAGCCAGATAGCCGTATAAAACTGCCTCTCTTCATAAACTGTCTGATCAAAAGTTTTTAATACCTTATCAAGTTCCTCCACAGTCCAAAATTCAGTTTTCGATTTTTCTCCTTTAGGATTGTCTAACTTTCGACAAGGATTATTCTCGATGTATTCCAAGCGTTCTGCATAATTTAAACACTTCTTCAGTTTACACCAAAGTCCTTTTGCGTAGTTTGGAGAGTAGTCTTCCATTAAAGATAATCTAAAATCTTCACATTCCCGAACATTGATTTCAGACAATTTCTTGTCAGCAAAAACTTCAATAAAAGTCTTATACTGAGGATAAGCAGTTTGATAGGTTACGGGCTGAACAGTTTTCTTATAATAAGGCAAATAGACATCTTCCATAAATTTTGAAAATGGAATATCTAATTGTGGTCTTTTTGTACTAGCACTAGCTATTTTAGCATTGTATTCAGTTCTTATCCTACAGACTTCGTCAAAGGCTTGCTTTTCTGTTTTAAAATCAATCCCGAATTGATCTTTATAAGATTTAACCCTAAACCTCTTTCGGTCACCCGTAGATGGATCTACACTGAATTCAACCTCATAGTAAATTTTTCCTTTCTTATTTCGACTTACGCATTTATATTTTTTACTCATTTTGTTCCTTTCTTTCAGAAAGCAACTTAAAACCGAGTAATTCTTCTACAATATAAGTAGGAGCTAAATTAAGACGAGAATTGTCAAAAGGTGATTTACTTAATTCTACCATATTATTTGATAAAGCTCTAGATTCTTCAAATTGTCGGACAGCAATTAACTTGGCTTGTCTTATAATATCCCGTGCCGTATGTTCAGGAAAACCTAATTTCATTAATTCTGTATGATTTATTGTTTGCATTATCTCTTCCTTCTAATTCTTAATTACAGAGATTTCCATCTTTTGATAAGGCTTAGAGTAATTCAACAAATTAGATCATTAACCAAAAGCCTTATACTACTTTTCTTTAAAATAATTGTACATCGCATAATAGTCAAATTCCATCTTAATGCCAGTTCTTCCATTACGATTTTTTAAAACCACTAGCTCAATTTCTCTAGGATTTCTCGACTTAGCTTCATTAACATCAAAATTTGCTGGTCCAGTCCCCTTAAGTTGTAGTCCAATCAAAACATCGCTAGAATACTCGATTGCTCCGCTCTCCTTGAAAGACTGCATACTTACAACAGATTTGTAGTTTTCTCTATTAAAAGAAGAAATAGCAATTACTGGTGTTTTAAAGTCTCGGCTAATCCTTTTCAATTCTATTACCGATCTATCTGTGTTTTGTTTTTCAGTTAATCGTTCATTCACCGGGTATAGAATCTGTAAGTAATCAATAATAACGACAGGTACTTTTCCAGTATATTTGAGATGATTTTCAACAGTTTTCCGAATTAGCTCCACACCAATAGGTCCAGTACCTTCGACAATGTAAATATTTTTGCAGTATTGAGAGTAATTTTCTCCAGCTTTTTTAATCAAATCAATCTCTGGGGTGCTGTAACCTGCATATCTACTTCCCTCAGTAATTCCTCGTGCTGTTTTTGCATTTCTGATATCACTATTAGAGGCAATAGATTCGATAACAGTGTGACGACTAAGACTTTTACTAATTATTTCCCATCTCGACATTTCAATACTAAAAATCAAAACATCTGTTCCCTGTGCTGCAATTTGATCAGCAATCTGAGTTACAAATGTTGTCTTTCCAAGGGAGGAAATTGCACCAACACAATACAAGCCTTCGTAAAGACCACCTTCCAATAGATCATCTAAACCTTCAAAATTTGTTTTAACACATGAAGTATTTGAACCATTCGTAATATCATTAAAAAACTTCGGAAGATGATTAGCTGTTGAATATTCAAGATACCGCTCTTTTTCACTTTTTGTTTGATTGATTGCATATTCTACCATTTTGTTAAATACTCCTTTATTTTTCACTAACATATCGTTAGGATCTTTTACATCATCAATAGTTAATTTGAAAGAAATAAATTTAATTTTCTTATTTCTAAATTGCTCTGCTAATTTTAGTTCAGCCTCTCTCCCCTTTTCGTCTTGGTCCAATGAGAGAATGAATGTACGATCAATTTTAAGATCAGAAACAAGATTAATTAATTTATTTATATTTCCAATACTGCCAAGTGCTACTGCCTTTCCACCAACTTCAATTATGCTCATGGCATCTATTTCGCCTTCTACAATAAAAATGGGATCCGTAGATTTTTTGAAGAGTTCGCTTTTATTAAAAATATCGCTCCCTCCCACCTTCTGCTTAATATAGTTCAATTGAGGTTCGGGTACAATATCTCTTGTATCACGAGCAAAATAACAACTACCGCTTAAAGGGATAATTAATCTTGGTGTTTCAGGGACATTTGGATTAGTCACCTTGGGATGCTTCCATTTTTTTACGTAGCCAACTTTAAACCGTTGGACTGTTGAAAAACTCAACCCTCGTTTAAGAAAATAGTCAGTTTCACAAAGATGCTTTGTTGCCTCATTATAAAAGCTTGAATAATTATCTTTTTTCTCTTCTTCCTTTAAAGGAAAAACAGCATTGGAATTCAAATATTCACTCTTCTGGTAATTGAATCCATCACATTCAGTTGATAGATTAAACAACTCTCTGACACGCTTCAATTGATCCTTAAATTTAACAAGTCCTTCTACATAGCCGATAAGATCAAAGATATCTCCACCTCTATCGCAAGAGAAACATTTCCACTGGATTTCATCGTAAATGTGAAAAGCACCAGTTCTGTTTCTTCCTTCACCACTGTGGCAAAGAGGGCAAATATATGCTCCCTTACCACCTTTACGACTTTGTTCAGAGATTTGTTCAATGAATGCTTTCAAATAAGATTTTTCTTCTTCAAACATATTTGTACTCCTTTTTTCATTTCCTGTAAAAAAATAAAATCCGGATTTTTTTCTTTACAGGAAAAATTATAGCATTGCCTTCAATACGAAAATTGAAGGCATATGCTGCTTATTAATATTATTAGTATTGAAAATCAGAGATGCTAAAATATCAGTTATACCAAGGGTGAAAATTTTTTTTACAAAATCAACATACCCCCTATTCTAATTCAACATACCCCCAATTCTAATTCAACATACCCTATCCATAAATCCTGATTTAATCGAAGCAAATCAATAAATCAGTGAATTTAAATCCCTGAAACCTTAAAATGAACCCTATATTTTTGAAAATCAAAAAAAGAATCCATCTTTATCTGTTTTTTTGATAAAGGTTCACAATTTGGATTACAGTATTCCCAACAAACTAGGATTTTATCATCGGCTAGTTTATCAAGTGAATTAGTTAAGCTCTCCTCAATTCTTGAACGCCAACCACCTTTTTTCAATCTAACTTCTTCTATTGCTGGAATTTTAGGACATACATTTAACAGAGCTTCAACTGATATGACTTCATGAATTTTTTTCTTTCTATTATTATTGAGACTTTGATGATAGACTAGTTTCTTTGCGATAGAATAAACATTTTTACTACGTTCATCAATTTTAAAAAGTCTGAGAGGGAAATTTGTCACATAAGAAGTAATTAAATATCTAACGAATTTTTCAGTCAATTGAACTGTATAAACTCCTTTTTTGCATTTGAATTCCTCAATCAGTTTCATATCTTTGAATTCTTTGATTTCCGATTTTCTCTTTTCTGCGGTACTAATAGAAAGATCGTTTAGCAAACTTAATGCCTCTTCAATGATACGACGTACATTTTTCTTCGTTGAAGTACTTTTTAGATTATTTTTCCCCATCAGTTCTGCATACTGTTTAATTGAAAATTCAACCAAGCAATTAACAGCCTCTTCTTCACTTAGTCTATATTGGTTCTTCTTCCCTACAAGCAAAATTAATAAATCTAACATCTTCAAAACTCGGAGTTTGAAATAATCTTTGTTAGCATCAAAATTTTCAATATGAATCGTACCAGGCCCTAAATGAATCGATGTTCGATTAGTGATTCGATCCCTTACTTTGTCATCTGTTTTCAAATTAACAGAAGGTAGCAAATTCAAAGTCGGTGTATTTAAAATCTTCTCGATTTTCTTGTTTTTATCAACAGGCATTATATAACCTCTTTTTTTATTTATTTGAAAAGATTATTGAGGGCACAAAAAAAGAGCTGTTAGCTTGGCTTGTTTGCTAACAACTCTCTTGCTCTCAATAAATTTTTTTCTTTCCATACTAATAGTCTGCCATTTTTTGATGAAAGTAAAAAAAAGAAAAATCAAAAAAAGTCGCTTTTTCTACCAAAAATTGCTCAATTTTCTACTAAAATTTAAAAAGGACACTTTACAAAGTGCCCTTTAAAATAGCGGAAATAGTGATATTTTAAGGATTTTAATACACATTATAAGATCTTCCATATAGGATTAAAATTTTTTTGAGCAAATTAAAAAAATTTTTATTAATTTTTTCTAATAACCTTAGACAGGTTATAACCCTAAACGGTCAGAATCCCAATTTCCATAATCATCGTATCCAAAACCATCGGGATCCATTGCATCAATTCCAGCCTGCTCAAGTGAATTACTGCAGAAATTACAATAATAGAAACCAGTTTCTGGATCGCTAAATTCCCAATCAATATCATCTTCATCAAAGTCGTTTCCACATTCAGTACAAACATATTGTCCTACAAATCGATGCATCTCTCTAAATTGCTGCTTTTGTTCATCCGTTCCTCCTCGAACGAAGATTTTACCATTTTTACTATGGCAAAAATGACAGTCTGGAGATTTTCTGTTTTGAGGATAATTTTTATTATTTTTAATTTGTGGTTCCTTCAACACAACCTGCTCATCATTTATAGTACTTATATAGCTTGACTCATTTATATTAGATTCAAAACTCTCATTATAATCATACTCATTCTCATATATTTCTTTCCTATTCCTATCTTCATTTAAAACTTAAACAACACTTTTTAAGATAGTAATAGCTGCATATTCTATAATTTCTACACGATTATCTTTAACCCACTTAAAACTTTTTTGACTCACATCAACCGTTTTGTCTACTATCGCTTGTGATAAATCCTTCATCCCATTTATAAATTTCATCTTTCTCCAAACCCTTCTAAATATAAAATTTTAACGAAATAGTATATTCCTTAAGATTTTTCATTTTATCATGCTTTTGTCTCTTAATAATTGTTGGATTTTCAATTTGCTTTTTCCACATCGCAATTCCCTTTCAGTTCGATATATAAATTATAACTCACTTTTACATATTAAGTAATCACTTTTGGGATATTTAGGTCCCGAAAATAGAACTGACATATAATAACTAATCTACATCAAATATAAAATAACACAATTTTAGATTTAACTAAAGTATATTAAAATAAAAATGACATTCAAGAAAGTCATCTTGAATGTCTATATAAGTTAGTATTAGCTTATTTATTAACGTTTTGAGAATTGTGAAGCTTTACGAGCTTTCTTAAGACCTGGTTGGAAACACTTTTATTTGAATAAGTTTCAATATCCGCTTAAAATCAATGTTTTCCCACGTTTTCAGAAAGAACAATTTCATCTAATTTGAATATATTTCATTTGAATGGTGTGAATTTTACCCTAAAAATACACGAATTGAGCTAGATTTTACCAAAAAGTTCACACCATTTTTGTTATTGTTTTGTAAATTTTGTATTTATATTTTTTCAAAATCAGTTTTATAATATAATGGTATCTAGGAATCAACTAGAATTACTTTACAAGTATAGTCCAACATAAATTTTCTAATTACAAAAAATGAAAGAGTAAAACTTCATAAATATATGTCTAATATGAATTTAAATTGTGAATTTCTTGAAAAATATCCTTTATATTCGCTAATAAATTTTCTGGAGTATTATTTTTATAAATTACATAAAGATTTTTCTTGGCTCTTGAAAAAGCAACATATAAAAGATTGCGAACTTCTTGAAATTGTGGATCAGAATCAATTGAAGTATTATATTTTTCAAAAAAATACTTACAATAATTTTCTTTTTTTGCAAATTTATCTTGTAGTACAACAACTACATTATCAAATTCTAGCCCCTTTGAACCATGCAATGTGTAATAGCTAATTCCTTCATTTTTTAAATCATCAAAAATATAATTATACCACTTGATAAATTGAGAAATATCTAGATTAAAAAATTCATCAACAACTGTCATTTCTCTTTCTGATTCCTCCGAATCTTGAGAATAGTAAAAATAATCATAAGCGCGATTCTTTATATTCAACAAAATGTTCTCAGTGGTATCATCTATCAAGAATATTTTTTTTAGAATATCATTACCTGAGATTGGTTCCTGGATATTAGCAATTTCATCAATACATTTATCAATTTTCAATGTTGATAAATTAAGGTCTCTCAAACTATTGATAAATTGTTTCATCTCTGCAAATGTTAGTGTTGATTTATACGGAATTGCGAACTGGACAATCTCCCTGACAGTTGAATTATCATCCCCTGCCCTTTGAATAAAGTCTATGAAAGTTAAAATCTCTCTCAAAAACCATCCCATATGCTGTAAATTTTTCTGCAAAAATTCATTAGACACATTATCAAAGTTCGCACCACTAAATCGAGGGAACTTTTTCAACACTGATAATATTTCATCAAATCCTCTTGCTTTGGAAATATCATCATTTTTCATAAGAAGACAAGCCGTTTTATTAATCAGGTGATTTTCCTGTAAAAAAGTATCTATATTAAAATCATCACCTGAGATATAAAAATTATAAGATCCATTATCAAAATCAGTATATATGGACTGCTGACCAAAATCGTCATTCCTAATTTTTTCAATTAACTCTACTATTTGCTTAGATGAACGGCGATTAAAAACTTTTTCAATACTCTTATATTTTTCTTTATTTGGCAGGACACCTATACCTGAACCATAAATATTTTGTAAGGAATCACCAAAAAAACCTACTACTAACTTTTTCCTAGAATTTGAATATTCCCTTATACTATCAATAATAGCAACAACTTTTTCATCTGTATCTTGGTACTCATCAATTAAGATATATGGATATCTATCTGAAAATAATCTCTTTAATATATCTTGATTAGTAATTATATTTTTACAATAAAGTAATAATGTATCATGACTAATGACATAATTTTCAAGTTTATCACGGTTTTGAACTGGATTATAAATGATTTTTTTAGATTCTTTGTCTTCAATTTTCTTTAATGATATTTCAAGTTTATACTTTTTATTAATATCCTTAACTAAACTGCTAAACTTATTAACATTACTTAAATATGATTTAAAGTTTTTATTATAGCCTATAATCTTCTCTTTGAAATCTTTTGCTGGACTACTAGGTGTATTGTAGAAAATTTTCATAAATTTGTCATCATTAATCATATTCTGGAAATCAACCAGATTAACACTATTAGAAAGAGAATTTTCATTTATTTTATGATCAATAGTATCAAGTTCATCAATTATTTTATTCCTATGTTCTATAGTCAGTAACTCTTGCTGAATAGAAATAAATTCCCATAAAAATTCATGGATTGTAGAGACCAGTATAGCAGAATTTTTACCAAGCCGACTAAGAATCTCATCTTTTGCGGCATTAGTGTATGTGATACATAAGATTTTTTGATTCCGTAATTTTAAATTTTCTCCCTCCATCTTCAAAATATGTTCAATTGATTTTTGTAATGCATAGGTTTTCCCTGCACCAGCACCAGCGTCGAAACAAAAGCTCTCAAAATTATCTAAACAATCATTAATTTTTTGCTGAATATCTAACTCTAATTGTTTATTTTCTGGATTAATTGTATATATCATTATTTACTCCTCAAAATAATCACAAAGTAATTTCAAACCTGATTCAATATACTTAGGTTGTTTAAGGTTAAAGTCATCATCGGTTACAGATAAATATACAATTCCAGTAGAAAACTTTGATTTCCCATCAGATAATTTAGCTTGATACATATAAGACTTATCTGCTATTTCTGAAGATTCATCAATATCTCTAAAATATTTCTTCTTTGGATGAACAAATTGTAGAAGTTTAATAAGTGATTGTTTATTTTTATGGCTACCTTCACTGTTTTTAGCATTCGTTAAAACAATTGCTTCCTCAAAGCTAGTAGCATAGTACTCATTTATTTTACCTTGAGAGAACAGAGTGATGTTATTGTAATCAATAATTAATTCTTCATTGTTATTAAGCTTTTCGATTATCTTGTTATTAATCTCACCATATTTAGCTTCTTCATCTTTTAGCTCCTTTTTTATAAAATATTGCAGAGTACCGTTCGTACTCAAAGAGCTTACCGCAGTTGCAAATTTTTCTAAATCTGATATGTTTTGTGGAATCACATCAGGTTCATCATTATCTTTTATATCAACTTTCTTTTCATCTTCAGATCTTTTTAAATCCAAATCTGTAAAAATAACCGTTTTGATTTCTAACAAATCTAATAAACTAATAAACTGGTGAGCATAAGCTCCATCAATTCTATAAACTTTAATATGATGATTTTTCAATATTGGATGTTTATCAATTTCATATCTTAAATAGTTTTCTTCTGAAACACCCTCAACTAGAATGACTGCATCAGCAAAGAAAACATCTGATACCTCTAGCCTTAAGTATTTCTTGATATATTCATAAGCTTTTTTGTCAATATCTCTACCAGATACTATTGCGTCATCACTTATGTTTTTTATAATATTATTTGTACCTGCTTGACCTAGATAACTAATATTATTTAGAGTGTTTCCTGATTGAATCTTACTGTTTAAAATATGGGTTGAGTGAGTTGTGATGATAATTTGAAAGGTATCTAGTTGTTGTTTTTTACCTAGTAATGTCGCAATTGCTTTTGAAATATTTTTTATAAATAATTCTTGCATCTGTGGATGCATAAATGACTCTGGTTCTTCAATACAAAGAATATTTACTGAACCATTAATATCTTTCTCACTGTATAGCTCAATATAATCAACAATTTTTGCGATAATTACCATCAAATTTGTATACCCCATGCCAAACTGGCTCTCAGGTATGTTGTTATTTCCCTCTTGGTACTCATAAATAATGCTATTTGCAAAAATTTTCTCTAAATTTACATCTGGATGTAAATTCATCTTTAGATTCTTAGTTGATTCAATACTAGACACGGCACTTTGAAGAATATCCTTTATATTGGCATCAACCATCCCCTTTACTTGATAATTAATACCACCAACCAAACTATTAATCTCTTCAATATCATTATTTTTTATATAAGTTGAAACTATTCTATTGTAAGCTTGCGAAAGTGTCTTGTCATTTTTAACCGTATTCGCTTCTATTGTATCCACCTTTAACAATGAGGATAGAGAAAACTCTTTAGCTGGCTCCTCTCTTCCTATAGGGTAAAAATTTAATACAAAGTAATTACTGCTAAATAAAGCTAAAAATTGTCGATATTGAAGTTCTTTTTTATATGGTTCATCGTACTGTTGACTATCATTAAAATGGCTAGTCTTAATTTTAACCAGATCTTCTAAAAAAGCCACTTCATCCGCAACTTCATACTTAACATCGATAGTCACTTCAGCGATCTCTTGATTCTCTTGAGTTTCTACTGTTTTTATACCACTTACAACTAATATATCTTCGAAACTTGAAATCAAATCATTTCCATCATCAATTCCTAATATCAACCGAAACTCTAGTTTAGGAAAATGAGATCTATCAATACTTTTTATCTCTTCTTCAGATTTATTGTCAATATTTTCATGATACCAATCTGATAATATTTTTAAATTAAAATCGGTATGTTTAAAAACACTACGGCTGCCTGATTTACTATTTTGTAGTGTATTCAATAATTTAACAATTGTACTTTTACCAGAATTATTTTTACCTACAATTAATGACGAACTTTTTGATATATACTCTTCTGTTATATTTATTTTCTCTGTTTCATCTTCATCTCCTGGAATTTCTGGCCATTTGCTATGAGCGAAGTTAATTACCTGAACCTCTTCGCCATATTTTCTATAATTTTTTATTGATAAACTTTTTAAATACATAAAAATTCTCTCCTATTTTGGAGTTCTCATACTTAACTCCCTCAACCGTTCCTGCCCTATCTTCAACATCTCCTCCTCTACCTTACTCCATTTTCCGAAGAGGCATTCTTGTAAAACTTCTGCTGCTGAAATTTGATCTACTTGCGAATTATAAACGCACGATTGATCTCTTTGATAAATTTGAATTTGTCTAAAAAGCTGATCCTTTTCCAACTCCCGTAAATTATCAACCAAATGTTCTACAATTCCATCATGGTGTGCTTTAGGAGTTGCTCTGGCTTGACTAGGATTTATAGCATAGAGCTCTTCATAACGTATCAAAGTGCTGAGATAGGACAATTCAGGCTTGGTCGCAATCAGTGCTAGTGAGACTTGGTAACCTCTAGTTGTCAATAATTGTGCCGTTTTTCGAGGAACTTCTGTTGTTCTCAAGGTGCCCTCGATTAACAAATGATAACCTTGTTTACTCAATTCATCTACGAGATATTCAACCATCCGACCCGCAAATACTTTAGTATAATCCACACTATCTTTTCCATACTTTTCCTGTAGGCCAAGGTAGTTCGGATGAAAAGAGCGATAACTATCTCCATCAATGATAATGAGATTCCCTTGAAATTCCCTTTGTTTCACACGATGAATCGTTGTTTTCCCAGCACCACTCTGTCCACCTAGCAAGATAGCCTTGGGCTGAGACGAAGTTGTTTTACCACGAGTTAAAGAACGAACGAGTCGTTTGGAGGCTCGTTCAAAATCACCTTGACTAAATTCTTCTAGTTTCATTAAGCCACCACCAGATGAGTAGCTTGTTCTAGCATACGTTCAATGCCATCCAAATAGCCATTAAACCGCTCTATATCCTCAAAACTTGCAACAAGATAAATCCTCGTGTTCAGCAAATCAGACAAATCATCGCTCATTAGAACCCAAGGATTAGAAGTATCATCAAATGCAATTCCTTGTTCATCTTGAAAACGATAAAGTTGTGCTAAGATATTCGCCCCTCGTTCTTTAATCACTTCAATTTTCAGAGTTAACTGATAATCTTCTACTGGTGTGAGCAGCTTTTCCTCTCCTACGATATCGATATAGGAAACATTAAATTTCTGGCAGATACGGTCTATTAATTCTGTCGAAACTGAACTTGTTCCATTTTCATAACGACTCAAGCTATTTCGAGAGATACCAACAATCTTTGCGAACTCAGGCTGGGTTAGATCATGTGTTTTACGTAACGCTTTAATATTTTCTCCGATCATGAGAGCCCTCCTTTTATTTATTTCTATTATAGCACAAAAAAGATGAACGCACCATTTTTGGTGCGTTGTTGCTAATGGATAGAATACCACATATTTAGTTATTGAAGAAAAAGTACTATGAGGCTGTTCAAAAAGTCTTTAAGAATATAAAAAAGTAAAAAAACTACAATCGAAAACATATTGGAGATATGAATCTATGGTATACTAGTGATAATAAATAGTTATCGCTAGGAGAACATTGTATGAAAATTCTATTCTTAGCCCAATTTGCACCTAATCATGATTTTTATATCGAACCACAGAATGATATGGAAGTTTTCTATGCTGAAACTTACCATCATAAGATTTATGAAGTATTATCCAAAACAGGCCATAAGATAATCACATCAAATAATGTTGACTATCTAATTAAAAACTATGAAGAAATTGATTTGGTATGGTCATTTTACAATAGGATTGGATTCAGAAATTCAGAGATTTTTGTACAATCATTGTGTGAATATTTAAAAATACCATATATTGGAGCAGCACCTAATGTCAGAGCTTTGGTAGAAGACAAGAATTTATCAAAAAATCTGGCTGAGCATTTGGGAATAAATACTGCAAATTGGCAAATTGGTAACATAGAGTTTCCATTGGTAGAACATCCACCATTTTCTGGCCCTTATTTCATAAAACCACGATTTGGTAGTGGTTCAGAAGGTATTGATGAATCATGCTATTGTGAAACATGGAAAGAAGTTAAAGAAAAAGAGAAAGAATTTTATCTCAAGCAAACTGAAATAATTGTTGAAGAATTTATTGATGGAAGATTGTATGGTGTTCCATTCATTAAGGGGGTCAATGGTGAAATTATTATAGGAACTCCGCATTTTTCAACTTCAGATAAAAAAGGAAACATTATCAGTACAAGTCAAAAACGAAGAACTGAAGCAGGTCTGAAAACAGAAATAAGTAAGGATGAAGAATTAAACAAGGAATTGTTTACTTTATCAATGAAATATTTCCAAAGTATGCAACCATCTGACTATGGAAGAATAGACTTTATTATAGGGACAGATAGAAAACCATACTTTTTAGAAGTAAATACTATGATGAACCTTGGTATTCATAGTGGCTCTGTGCTAAGCTTCTTAAACAGTGGTTTTGAGACTTATGAAGATATTATTCTCACTCTATTACAAATTGGTATAGAACGAGTAAAACATCCAATAAAGTAAAAAAATACCAGTTTACCCCCACAGTTGATTTGGTTGTAAACTGGTTATCTTTATTTAATAGCATAATTTTTCAGGAAACAACAGTTTTACATCATAATATCTATAAAAAAGATAACCTGGGCAAAATAATTTTTTCCAGTCCGAATCAGTATATTTTTGACCATCCTCAATTTTTTGTAAATAGTGAAAGGCTAGCTCCTCAACATAATGATCATCGTTTCTAAATGGACTTGTATCTAGAGTATCCAGATATTCAGAAATATCTACATCGTTCATATAGAAGTAGAGAAGTTGATTAATCTCAAAAAATCGCTTGGTTTGATAAACAGGAGAATTATCTACCAGAGATTTAACTTGAGAAAATAATTTATTTGCTTCTAAAGATGAAACTTTAGCTAAGTAGAGTGTTAGATTGATCCTAGAGTAAATAAAGGGAGTCTCCGAACCAGTTTCATCTTCTGATATCATATTGAAGTATAGTGTAGGATTTTGATTTGTAAAATTCATTAAATATAAGGAAAAGTTATTATATAAATATTCATATCTACTATCCTTTAGCAATAGTATTTGCTGTATTTCAGTTTCTAAATTTTGCAACTCTTCTCTAGCATTTTCTATTGTACTAAATTTCATTAAGAAGCAAATATAATTCGATAATGTTCGATTATAATTAATATCGTCTGTTCCTTTGAAAATCTCTAAAATATTCTTATAGGCTATCATCCCCTCTTCAAAAGGAAGATAAAATGCAATATTTCGTAATAAGTAAGGATAATATTTAGAACCGACAAAGTTTTTATAGAAAAATTTTCCTGTTCCATTAAGTATTTCTCGATACCCAGTGGAATTATTCCTGTTAATATAAGCAACGAATAAGTTTGACAATACTAAGCATTGCTCATCTTTGTCTACTGAAGTCTCTAATAGATGTTGTAAAAGGTCAAGGTGGTCTGACGACCGCAATCGCTCTTTGACTAAAGCTTGTAGTAGCAGATAACTTCTTTCATTACTATATTGCGGATATTTTTGAAGTAGGTGAAAAACTTCATTGAAATAGAAACGATTATACAGTAGTCGACCAATTGTTAAGAGCTCAGTTAAATTATCTAATTCACAAGAAACTAATTGTAACAAATAATCAGTATCTATTTCATCTCTCTGAAGTTTTAGGAGACCTAATAGAAAATATTTTTTCTTTGATAATTGCTTATTGGTATAACTAATTCCATATTTACAAAGTTCTACAGATAACTCTTCTGTTTCGGAGATTACATCAACAAGCGTATTTATAAGCAATGTTTCTTCAATTTTGTTTTGTGTATAGGAAAAACCGGTATTAGCTAAAATTATCCTCCCTGAATCTAAATATTCTATAAATCCATCCTGTGATAGTTTACGAATTAATTCCGAAACGTCAGAGTTCTCTTCATTTAGAGTTAATGTTTTTTGGAGATAAGTCCGATAAACTTTATCTAAGAATTTTAATGACAAGGGACACCTTAATTGTGTTAGAGAACCTAAAACGATTTGTTCAAAGATAGTCAATTCACGCTCGAAATCATATTTCTTTATGCATGACATAATAGCATGTATGCTAAAATTTGAAGCTGATATTTTAGACAAACTCTTTTCATCTAATTCGGCTTGATAGCTCTCGAAAAAATGGTATGTTTCTTGATTATCTGGGCGTAAAAATTTCTGTTTCCACGTATATGGATTAGTAATTTCAGATTTTGAAAGGAACTTAATAACTTCATTTTTGTCTTTATTTGGTACCGCGACTATTAAGTCAACTTTATGCTGTATAAGTATTTTTAGGAAATCAATATTTCTCTCATCTAATTCTTCTATGATAAGAGCAACTCTTGGATTAATCTTATTTAGGTATTCAATAAGAGCTCGTTCGAGCTTATAGTCTTCATAATGTATCGCATCTACGCTAAGTGTACTATCAATACAATCAATAATATTTACAATTGTAGAACCTATATTGGGAATAAAAGGGATGCAATCAAGTGGATATACCATTGTCTTGAGTATCGTCAAAATAACTTCTCGTTTAGGATACTTTGATATTTTTTTCTCAACTTCTTCAATAGTGATAGCATTAAAAATCTGTCTGAAAATTTGTTTTGCAATATTTTCACTACCACTAATATAAAAACTTGTTAATTCCTGGCTATTAAAAAACTCGGTTGTATATTTTAAAAAGTAACTTAGTCCGCTCTCATCATCAGACTGGAGTAAAATAATTCTCTTATCTACATTATTTAGAAGGTCTTCCGGAGTAATTTTTCGATTTACGTAGACTTCATTCATATGCAAATTCTCCTTCTCCTAGCGATAACTATTTATTATCACTATACAAAGCATTCAAATAAGTATATAATAGCATGATTATTGATAAAGGAGTTATTCATGGATTATAAACATATTTCTACTTTCTTAGACTACTGCAAAACCCATAGACGCTTGAGTTCACATACGATTCGAGCTTACAAAAATGATCTTTTGCAATTTTACAATTCAAATTACAGCAGTGTGGAAACCTATGTTGAACATTTGACGAAATCCAATATTAAATCTAATACATTACGTCGCAAAATTGCTAGTTTGAAGGTGTTTTACAGCTACTTAAAATATCATAATTTAGTTGATGAGAATCCTTTTAATCAATTACGTTATCAATTTAGAACGGAAAAAATATTACCTAAAACGATTCCTTATGATATTTTGAAAAGTATTTTTTTACATCTAGAACAGAAAATTACCTATTCAAAAACTAAATATCAAAAACAAAAAGCTGAAAGAAATTTGCTAATCATTTCCCTATTGCTTTCAACTGGTATTAGGATTTCCGAACTTTGTCATATTCATCTTAAAAATATTAATCTTTCAAATAGGACTCTCCATATTATGGGAAAAGGTAAGAAAGAACGTATCCTATTTTTAGGAGATCAAATAACATTTAGCTTACTAGAAACATATATAAATAACTACTGTTTTCAACCCAGTAACTACCTATTCTCTGGAAAATATTCTTTCAAACCATTGTCAGAGCAAAGTGTACGTTTAATTCTAAATACCCTTATTAAACAACATAACTTAACTACACCTATTACCCCCCATATGTTTAGACATAGTTTCGCAACAATGCTTCTAGATAGTGATGTAGATATTCGATACATTCAACAAATTCTTGGACATAGTTCTATCTCAGTCACACAAATCTATACTCATGTATCTCAGTCAAAGCAAAAAGAAATTCTAACTCTGTGTAATCCCATTGCTTCGATTCATTCACAGTCAAAAAAATAGGGCTACCTTCATAGAGGTAACCCTATCCTGAATAGTCAAGTCCAGTATCGTCACGGGCTTTGCCGTTATAGACAAAGGGATTCCCTGTTGTGTCTGTACTTGCCTTGCTTGCCCCATAGAGATGATATCGACTGATCCTTGGCTCATTGTCAACTGTAGTGGGTTGATATAAAGTTACAATCTGGAGAGGACTAAATCGGTTCTCTCCTTTTTAATGTTCAAAGTGATGAGAATTATTCCTATAACCGTCAATTTCTTGTAAACCTTTTCATTTTTTTGTATAATATATTTGAAAAAGGGTGACATAAAGTAGTAATACCCAATTTGTAAAATTAATAAGATGCGCAAGTTTTAATTAATTTGGGCATTTTTGATTACTCCAAAGGGCTGCCATCCGATATTGACTTCATTGACATGAAGGTGTTCATTATACTAAAAAAGCAAAGACGAGGTAATTACTTCGTCTTTGCTTTTTTACGATTTTCCACTATACATATAGTAGAATACTTTTCCTGATAAAATTCTTTTTCTTATATTTTAGTGAACTCCATGCTGAATCACTGAGTCAAACAAGTTCTAAAATCTTGAA
Source organism: Streptococcus sp. OMI750 (assembly GCF_047463895.1). Taxonomy (NCBI): domain Bacteria; kingdom Bacillati; phylum Bacillota; class Bacilli; order Lactobacillales; family Streptococcaceae; genus Streptococcus; species Streptococcus sp. OMI750. Next base: position 680,964 of record NZ_JASHCZ010000001.1, read on the forward strand.
ATTCTAACAAATGCCACGTAACCTCATCGTCATCTAAGACTGTCACAGTCTCGCCTTTAAAACAATGTGGGATAGGGACAGTTTTCTTTTGAAATGGATGTAAAACAACCATATCTTCTAATTTATTGTTGAAAATTATATGCAGACAAAGGATGTCATCAATATGATTTTCAACCACTAGATAAGTTTATAACTCTAGATGATTGTACAAACTTGGCGGTTGTGTCATATAGTATTCAAAATTTTTCATCCTTAAACTTCCACTTCCTTCATTGTTCTATAGACTAAAATGATTATCTCAGTTGTAAGTGAGTAGACTAATTTACAAAAGCTGATTTCAACGAGACAATTCGATCACATTGTTTCGCATGGTCTAAATTATGTGTGACGATTAGAATTGTTTTTCCAAACTGATCTCTCAACGACCGAATTAAGTCAAATGATTTTTGAGCCATATCAGGATCCAATGAACCTGTTGGTTCATCTGCCAAGATGATATCACCTGGTTTTAGAATAGCTCTCACGATGGCGATTCTCTGCTGCTCACCTCCAGATAATTCATTGACCTTGCTATCTAGTCTATTTTCCAAACCAACAAACCGCAAGGTTTCTTTAATCTTTTTCTCCTTCTCTTCCTTAGAGAAATTAGTAAAGTTCATAGCAAGCATGAGATTATCTTTTACACTGGATGTAGAGATGAGTGCATTTGATTGAAATAGATAGTTGATAACATTCTTTCGATAGTTAACCGCAGAACGCGAATTCACTTTTGGTAAGATCTTCCCGTTGATTAAAATCTTACCACTATCAATATTATCCAAAAGGCCAATCATATTAAGTAACGTAGATTTTCCAGAACCAGATGGCCCTACTAAAGCTACAAATTCATTTTCCTCAACATCAAAACTTAAGTCTTTTAAAATCTCACGTGACCCAAATTTTTTTGACACATTTTGTACGGAAATCATAGACATTAAATCACCCCTTAAACGATTGTATGAGACTTTCTACTTCTTTACGGAATAGATTGAAGTAAAGAAGTAATAATTGGAAAGCAAATGTAACTAGTGTTAAAACTATTCCCAACTTAGAACCTAGTAAGATAGAAACAAGTAGTTCTATCGCAGAAACACCAACGACAAGAGAAAGAACACCGCTATACCTCTTCCAAGGAGAAAAGCCCATGAAGTATTGTACATACAGTTTTTCTTCGAAAAGCAAGCGATAAATCAAGACAAAACTCCAAAAGATAGCCATCATAGTAAAGACAATAATAGCAATGATACTTCCAAATAGGTAGAAAGTATAGCCGAGATCTTTCTGAAGTCCATTGATATAATTCTTAACCGTTGTAAATTTCAGTGCATTGTCTGATAAATCAGGGAACTCATTTTCTAAAATTGATTTTACCTGATTCATTGTTTCCTTATCACGAACTTTCAAAATTCCGTCATATCCACTCACAGATAGGTTTGCTGATTCCATGAAGTACAAGTTTTCAGGAGCTGCTACAAAAATAACAGGTTCTTCACTAGTTACACCTCGATCGATTGATCTTGACCAAGTAAAAATGGACTTAGATGGCTGATAGGTTCTAAATAAAAATCTTGGATTTTCTGTAAACTTAGTCCCTATATCCCCTGGTTTTACTCGAACAACTTCTTGTAAATAAGCCTTCATGGTTTCAACATCCGCTGAACCTAGAGTATCAGGAATAAGGTACAATCTGGCACCATTACGTATTTCGGATAATTCTTCATTACTTAACTCAACTCCTAGTTCAGATAAGTAATTATAAGAATAGGTTAAATACCAAAATGGTTTTTTAGGAACATTTTGATACGTACCATAGATTGTATCAAGGTATTCTTGCCCGAGATATTCTCCCTGAGCAATATAAACACCTGGAATCTCTGAAATTCGTTGGTAAAAGTGATACATGCTGCTTTCTAATGAATTTGTATTACCAGAGTAGGTTCCTATATCATCCCCTTCTACAAAATCCGAAATAACATACATATTTTCGACACTTTTCCACTCCCTAGCTACTTTGACATTATCAATGAACTGATTCATTGGCGCATCTAAGGAATGACTAACTGCTATTAATAAACCAGCTACTAAAGTATAGAATAACAAACTGGTTGCCATTAATGGTTTCATTGGTAACCGTTTATGAATTGCAGCTAATGGAGAAACCAAATAAACAACAATACTTGGAATAATTAATGTTAGCAATAGTAACAAGATTGAAAGACTTGTACCCGCAAAGACTAACACAAATGATGATAATCCAAAACTAGCCCAACCTGACAAAAACCAAGTTGCTAGTGCGGAAACAGGTGCAATATAAATAGAAAACAGAAGAGAATCCTTGAAGAGGGCAGACCACAACTCCTTCCTATCCCATCCAAGTAGTATCAATGTCCCAAAATGTTTAAAGGATTGTAAAACACATATTAGGAAAAGAACAAGAAGAACCATAGCATTTACTGCAATACTAGCAGCTAAAACGATTGGCACAATTCCCTCAACAGTATTACTGCCAAAACTCTCTCTAATCAAGTCTTCAACAGAAATCCCAGTAATGGATGAGAGATTTGATAAAAACGTTTCTCTTGAGAGGTTGTCCTGAAGACCATTGATATGATATATCCCGTTTATTGTATTTGTTTCTTGAAAAATATGGTCTAACCGATTAATAACAACAGGGGTTGTAAATAACAAGCTCGGTAATTCATAGAGCATATTATCAGTTCCCTTATCAAGTCCAATAGTCAAGTTATTGTCACTATGGGATAATAAATCTGAAATTTGTTGGCGTGATAAAATTATTTTACCACCGTTTGTAAAATCTGAAAAACCTTCAGGATTGCCAAGAACATCTAAATATATTCTATTTATTGAACCATCCCTACTACTATTTGTAGTACGTTTCGTCCAAATAGACAAGTCACTTTGTTCCAAAAAGTATTGGTATACACTTTGCGACTGTTCTTCAGATAATCTTTGAAGATAAACTGTAACTGTCCTAGAATTACGGTTATAACTTTGCCATGCCTCCTCATACTGAACACCTGTAAAAAAAATTGCCATCAGAGCAAGTAGTACGCTCTGAATGGCAATCAAAAACAGGATTAAGTACTTCATTTTACCTAATAACATGTTTTTGTATGTCATAGGCGCTTACCTACAATTCCAGTAACATTGTGCTGTACCACTTCCAATATATCTAGATGCACGTGCTTCAATTCCTGGCCGTTTCCAACCTGAGAAACCTCCGTTAGCACTTGCTGCGTGTTCATACACACCAGATTGAACGTGTGAGTAACTCCAAAGTCCTACTGTACGACCATAGTTCCAATAAACGGCAGAACCTTTATAATAAACTGTTGCGGCAGAAGCGATTGAACCACCTGCACCAGCTAGGGTAAGAGCAAGTAACGATGTTGAAATAATCTTCTTAATTCTTTTCTTCATAACATAGTCTCCATTTCATTTTTGACTAAAACTAACAATTACAACTCTTTTTTAGTAACTTATGACAACTTAGTACATTGGCAACTATCCTTTCTTTGAACTGGTAATACTACCAGCTTATTCATAAAATTTTACAATTCATATTTTAAAATTTTACAGAATATAATTCTCCAGGATCAAAGCCTAAAGGGGCGGGAGCGGGATTTATCGATGGTTTACCAACAATAACTAATAAACCCGCTAATAAAACTGCGACAACAAACTTTTTAGTTGCTTTCTTCATATCTTGCAACCCCTTTCATATTCCTTGATTGTATTCTATCACGCAGAAAATTATTTGTCAATTGTATTTATAAAGATTTTTTTATTTTATTTTTTTATTATGAATATGTTTATTTTAACCGTAGAAATAACTCGTTTCATGAGAGATGTTATAATAAATGCATATAAAAAACAACACAGTAAAGACTGAGTTGTCTATAACAATTATGCTGGGAATGTTTCATTGATAAAACGCTCAAGGTCTAAAGCCATCTTATCATTTCCCTCTAGCAGGTATGCACGCTGCGCTGTTACAAAGTACTGTTTAACGGCATCTTTATGGGCAAAACCTTCACTAACATTCCCAAGTAAACAGTAAAGATTAGCTAAACAGTAGAAACTATTATTTTTGAGACAAATACCAATCGTTTCAAAAGTCTCACTTATCGCTCTCTCTGTTTGCTGGTTTAACCATAGATACCGACAAAAGTTATACCGACATTTAATCAGAATTTCAAGTTCATCAATTGTCCGAACCTTAACACTCTTAAAAAGATTGGTCATGCGATTATAGACTTCTTCAAATTTTGAGAGTTCATCCGTCTGAAAGTAAAAGTGTAATAAACTATTTGAGATATTCAAATATTCCCAATCATATTCGCTATATTTTGACAAAATAGCTTCTAATTTTTTGATCGCTTCATTCTGTTTAAGGTCATGGTTAAACAACACAATAGCCTCTATCCACTGAAGGTATAACTGATCGGAGAGAGGGAGTTTTACTGTCTTCGCAGCTTCTAACTCATAGATATATTTTAGTGAATCATAATCTCGTAAGTCTAAGAATTTCTTAGATACAGCACGAAATTGAGTCAAAAACTCCGATTCGACATGGATATCCTCGTCAAAAAAGTAGTCCATTGATACATTTAGCTTTTTTGCAAGGGCATATATTAAGTCTGAGCCAGGACTATAGTCTGCATCTCGCTCAATTTTACTGATTTGGGCCTGTTCACAGATACCAGCAGCCAATTCAACCTGAGACAAATTCAGTTCTTTTCTCCGACTACGCATTCGGCTCGCCAATAGTTTCCCCATATGGCCACCTCTATTCTATGTAATATTTATCTTTATATCACAAATTATAACATTATGACTTTTATTTTTCAATTATTCATACTCACCTAAAATCAAAAACTAATCCAACTTCTATGAACAATAGTACTGTCCAATGCAAGCTCCTAATCACTTCTTGCAACTTATCAATGACTTCATTGAGAGTTTTAAACATCTTGTTCTTGAACCCTCGCTTCCGAATCTCTGCCCAGACTTGCTCAAGAGGTAAATTCTTATCCCCAAATTCATGGAATTTCATATTTCAACTCCTTACTGTAGGACTTTCACTAGCTACATCCCTAGTTTGATGTTATTGTACTGATATTTTTAGACAGAGTTTTTATTATCCAACCTACAAAAAAGAGAGAACTTGCCACTCCTTTCTGAAACCTATACCTCCACCTATTTCTCCAGTTTTATCACCTTATCATAGCGCTTCAAGTCCTCTTCACTATAGTGATGAATCACTTCTACGAGTGTTTGAGGGAGCGAGAAGAGAAGTTGACTGATTTTCTCTTGATTTTTAAGGTCCAGATTGGCTTTGACTTCATCAGCTAGGATAAATTGGCGATTGTGATAGAGAGCACGTGCAATTTCTAACCGCTGCTTCTCACCGCCCGACAGAGTCTGGTTACTAGGGGTTTTGCTTTGAAGAGCTTTCAAACCAGTTTGTCGCAGGATTTCATCCATCTTTACGGAATCCAGTTCTTGTCCCAAAGCAATATTTTCCTCTAGGCTCAAACCATCAAAGATATGACTAGACTGGAGAATGTAGGCTCCTGCCTGATAAAGTTCATCCGAGGTTAGCTCTTGCCCATGGTAGCGAATCCGACCATGACTGGGCTTAATTTCACCATAAATTAGGTTCAGTAAGGTGGTTTTCCCAGACCCACTTTCTCCGATAATAGCAATCTTTTCGCCTTCCTCAATAGTTAGGTCACAAGGGGCTAGAATTTCTTGACCATCACGCACTACACTTACTTGCTTTAACTGGATAGGAAAGACAGAACCTTCGAGAACAGAAGGCATTTCAAAGCCCACTCCCAGCAATTTTTGATATTTATCACAGAGAGACTTAGCTGATTTTCTAGTATTGATAAAATAAGACAACTCCTGAAATTGATAGCCAATATTATACGATACTAGGTAAATCCCTACAAAGCTGGCTGCAGATAGGTAGTTATAATAGGTCATGAAACCACCAATGACAATAGGCGCGACCGAGCAAAAAGCATCAATTCCATTGATAAAGAGACTATTTATTGTCCGTTGCTTCTCATAGGCGATTTCTTCCTTTAGAGTCTTATGCAAATCTTTAGAAAACAATTTGAAAAACAAACTTTGTCCCCGATAATACCGTATGGAACGAGCACCTGCGATCATATTGGTTGCTTGAGAGACATAGACTTGGTTCGCTAGGGACTTCTCCTTCGTAATTTCATCCAAACGTTTAGAGCCAATTCCACTACAAAGAGTAGGTATCGAATAAAAAACGATAAAGAGCAAGCCAAGATAAAAATTAGTCCAAAGAGCATAACAGATAGAGACGGTTGTAAATCCCAAAGAAGAAATGATAATAACAGTCGACTCAATATAATTATCTTCTAGCTGTTTTACATCATTTTCCAAGTCTGACAAAACTTCCTCATCCGCAATCCGACGACTATATAAGAAAGTCTGAAAGATATCCTTCTTAATACCCAACTTGAAGTCTGTCAGTACTCGTGCATAGTAATAACGTTTCCCCGCCAAACCCAGCAAGAGAATCAAATTTCCAATAATCCCCCAAACCAAGACTTGCCATAGCAAATGCAACTGGTGATTGGTAAAACTAGAGACAATATACTGAATCAAAGCTGGTGTAATGATAGCCTCCAGCCAAGTAATCATAATCGCCACAAAATAGAAGAATAAGTGCTTCTTGGTTACATAAGATCTAAGCATAACGTATAAACCTCCTGAAATTATTTACCAACTTAGATAGTCGCTCTTTATCTCTAGAAAGGTATATAATTTGTTGTATGCAGTATTCCATAAGTTCTGGCTTGTGGCATTCTATGAATTCTCCATTCTCGTTAATGACAGTGGAATAACCATCAATTACATTGGCAACACATTCTATACACATACCTCTACACCAGCAATCTTTACACTTAGAAAAATTATCCTTATTATTAAATGTTTCAACATTTGGACTATTATGACTCCCCCAGAATCTAAAGCACAACTTCTTACTTCCATCTACGTCAAAAGTAATTGTATTGGAAGGATCAATATCATCGCAGAAAGTATGGTTTGTACTCTTGTAAATCATAGATATTAAAACATCGTATAAGATTGGGCTAATAAATGCTTTCTCATTACAATCAATTACATTCTGAATAGATGTATCTATAAAAGTTTTTCTTTCCGATAAACTTTTTTCCATTTCTTTAACAATAAGTACTTTATTTTTACTGAAGACATCATTAACATTAAAATGAACATCCATCTCAGTAAAATATTTGAAAATAGCTTCTCTACTAATACCATTTTTTTGATGAATACGAGTATACGTTGATGCAATTTCGTAATTATCATAATCAATACTTTTTAAATACTTAATGAATCTCAGAGTCTTTCTGTGACTTCCTTTTCCCCTTAACCTATCATGAACAACCTCTGGTCCATCTAAACTAATTGTTAAAAATGGATGAAATTTATTTAACATATGCTTTACTCGATGATTCAAAACAGTACCATTAGTAACAGTCTCAACTTTTAATATATTTAAAAATTTAGATAATTTCTCAATAAAATATACAAACAACTCAATATTTAAAAAAGGCTCTCCTCCAAAAAGTATTAATCGATTAATTTGTTTTATTCCCTTACTTACAATTTCCTGAATTATCTTATCAGCAGTATCAAAATCCATTACTCGATTGTCCATGCCATAGTTTCCACCATCAGCATAACAGTACGAACACGATAGATTACAGCTATTTGAAATATTTATTACAACTTTCTTCAAGATTCCATCATCAAGATTATCCAAAGTATTAGACGTATTTTTATATTCAGGTGAAGAAGACAAAGTAAAAGAAATGGAATCAAAATAATATGTACCAAAATCAGTATCAATTTTTTTAATCATAGCAATCCTCATTAATGAAAACAGAGATGGGGAAATTTTTCCCCACCTCGGAAGAAACTATCGACCGCCACCACAAGAATGACTTGGTCCACAGTTATTATTAACAACATAACCTTGATCAAACTCTAAAAGATCTTCAAGGTTAATAACTTGTAGTTCTTCCATTATTTTCACCTCCTATGTTTTATATAGATATCATATTACCATTTTAGGAGCGCTATAAAAAATTCCCTTATACACAATTTATTCTAAATCGTTCAACACTTGTTCTAAATGATGTTCAAACGTACATGCTAACTGTTGACTATTTACTAATTTCATTGTTGCGATACATTTTCTCATCTCAATTAAAGCATATTGATTATGAGTTTTCTTTAAATCGTACAAATTTTTCGCATAATGAAACACTAGTTTTTCATAAATTTCAGTTTCTGAGAAGTTACAAAATTTTAGTTGTTTTTCAAAATAAAGAGCATCTATTAGCTCGTTTCGTTCAATACATGTTATATAGGCATTTAACAACATGGTCGATAGTAAACGACGATTATTTGGAATATCTCTATAAAATTCAGAGCGATGGCACATTTCTTTTGATAAAACCATCATAGTTTCATGATTTAAAACATCTAATGTATTCATAAACAACAACAATTCATAACACCCCCAGTATTCTACAGAAAATAAGTACTCACTGATAAAACTAATATCTTGATCTGTCACATAGATCTTTCCTGATAAGTCCTGTAAACGAATCTTAACCAAAATCGTATTTAGCTCATAAAAAGGGCCTTTCTTCTTTTTATTTTCCAACAAACTAATCAGTAAATTTTCCATACCAACGATATCTCGCTTTGCTACTAATAAACGAATTTTCTCTAACAATTCATTAAAGTCATCTCTATGAAAATCGCGCGCTGCGTATATAAATTCTTCAATTGGCATATTAATTGCTTCAAGTGCTAAAATGAATTTTGTAATAGTTAAGTCAGCTTCTTCATGCTCAAACCTTGACAGGTGAGAACTTGATACTCCACATTTAGAAACATCTTTTAGTGACAGTCCTCTTGATTCTCTAAATTTTTTAAAAATTTTTCCGTATTTCATTTAAAGTACCTCTTAAATTGTGTATAAGGGAATTTATTACAATATCTTGAATAACATTATATCATAGGAGAAAAAGAAAAGAGGTTGCTATTATGAATAAAAAATTATTTTTTTACTTATCTTTAGTAATACTTGGAGGAATCATAGTTATAGGAGTTGGATAATTTCACTCTCTTATAAAAAGAGGCTGGGACAAAAGTCCTAGCCTCTCAATTGTCTTTGGATTGTCAGCAATACGTAGTGGTTGAGTGGGCTCTACTACGCTGATTTCATCAGCTTTTACAGCCCTACTCAACTGTGCGGAGGTGGGACGATGAAATCGAATTCTAACGAATTACCGATTTCTGTCCCACTCTCTTTTTATAGTGTTTGACGTGCAAATAAATTAACCTAACGAAAACTATCTTTTTAAAATCAATTATTTTAAGGGTCTTTTTTATATCATTCGTAAAGTCAGGTAATGTAAAATAAGTTGTGTAACTGTTACATATTATCTATATATTCTATCTACTTCTAGTCCACAAACATATAAAAAAGAGGCATTTAAGCCTCTTTTACTCTCCTTCAAACACTCTGTCACTGTCCATTTACTGTCCAATATAATGTAATATTATTGAATATCGTTAATTTTTTGAACTCTAAAGCCTTTAAAATCAAGATTTCTAATGATATCAAGACCTAAAGAATCTTAAATTAAGTCTTCGGAGCTTATGTAATTGTTAAGTTAAATAGTTTTTAATTTTTGTTCTCAATAATATTAAGCTGCATATCCCTTATTTCTAAAATTTTATTAGAGTGTACTCTCTCTAACAAGTAACCATCATGTGATATAAGTATAAAAGCACCCTCATAACTATTTAAAAACTCTTCTAAAGCTTCTAACGCCATTAAATCCAAGAAATTTGTCGGCTCATCAAGAATCAACAAATTTGCATCACAAGAAAGGGTTGGAAACACTTTTATTTGAATAAGTTTCAATATCTGCTTGAAATCAATGTTTTCCCACATTTACAGAAAACAGAATTTCATCTAATTTGAATAAATTTCATTTGAATGGTGTGAATTTTACCCTAAAAATAAACGAATTGAGCTAGATTTCACCAAAAAGTTCACACCATTTGAATTGTTACTGTTTTGTACTTTTTATAGATTTAGAATTCTTTGTTTTCAAATAGTTTAGTGTCAATGTAAAAAATTACTATTGAATAAATAACAGTTAAAAGTAGTTGAATGGTGTAGCTAATTATCGAAATATTCCTTGAAACAGGGTTTAAAATATTCAATACTCCTAATGGGCTAAAAGATAATAATAAGTTATTTTTGTCTAATAAACTTCTTGAAATCAGTTCTCCTAAACCTCTTAACAAAACAACTCCAACTAGGGTACTAGATAAAGAATTTGTTATCAAAAATAAACAAATAATTGTAGTACTATAAAAAATAGTTGTAAAAAACGTTGTAATAATTTGAATGAATCCGGCCGTAAAAGTAAGCATATTATCTGTAGATGAAGAGTAAGCTCCAACTTTAAAAAATCCAAATAGTAATGTTGTCGCTATAAAAGATGTTAGACATAAAACAACTAAAATTAAGAATGAGGCAAAAATAGATGCTAACAATTTCGAAAATAAAATTTCTACTCGTTTAACCGGTGTGACTAACAATGATTTAATTGTTTTTTGCTGAATTTCTTGATAAAACGGTACTAATGCTACTATAACTCCTACTATCAAAGCAAATATCGAAAATGTATCGCTGGAGGTTTTAAAAACATTTCCAAATGAAGATTCTGGTGCAACCATTCTTAGATACAGTATCAATAGAGAAATGACACAAACAAACCCTCCAAAAACATAGAAAATCTTTTTCCCAGCAAATAATTTGAACAACTCAATCTTTATTAATTTAAGCATATCAAACCTCCATATCTCTCTGCATTTTGATAAAAATATCTTCAAAATTATTTTGTTTCTCAGAAAAATTTATGATGGAGATATCCTGACGTAATAACTCTGTGAGTAATTTCTCCTTTACCTCTTTCATTGATTCTATATCTAAAGATAACTCAAGTTGCTCTATTCTTTCAGTAAAAACAATGTTTAAGTTATTTAAGATAGACTTTGTAAGTTCTATGTTATCAGTTTTCAACAACCAAACGTTCTTTATAGATCCAAGTGATAAAAATTCTGTCTTTTTCCCTTGGAAAATTACTTTCCCTTGATTGATAATTGTAACTGTATCTACTAACTTACTTAATTCTTCCAATGAATGACTCGAAATTACAATCCCAACTCCTTTTTTAGACAATTCAATGAGCAAGTCTCTAAACTCTTTCATTCCTATGGGATCTAACCCATTGAATGGTTCATCTAATAATAAGATAGTTGGCTGATGGATTAAGGCTTGAGCAAGCCCCAAACGTTGTTTCATACCTAATGAAAAACTAGATACTTTACAATCCACACTATTGTCTAAACCTACTAAATGCAGATAGTTTAAAAAATCTTCTTTTGATAAGTTTACTTCATCATAAAGACTGGAAATAAGCATTAAATTCTGTCTAGCTGTTAAAGATTCATAAAATGTAGGGTATTCAATAATCGTACCGATAGTATTCAAATAGCCCTTTGAGTTCCCTTCAATTAGTTTCCCATTGATTTTAATTTCACCAGATTCTTTTTTTACTAAACCTAAAATCGTCTTGAATATTGTAGTTTTCCCAGAACCATTTTGTCCGATGAGGCCCATTATTTCGCCACTCTGCAACTCAAATGACAAATCTTCAATTACTTTCTTTTTGTTATACGATTTATTTAGACCAATAATTTGTAATAGTGCCATTTTGTCTTCCCTTCTAGTTAACAACGTTTATATTCAAACATACTATTTATTTACTTATCTAAGGGAAATCCATCATAAATGATTCTTCCTTTATCCATAACAATAAATCTATCTACAAATTTCATGAAGCTATCTTCATGAAAAATACTTATTATTATCATGTTTTTTTAATTGAATTTAAATATTCAAAAACTTTTTTCTCGGATTATTTATCAAAACTACTTGTCGCCTCATCTAATAATAAAATTTCAGGATTACTTAGTATAGCTCTAGCTAATCCAACTTTTTGTTTTTGACCACCAGATAAGTTCTATCCATTTTCTAGAAGAAATAGCCTTAGCCCATTTCCCTCTGATGTAAGTTCAAATAAACCAAATTCGATACAAATCCTATTGATTTCTTCATCTACAATCATTGAATTTCCCAAAGTTAAATTATCTCTCAGTGTCCCTTCAAATACATAGGGATCCTGACTAACGTATGCTAACTTACTTCTTATATAAAGGAGAGAACCAATTTAGTCATCTCCAGATTGTAACTTTTTATCAAGCCACTACAGTTGACAATGAGCCTTTATTATTAATTTGACCCTAAGTCTTTTTCTACGATTCTTAATCCGATTGGAAAATCATCTTTTCCCAATTTTAATTTCTGTTTCTCAATCAACTTAGCATCCTTGAGACTATATTGTAATAAATGTTGATCAGTAGCTAGATACAACATATTTTCATTTGAAATTGTAAAAGAATTTATTTCCTCTGGTGTTTCACCTGAATTGTCATCCAACACAATCGCTTTTATAGTTTCATTTTGTAAATCAAGAACAGATAAAATATTCTTTCCTTCTACCTCGTGCTTGACGACAAGGTAATGATTATCTGGACTTGGATAAAGCATATTAGGATAAGGATTGGGTAAGGTAAATAATTTCCTTTCTCCAGTGTGCAAATTGATTGACAACAATTGGTTTCCTGCCACCTTCTCAAAAGTATCTGTATCACGAATTGCAGAGATACTTACGAATGCCCTATCTTTGACAATTGCCAAGCCTTCTAACATTTCAACCTTTTTACCATCTGAAGTTAATCGAATTCTATCTTTTTCTTTCCAATGCTCTTTTTCATTTAGTACTATTAAATCTGAATCCAACACGCCTTCTGGACGATTTCGTTTTGGATCTTGATAAGCAATCTCAGCATATACGTTAGAATTATTTGCAACAATCTGACTCGAAATTGCTGTCATTTGGTTAAATTTTTTCTGAAAAACTTGCTTTCCATTAAGAGAAAAGACTGTTAATATTCCTGAGTTTGCATCTGTTTGAGCAGTATAAAAGTAATTAGAAGAGATACCTGATCCCATCATTGCATAATTCTTAGTATGATTTTTCCTTATCTCGCCTTTGGAAAAATCAATTGAAATGATATTTTGATGATCTATTGGTGCAAAATCATCACCTTCAGTTACGATCATCTTATCACCACTGTTTAAACACGAAAACCAGAGATTAACATACGTTGCTACATCAATTTTTTCTACTCGATGTAACTCGAGCTTATTCTCTTTCTTAGTATATGATTGAATACTTTTTGAGGTGACCAAGTAAAGATTCGATTCTGGATCAACTTGAAACATTGGTGTTTGGACCTTAGAACAAGAAAGCAAAAGGAAGAATAGAAATAAAATCCCAAAAAGATAAGAGCGTTTCATAGGTTATCCCTCCTATCCATTTCACGACTCACTTTCTCACCAAGCATAATTTTTCTCACCGCATGTAACCATGGCTGCTAATAACTCCTCTGGTGTCAGTTTCTTCAAGCCTCCATAGGTTGGATCCTGTACATGTGTATCGGGGTCTAGATAATAGATTGCTGCGATGTCCTTGCCATCTGCTGTCAATTCATAGCCTACTCCAATCACATTATGTTCCCCACTTTTTCCAGGATAGATTTGTGCCACATTGAAGGTGTAATAGAGAGGATAGCCATCATCAATATCTTTGCGCACGCGTTCTTTAAAGATTCGGATATCTTCAGAATCTGGACGAGCGTCTGTTACAGTAGCTAGTCGATAACCTGCTTGGTTTCCACTTGGTTCTGGATAGCCAAATAGATTCTGATTCAAGACGCGAATCGCATCTCGATTATGAGTCCCATAGGGATTATAAGTCCCCATTTCCTTAGCTAATTGATGTTGAGAGACGCTAACCCCTCGACTAGCCAGCATCATATGGACTGTCGCCGGAGCACAGAAATACCATTCTTCTTGAAGTTTTAGAGGAATAGGCAATAGTTTTCGGATCACTTGATTCACTTTGCTAGAAGATTCTTGCTTGAGCGATTGAGAAGGTTGCGTGTTCTCTGGCATTGAAGCTTGTTCCTTGGTTGAAGATGGCAAAGTTTCCTGACCACCGGCTTCCGTATTGCCTTCCTTAATTTTTAATCGCTCTGCTACTTCTGCTGGCATTGGTGGATTAGGTTCTGTACGCTCCTTTGTTTTTACAGTAACTGTTGTTGATGAAGAGGATGTGACCTTACGAGAGCTGGAAGGACTTGTTTGGCTTTCTTTTTGTGTCGCTGTACAGCCAGACAAACCAAGCAAAGCTAAAAATACAAGAAATAAATGAACTTTTCTCATGATTTTTCTCCTTTCTACCATTCTTGATAGCGCATTACGGAGTTTTCATTTCGATAGATTTCACCTTTTGGAATCTCACTATCTTTCTTTTTGAATTGAATCCATAGAATCCCTTTATCCGATAGTAAAATGGGGCCATGATCATATAAATAATGAATCCGATGCCTCAAATCCCACAAATAATATTGAGATTTAACGCGCTCCTCACTTCTTCTTTCTCCCATATATGTGAGATAAATATTGCGATATATGGAGGTTTCTGCCTGTGAAGTAGAAAATATCTTTTTATGGTTTTTATTTTCGAAGGTAAACGAAGCATCTTTATTATTTGCAACCAAGTATAGAAGATTGTGCCCGTTCGTCAATAAATCGACATAATAGCGTTGATCATCCTTTGTTTGATCTATAACTTTTTTCTGCCCATCATTTAAGGAGTAGGCTACAATTTTTGTAGTTAAAGCTATATTATCAATTTGTACATAATACAAGTGATCTTTAAAGACAGTCGGAAAACCGCTATTTTCTGATTCAATCGTCTGATGAGTCCCTGTTTCAAGGTCAAATTCTTCAATTTGATATAGGCTATCGCCTACTTCATAATTTATAAAGAGTTTCTGGTTGGATCGAGCTACTTGAGTAACTGGAACCGTTCCAATAGGTCTCCTATCGATCAGTGTCGTTAAAGATTTGTCTTTTATCTTCCAAAGATAGTAGATCCCTGTCTGATTGAGTTGATCATACTCTTCAAAAACAACAATATCATGATCTACATAGCTAACAGCTACATGAGTCAGATTGGATGTCTTTTCAACATCTTTTATCTTTTGAAATTCCTGGGTATGTAAATTCATACTGGCAAGATAATTCTGATCTTCATGTCCTTGGTCAACAGCCTCGCCATAAGCAATCCCATCATTTGACAGTGCGGTAGGTGTAAAGATTTTCCCATCTGGATAAGGGATAGAAATAGAATTTTTTAATAGATCTTCTGCCTTTCTTTCCTCGAATCCTATTTTCCTAGACACATTGGTACTACCGGAAGGAGATTTTTTTTGTGGTCCTACAAGAGTGCAGGCTGATAAGAGAATGATAATACCAAGGATGATAAAAGTTAAAAATTTTTGTTTGACAAGATCTTTTTTCTTCATCAGCCTATACCTCCTGACTTAAGCATTACTTCATTACCTATTTATCTACAATAAAAAGATAACGAACGATTTTAAAATTGAAATCTATTTTTTTCTTTCTAGAATAATAATACACAAAATAAAAAAGCAAATGTCAAATTGTCTCTTATATACACATTTTATACTTAGATAAATGAACTCAAAATATTTTCCTCAGTATTTATTGGTTCAAACTATGCTATCAAAGTCTCATGAACGGAAATCTCTTTATTTGATAATTGAAAATAATTGTATTTCATATTAAAAACACCTCAAATATTAGATGAACTCTAACATTTGAGGTGCAATTCAAAATTATTATTTGTTAAATTAAATGATCATTTTTTCAAATATTGCTTAACTAGCTGATCTAACGGGATAATGTGTAGGTTGCCATCCCTTACCCAATAACCATTGAGCATGGATACAACAATATGTCGATTATATCTTCAAACCGTTTTATGACTAAATCCATTTAGAAACTCATTTCTTGAAAAAGCGATTCACATCGGACTGACATGCTTCCAACAGTGTTTTTTCATCCGTTAATTCGAGTAGCTGTAATCCTTCATCGACCAACTTTTTATCCGTTAAACAAATTCCAAGTGTCACTTTAGCATTTCCTAGAAAATCATATCGCTTACTTTTTTTTGCCGTATCTAACAATAGATAACTGATACTCGTACATTTCTCCATCAAACCATTCCATAGAAAAATACTGGCTAAATTTGAGAGTAATTTATACTTGGTGGGAAGAATCTCTGTATAATCAAAGTAATCATTGAGCCTATCTATCACTTCATCACAGATAGAAATCACTGTTTCTAGTGGAAGTGTAAATAAAATAACGACAATTAATTTGAGGTCACTATGATACCAGACATCCTGATTTTTAATTTCGTTCCAAGCTTCCGTTGCCATTATTCTTACCTTTTCATTTGGACCAGATTCTCGTAAACAAAGAATGACCTCTACTCTCTTTAGTATATTTGATACAGGAATATCATTAGGATATTTTTTTAAATAAGCTACACTCTTATTCTTCAGTTCCAATAATTTATCATTTGATTGGTAGGCATTGTTATCTTCTGCCAATAAGATAATTTCTTCCCTATCGGAATGGTGGTAAGAATGACATATATATCGAAATTCTTCGAAATCTAGGCCAACTTGCTTTAGAAGATGCTCCATCAACTCAAAACTAGGCACTACTTGGTTCGATTCAATACGCGACAAGTGCGCTCTTGAAGTGTAATCCTGGCAAACTTCCTCTTGACTAATATGTTTTGATTTCCGTATTTTTTTATAGATTGTACCGTAATCCCAACGCATAACAACTTCACCTCTAATTATGTGTATAAATGTTACATTTTTACACTTCGTTATGTGTTTAGTATATCATATATATAGAAGAAGGAGGTGCAGATATGCAAAAGAAAATCACTATTTATTTTTTGTATTAATGCTTTCACGATCCAAATAACTGGGGTGCATTTTCAAATTATTACCATGATTACAAATATCACTGGTCAAGCGTAACTCGTGCAAGAGATAGTAAATCATCATATGCTTACGCTCCTTCTCATCAGACCTCAAGAGCTTTTATAAATAGAAATTTTGGTGAAACAGTATATTTTAATTACGGATTTAAAAAAAATTCATAGCTCATAGAAAAGATTATATTACTATTCATGAAAATTTTAGAAAGTGAGTAAAGTATGAAGCGCTTCTTTGTCATCCTTTCAAATATCTTTATAACAAGTTTTCTACTTTGGATTTGTTTTTCAACCTCATATGTGGTTATTCACAATAGTTTTCCAGCTATTGCTATTCTTTCCCAGAACAAAGAGGTATCAAAAGATCAGGTAAAATACAGTTTAGATCAATTAGCAAATGAAACAGACAGTGTGATTGGTGAACAAATTGAAAAAATAGATGATAAAGGTAAGGTTCATTTTTCCTATGCAATATATGGATCTGGCCATATCCCAAATGGCCTTGTTAAAGCTAGTGAAGAAGATTTTTACAATAGTGGCTTATTGGCCAATTATTATATTTTATCTGGAAATCTCACTCTAGATAGATTAAATCATGAACTTCAATCATTGGGTTTCACACAAACATTTGTTTCATATCCAAATATTCTTCTTAGCTTATTTACGTATATGGGAAATGGTAGTCAATTACTCGTTTTGGTCATTTTTCTACTAACTTTTATAGCCTTAATGGTTATTCAAAAAACCAAGGAAATGCGAACAGTTGGGATTCGATATATTTCTGGATTGCACCTAACTCAGATTTTTGGAAACTCAATTATTAGTGATTGTGGAGATTTACTTTTAGGGATAATTACAGGGGTTTTTCTTGGAATCTGTGGTGTAAGTCTACTCCATATCACACCATTTTCTGTTCCAGTTATTTTTTCAGCTAGCATAACTTATAATTTGTTACTTTTGTTCCTTTCTATACTCTTTAGCTTTCTTTATGTTTTAAGTATTAAAGCGGTACATTTGGTTTCTTTACTCAAAGGAAAGTTACCTTTGAAACAGATTATGGGTATTCTTTACTTGGGGCAATTGGTTGCTTTTCTTTTAATAGTACTTACCATTCATAGAACAAGTATCTATTCAACTATTTGGCAATTGCATCAGGCTGGAGATACAGCATGGTCAAATCAAAAAGATTGGGTATTGCTTTCAACAAATAGGGAGTTTGGGGCAGAGGCTAGAAATCAGGATAGTAGAAAAATGTTGGAAGAACAATGGAAAAACTTCATAGAAACTGGCATTCAGAATGGAGGAATGCTTGTTCAGCATCCACTTGCATCATTCGATCTAAAAGGTCTGTCTTCACATCCCTTAATGGGAAAAATGTCGATAAATGACTACAATCCGTATGCTAATAGCTTATATGTGACTCCTAATTATCTAGATATTCAGAATGTAGAATTAAATGAAGAAGATAAGAAGAGCATTAATAGCCTTGGAGAAGGAGAATTTGGACTACTATTGCCTGAAAAATTAAAAGATCAAGAAGATAAATTGCGTCAAATTTATGAAGATTTCCTAGCGATTCGAAACGATAAGGGAAATAAAATTCAACAGGCTATGAAAGCTCGTATTTTCTATATTTCAAACAATAAGAAGCGTTTCGTATATAATTCTACACCAATCTCATATCAACAATTTCTAAGTGATCCTATACTTATTGTCCTTAAACCAAGCTCTTTTGGAAAAAATCGAAATGATTTCTTCACTTATCCATCTGATTATCTGTATTTTAAAGGTTTGGATGCCACTAAAAAACTAGTTGAACAAGGTGGAATAAAGAAATATATCAGTCAGTATGATCTTGCCTATTATGTTTATCGTGGTATGAGTCACAACATTCAAGTTGAAATATTGACAATCATTGCTGGTGGTTTTCTCGGTATTGCTACCTCAATTCTACTCTTTAATACAATGACAATCCTCTACTTTGAAGAATTTCGTAAAACTATTCTTATTAAGAAAATATCAGGATTAAATTTTTTTGAGTTACACCAGAAATTTTTTATCTGGCAAATAGTTATCTTCATTTTGGGAGGGGCTATTGGTCTTTTGCTAACAAATAAACTTTGGGTAGTCTTTCTAACCTCTTGCGTCTTTGGTTTGAATTCTATTTTAATACTAATGCATCGTTCTCGTAAGGAAGATAGGATGGCTAGTATTATATTGAAAGGAGCATAGAAATGATTAAAATCCATCAACTAACAAAAACCTTTGGGGACCGGACGGTATTTAGTGATTTGAACTTAAATTTTGATGCAGGTAAAGTCTATGCTCTTATCGGAAATAGTGGTTGTGGCAAAACAACCTTACTAAATATGGTAGCCAAGCTAGAACCTTATGATCAGGGAAGTATTCAATATAAAGGAAAAGATTTACGAAAGATTAAACCAACAAACTATTTCAGAAATGAACTCGGTTATCTCTTCCAGAATTTTGGACTAATCGATAATAAAACTGTTTCAGAAAATTTAGATTTGGGATTAATTGGTCATAAATTAGACAAACAAAAAAAGAGAGAGACTAAAGAAGAAGTATTAGATAGAGTAGGACTATCTTATATTCAACTAGATCAAAAAGTATATGAGCTTTCTGGAGGAGAAGCACAACGTGTAGCCTTGGCAAAGATCATTTTAAAAGATCCTCCTCTAATTTTGGCAGATGAATTAACTGCCGCTCTTGATCCTGAGACCTCACAGGAGATTATGGACTTACTCCTAACATTAAAAAATAAGGAACGTCTGATCATTATTGCAACACATAATCCAACCATTTGGAAACAAGCTGATCAAGTGGTAAGCCTAAAAATTAGTCAATGAAGAATAGGGTAATAGCACAGATTTTCATTACGTTACATATTCATTTCCTGACAAAACATCCCGAAAGTTAAGTGCACCCAAATAGTTAGATTAATAATTTATCCAAAGGATTTAGTTCTGTATTGCACAGGACTGAGTCCTTTTCTACTATTTGTATAGAAGTGTATACATTTTTAATCTATAGTCGTAGAGATTTAGTAAAACTACAGCGCAAACTTCCTCTTGACTAATATGTTTTGATTTCCGTATTTTTTTATAGATCGTACCGTAATCCCAACGCATAACAGTTCCACCTCTAATTATGTGTATATATGTGACATTTTTACATTTCGATATATGTTTAGTATATCATATATATTAAAGAAAGATGTAGAAAACGTGAAAAAATCACTATTTATTCTGTATATCATTGCTCCCACTTTTCAATTTGTTAGATAGTTGGCGATGGTGGGGATTCCATTCATTGAAGGGATGTGTCCATAGATGAACAAAAGAAGCTTCAAAAAAATGTCTCTAATATTTATTTTAGGTATCATTGTAGGTCTATTCTTAATCCCATTACTTAGACCACTTATAGTTGATTGGCTAAAAACTATATTTGGTTAATAGTAACGATAACCTTATTTAACAAAAAAGTTTTCCCTTATATTTTTTAATAGCATTGTTTTGACAAATTAACTTCCACGTTTATTGGTGGTAGAAGTTGGTTTGAGAATTTAGCACTTTGATGATCTTAGATCATTATAATCCTACAAGTACAGGTATGACTTTTAGTTTTAGATATTCTCATTAGTTTAATTAAAGGAGGGACTGTGTTATGGTAACTAAGTATTACAAGTATATTCCTTGGTTGGTCTTAGGAGCTATTGGATCTTATGAGTCCGCAACTTATTTTGGACATAGTACATTTGATATGCTGTATTTATCTATTGTTTTTATGATTGTTTACGTAGCTTTGTTCATTCTACACGAAAAATATCTGAAATATAAATATAAAGAAATATTTACACATATTATGAGCTATCCTGAAAAAGATCATCATCCCTAGTAAGATATAGCATAATAAAGCCCTAGCAACCAGATTGTACTGACCAAAAAAAGTTAGGCAAATAGGCTATCCAAAGGATTTAGTTCTGTATTTTACAGGACTGAGTCCTTTTCTACTATTTGTTAAGTATATCAAGGTATTTGATGAAAAATAGTTTGAGTTCCATTTGTCAAACGAAGGAAATTGTCTTATTATTATTAATTTTCCACTAAAAATTTCAAAATTCAAGTATGACTTACAAACTTAATAGTGAAAGATTTTGTTTACTACTACATTTACCCTTTTAACACTATTGCTATTTTTCGATCCATTAAGCTTATTAAAAACAATAAAAAGACTTAGAACCATGTTAACAATAACATTAATTCTAAATCCTTTTATTATTTATCTTTTAACTATATTTAAGATAGATACTCAATTATATTACTGTTTTTCAAAAGTTCCGTCTGCTACACGAAAATCACTGTTAACAGTTTCAATTGAATTAAATTGAATCTTTAAATATTTTACTTCTTTTTCATCTTTTCCAGGTAATTCAGCTTTAGCACTCGCTGCACTAGAAACCTTTAATTTGACGTATTTCCCAGCGATTTTCCAAGTTCCATCTCTAGATTCGTCTTTATTATTTGTTACTTCTAGAGTTTTATCGCTATTGAAAACGATAGTTGAATCGTGTTTACTATCATACCAAGTACCAATAATTTGCTTCTCTGGTCCTGAATTTTGATTCAAGAAAAAGAATATCCCAGCTGCAACCGCAAGTACTAAAATAACTAAAGCAATAATTTTTTTCATTATTTTTCCTCCTATAAATATCTAAAGATATTTATTATTTTTTTCATATATCTAGTTTCACTAACATCATTAGTAAAAATCAAATTTTGAATAATAAACTTTTATTCATCTCTACAATAGGAAATACTTAACTAACTTTTATTAATCACGCTGTTTCCGCGATACTGAAATACCAAAACTACAAAGAACAATTCCCATTGCAAACACTAACCAATTCTCAATTGAACCTGTATTAGGCAAGGCTCTATTTGCAGCATATTTAGCTTGATTTCCAGCATAGCTATATACTCGTTCGTTAGAAGTATTTTCTGGTATACTCTTTTCTAACGCAGGATTCAGAGAAATCATCTTGTGATCTACTTTATCGTTAAAGACTTCGTTTTGTCTTGTACGAGTATTTAAATATACTTCTCTAACAGCTTCATATTGTGCAGTTGCATCCAATTGATCTTGTAGAAGTGATTTAAGTTTAGCTTCCTCTCTTTCTACATTCTCAAGTGCAAAACGATGCTCTTCAACTGCATTGTCATAAGCTTCTTTTACTTTCATCAAATACGCATCAGCATTTTCAAGATGATCCAAAAGTGTTTCTAAAGCAACTAAGTTAGTCTTAAATTTAGAAATTTCATCCTTAATTTGACTTTCTTTAGCTTTTAACTCTTCAACCTTATTCTGACGGTTTCTGAGTTCTGCTTCATCCTTGGCTTTTTCAGCTTTAAGATCTGAAAGAACTTTAAGTTCTTTATCCAATTCTGCACGCGCATCTGCTAAAACTTTTTGTTTCGTTTGAATGTCTGCATTTAGATTTTCAACTGCTGATTGTGCTTTTGCATAACGAGTTTTGGCAGCAATCAATTGTTGAGAAGCTTCATCTAGATTCTTTTGTGCAAGAGGTGTCTTTTCTGAGATTGAGTTTAATCTTGCAATCGTTTGACTAGTAGTATTTAATGCCGCCAAATGTTTTTCATGAATTTTTGTGACTTCATCTAAATTGTTTCTTGCTGTCTTATCTGCTACTTTTGCTTTTTCAAGCTCCTCTTTTGCAGTTTCTAATGCTTTTTGCTTAACTTGAAGGTCAGCATTTAAGTTATCCAGAGCTGTTTGAGCTTTGATATATCTTGTTTCAGCTTCTTCTTTTTGTTGTTTCGCAGTGTCGTATTTCTTCTCTGCACCTGGAGTTTGATCAGGAACTGACATCAATTCTGCTACTAGTTTTTGAGTTTGTTTCAGATTTTGATTTGCATTTTGATTTTCTACTTTTGCTTTTTCAAGATCAGATTTAGCTTTTACTTCTGCTATTGTAGCCTGCTCTAAATTATCTTTTGCATTTGCTAAAGCTTGGCGCTTGCTTTGAATATCAGCATTTAATTGATCAAGTGCATCTTGAGCCTTATTAAATTGGGTTTGTGCTTCATTATAATTTTGTGTAGCGGTTTCCAATTTACTAGTAGCTGCAGGTGTTTGGTCAGGAGTAGCTTTCAGTGCATCTAATTTTGCTGTCGTTTCTTTGAGAGCTTTTGTACTTAAATCATTTTCTGATTTAGCCTTTTCCAAACGATTCTGTGCAGAATCATTTGCTGTATTTGCTGCAGTCTGCTTAGCTTTAGCAGCTGTTAATTCATCTTCCATTCTTGAAGTATCAAATGGAGTAGCTAGAGGTTTGGCAATTCCTTTATCATAGTAATCATCAACATTTACAAAATGATATTCTCCAGTTTGTTCATCTTTAACGTATTCAAGATGAGCATCTTGACCTTTAAATTTAATAAAGTGCATGCGCCCAACGCCATTGGCGGTAAAGCTATTTGCGGCCCCGACAGCACAAGTTTTTGTAGGGGCTTTTTCACCAATCATGAGTTTCATGTGACCGAAGTAAGCATGAACATCGTTTGTAATAAAGCTAATCACTGCATCATACACTTCACGATATAATTGAGACATTGTAGCTTTACGAGTTTCTTTAGCTTCTGAATAGTACCCTCCATATCCGAGCAAAGTGTTGTTGAAGCTCATATTTTCTCCAGCCCATGCAATTGACTCAAGGCCGTCTTTCGCCAGAGCTGAATCACTGTGTCCTGAACTATATGGTTTATTTTCATCAGCGTAAGCTTTTGCAATATTTTTAATCCCTTGAACAGATTCTTTAGTAACTATAAAATCATGGCTTCCCCAGACTTGGTCTTGCAGATTGTTTGCGAGAAGCACATAATATTGACTCAAAGCTTCAATCTGTTTATCTGTGAGATTATCCAAATCGACTTCTGAGTCATCGATAGGCAAAACAATATCCTTATTTGGCCAACCTTTGATAACAATATTTTGGTGTTCAGGAGAATATACCGTCTCTGGAGTACCAAAATCATACTTACTACCTGTGAACCATTTTTGAATAACATCGTTTAATGCATTTTTATTTGCATCTGAATTATCGGCAAGATAAGCCTTGTAAGCATCAATGACATCTTGAGGCAATTGAGGAATAGTGAGATTTTTAATTACTGCAATTTGTTTATTGAGCGTTTCAACCGCTTGATCAGCCTTCTCTTTATTCTCTTTTGCTTTCTGAGCTGCTGATGTAGCACTCGCTAGCTCATTTGAAGTTTCATTTACTTTTGCCTCTTCTTGGTTTTTCTGAGTAGTTAAAGTTGAAATTTCTGAAGCTTTCTTAGCATCATTTTCTTTAGCTGTTTTGAGCTCTGCTTCTGCACGAATCTTACTATTTTGTTTATTTGCTAAATCATTTGCTTTGCTATCACGATTTGCAATTGTCTGGGAAAGTTGTGATTCAGAAGCATCAAGATTACTTTGAGCTGAAACCTTATTTTCTTGAGCTTTCTTTAGATTCTCTTGTGCTTGTTTTTGTTTTTCTCCAGCAGATGACAAGTTTGCTGCAGTTTCTTGACTTTTCTTTATTTGATCCGCTTCAACTGATTTTGCATTTTTTAGTGCGGTCGCTTTTTTATTATCCGCTTCTTTAGCACGATCGAGTTCTTGTTTCGCTGTATTTTCAGTTGCTGCTTTAGCATCTAAATTTTTCTTAGCCGCATCACGTTCTGCTACTATTTCTTCAACGCCAGTACCATCTAAAACTTTCTGGGCAGTTTCTTTCTCTTTTTGAGCCTTCACTAATGCATTTGCTGCTTCTTCTGCAACCTTTTTAGCATCTGCTAATTGTTTAGCAGATACTTGACTAGCACTAAGTTGCGTTTTTTCATCAGCAGAAGCTTTACTGAGTTCTTCAGCTTTATTTTTGTCTTCATTAATAGCATTTTCCAAAGCCTTTTTCGCTGCTTCTTCTGCTGATTCTTTTTCAGCTACATCACTTTTTGCTTTGTCTCTTTCAGCAATGATTTCCGATGCTCCAGTACCATCAAGATTTTTTTGGGCAGTTGCTACTGCTTCCTCAGCTGTCGAAATTTTCTTTTCTTGATCTGAAATTTTATCTTGATCTTTTTTAATAACATCTGATTGCTGATTACGTTCTTTCTCAGCTTCTAGAACTTTATCAGATGCATCTTTTTGTGATGTTTCCTTTTTCTCAATATCAGCTTTTACTTCTGATATTTCATTCTTCGTTTTTTCAATTTTTTCAGGCGTAGCTGATTCTTTATTTGCCTCAGCATTCTTTAAGTCAATATTTGCCTCGGAAACTTTTGATGCAGCGGTTGCTTCCGAAGCTTTAGCGTTTACTAATGCACTTTCTTGATTTGAAACCGATTGATTCGTTTCTTCCTTGATTGTTCTTGCTTCTTCTACAACTTCAGAAGTTGGCGTTTTCGTTACGGTTGCAACCCCATTATGGACAAATACTCCGTCTACTTGTTTTATATTTGTAGACGAAGGAGTTTTCGATTCAACACTTAATGTTGACTCATTTGGCTGAGTTGCAGTTACTTCATCCGCTTGTACAACAGAAATTCCCGCAAAAGCCGTAGCTATTGATATAGCAGATACAGTTGCTTTGATCGTTTTCTTTTTCATAATTCCCACCTTTATGATAGAGTATTGAGCAAATTATCACTATTTAATTATAAACACCCGAATTATACTATATTTTAGCAACTTTGTAAAGTTGTATCCAACCTTTTAAGAACTAGAATCTAACCTTCTAAGACTGTAGAATAGTCTTACGAGGTGAGCAATGTCAGAATTACAAAAGTATATAAGCAAAAGAATACGGATTTTGCGGATTCAGTCAGGGATGACTCAGGAGCAATTAGAAGAAAAAGCAGATCTTGGCACCAATTACGCGTATAAGTTAGAAAATTTAGAGCCCAATATAAAAATTAGTACGCTTGAAAAAATTATAGAAGCTTTAAATGTTGATCTACAAACTTTTTTTGATTTAACACTTAAAGAAGAAAGTACTGACTTAGCACAGCTTATCGACACTATCAAATCTTTACCAGAATACAAACAAAATAAAGTCATTTCAGCTATTAACACAATTATTAACGAGACAAAATAAAAAGAGTGGAAAAGGATAAGTATAATAACGATTCCTTTCCCACTCTTTTTGTGCATAAAAATATTGCTATTAGCTATTAGAGCCTACGATTCTTGGGTAACCAAATGTCATATCAAGGTTATCTTTCTCGTAATTCTTGATCAATTCCCAGAAATCTGCAACTGATAACGCTGCAACTGATTCATGCCAATTGAATTTAAAAAACAAATCTAAGAGAAATTTAATTACTTGATGAACTTTGGCTGTCTGTTCTACAGTATCAAATGTAATCAAAATTTTCTCACACAATGGATCAATCAATTCAATTTCAATGCTATCATTTACAAAATTGAAAGACACTTCTTGATCCTGCTCATTCAAGATTGAGATATACTGATCCTCTTCAAATGTTGAATAAAACATTCTAATATTGACTTCTTCATTGTGATTAATTAACTCTGTAAGATATTGTTGGGTTAAATTAATCACATGGTTTTTATACGTTTTCATTTTGTTTTCCTCCGATTATTATTAAAAAATATTTTTCATTCGTGAATTTTCACGGTGGCCTTACTCTCTTTAATATTATTATTAAACGATTGTTCTTGAGCATCTGCTACCCCCTTTTTTTAAGGAACAAAAAAAGACAGTTCACCACTGCCTTTTTTTATCTATACTATTATTATGCCATTTTTTTGTAAAAATAAAAACAACATTTCCACTCCTAAAATAACGATGTTTTTCTTCTATCTTTATTTTTATAAAAATATGGCATACTATTATTATAAATTAAATTGAATTGAATAAGTAGAGCCATTAGTCATATGGGAGAAAGTTTGTTACCGGACACGGTTAACATACTTATTTCTCATATGCTAGTCATTGCAAAGGAAAAAACTAAGAAAAAAAGAAAGAAAATCTAAATGGTTATTCTCTACTGAATAACATGAAGTAAAGAATAACCATTTAGTAGATAAAAAAGTAAAGAAAAACGTGTTTAAGGTAAAATAAAAAAGGTAAAAATAAAAGTAAAAACTAAAAAAATAACTAGTTTAGCAAAGTAAAAAAATAATGTAATAAAAAAAGTAAAATAGAAAAGTTTTATTAGCTCGAACAAGCAATGACATCTTTATGATCCTTCCAAACATAGATCACGGTGAGTACTGAAAATCTATCGAAAACATTAAACTTCAAGAGTTAGCCTCGATGGGAAGAATCAAAAGCATACCCAGCTTTTAAAAAAAGGGTGGGAGGCAGTTTAACAATAATATGTACTATTTTAGATAGAAAGGAATGTATAATGCCAAGAAAAAGAAATTCCCTCAAGCACGATTTATTTATTGCAGCTTCAAAAAATATCACAAACAATCGAACGAGGACAAGCTATAAAAGAGCAATTACTCGCTTCACAAAGTGGGCTAAAGAACACAACATTAGGAAAAAATCAGATATTACTGAAGAAGCGATTCAACTATATCAACTAGATCTAAATGATGATCCAAAGCAATACTCTGTTGCTACAATTCATACTTATTTAGCACCTATCTGCAAAGCAGTTGATATCAATATGAATAGAATTAGAAAAGACAAGCGTTCAAGTGACAAAATTATCCGAGGTCGTGTAAAATCAAAAAACTCACAAGGTAAACATCAAGAAACAGACTCTCGCTTCTCTCGGCTGGTTAATTTTCAGAGGGCAGTTGGGATTCGTAGATCCGAATTAAAAAAATTAAAAGGAAAAGATATTCGAAAAGATAATAATGGAAATTACTATGTTTTAGTTCAGCGTGGGAAGGGAGGAAAATTTCAACCTCAACTTATTCTTCCTCAAGATGTTCCAGTAGTCCTCGATACTTTTAAAAATAAACAAGAGGATGATTATATCTTTACAGATGTGGAAATGAATAATCTAATCAATCTACATGGGATGCGAGCTCAACATGCAAGAGAGTGTTATTACTTCTACTTGAAGAAACTCCAAGATAATCCAAATTTCAAGGTGAATTTAAAAAATTTTTTAATAGAACGTTGGGAGGTTGGTCACCAAAATTTAAGGGATAAATCATTAAAGAAATTTGAAAAACAAAAGAAAAACTTCATTAATGAACTAAGAGATGAACCTTATAAAATTCGTGGATCAAACTATAAAAAAGCCTTAAATTCAGCCCTGCCTACAAAATATAATCGTTTAGCCTTGATGGCTGTCTCGGTCTTCCATCTTTCCCACTGGCGTCTATCCGTTACAGTGACCAACTATATTCTTTAAAGTATTTCATTTTCGACTAAAAAATGAAGAAAAAAAAACGGAAAAAAACAGTTTTTCGACGTTTTTATGGCATACTTAAAATATGGGTTGTTGTATGGCTAATAGTTTTAACACATTTTACAGACATGGTATAAATTTAAAGGAGAAAAAGATGTCAATTAAAAATCAGTTACAAAGAGAATTCAAAGGTTCAAATTTTGAAATTCGTGAAAAATTAATAACAGATACCTACTTCACTAGCTTTTTAGAATACGTTAGTTCACCTGAATCAATCTCAAAATTAATTGAAGAAGGCTATGCTGATAAAAGAAATCAGTTAAATGAATACATTGATTTTGCACTTTATCATAATTTAATTACTATGCGAAATAGTATTATTCAAGCTACTGATCTTGGTTTAGCTTGGGTGTGGTGGGCATATGCACCAGTTGAAGGCGATGATTGGATTTAGTTTAAAACATCACCATGCTTTCTGCATAAGGTAAAACTAACAAAGGGATTATATAGTCTATTTTGTTGTAGAAAAAAATCCCCGCCAAGATCTAACTTGGCGGGGATTTGGTGGGGAATAACTCCCCTCTTTAAGATTTAAATCACCTTAAGCAATTCTTAACCTTAATATACTAGGCTTTCGCATTCAATTTGCGTTACTCTATTATTTAAGAGTAACTGAAGCTCCAGCTTCTTCCAATTTAGCTTTGATTTCTTCAGCTTCAGCTGTAGCAACACCTTCTTTGATAACGCCAGGTGCTCCATCAACAAGTTCTTTAGCTTCTTTAAGACCAAGACCTGTGATTTCACGTACAACTTTGATAACGCCGACTTTCTTGTCGCCTGCAGATGTCAATTCGATATCGAATGAATCTTTAGCAGCACCAGCGTCAGCAGCACCAGCTGCAGCAACAGCTACAGGAGCAGCTGCAGTTACACCAAATTCTTCTTCGATAGCTTTTACAAGGTCGTTCAATTCAAGGATTGAAGCTTCTTTAATTTCAGCAATAATGTTTTCAATGTTCAATGCCATTGTTATTTCCTCCAAATAAGTTTTTATATTTTATGTTTTTGTTTTTTGTAGCTAGGCTACGCTGCGTAGCTTAGAATTAAGCTGCGTCTTCTTTGTTGTCTGCAACCGCTTTGACTGCAAGAGCAACGTTGCGCACTGGCGCTTGAAGTACAGAAAGGAGCATAGAAAGAAGTCCTTCGCGGTTTGGAAGAGTTGCAAGAGCAAGGATCTCTTCTTTTGATGCGACAGCGCCTTCGATTGCACCACCCTTGATTTCAAGTGCGTCAGCAGTTTTAGAAAAATCGTTCAAGATTTTCGCTGGTGCAATAACATCTTCGTTAGAAAATGCTACAGCAGATGGTCCAACAAACACAGATGCAAGATCTTCAAGTCCAGCTTTTTCAGCTGCACGACGCAAGATTGAGTTTTTAATAACTTTAAACTCAACTTCGCTTTCGCGAAGGTTGCGACGGAGAACTGTATCTTGCTCAACTGTCAAACCGCGAGAATCTACAACGACGATTGATGCAGCAGCTTTCATCTTTTCGGCTACTACGTCAACTAGTTCCGCTTTTTTAGCAATAATTGCTTCACTCATTAGTGTGTTCACCTCCGTAATTATTTTGCTTGGGGAATTTTTCCAAAAGAAAAACGCGCCCAAACCTAGACACGAAAGTACAATACGCTTCTTTTCATTGATACGTTTTGTCCTCGGTAGGATTTTTATGAGTCGAGCTCCCCTACTGTCTTAGGCAGTTTTTTCAAACCGTTAATTAGTTTATCACATAAAAAAAAAGAATGCAAGTATTTTTGCAAACTTTTTTAAATTTTTTTAATCCTTATAGATAGTCTTTGTACGATTGAGCCATGCATAGGCCAAGCCCATGATCACTCCTCCTCCTACCCAGTTACCAACAAAGGTAACAGCATAATGACGAAGAACATTGAAGAACTCTAAGTGAGGCAAATCTTTAGATATGGAATTAAAAGTAGCTAGTGAGAAAGAAGCAAAGTTTGCCGCAATGTGTTCATTTGTAAGAAATACAAACATATAAATTGCTGACAAAGCCAAAAGAACTTTTGCTGTTTCCTCTTTAAAGAAAAGGTAGGACAAAATCGCTACGTTAACGAAGATGTTTGCAATAACTCCCTCGAAGAAAACCAATTGATTCGAACGTTGAAGCTTCATCTCAACAACCGATCCAAGGAACCCTTTTGGATTTAGGTTTGCAAATGCACTTGTCTGTCCAAATAGGAAAGCCAGAAACAAAGCACCGACTAAGTTAAAGAATGTACAATAAAGTAGAATCTCTAAAGCTTTCTTCCAATTAATCTTCTTTAAATAAACACCAGCAGTAAGGTACATCATATTGGAAGTCGTTAACTCACTATTTAAGAAAAGTAAATAAACCAATCCCCAAGCAAAAATAAATGGAAACAAGAAACGACCAGAACCTGGCAAAAAGGTATTGAGAAGATCTGCCCCAACAATCCCTACTGCAGTACTCATTGTCAGAAATGCACCCGCAAACATGGAGCGAACTGCATAACGAGCTTTAGAAGCTGTGTACAGTTCTTCCTTCTTCTGACATGCTGCTTCTACCTTAAGAACAAAATTTGATTCTCCCATCTGAATCTCCTTGATTAAAAATTTTAGTTTTGTGAACTAATTCATTATATCATAGATAAAAAATTCTGAAAAGGCTTTCAGGAAAAAAGTAGCAAAAAAATATTCGATTTAAATCAATGTAACCAAAAAAATAAAAAAACAGGCACCTGCCTGCTTTTCTTTTACATTAGTACAAACGGTTAGCCCACGCGATATCCAAATTGAGGATTTCTTGAGAAGTGAACTGTTGGCGATAAGGATTATAAACTGTACCTGTAATACCACCTTGAACGTTTGGAGAATCATATTGAGTCAAATTATAGGTTTCAATGATATTGTTTAATTTTGCATAGTAGCTTGTATCTGTGGCATAAACACCCGTCAAAGCTGCTGTTGCATCTTGATAACTAGATGTATTGCTTTTCCATGCTCCTGCAAAATGCCCTTGTTTCAAAACAGCTACATAGTCTTGTAAAGATTCATAGTAGGATGGATATGAACGGAAGGCGTCATTAATGGTATAAGCATTTCCAGCGCCGTCATCTTCCCAGGTTTGCATAACAGCGGATTGACCTGCATAACTACCTTTAATACCAAAAAGGTTGTAATGTGGGTATGAAGAAAGACCAGACTGTCCTGCCCCACTTTCTAAAAGGGCTTGCGCAATCATAACAGAAGCATAAAGGTCATTTTCTTGTCCAAGCTGACGAGCAGACTCTCCAATTTGTGAAATAAAGGCTTCGTTAGGATCAGAATAACCCTGGTAAGTACCATCATTCGCTCCAACGGAAGTTACATGCTCGCTCATAGCAGCTGCAAATGTTCCAACTGCTAGAACTGAAACAAGTACCCCAAATATTTTCGTTTTATTCCGTATTTTTCTTTTCATAATTCAATTTATCTCCAATAAATTTTTATCATCTTTTATCTTTATAGAAATTATACCATATAAAAGAAAGAAAACAAGATATTTTTATTACACTTGTATTACAATTGCGAGATAAATCCAAAACAAAAATGACATTTTCATGTCATTTCATTTTATTTCGTAAAAGGCGTTTTCTAGGATAGCATCCCAAGACTTCTCTAAACCTTCCTTCGTTACAGAAGAAAAGATGATAAAGTCATCAGATGGATCAAACTCTAATTTTTTCTTGATAATAGATTCATGCTTGTTCCATTTTCCGCGTGGAATTTTATCTGCTTTGGTTGCTACCAAGATTACAGGGATTTCATAGTATTTTAAGAATTCATACATCTGAATATCATCTACAGAAGGTTCATGACGAAAATCAACCAGACTGACAACGGCTTTTAGATTTTCACGGCTGGTCAGGTATTCTTCAATCATGCGTCCCCACTTCTCCCGCTCTTTTTTAGAGACACGTGCATAGCCATAACCAGGTACATCCACTAAGCGTAATTTATCATCGATATTGAAGAAGTTTAACAACTGAGTTTTACCTGGTTTACCAGAGGTTCTAGCAAGATTCTTTCGATTTAAGAGAGTATTGATAAAAGAAGACTTGCCGACATTTGAGCGACCGGCAAGTGCAACTTCTGGAATCTCATCTTGAGGATAATGACTCTTATTCGCAGCGCTTAAGAGAATATCCGCATTATGTGTGTTTATTTCCATATTAAATCTTTCTATGCTGTTTCAAGAACTGGTTTTTCTGTTCCGTCAACAGCTTCTTTTGTGATTCGGACAAGTTTTACATCTTCTTGACTTGGAATTTCAAACATGACATCCATCATCGTTTCTTCGATAATTGAACGAAGTCCACGAGCTCCTGTTTTTCTTTCGATAGCTTTATTCGCAATCTCTTGAAGGGCTTCATCATCGAATTCCAATTCAACATTGTCATAAGAAAGCAAGGTTTGGTATTGTTTTACCAAGGCATTGCGTGGCTCTTTCAAGATACGGACAAGATCCTCAACTGTCAATTGTTCAAGAGCTGCAAAGACTGGAAGACGACCAATCAATTCTGGGATAATACCGAATTTTTGAATATCTTCTGCAACAATTTCTTGCATGTAAGAGCTGGATTCATCGATGGCTTTGTTATTCTTACCGAAACCGATGACTTTTTCACCGAGACGTTGCTTAACAATTTCTTCGATCCCATCAAAAGCCCCACCTACGATAAAGAGGATGTTCCTGGTATCCACTTGAATCATCTCTTGTTGAGGGTGTTTGCGTCCCCCTTGAGGTGGTACACTAGCGACAGTTCCTTCGATGATCTTCAAGAGAGCTTGTTGCACTCCTTCACCAGAGACGTCACGTGTGATAGAGACATTTTCACTTTTCTTAGCGATCTTATCAATTTCATCGACGTAGATGATGCCTCGTTCTGCACGCTCTATGTTGAAGTCAGCTGCTTGAAGAAGTTTTAAGAGAATATTTTCAACGTCTTCACCAACATAACCGGCTTCTGTCAAGGCTGTTGCATCAGCAATAGCAAATGGGACATTCAAGCTACGTGCTAAGGTTTGGGCCAAGAAAGTCTTACCTGAACCAGTAGGTCCAATCATGAGGATGTTTGATTTTTGCAATTCAACATCTGTCTCGTCTTCGCGCGTATCGTGGAAGTTAATGCGTTTGTAGTGGTTGTATACCGCTACAGCAAGGGCACGTTTTGCACGATCTTGACCGATGACATAGTGGTTCAAGATATTGAGCAATTCGATTGGTTTTGGAACTTCACTAAGGTCAGCAAGGACTTCTTCAGCAAGCTCCTCCCGGATGATTTCTTGAGCTAACTCTACACATTCATTACAGATAAACGCATTGTTTCCTGCAATGATTTTTTGGACTTCATCTTGACTCTTTCCGCAAAATGAGCAATAAACCATCATATCATTGTTTTGATTCGTTGGCATGTATTTCCTCTTTCTGTCATTTTCTGTTTCTATTTAGTTTAAAATAAGGTCATGTAAAAGGCGTGAATGGAATTCACAAGATTGGTAAAAGCATTTAGTAAGAATAAAATAGCGAGGCCAAACCGTTTTTTACGAAAGGTTTGTAAGGCGCAAATCAAACAGATGACACATAGGACAGCTGTAAAAAAACCAAAGACACTTCGCTCCATTAGTCTAAATCCTTTCTCTTGTAATAGTTGACCGTGAAATCGTATGGATTTTTCTCATCTTTTAAATGGGGAACTTGACGGACTCTTTCATAGTGACTCTCTTCAAATTTTGGTGCCAGTGCGTCTCCATCAATAGTTGCATGAATCATGGTCTGGATCAACTCTTCTAACTGATCAGAAAATAGCCTTAAAATCTGACTCCCCCCAATAATATAAAGATTCTTGTCCTGGTTTCGATACCAGTCTAAAACTTCTTCTTTGCTGTGCATAACAAGAACAGCGTCATTTTCAGGATCATAAGCCTGATCTTGGGTTAAGATAATGCTGGTCCGCCCCGGTAAAACCCGCTTTTTCATTCCATCAAAGGTCACTCTTCCCATGAGAATCGCTTGCCCCATGGTTGTTTCTTTGAAATGCTGAAGCTCTGCTGGCAGATGCCATGGCATCACTTGGTCTTTTCCAATGATGCCATTTTCAGTCTGAGCCCAGATACCAATAATCTTTTTCATTCTCTCATCCTTTACACTGATACTTCTATTTTATCAAATTTTCTTATAAAAGACTGATTTCAACTATCTTGTTTAGAAGATATTTTTTAAATATAAACAGAAAAAACCGCGAGGATTTCGCGGTTTTTCTTAGCCACAATTTAGCTTAGTCTTCTTTTTTGCGTTTTGCAAATCCGAATAATGAGAGACCTGCTAAAGCACTAAAGATTGCAAGACCAGCAGATGAAGATTCTTTTGTTCCTGTATTTGGAAGTTGTGCAGTAGGATTTTGTGGATCGATATACTTCACTTCTTCTTTCGTTTCTGGAACGATAGGAATCGTTGGCTCTTCTGGTTTTGGTTGTGGAGTAGGCTGTGGTTGTGGTGTAGGTTGCGGCTGTGGAGTAGGCTGTGGTTGTGGCTCTGGTGTCGGAGTTGGATCCGGCGTTGGAGTTGGTGTCACAGTCTTCTTGTAGATATGTTGAGTATTTCCATCTTTATCTACAACAGTCTTCACGAAGTCATAACCTGGGATTTCTTTCTTCGGTTGTTCCCCATCTTCTGTAGGGTTACCTGGGATAGGATCCCCATTTTCGTCTACGTATGAAGTTGTAACTTTTTCATAGACGTGTTCAGTATCACCATTAGGCAATTTCTTCGTTTTCACAAAGCGGTAACCTGGAATTTCAGCTTTTGGTTCTTCTCCATCAACTGTAGGATATCCTGGGATTTCCTTACCTTCTTTATCAACAAATTTAGTGATTGGAAGAACAGTTGGTGTGTAAGTTGCAGAAGCTTTTGTTCCATTCACATCTTCACGAACTACTGTTACTGCTGGTGCAGTTCCAGTAAATTCAGGTTCTGGTTTGAAGGTTACTGTTCCGTCTGGTGCTACTGTGTAAGTACCAACTCCTGGAATAGTCTTAGTTGTTGAACCATCTTCAAAGGTTGCTGGAACTCCGTCATTCATTGGTACACGGTTATCGCCTTCTGTGAAGGTTGGTTTGCCTGTTTGAGTGGCACCCTTCTTACCAATTGAAGTAGCTGGTTCTGCAGTTGGTGTAACTGGTGTTACAGTTGGTGTGTAAGTAGTGGTAATTGGTGTACCGTTCTTATCAACACGTTTCACGGTTACGCCTGTACCAGTTCCTGTAAATGATTTTTCTGGAACAAAGGTTACTGTACCATCTGGAGAAACAGTGTAAGTTCCTTCTCCTGGAATAACTTTAGTTGTTGATCCATCTTCAAAGGTTGCTGGTACATCATCATCCATTGGCACACTTGGGTTACCAGGTGTGAAGGTTGGCTTACCTGTTTGGGTTTGACCTTGGATGTCTGTAGATGTTGCAGGTTCAGCTGTTGGAGTCACAGGAGTTACAGTTGGTGTGTATGTAGCAGATGCTTTTGTTCCGTTCTTATCTTCGCGGACAACTGTCACTGCTGGTGCAGTTCCTACGAATGATTTCTCTGGTACGAAAGTTACTGTTCCATCTGGTGCCACTGTGTAAGTACCAACTCCTTCAACTGTCTTCGTAGTTGATCCATCATCAAATGTTGCTGGAACTTCATCATTCATTGGCACACGGCTGTCACCTTCTGTGAAGCTTGGTTTACCTGTTTGAGTTGCACCTTGTACATCAGTAGATACTGCTGGAGTAGCGGTTGGTGTTACTGGTGTAACTGTTGGTGTGTACATAGCTTTCACAACTGTACCATTCTTATCTTGGCGTTGCACCACGATACCTGTTGCAGTTCCTACAAATGATTTCTCTGGTACGAAGGTTACTGTTCCATCTGGAGCAACTGTGTAAGTACCTTCACCTGGAACAACCTTAGTAGTTGAACCATCAACAAATGTTGCAGGTACATCATTGTCCATTGGTACTGCAGGATTTCCTTCTGTGAAGCTTGGTTTACCTGTTTGAGTAGCACCTTGAATATCAGTTGATGTAGCTGGTTCTGTTGTTGGTACGACTGGAGTAATCTTAGGTGTGTAAGTTGTACGTGCAGTGGTACCATTTGCATCGTCCATTGAAACGCCTACAGGAAGAACTTCGCCTGAGTAAGCTTTGTTAGTTGGAGTGAAGATAACTTCACCTTTCTCTTTATCTACTGTGAAGATACCGATGATATCTCCTGCAGGTGAGAAGGCATTCAATTGATCAGTAGGGTTACCAGAATCATCGTAAAGTTTCAAGGTTGAAGGGTTCATTGGAGCAATTGGATCCCCTTCAGTGAAGGTTGGTTTGCCTGTTTGAACAATTCCTTGAGGAGCTTCTGATGTAGCTGGTTTTGCTGTTGGAGTAATTGGAGTTACAGTTGGTGTGTAAGTTGCAGAAGCTTTTGTTCCGTTCATATCTTCACGAACCACTGTAACTGCTGGTGCTTCCCCAACAAAGCGTGGGTCTGGTGTGAAGGTTACAGTACCATCAGCTGCTACTGTGTAGATACCAACACCAAGAACTTCTTTGGTAGTTGAACCATCTTCAAAGGTTGCAGGAACTTGGTCGTTCATAGGAACATTTTCATGACCTGCTGTGAAGGTTGGTTTACCTGTTTGGGTTTGACCTTGCTTGTCAGTTGAAGTTGCTGGCTCAGCAGTTGGGGTTACTGGTGTTACAGTTGGTGTGTAAGTTGCAGTAACTGGAGTACCGTTCTTATCAACACGTTTCACTGTTACGCCTGTACCTGTTCCTGTGAATGATTTTTCTGGTACGAAGGTTACTGTTCCGTCTGGAGCAACTGTGTAAGTTCCTTCTCCTGGAATGGTCTTCGTAGTTGAACCATCTTCAAAGGTTGCTGGCACATCATCATCCATTGGGATTGCAGGGTTACCAGGTGTGAAGCTTGGTGTACCTGTTTGTGTTTTACCTTGGATATCTGTCGATGTTGCAGGTTCAGCAGTTGGGACAACTGGAGTGATTTTCGGTGTGTAAGTTGTTTCAGCAACTGTTCCATTTGTATCTTTACCTTGAACCTTAACTGGAACCACATCACCTGAGTAAGATTTATCAGTTGGTGTGAAGGTTACAAGGCCTGTTTCTTTATCAACTGTGAAAGTACCAATTTCTTTACCTTCTGGTGATTTAGCAACTACAGATTCTGCTGGCTGACCATTTTCATCAAGAAGAGTAATGGTATCCTTATCGATTGGTGCAACTGGGTCACCTTCGGTGAAGGTCACAGTTCCAGTTTGAACCACACCTTGAGGTCCAGTAGATTCAGCTGGTGTTGCTGTTGGAGTTACTGGAGTCACAGTTGGTGTGTACTTAGCAGTAACTGGTGTACCGTTCTTATCGACACGTTTAACGGTTACGCCTGTACCTTCTCCAGTGAATGATTTTTCTGGAACAAATGTTACGGTTCCGTCTGGAGCAACAGTGTAAGTTCCTTCACCTGGAATCGTCTTGGTTGTTGATCCATCTTCAAAGGTTGCAGGTGTATCATCATCCATTGGAACATTTGGATTACCTGGTGTGAAGGTTGGTGTACCTGTTTGCGTTTGACCTTGTTTGTCAGTAGATGTTGTATCTTCTGCAGTTGGAGTTACTGGTGTTACGGTTGGTGTATAAGTCGCAGAAGCTTTTGTTCCGTTCTTATCTTCACGAACCACTGTTACAGCTGGTGCAGTTCCGACGAATGATTTTTCTGGTACGAAGGTTACTGTTCCATCTGCTGCTACTGTGTAAGTACCAACACCGTCTACAGTCTTAGTCGTTGAGCCATCATCAAATGTTGCTGGAACATCATCGTTCATTGGCACACGGCTGTCGCCTTCAGTGAATTCAGGTTTACCAGTTTGAGTCGCACCTTGGATATCTGTTGATTCAGCTGGTGTTGCAGTTGGTGTTACTGGTGTCACAGTTGGTGTGTACTTCGCTGTGATTTCAGTACCGTTCTTATCCACGCGTTTTACTGTTACGCCTGAAGCAGTTCCAGTGAATGATTTTTCTGGTACGAAGGTTACAGTTCCATCTGGAGAAACTGTGTAAGTTCCTTCGCCATCTACTGTTTTAGTGGTTGAACCATCTTCGAAGGTAGCTGGAGTATCTTCATCAATTGGAACATTTGGATTACCTTCTGTGAAGGTTGGTTTACCAGATTGTGTTTGACCTTGGATATCTGTCGATGTAGCATCTTCAGAAGTTGGAACAACCGGAGTAATCTTCGGTGTATAAGTTGTTTCAACTGTAGTTCCATTTGTATCAGCTGCTTGAACCTTAACTGGGACAACATCACCTGAGTATGATTTATCCGTTGGTGTGAAGGTCACAACACCTGTGTCTTTATCAACTGTGAAAGTACCAATTTCTTTACCTTCTGGTGACTTAGCAACTACAGAAGCTGCTGGTTGACCATTTTCATCAAGAAGAGTAATCGAATCCTTGTTAATTGGAGCTACTTCATCACCTTCAGTAAAGGTTACAGTTCCAGTTTGAACCAAACCTTGAGGTCCAGTAGATTCAGCTGGTGTTGCTGTTGGAGTTACTGGAGTTACGGTTGGTGTGTAAGTTGCAGAAGCTTTGGTTCCGTTCTTATCTTCACGAACAACCGTTACGGCTGGTGCTTTACCTGTGAATGATTTCTCAGGAACAAAGGTTACAGTACCGTCTGCTGCTACTGTGTAAGTACCAACGCCATCAACTGTCTTAGTCGTTGAGCCATCATCGAAGGTTGCTGGAACGTCATCGTTCATTGGCACACGGCTGTTGCCTTCAGTAAATTCAGGCTTACCTGTTTGAGTTTGACCTTGCTTACCAGTTGTTTCAGCTGGTTGAGCTGTCGGTGTTACTGGAGTTACAGTTGGTGTGTAAGTCGCGGAAGCTTTTGTTCCGTTCATGTCTTCACGAACAACTGTTACCGCTGGAGCAGTTCCAGTAAATGATTTCTCAGGTACAAAGGTTACCGTTCCGTCTGCTGCTACTGTGTATGTACCAACTCCGTCAACTTTCTTAGTTGTTGAACCATCATCAAATGTTGCTGGAACATCATCGTTCATTGGCACACGGCTGTCGCCTTCAGTAAATACAGGCTTACCAGTTTGTGTAGCACCTTGGATATCAGTTGTTTCAGCTGGTGTCGCTGTCGGTGTGACAGGAGTTACAGTTGGTGTGTAGGTTGCAGAAGCTTTGGTTCCGTTCTTATCTTCACGAACAACGGTTACGGCTGGTGCTTTACCTGTGAATGATTTCTCAGGGACAAAGGTTACAGTTCCGTCTGCTGCTACTGTGTAAGTACCAACGCCGTCGACAGTCTTGGTAGTTGAGCCATCATCAAATGTTGCTGGAACATCTTCATTGATTTCTACTGTTTTCTCAACGCCATCAACCGTTACAGTTCCACCCTTGAATTCAGGCTTACCTTTTTGAGTAGCACCTTGGATATCTGTAGTTTCAACTGGTGTTGCAGTTGGAGTTACTGGAGTCACAGTTGGTGTATAAGTTGCAGAAGCTTTGGTTCCGTTCTTATCTTCACGAACCACTGTTACAGCTGGTGCAGTTCCGACAAATGATTTTTCTGGTACAAATGTAACAGTACCGTCTGCTGCTACTGTGTAAGTACCAACACCTTCAACGGTCTTAGTTGTTGATCCATCGTCAAATGTCGCTGGAACATCTTCGTTGATTTCAACAGTCTTCTCAACGCCATCAACCGTTACAGTTCCACCCTTGAATTCAGGTTTACCTGTTTGAGTAGCACCTTGGATATCTTTTGTTTCAACTGATTTTGCAGTTGGGGTTACTGGAACGATTTCTGGTGTGTAAGTTGTATCCACCTTGATACCGTTTGAGCTTTCAGCTTG
Source organism: Streptococcus sp. OMI750 (assembly GCF_047463895.1). NCBI lineage: Bacteria > Bacillati > Bacillota > Bacilli > Lactobacillales > Streptococcaceae > Streptococcus > Streptococcus sp. OMI750. The sequence goes on from NZ_JASHCZ010000001.1 coordinate 721,622, forward strand.
AACCTTGGCTGGTGTGACTGCACCAGTGTATGATTTATCAGTCGGTGTGAAAGTTACTTGACCAGTTGCTGGGTCGATTGTGAAGTTACCGATCACGGTTGTACCGTCTGCCGCATAAGCTGGTGTCGTTGAAACTTCGTTACCATCTTTATCTAGCAATGTGTAGCTATTGTCTTTAATGGTAATAGCTTTATCTTCACCATTTACTTGAACAGTTGTTCCTGCAAAAGTTGGTGTCCCTGTTTGTGTTGCACCTTGGATATCTTTTGAAGTTGCAGGGTTTGCAGTTGGAACTGCTGGCACAACAGTTGGTGTGTAGGTCGCATCTGAAGTAATGGTTGCAGTCTTACCATTAGCATTTGTAATAGTAGCAGTTGCCTGAACAGTTACTCCTTTTGCAGTACCAACAAAGTCTTTTTCTGGCGTAAATGTTACTGCTCCAGTCGTTGGGTCGATAGTATAGCTACCTTCACCTGCTACTGTCACTGTTGTTTCATCAGTTGGTTGACCAGTTGCTGGATCCACCAATTTCTTGCTTGTGATTTTCGCAGTCTTGTCGTTGCTTAATTCAAATGTAGGAGTTTGAGTTTGTGGAACGTTTTGGATATCCTCAGAAACCTTGTCTGTAGGAGTCACTGTGATTGGTGTGACAGTTGGTGTGTACTTAGCTGTAGCTGTCTTAACGTACTCCTTTTGAACCTTACCGTCTTTATTACGTCCAACTGGCGCTGACAATGTAACTTCCACACCTTTAGCTGTACCAGTAAAGCTTGGTTCTGGAGTGAAGGTTACTTCTCCAGTTGAAGGATTAATGGTGTATGTTCCTTCTCCAGCTACTGTTACAGATGACGCATCCGTAGTAAGACCTGTAGCTGGGTCTACCAACTTAGCAGGATAGTCTGCGCTTGGAGTGATTGCAATCTTGTCTCCATTTGCGTTAGTAGCAGTTGTGTTAAAGGTCGGAGTTTCTTTTTGAGTCGCACCTTGAACATCAGTTGAAGTTTTGTCAACTCCTTCGATTTCAATTGGAGTGACTGTTGGAACGTATTGACCATCCATGGTATTCAACTGACCATTAATGTTTGGTTCTTGATCTGGGAATTTTGTTGACCAACCAGTATCGTAACCGTTGTTATCTGAACGACGAATTGAGATACCATCAGCTGTTCCAAGGAAGTTATCTTCTGGGATAAATTCAACGTCTACGTCCTTACCGTTAGCAGTAATCTTGTACTTACCTTGTCCTGGAACGACATAGTAACCATCCGCATCAAGAGTTGCTCGGTTGCCATCTCTATCAACGATGTATGGTTCTACCGTTTCGTCAATAACGGCACTAGAATTAAGCTCATACTTGTGTTCTCCACGTGCTGTAAAAGTTACAGTTGCAGTTTGCTTCGCCCCTTGAAGACCAGAAGTTTCCTTAAATTCCCCTTTTGGTGGGTGGGTGATTTGAGTCTTGAAGTCTTCCACTTCCCCTGAGAAAGCCATACCCGTTGGGTTTTCAATCTCGTTCGCTTTCTTAGCGATACGAACACGAGCACCTAACTCTTTAACGCTTGGGTCGACGTAAGTCTTGCTGTTTGCAAAGGTCAACTCAACAGTGCCATCTTGTGTGATTGTAGCGAGATTTGAGCGTTCATCCTCATCGAATTTACCATTTTGGTTAAAGTCTACCCAGCCATAGATATGTGCTTCTGAAGCTCCATCCAAATGGGCTTGAACTGACAGCTTGTAGTTTCCTGGGCGTGTACGGTCCATCTTGATCATCTCATTGGTTGTCCCTTTGAGGTTATCCGGAAGCAATTGGTTAATTCCTTCATCGGCCGTAGTTGCCTTATCATCACCGAACCAGTCGAGAGTCGTATTCTCATCCATATCAGGACTCACGTTACCAAGATACGGTTGATTTACTTTAGCTCCAGTAACGCCATCTACAGTTGCAATGGTATGAACTGCCTTACCGTATGACTCAGGAGCATCCCCTTCATCAAGTGGGAAGAATCCTAGCATAGCAGACTGTTTACCACCTGAAGCGATGTAAAGTCCCACTTCAGATGCTCCGCGCGTCATTACGATTGGAACCGTTCTATTTCCTTCAGAAATGTTTGGTCCAAAGATACCGGTTCCTAAACCACCGGTAACTTTGTCAGGATTTCCAAAGTATTTCCAAGCTACTGGTTTCTTTTCTGGTCCAACTTCAGTAGATCTACGAAGTTGGTTTAAGTTGGTATTATTAAATTTAGGATTAGGTCCAAAAAGATTTTCAGTATCTTGTGGTTCATAAGTTACAGAAGTTTTTGGTCTGGTAAACTTTTTCCATTCTCCAATATGCTGCCAACCTTCTCCATTGGTAGTAAACATAACTAATTCACCTGGGTTAGCAGACTCCCCATCAGCCATAACAATAGCTGGCTTAACTGTCTTGCCACGGAAGGTTGCAGAGATTTCAAACTGAACTCCAATATTTCCACCATTCAAAGCTGAACTTATGGTAGTCTTCTTGGTTTTAGTATCAATATTCTCAAATCTGATTTCAGTCCAATTATTTTGGGCATCAGCGACGATTTTGGCTTCTTCACCATTGTTAAAAGCTTGCTTAGCAGCATTTGAAGTGACTCCACTTACATAACCATTTTTTGCATTTGGATCATAGGTTGCTTTTTCAGCTTCTGTAGCCCCTTGATTTTCCATCCGTTTCTTATAGATTTCAGTCGCTTGGAAAGGTTTCAAGGATTTGACTTTTACAGTAACTACATAACCAGGCATGATTTCCTTGGTATAGGTAGACCCAACTTGAAGAGCCAATTTTTCTTCTAAGTTCTCAGTTGGTTTAACTTCACTTTTAGGAACTAATACTGTAGTAGTTCCTGTCCAGTTAGCTACATCTCCAAAGTCCAACCAAGTAATCTGGCTAGCCATAGATTTGGCATCAAGATCTGTTGTAAAGCCAGGTTTTTCAACTTTTGGAGTTGAAGTTGCATCTTCAACATCATCCCCAATCAAGTTTGGATCATTGGCATCACCCAATGCACGGCGATTACGTTTTTTACCAGAAGTTTGGGCTGTCTCTTCCGTTGTTACAGTATTGTTTGCTGTTACACCTTGTCCAGCTGAAAGAGTTGGTGCTTCTTTTTTATCTGCAGATGTTGAAGCAGGTGCAGCATTATTTTCTGGCGTAGTTGCTTCTAATTTTGGTGTTGCAGCGGTTGATGTAGCTGTAGCAGTTGATGTTGCTGAAGCTGCTGTGCTTGTGCTACTTGCTTCACTAGTTGAAGCAGGTGCTGTTGATGTTGCTGCAGCAGTTGAAGTCTCTGGTGCAGTGATTGCTGCGTTTGCATCATAAGTAGATGTCGTTGCAGCTGTTGATGTTGCTGAAGTTGCTGTAGCTGTTGAAGTTGCGGACGCTTCTGACGCTGTTGCAACTGTTGCTACATTTTCACTTGTCGTATCTGTCTTTTCTTCTGCGGCTGCACTTGCTGCTGTACCAACCATGACAAGTGTCCCCAAAAGTACTGAGCAAACACCCACATTCAATTTACGAATTGAGAATCTGCTAATACGATCATTAAATAAGTCTTTCCCCATCTAATGGACCTCCATATTTATCTATAAATTAACATTCTTTTTAAAATTGTTTAGTTTTTACAAACCTTATCTATTTTAACAAAAACCGAACGATTTTCAAAACATTTTGACTCAAAAATGAGTAAAAATTTTTAGCTAAAATTGTTTTAATTCTAAAAGGATTTTACCAATTGATCAAGGCATCAAAAAACCTTGATTTATTACTAAATGGCAAGATCGAACTTCAATTGTGGCTTCACTGGATCGTAATCGACCAGTTCAAAATCTTCTGGTTTGATGTCAAAGAAATTGGTTCCATCTGGCACATTCAAGACCAGGTGCGGTTGACAATCAGAAGGCTCGCGACGGAGCAATTCTTCTGCCTGTTCAAATTGATTATCATAAATATGAAGATTATTAATAAAGTAAAAGAATTTTCCGACCTTCCAGCCAAAGTGTTTGGCAATCATCATCTGTAGCGCTACATACTGCATTGCGTTGATATGGTGGGCCACCAACATATCATTCGAACGTTGGGTTAAGGTCGCATCTAGATAGATTTCTCCTTCCACGCGCCTCACGTCAAACATGGTTTGAAAAGCACATGGCAGAAGACCTTCTGTCTCTTCAAAGGCATCATAATCCCAAAGCGAGATAATATTGCGGCGATTCCAGGGATTGGCTTCTAATTGTTTGAGGATTTTATTGGTAATGTCATGCTTTTTGACCACCGCACCATAGCGCTGACCGATGGTACGACTATCCCCTACTTCCCAGTCATTCCAATAATGGACATTGTACTTTTCTTCTAAGACATCTAAACGATTGGACTGGTCTTGGTAAATCCAGAGCATCTCTTTGATAGCTGATTTAATAGCGATAGGACGAAGGGTCGTAATGGGAAACTCGCCTTTTGCAAGATCAAACTCCATAAAGGCACCCGTGATGTATTTGGAGTTGGCAGTTCTACCATCCTTGTATTTAGGTCGGGCCTGTTCAGACCAAACACCTTCTTCCATGATTTTCCGAATATACTCTTTAAAAATCGTATCTGCTTTTGTCATATCTCCTCCTTTAATCTACTATTGCCTACATTATATCACAGGACAAAGAAAAAAGGAGAGGCAAATCTCCTTTTAATCTTATTGTAATACTAGAGATGCGGCACCAATGACACCGGCGTCATTTCCCAAAGTAGCAAGCGCCAATTGAGTAGATTCACGTACTTGTGGGAATGAGTTTTCTTCAAAGACCTTGCGCACGCCATCCAAGAGGAAGTCTCCAGCAGCAGATACCCCACCACCGATAACGATCTTAGATGGGTTCAAGGTTGAACCAATATTGGCTGCAGCAAGTCCAAGGTAACGTGAGAAGTTCTTATAAACGATCAAAGCAAGAGCGTCACCCTCTTTTGCTAGATCAAAGACCGTTTTAGCTGTCACTTCTTCACCATTGTCGATCAAGACTTTCAATTGAGAGTCTCCTTCGTACTCGTCTGCATAACGACGTGTGAGGTTGACGATCCCTGTTGCTGATGCAACCGTTTCAAGACAGCCTTTTTTACCACAGGTACATTGGATTGGATCATCAAAGTCAACCGTGATGTGACCAAGTTCCCCAGCAGCTCCACGCACACCGTGCAAGAGACGACCTTCAGCGACGATACCACCGCCAACACCTGTACCAAGTGTCATGAAGACAACATCAGGTTGGTTTTCACCAGCTCCTTTCCAACGTTCACCCAAAGCAGCAACGTTGGCATCGTTATCAATGAAGAATGGAATATGAAGGGCACTTTCGATCTTTTCTTTAACTGGTTGAAGCGTCTTCCAGTTCAAGTTGTAGGCACCGATAACTGTACCTTTTTCACGGTCAACGACACCAGGTGAACCCATTCCAATTCCTTGGAACTCAGAAGCATCAAGCTCGAGCATCTTTAAACGATGCGCGATTGATTCGATCATATCATCTACGATATGGCTGCCTTCATCCAAGATATTTGTTTTAATAGACCATTTTTCTTGAACTTCTCCATCCAAGGTAAGAATGGCAAACTTGATGGAAGTTCCTCCAAGGTCAATCCCAATAATTTTTTTAGACATCTGTAACTCCTTTCAAACTTGTAAACACTTACAGTTCTATTATATCAGACTTTTAGATAAATGCAAAGGTTTGCACGTAACTTTTCTTAACTTTTTAGTAAGAGGCTAAAGGATTGAAGTCCTAGAAGCAGGAAAATCAAACCAATAATATTCAGGAGAATGACACTGATTGATAATGGACTGACAATTAAGAACAAGCCGATAAAGAGCTGCACCAAGGCAAAGAAAATATAGCGCTTGGAAAGCTCTTCAATCTTCTTGGAATAGAAGTTAGCTTTTCTGAAATTTAAAACGGAGCGATAGATCAGCCAAATCCCTAAGGTGACTGGGAAGACAATTGGTAAGGTCTTGTAGCCATATAGTAGCAAGTAAACTGCGAACACCAAGGCAACCATACTGTGAAAGAGCTGTTGCTGCTTGATAATACCTGACTGACGCAATCGGTAATAGCGTGAAAAACGTGAAAAAGAGATTAAAAAGAAGCCACAGGAGATCAACCAGCTAAAAGAGCCGATGTGCTCAATGGGATTGATAAACAAGACAATACCAATAATGGTAAACATAGTAGCTGAAATTCCAAGAGATATGCGATTCAATTGATTCATAGGGCCTCCTTATTCATCTAAGTTCACTTAGGTAATCATAACGATCATACTTTTCAAGTAGACGCTCGTTTTCCTGATCCAGTTCTTTTTGAAGGGCTGACAACTTGCCAAAGTCAGAGCCGTTTTCATTCATCTCCACTTCAATCTCTGCAATTCGATTTTCAATTGCTTCGATATCTGCCTCAATACTTGCCCACTCTTGCTTCTCCATGTAGCTCATGCGCTTCTTCTCTTCTTTTGGCTTGACAGGTTTCTCTTTTTCAATCTTTTGACTAGCCGTTACCTGGGCTGCTTCAAAGGCTTTTTCATCTAAATAATCCGTATAATTGCCAAAAAACTCACGAATGCCTCCATTTTCAAAAGCCAGGATCTTGCTTGCGACCTTATCTAGGAAATAACGGTCGTGACTAACGGTAATAACTGGACCACCAAAGTTTTGAAGGAAGTTTTCTAAAACCGTCAAGGTTGCGATATCCAAGTCATTGGTCGGCTCATCGAGGAGAAGCACATTGGGTTTTTCAATCAAGAGTTTTAAAAGAAAGAGGCGCTTCTTCTCCCCACCGGAGAGTTTTTCGATCAAGGTTCCATGCATAGAGCGTGGGAAGAGAAACTGCTCCAAGAGATCAGCGATCGAAGTTGTTCCGACTGTCGTCTTGACTTCCTCCGCAACCTCTTGTAAGAAATTAATCACGCGCTTGCTCTCATCCAAACCATCGATCTGTTGAGAGAAATAAGCCACCCGCACAGTTTCCCCAATAATCACTTGCCCTGACTGAGGCTGGAGTCGCTCAGCGATCAGATTGAGTAGGGTCGATTTACCGACACCATTATCCCCGACGATCCCGATGCGGTCCTTATTTTGGACTAAGAGGTTAAAGTCCTGTAAAATCGTCTTGTTTTCAAAAGCAAAACTCACATCTTTAAACTCGATGACTTTCTTTCCGATCCGGCTGGTCTCAAAGTTCATCTCTAAATCCGTATGGTTGCTTTGACCAGACAAGTCTTGTTTGAGATCATGGAAACGATTGATTCGAGCCTGTTGCTTGGTCGCACGCGCCTGGGGTTGTCTTCGCATCCAGGTCAACTCCTGCTTATAGAGTTGCTGCTTCTTATGAAGAAGGGCTGCATCACGCTCATCTTGCTCAGCCTTTAAGCGGACATAATCCTGGTAATTCCCTTGATACTCAATCAAACTAGCTCGATCCAACTCAAAGATCCGTGTTGAAATATTATCCAAGAAATAGCGATCGTGGGTAATGAAGAGCACGGTTTTCTTAGAATTCTTCAAGAAATTGGTCAGCCATTCGATGGTATCAATATCTAGGTGGTTGGTCGGCTCATCTAACAAGAGCAGGTCGTGGTGAGACAGCAAAACTTGTGCCAGCTGTACCCGTCGACGCAAGCCTCCAGATAGATCCCCAACTTTTGCATTCAAGTCTTCAATCCCAAGCTTTGAAAGGACTGTCTTGACCTGACTCTCGATTTCCCAAGCATTGAGCGAATCCATCTCCGCCATCACCTTTTCAAGACGTGCTTGGTTCTCTTCTCGGTAATCCGCCATCAAGAATTCATAGTCGCGAATCAGCTGCATTTCACGCAGATCACTGGACAATACTGTATCCAAAATAGTCTTTTGATCATCAAAGTCTGGCTCTTGCGTCAAGTAACCAATCGTATAATCACTCTTGGCAGAAAAAGGACTCACATCTCCATCAAAGCCAGAGCGACCTGACAATACATCTAACAGAGTAGTTTTTCCGGTTCCATTGACCCCGATCAGTCCGATCCGATCCAAGTCATGAATGATAAAGGAAATCTCACGAAAGACGGTCTTATCTCCGACAGATTTGGTTAATTTATCGACAATAAAATCGCTCATTTTTCCTCCTTTTTTGCTTGCTGGATATAGGCAATGATGGCTTCTTTTTCATTGGCCAGTTCCCCATCGACAATGGCATATTCGATCTTTGTCAAAACCTCACCTAAGGCTGGACCAGGTTGGAAGCCATATTCTTTGATCAACATACCGCCATTAACCACAACCTCATGCTTATCATGAATGGTCAAGCTATCATAGACACGCTCGATGGCCAGATAATCTACACTCAAGGCATACACTTCCCGAAGCTCTTCAGCCACTAGCAACAAACGCTTCTCATACTTGTAGCAGGCACGCTTGTCTAGACTTCCTTTTTCTCTAAGCTTAAGAATCTCCACGATCTGCTCTACCGTCTTGGCAAAGTCTCTTGAGGTCTTCCATTTCTTAAAGAATTTTGGAATATCTTGGATGTCTAGTGCTAAAACCAGAGCAGCCCAAGCTTGCTCAGAAGTTGAAAAGGTAAATTCAAGCTCTATGTCAAACAAACGCTCAAGTGCTTCTTTGCGATCCTTCATTTCTGGTAGATAGTGATAGGCTTTGCTTGAAAGCATGGCCTCCAAGCCTTGTCTCCAATATGGAGAAAGTAAGAGCTTATCAAACTCAATGAAAGTGCGCTCAACAGAGATTTTCTCTAGCAAAGGAGCACACTCCTTCATAGCATCAAAGGTTGCTGCTTCTAATTCAAAGCCAAGACTGGCCTGAAAACGAAAGCCTCGCATGATACGGAGCGCATCTTCGTTAAACCGTTCATGAGGAAGTCCAACGGCCCGAAGGACCTTGTTTTCTAAATCTTCTAACCCCTGAAAGAGGTCAACAATCTCTCCTTTTTCATTTAAGGCAAAGGCATTGACGGTAAAATCGCGGCGCTTCAGGTCTTCTTCTAGTGAGCGGACAAAAGACACGGAGCTTGGTCGGCGATAATCAACATAGACATCCTCCGTCCGGAAGGTCGTAATTTCATATTCTTGACCATTTTCAAGAACCAAGACGGTCCCGTGTTCGATACCGATATCTACTGTTCGATCAAAAATCGCCTTTGTTTCCTCTGGATAAGAGGAGGAAGCGATATCGACATCGTGAATCGGACGATCCAAGAGAGCATCTCGGACAGATCCTCCCACAAAATAGGCCTCAAACCCAGCTGCTTTAATCTTCTCTAATATTGGTAAAGCCTCCTGAAACTCAGAAGGCATCTTTTTTAATCTCATAGTAAGTGTTCCAAACCATATACAAGCTCATGACGCTTGATAACTTCTTTAATCCCTAGATTTACTCCTGTCATGAAGGAACCACGATCATAGGAATCATGACGGAGAGTCAAGCCTTCGCCTTGGCTACCAAAAATCACCTCTTGGTGAGCCACTAGGCCAGGCAATCGAACCGAATGGATGCGCATCCCTTCAAAATCTGCCCCTCTTGCTCCAGACATCAACTCTTCTTCGTCTGCTGCACCTTGCTGGATTTTCTCGCGCTTCTCAGAGATCAGCTCAGCTGTCTTAATCGCTGTTCCACTAGGTGCATCTTTCTTCTTATCATGGTGCAATTCGATGATTTCCACATTTGGGAAATACTTGGCAGCTTGCGCTGCAAATTGCATCAAGAGCACAGCTCCAATAGCAAAGTTCGGAGCAATCAAGCCACCCAATTCCTTTTCACGCGAAAGGTCTGTCAATTCCTGAATCTGCTCAGGTGTAAAGCCAGTTGTCCCTACAACAAGCGCAAAGCCATTTTCAATTGCAAAGCGAGTATTTTCATAAGCGACTTTTGGCATGGTAAAGTCCACCCAAACATCTGCTTCAAGACCCACGACATCTTCTTTGCGGTTAAAGACAGGGACTCCTGCGACGTCAGTCTCATCTGTGAATGGATCGATCAAGCCAGCTAATTCTAGCTCAGGATCTTCAGAAACCATCTGGTAGGCTGCTTGTCCCATTCTTCCCTTGAAACCTGCGATAATGACTTTAATTGACATAGAATTCTCCTTAAACGATAGGGATATACCCAACTGCTAAGCTATGGTCACCTAAGTGCGTCCCAATCACGCCTCCAAAGGTGGCAAAAGGAATTTCTCCCTCTACCCCTTCAGCCACCAACATCTGACGAAGCGCTTCGGATTTTTCAGGTACATTAGCATGGATGATAAAGACTTGGTAATGCCCTCCGGTGAGTCCTTCATCAACGATTTCCACCAAGCGTTTCATGGCTTTCTTTTCCGTACGGACTTTTTCAAAAACTTCGATGACACCTTGGTCATTAAAGTGAAGGATCGGCTTGATACTCAAGAGATTACCAATGATGGCAGCGCCATTTGACAGGCGTCCCCCCTTGACCAAGTGATTCAAATCATCGACCATAATATAGGCAGTGGTCCCATCAATCTGGTGTTGGACATTGGCCACAATCTCATCAAACAAACGACCTTCACCAGCCCATTTCAAGCAATCTTCTACCATCATTCCTAATGGAGCGCTAGTGATTTTTGAGTCAGGAAATTCGACGGTCAAGCCTTCAAATTCGTCCTTCAAATATTGGATATTTTGGTAGAATCCAGAAATGCCTGATGACAAGAAGAGACCAAGAGCATGCGTATAACCTTTAGCTGTCAAACCAGATAAGAGTTCTTCTAACGCTGCCACACTCGGTTGGCTAGTCTTTGGTAATTCCTTAGACGCAGCCATCTTTTGGTAGAACTCGTCGTGTGTCAGATTCTTCCCTTCCACATAGGATTCTCCATCGATATAGATCGGAATGTCTAAAATAAATAAGTCGTCGTGATGGAGAAGGTGCTGCGGTAAATAGGCAGACGAATCCGTAATCACTGCTAATTTCATTGATTAAAACTCCAAATTAATACCCGGTAAATCGAGGGCAATTTCTGTAACTTCATAAGTCAAACGGTTGAGCATATCCAAGCAAGGACGAGCCAATTCTTCCACTTCGTCTTTGCTGAATTCGCTTGGTTCATTGACATAACGACCAAACAAGTGGTTAATTTGAGTGATGGTTCCACTGATCACAAAGCCGTCAAATACAATCATGTAGCTCAAAATCACAATCAAAGACGTTGTGTTTTGTTGTTGATCACGATTGATTAATTGAAAGTTTACATCTACTTTTGTTTCGGGAATGCCATTTTCTTTTTCCCACTCAAAATTACGAGCGTCATAGTGGTATTGGCTGACAAATTCTTTTTCACGTTGAATATCCATTTTTATTCTCCTAAAAATATGCGATAGGCTTATTATATCATAATTCGGAGCAAGATACCAATGTCGAATGAGGTGATTTTTTCGTTGGTACAAGAAGAAAAAGCCGGGGAAGCCAGACCATTCTTTAGACAGAGGATAACGAATTCTGATCAATTATTAGCTTGTTTGGCTTATTATCCTTTTTTCATGCTCGAAAAAACAAGATAAAGGCTTTTGAATGACGATTAGTCATATAAAAACCACCCACCATCTCTTAAAATTCTTATGGGTTGCATTTCATAAATAACCAGTTCCTCAGGAACTTCATTAGAATCTCGTTTTAGAGGAATCCCTAATGTAAATTTAGTATCCTTATTATTATTGATTCTACCGTCCAATGTTAACATATACCCGCCACCTTGAGGAGTTCCGTTTCCTATTTCACCAACTTCCATACTATCCCAATTAAACTGAACACTATCAACTTTAGGACTCAAAGATTTTACAAAATCAGCCATATCCTTTTCGTGATCCTTTAAATAAGCCAGTTGCTTCTCTTTGGGACTATGGTGTTTGTTCTGTTGAGTACCATTTGAAAAGATATCTTGTTTTTGACTAGCGATAATCACACCTCCTGCTATTACAGAGGCAATAGCTAAAAGAATGACCAGTTTCCCTTTTTTCACGATCCGTCCTCCTTGAAAAGGAAAAGTTATAATAATTGTATCGAAATAAGAATAGATTGCAACTTCATTACTAGATGATATTTATGTTAGAAAAGAAAATAACTAGTTTTGCTCCACTAACACCCTACGTTGCTTGGTTAGCTCATTGTCCTTTTCCACATCATAATAAGCTTCAAACTCTTCTTTAGTATTTATTTGATGGACCTGTCCATCTTTATTCATTTCTGCCGGAATTGTAATACCTTCATAAAGATTTGTATTAGCTGGAACAAAGAGTTGATATAAATCAATAAACTGTTGAACATTACCATAGACTCTATCATAATTCAATTTAGCATCAAGCAGAATATATAATTGTGAATTCTTTTTACGGAGTAATTGGTAAGCTTTTGGATCAGATTTTTCTAGAACACTTCCCTTTAAATTATTAGGGAAGAATGTTAGTTGATTCTGATATAAGTCATCGTATATGTTAGTGGTTCTTAATACTTCCGTAGTTTTTTTTAGAGTAATTTTTAATTGGCCTAAATCAACAGAAGGTGTTTCAGGTTCTCTTTGTTCTTTTGAATCCTCCCACTCAATTTTCTTCGTTTCGAGATTTAGCCAAAGTTGTCTAGTCCCTGAATTCCTCGAATCTAATTTATATACTTTTATCGGTAAATAATCTTTACCATTAATTTCTTCAATACCACCTGTATTTTCTGGGACATAATTCGAATTATAGTCTTCCACCAACTTATAGAGATCTACCTGACTTCCTTCTAACTTTTGATTTCTAATTCGATAAATAGATAGAGCAAAATATACATCTGGGTCCTCTTTAGGTAACTTTTGTGTCCATCTATAGGTTGAATTGTGGAAATAGGTACGAACTATATAACGCTTATTAGATGCTCCATGAGCTCCTAATAAATTTTCTTCTTCATCTGGATGGTACTTAGCAAATATCTTATCTTCTTCAGGAGTCAGTGACTTCCAATGAACTGCAACACCCTCACCATCCTCCAAAAATTTATAAGAATCGATTTCCCATTTACCAGTATAGTAGTCGTATTTTTCATATTTCTCACGTTCTTGTTTGGCTTTTTCTTGTTGCTGGTGGTGTTGATAGGTCGATACACTAAAAATTGTAACTACAATGGCTAGAACTAACGAACCAGCAATGATTAATTTCTTTTTCATATTTTATTCATCTCTATTATAAATCTAATAAATTGTTAAAGCTTTTAGAGTCTACTCGTCAAAAAGTTTTCCTTCTACACGAAGTGGACTACCGCTACCAATTCCTTCAACAGAATCTGTATCACCGTTCCTACCGTCTTTTAAATAGACCAAAACACTCCAACTTGAATTTTGGATATGATTAAATCCTCCATAGACCATAACAATTTCGCCACCTCCTTGTGGCGTACCATTTCCTATCTCATCCCATTGCGTTTCATCCCAAGCAATCTGGACAGATTCAACTTTAGGACTTAACGATTTTACAAAATCTTCGATTTCTTTCCCGTGCTTCTTTACATCTTCTAACTGTTGTTCCTTACGACCCGATTTCTTTGTTGTATGGCTATTAGTAGAAAATAAGTTTGGATATTGAGAACTGATGATTGCTAGTCCTGATAAGGCAATTACTGTTATTCCCAAAATGAGAACTTTCTTCATTTTCTCATTATTCCTCCAATAAAAATTGCTTTCTACTATCATATCGAAATCTATAGAGATTCGCAACTTCATCACTAGTTGGTGTTTTTGCGCAGTAAAAAAGGTTGGGCTTTCCCAACCTTTTAATCATATTTAGTTTTTAGGTTTGCGAAGCAATCCGAACAAGATACCACTTACGACTGCACCGATCAATACAAACAAGATGTAAAGAAGCGGATTTGATGTAAGGGCGATAACGAAGATTCCTCCGTGAGGAGCCATCAGTTTCAATCCTGCAAGACCAACAAGGGCACCTGTCAATGCTGAACCTGCGATGAAGCTTGGGATGGCACGAGCCGGGTCAGCTGCACCGAATGGAATGGCACCTTCTGTGATGAAGGAAAGACCCATGATAATGTTTGTCAAACCTGAGTTGCGTTCTTCTTCAGTAAATTTGTCTTTGAACAAGACAGTTGCCACGAATACTGCCAATGGAGGAACCATACCAGCTGCCATAACGGCCGCCATAACAGTTGAACCACCACTAGTAAGGGCTGAAGCTGTCAACGTACTTGTACCAAATACATAAGCTGCTTTGTTGACTGGCCCACCCATATCGACAGCCATCATACCACCAACAAGAAGACCAAGAAGAACTGCCGAGCTACCTGACAAGCTAGTCAAGAAGTTGTTCAAAGAGGTATTGATCGCTGACATTGGGATGTTGATGAGGAACATCAAGAATCCTGTCAAACCAACACCAAGTAAAGGCAAGAGAAGGATCGAGCGGATACCATCGAGTGAGCGTGGAAGACCTGCAAGGGCTTTGCGAAGGAAGAGAACGACTCCACCTGCAAGGAAACCACCTACCAAAGCTCCAAGGAAACCAGATGATACGGCTGCTGGTAATTCACCTTTAGCAGCACCAAAAGCGATGTTACCAAATGCTGAACCTGAGCTAGCAATGGATCCAGCAACGAAACCTGCTACAAAACCAGGTTTTTCAGCGATGGAGAATCCGATGTAACCTGCAAGTACAGGAAGCATGAAGCCAAAGGCTGCACCACCGATTGTTTTAAATTGAGCTGCTAATTCATGATATGAACCAAGTTGAGACAATTGATCTTGAGGCACCCCAAGAATTTGGTCGATCAAGAAGGCAAGGGCAATCAAGATACCACCACCGATAACGAATGGAAGCATTTGAGAAACCCCACTCATCAAGTGTTTGTAGAAGGCTCCACCCAAGCTCAATTTTTCTTGGCTAGCGCTAGCTTCTGCTGCATTTTCTGCGTGGAAGACATCTGCTTTGCCATCCAAGATGGTTTGGATCAATTCTTCGGTTTGACGGATACCAGCTGCAACTGGTTTAGAGATCAATTTTTTGCCATCGAAACGAGCTGTTTCAACTGCCTTATCTGCCGCAATGATCACCCCTTCAGCTTTGGCGATTTCTTCAGCTGTCAAGCGGTTGCCGACACCAGATGCCCCGTTTGTTTCAACGCGGACCGTAACACCCATTTCTTCACCTTTTTTGATGAGGGCTTCTTCTGCCATGTAAGTGTGAGCGATACCAGTTGTACATGCTGTAACGGCAACGATGAGAGGCTTGTCAGATGAAGCTGCTTCTTTGACTGCTTCTGCTTTTTTCGCTTCTTCAGCGGCAGCTTCTTGCTCTTATGCATCAAAGGCTGCGATCACTTGATCAGGAGTGCTTGCTTGGCGAAGTTTGTCCGCAAATCCTGGTTTCATCAAGTACTTAGACAATTCAGCAAGGGCTGCCAAGTGAGTGTCGTTTGCTCCTTCTGGAGCTGCGATCATGAAGAACAAGTCTGTTGGTTGGCCATCAAGTGAAGCATAGTCAACACCCTTGTTTGATTTTGCAAACAAAACCGTTGCTTCTTTGACTGCTTCGTTTTTACTGTGTGGCATGGCAATTCCGTCACCCAAACCAGTAGATGTTTGCGCCTCACGGTTCATGATCCCAGCTTTGAAAGTTTCAAAATCTGTCACCACACCATTGTCAACGAGCGATTGAATCATCTCATTGATCACGCCCTCTTTATCTGTTGCTTGAAGGTCAAACAACATCACGTTTTTATTTAAAACGTCTTGAATTTTCATAGTTTTTCTACCTCTACTTTTTCATAAGTTTCTTTTATATAATCAGCTGTCGCCAAGTCATCTGAGAAGGTGGTTGCTGTTCCGCATGCCACTCCCCATTTGAAGGCTTCGATAACATCTCCCGTCGTTGCGAGCTTCCCTGTGAAGCCTGCTACCATGGAATCCCCAGCCCCAACAGAATTCTTCACTTGCCCTTTGATTGGTTTTGCGAAGTAAGTGCCGCTTGGACTGACAAGGAGAGCACCATCACCCGCCATGGAAATAATGACGTTTTGTGCTCCTTTGGCCAAAATTTCTTTGGCATAGCGTTCGATTTCTGGCAATTCCGTCAAGGTCACGCCAAAAATATCTCCCAACTCGTGGTTGTTTGGTTTGACCAATTGGGGATTGAATTCCAAGGAATCAATCAAAGTTTGCCCTTCAAAGTCGCAAACGACTTGTGCACCTGTCGCACGAGTTGCTGCGATCAATTCTTTGTAAACAGCATTTCCAAGTGAAGATGGGGCAGAGCCAGCAAAGACCACCACATCATCGGTTGTTAAGCTGGATAGGATGCTAAGCAATTCTTGCAACTGAGCTTCCGTCACTTCTGGGCCGTTTCCATTGATTTCTGTTTCCTCATCGGCCTTGATCTTGACATTGATCCGTGTATCTTGGTCCACTGTCACAAAGTTGGTTGAAATGGCTTCGCTAGTAAGAACCTCTTCGATGAAGCGTCCAGTGAAACCACCGATAAACCCAGTGGCTGTGTTCTCGATATCGAGTCGCTTCAAGACACGACTGACATTGATTCCCTTACCACCGGCAAATTTATCTTCCGAAGCCATCCGATTGACCGCCCCTGTCTCTACATGATCGAGACGGACAATATAGTCAATGGCTGGATTCAGTGTTACTGTATAAATCAAACCTCTATAACCTCCGTTTTTTCTTTTAAAACCTTTAATCGTTGCGGTTCACATTGATTGGTGATAATCATGGCTCGCTTGATAGGAGCCACTTTGACAAAGGATGTCACCCCAATTTTCGAATCATCCGCTAGGATATAGGTTTTTTTTGCATTTTCGATAATCGCACGCTTGACAGATCCTTCTTCCAGGTCCGGAGTGCTGTAAAATTCATCATCGATTCCATTCATTCCAAGAAAGGCCTTGTCAAAATTCAACTGACCGATCTGATTGAGCGCAATCCCTCCGATACTAGCATCTGTAGAAGATTTTACCTTCCCACCGATGATGACCGTTGGAACATTTCGCTCGACCAACTTGGTCGCATGGTGAATCGAGTTGGTCACCACAGTTACCGTTGGATTGACAATTTCTTGTACCAAAAGTTCATTGGTCGTCCCGGCATCGATAAAGATCACATCATGATCTTTAATCAACTCCGCCGCTTTTACAGCGATCTTTGACTTGGTTTGAATGTTTTTGATAGATTTTTCTTTATTGCTTTCTTCCTCTTGAAGAAAATGCAGGCTTTCCGCACCGCCGTGAACCCGGCGAAGTTTGCTTTCAGCTTCTAGATCATCCAAGTCACGTCGAACAGTTGATTCAGACGTCCCCAGCTCTTGTACAAGGGTTTCTAAGGAAACAAATTTTTCCTTCAATACCTTCTCGAGGATGAATTGTTTTCGTTCAGACTTAAGCATTTCTCCTCCTTTTGCAATCGATTACAAAGACTATTATACTCTATCTCCAAAAAATGTCAACACTTTTTTATCATTTTCTGTCATTTTCTTTCAATCATTCCAAAAGTATACAAAAAAAGAGCCGGAAAAAACTCATTTTGTTAAAAGAGTTCTTTTCCCACCCTCATAAATTTTCTTTGAAGATTTTAAGTAATAAAGTGTCTAAGCATCCACTCTATTCTCAGTATGTCTTAATCATTATTTGAAGATTGTTTCTTTTTCTTGAAACCAAACAATCCGGCAAGTAGCCCAACGACTACACCTGTTGTTGCTGCTGCATATTTGGATGAATCCGATCCTGCTACGGCTTGACTGTTTTCTTTTTTGGGTTTGATTTCTTCTACTTTGGCTTCTTGTTTTGGAGCTGGACTAGCTTTTGGTGCTTGCACTTGCGGACTATTAGTGTGAGTTGGAAGAACTGCAGGTCTATCTGAGAAGGTTGTTGGATTGCTTGATCGGATATCCATCGGCATATCTGCTGCTTCTAAAATAGCTGGATCCATACGTGACGCCAAATCTTCATATTGAGAATTCAAGTGTTCAACCATACCTTGATAGGATTGAAGGGTGTTGAATTCTGCTTCTAATTTATCCTTTTTATGCTCAAGATTAGCCACCGCAGCTGCCAAAACAGACTGGGCTTTCACCAATAAGTCTGGAGCATTTTGGACGTCAGAAAGACGTTTTTCCGCAGCAACTAGACGCTCTTGAGCTGCCTTTAAGCCCTCGTGAGCTTCCTCAACAATTTGCGCTTTTTCTGCTTCTTCTGCTTTCAAAAGATTCAATTTCTCACGCGCAGCTGCTAACAGGTCTTGCGCTTTTTGAAGAGCGACTTCTTTCGGATAAATGGTCGACTCAATCCGACCTCGAGATACTTCCAGTGTAGCTTTCGCTTTTTCGACCGCATGGTCCCTGCTAAGAAGAAGAAGTTTGTAATTTTGGATGGCCTTTTGTACATTGGCCACTTCGACTTCCACATTCGAATTGGAATGGCGGGTATCCTCTAACTTCCCTTGCAAGATGATGATTTGGGATTCTAGATTGGCCTTGTCCAATTTAAGATTGGCTACTTCATCGGATTTAGCTTTGACATCTGCTCTCGTCGTCGTAGCACCAGCTCCCTGGCGCAACTGGTAAGCAAGAGCACTTGTTGATACAGCTGAGGTGACTGGGCTGTGTATGAAAGCCGCTTCTGACATAGCCTTGCTCGGATCATAAGCGACTGATAAAGCAGTGGCTTTGTTGTCCATCATTTGCAGGTAATGACCAACCTTAGCAAAGGCTTCAGCTCCGATCTTCATATAGATGTCATTGGCATCAATCTGTGTTTCATCTGTTGGCAGACCGTATTGAGCTGCTACCTCTTGGTAAGCCGTTTTTTCATTGTACCAAAAGTCAACTGCACCAGCAGGCGAGAAGCCATAAGCGATGTTTTCGTTTGGCAAATACTTAAACATATGCCAGTTGGCCTTTTTAAAGTATTCCAGCTGCACTTGGCTAGCAGGGAGGGAATAGAGATCCAGCTCTAATTCAGCAAGACCTGCGTTGCGACGATATGCATTGATAGCATCTGCGATTTCAAGAGCCCGCAAATTGGCTTGGAGTGAACCAGAGTCTCCCACTGTAATGCCATCTTCTTCCCGCCCACGTTTATAGAGGGCTAAGGCACTTGCTGCAGCTTCATTGCCATTGTCTGCTAAGTGTTGCAAGTAGCCTTCGTAAGTCGCTTGGCTCAATTGAACTGGACTATTAGCCGCTGCTTGCTCTAAGGCTGCCAACTCCGCTTCTTTTGTCGCAATGACGGCCTTCAAATCTGTGAGTCGCGTTTGGGCGAGTTGGATGTCACTCTCAATTTGAGCCACTGTGTCAGACCCATTCTGCTGACTCTCTTGCAAGGTTGCCAGATAATATTGAGATTCTCGAATACTTTGCTCGACTTGACTTTGCTCCACCAAGGCCTGGGCCAGGACGTTCTCATCATTAGAAATCGGCATCTTGGCTTGCTTTAACTCATTCTCTGCCACATCGACCAAAGATTCCTGAGCGGTGACTTGATTTTCCTGCTGACGAACGGCCTCTAAGACTTGATCATGTGCAAGTTCTGCTTCTCGAACCTTATTTTCTTCGATGGTGACATAAGCTTGGGCTACCTTAACCCCATTTTCTGCATTTTGAACTTGTGCATCTGAAGTCGTTGCGATGAGGTTTTCCGCCTCCGTCACTTCTTCTTTCTTTTCTTCTAGCTCTTGACCGGCTGCCCTGACATCCATCTGAGCGTCAATCACTTTTTGCTCCTGGTAGTGGACATCTTTGACTACTTGACCTTTTTGAGCCGTAATTTGCTTCAATTCATCGACTGTAATAGGTTTCTCAACTACCTCAGTGCTATTGGTTTCAGCATTTTCATTTTGCTTGACCTCTTCCGCACTAGCCTTATGATGAAACATTCCAGACAGTACCGTTGTCGCCGCAACTCCTGTCGTAAAAACCGATTTTCCTAACTTCTTTCCCAATGAAACTCACCCCCAAAACCTGATCTTTTTTCTTGAAGTTTATCTCCCCTTAGCATACCACATTTTGGTACTAATAACTAGTAGGTTGAAAGAGATTTTTTAATAAAATTTTAGGGCAAAAGAAAAACAGCACAGGCTGTTAGTCTTCTTGTTTAATTTGTTCCAACATCTTCTCTTCTTCTGCTGTCAATTCATAGTTTTCTAGCAGATCAGGGCGACGCTCCAAAGTCTTTTTCAAACTCTGATAGAGACGCCATTGACGGATATTTTCATGGTGACCGCTCATGAGGACATCGGGAACCGTCATCCCTCTGAATTCATAAGGCCGGGTGTATTGAGGATATTCTAGAAGCCCAGACGAAAAACTGTCATCCTGGTGACTGGACTCTTTTCCGATCACCTCTGGAATCAAGCGCACCGTCGCATCAATCATGGTCATGGCCGCTAGCTCACCGCCCGTCAGGACATAATCGCCAAGAGAAATCTCATCTGTCACCAAGGTCTTGATCCGCTCATCGTAGCCCTCATAGTGGCCGCAGATAAAGATCAATTCTTCTTCCTGAGCCAACTCTTCTGCATAGGCTTGGTTAAAAGTCCGACCAGCAGGGTCCAGTAAGATCACGCGCGGATTCTTTTTCTCAATGGCATCAAAGGCATCGAAAATGGGCTGAGCACGTAAGAGCATACCTTGCCCCCCACCATAGGGTTCATCGTCCACATGGCGCGCCTTCTCCGCATTTTCACGGAAATTATGGTAGTTGATCTCTAATAGGCCTTTCTCACGCGCTTTGCCGACAATCGAGTGCTCCAAAGGCGAAAACATCTCTGGAAAGAGGGTTAAAATATCAATCTTCATCGTCTAACCCTTCTAAGATATCCACATCTACCCGGTTTCCCGGAATATCGATATTGAGCACAACTGGTGGGATATAAGGCAAGAGAAGGTCACGTTTGCCTTTACGTTTGACCACCCAGACGTCATTGGCACCTGGTTGCAGGATTTCCTTGATCTGGCCGATTAGTTGGTCATTTTCGTAAACATCAAGGCCGATGATCTCATGGTAATAAAACTCGCCCTCATCCAAATCCGTCAAGTCTTCTTCCGCAACCTTGAGGCTAAAGCCCTTGAATTTTTCGATGGCATTGATATGGTACATATCCTTAAACTTGATGATATCAAAGTTCTTGTGCTTGCGATGACTAGCAATGGTCACTGTTTGAACGAACTGATCCTTCTCATCAAAGAGGGCCAATTCAGCTCCTTTTTTAAAACGCTCTTCCGCAAAGTCTGTCACAGACAGGACCCGCATCTCTCCTTGCAAGCCTTGGGTATTGACAATTTTCCCAACGTTAAAATAATTCATTTTATTCTTTACATTCCTCTTTTAATTAATTTATCTCTACAGTTCTCTAATAAGAGCTGCAATTTTTTCCGATTCTGACCACTGTAGATAGTGGTGGTTTCCACCTAAAATGAGTTTTGTATTAGAATTACAATATTCTGAATCTCTGTACTCTTTTTCTCTGTACGCCTGACAAAATACGAAAACAGGAATATTATCTGCTAAGGACAAACTATCAAAATCTTCAGCGGTAATAGTTACAGATATCTGAAATCCAGGAACTTGCTTTTCCAATTCTAAGCCCTTTTCTTCCATCAATTCCCAAATCAGTCTATCAGTT
Source organism: Streptococcus sp. OMI750 (assembly GCF_047463895.1). NCBI lineage: Bacteria > Bacillati > Bacillota > Bacilli > Lactobacillales > Streptococcaceae > Streptococcus > Streptococcus sp. OMI750. Next base: position 743,297 of record NZ_JASHCZ010000001.1, read on the forward strand.
TCAGGTTCAAATGTTGCTTGAGTTAGTCCCTTAAAATAATTTTCCGGACCACATTCTTCAATCATCCTCATTTGCTCTTCCATTTCTGGATAAGGATTTTTTGAAAAATCAGCAAACATTATATTTTTTGTTGTTGGTTCAATTGCTATCAAAGCTTGACACTTAATTGGTTTACTCATTAACTTTAAAGCCAAAACACCACTTAAACTATGAACACAAAGTATGTAATCAGAAATTTCCAACCCTTTCAGGATTTCGAATACCGCTTCAACAAGATTATCCAAAGTAAATCCTGTTTGACTATGAATCGGACTCCTACCTGTATTCGGAAAATCAATCGTTAAGTAACCTATTGAGGAAGGAAGTTTTTCAAGTATTGGTAGGAAATTTTCATAACTTGGTATCAAACCAGCACCATTTAAACAAACTAGTACTTTATTTCTCTTTTTATAAGTAACAGAGAGACAACCAATCTTTGTAGTTACTTCAAATCGCTTCATATCAAAATAACTCTTTCTAAACAACAATTCACTTAACATTCTTAGGTTTTATTTTATCACGTTCAAGAGATTTTCTCAAATGCTCTTTTTTGCTAAAAAGCCTTCCAAATCTTGTTCATGCTGATACTTGATGGCTGCCTTCTTGTCTTTTTCAAAAATGATCTTCGTTAGGTCGATATGGTTGATAGCTGCAATTGCCACTGTGTAGTGAATGATATCTGCCAACTCCTTTGCCAATTCCTCGTTTGAATCTTGGACACCTTCTTTTCTACCTGAACGTCCATTTAAAACCTCAGCGACTTCTCCAACTTCTTCTACTAGTTTGATAAAAAGTCCTTCTTCTGTTCTAGATTGTTGGTAATGATCAAGTAAGTATTCCTCTAGTTGTCTAACTGTTAAATCTCTCATTCCTTCTCCTTGCAAAAAAAGCGAGACCTTGTCCCGCTTTTCTTATTTTTCGTCAATAACGATTCTTACTTTTTTATCTTCAGTTGGGACAGAGTAGACAATCGTTCTTATCGCAGAAATGGTGCGACCTTTCCGACCGATCACTCGACCAACATCGCTAGGATCAAGGTCAAGGTGGTACTCCAAGAATTCAGGAGTATCTTCGATCTTGATGGTTAAGGCATCCGGTTGTGAAATCAAGGGTTTCACAATTGCAATAATAAGATTTTCAATCGTATCCATACATCAACCTACTTTATGATTATTTTGAGAATTTAGAATCGTGGAATTTCTTCAATACACCTTCTTTTGAAAGGATGTTGCGAACTGTATCTGAAGGTTGAGCTCCTTCAGCTAACCATGCAAGAACGCGATCTTCTTTCAAAGTTACTTGGTTTTCTTCAACAAGTGGATTGTAAGTTCCAACTGTTTCGATGAAACGTCCATCACGTGGTGAACGTGAATCTGCTACGTTGATACGGTAGTAAGGTTTTTTCTTAGAACCCATACGAGTCAAACGAATTTTAACTGCCATTTTTATAAGTCTCTTTTCTATATTTTAATTTTCGGTGAAATAGACAAGCTATTTAGCACATGATCTATTATAACACATTTTAAAGACCTGTCAAGAAAAAAACTTGACACTCGTTAAAATTTTTTAATCGATCTTAAAGCTATAGGATGCAGCCTTGTTAGCATCGGATTCAATCACATAGTTTCCAGAAGGAAGACCGGATACATCTAGGTGTGTGCCTGAAAACTCTTTGGGAAGCGTGGTCACTGTAATGGTAAAGGAGAATCCCTTGATTTGACGGTAGTTAGCATAATCCAAAGTCAGAATCCCTCGAAGAACTGTTTCTCCAGCTTTTTCAGCAGCCTGTAAGTCTTTTTCCAGTTGGGCTTCGAAGTCTGGATTTTGAATTGGTAACTGGAGACGAACCTTGCTTACCTCTAAGCTCTGTTTACGAAACTGATCTTTTATTTCTTGAGTCAGTTTTTGAAAACCTTGGGATTCAGCGAATGCAGTCTCAAAAAAAGGAGCTACTAGCCAACTTTTGGAGCGTTGAGCTAGTTCTTCTGCCGTATCATAGTTTTTTCCAGTTTCTTCTTTTGATAGATGAGTCGCATCGGGAAAGTCAAACTGGACCGTCTTTCCCTCAACCCTTTCTTGATAGCTATAGGCATATTTGGTCGACATCCCATGGAGTTTTGCTGGTTTAAAACTTAGGTCTCCTTTAAATCCCGCTTCCTGATAAAAGCCAAAAATTTGCTGTTGGATTTCTTTTTCTTCTTGATTAGTAAGATAAAAGAGAAAACAAATCAAGAGAGCGACCACTGTGAAAAATGCACAAACCAGGTAGCCGACCCATTTCTTGATCCTAACCCTTATTGATTTTAATATATTCATTCCTCCATAATACCAAAAAACTAGCTTGACAGCTAGTTTGAAATAAATCTTTACTTAAGGATAGCTAGTAACTCTTGATAGTCAGAAACTTCATAAGTCGGCACGGCTAGGCTGGTATTCTCTTTATGATTCGGATTATACCAGACGGTATCAATCCCTGCAGCATTACCCCCAGCGATATCCGCCGTCAAGGAATCCCCAATCATGAGAGCTTGTTCCTTGGTAAATTCTGGGATCAAGTTGCCAATCGTTTCATAAAAGGCCACTTCTGGTTTCTGAGTTCCTAATTGTTCAGAGATGAAGATTTCTTTGAAATATGGGGTAATGGCAGATTTCTTTAAGCGCCCTTGCTGAATAGCAGTAACGCCGTTGGTAGCCCCATAGAGTTGATAGCCCCTTTCTACCAACTCCTCCAGCATGTCTTCTGCTCCTAAGAAGCTCTGTCCCTGTTGGCTAATATAATCCTGGTAGCGCAAAGCCATTTCTTTACCATCTACTTGTCTTCCAAAATGGGCAAAGGCGATCGCAAACCGGCTGTTAATCAAGTCTTTCTTGCTGATCTCTTTTTGTTCCAACTTCTTCCAGAGACCTTGATTCATAGGCTTGTAATAATCCTTAAAGGCTTGAATATCCTGAACCCCCTGGTCCTTGAGAAATTGCGTTAAGGCTACTTCCTCCGCTGTGTCAAAATCTAACAAGGTGTGGTCTAGGTCAAAGAGTAAAAATCTATACATATTTACAAACGATCCTTTAATTTTTCTACGAATAAATAAGCTGCTGGGCAAGTCAAGGTGTTCTTGATGGTCAGATGGTTGATCTGGTATATCTTCTTGCGGTCGGTGTGTGGGAATTCCCGACAAGCTTTTGGCCGAACATCGTAGATCGAGCAGAGATTATCGCCACCAAGGAAGGGGCAAGGCATGGATTTGAAAACCTTGTCCCCATCTTCATCAACTTGAAGAAATTCAGCCTCAAAGGCTGGAAGCTTCATTTTGAAATACTTAGCGATGCGGGTGATATCCGCTTCCTTAAAATCTGGTCCTAGGGTCTTACAGCAGTTGGCACAAGCTGTACAATCGATTTCTTGGAAAACTTCATCATGGATTTCTTGAGAGATTTTATCTAAATTTTTTGGTGGCTTTTTCTTCAGAGTTGCCAATACCTTGCGGTGCTCTTTTTGCTTTTGCAGAGCTAACTGATGGTATTTTTCAAGGTCAATTTCTTGAGTCATAAACTACTTTCTAATCTCTAGTTTGATAAAAGCATTATACCACAGAGAGAGTAAAAAAAGATAGATCGAGCGATCTATCTCACAAAGTAGACTAGCATTTTTAAAGTAGAATCGTTAAAGCGCCTCAAAAAAATGAGTCATCATTTTGTAGAATGAATCAAGAAAATAGCAAAACTATTACTCTTCATCCATTGATAATACAGATAAAAAGGCTTCCTGCGGTACTTCTACCGAACCGATCGCTTTCATCCGCTTCTTACCAGCCTTTTGTTTTTCAAGAAGCTTGCGTTTCCGTGAGACGTCCCCACCATAACACTTGGCCAAAACATTCTTACGAAGGGCTTTGATATCCGTACGGGCCACGATCTTATGACCGATAGCTGCTTGGATGGGCACTTCAAACTGTTGACGAGGGATAATTTTCTTGAGCTTCTCAACAATCAACTTACCACGTTCATAGGCAAAGTCCTTGTGGACGATAAAGCTGAGGGCATCGACAGTATCCCCATTGAGGAGAATGTCCATCTTAACCAATTTAGATGGACGGTATTCAGACAACTCATAGTCAAAGCTTGCATAGCCACGCGTCGAGGATTTCAATTTATCAAAGAAATCAAAGACGATTTCCGCCAGTGGGATTTGATAGATGACATTAACCCGATTTTCATCGATGTAATCCATGGTGACAAAGTCCCCACGTTTGCGTTGGGCCAATTCCATCACCGCTCCGACAAACTCTTGTGGCACCATGATTTGGGCCTTGACATAAGGTTCTTCGATCGAAGCGATCTTGGTTGGATCTGGGAACTCGGATGGGTTGGACACATCCAGTGCTTCGCCATCTGTTAAATTCACCTTGTAGATAACAGACGGTGCCGTCATAATCAAGTCAATATTGAACTCGCGTTCCAAGCGTTCCTGGATAACATCCATGTGAAGGAGACCCAAGAAACCACAACGGAAACCAAACCCGAGAGCTTGAGAAGTTTCCGGCTCAAATTGAAGACTGGCATCGTTGAGTTGCAATTTTTCCAGTGCTTCCCGAAGATCGTTGTATTTGTTGGATTCGATCGGGTAAAGACCGGCAAAGACCATTGGATTCATTTGCTTGTAACCATGAAGGGGCTCACTTGCTGGATTGGTCGCTAGGGTCACCGTATCCCCGACACGAGTATCCGCAACAGTCTTGATAGAGGCCGCAATATAGCCAACGTCTCCAGTCGCAAGGAAATCGCGTCCAACTGCTTTAGGAGTGAAAATCCCAACCTCGGTAACATCAAAGGTTTTGCCATTGCTCATGAGCTGGATCTTATCGCCTGGTTTGACCATTCCATTGACCACTCGGACCTGAAGGATTACCCCACGATAGGCATCATAAACGGAGTCAAAGATCAAAGCTTGAAGAGGGGCCTCGACATCACCAGTCGGAGCAGGAACCTTCTCAACGATCTGTTCCAAAATCTCTTCAATCCCAATACCAGCCTTAGCAGAGGCTAAAACCGCCTCACTGGCATCCAAGCCGATCACATCTTCTACTTCTGTGCGCACACGTTCTGGATCTGCAGCTGGCAAGTCAATTTTATTGATGACTGGAAGGATTTCCAAATCATTATCAAGTGCTAAGTAAACATTGGCTAGGGTCTGGGCTTCAATCCCTTGAGCCGCATCCACTACGAGAATCGCCCCCTCACAGGCAGCGAGCGAACGAGAAACCTCATAGGTAAAGTCCACGTGTCCCGGTGTGTCAATCAAGTGGAAGATATAGGTTTCCCCATCTTTAGCCGTGTAGTTCAACTCGATGGCATTGAGCTTGATGGTAATCCCACGTTCCCGTTCCAGGTCCATACTATCTAGGAGTTGGGCTTGCATCTCCCTACTAGATACGGTTTCAGTTTTTTCTAAAATTCGATCGGCCAAGGTTGACTTTCCATGGTCAATATGGGCGATGATCGAGAAGTTCCGAATCTTCTCTTGTCGTTTTTTTAATTCTTCAAAATTTGGCATAATCATCTTCCTAGTAAAATTAATCGTACTCTTCATTATAACAAAAAAGATAGGCCTTTGCCTATCTTAATCCATTATTTTCAAAAATCGCTTCTGCGTTTTATTTCCATCATAGCCTATTCGTTCGTAAAAGACATGGGCTTCTTTTCGATGAGATGCAGAATTTAAACGAATAAAAGCATAATGGCTGCTTTTGGCAAATTCTTCAACTCGCTCCATCAATTGGCGACCAATCCCACGTCCTTGAGCAGAAGGAAAAACAGCAAGTCCTAAAACATTTAAACCCGAATCGCTATATACACTCTCATAGGCTTCTGCTTCGACATAACCAAGAATATTACCTGTTTGGTCCTCTTCATAAACAAAGCAAAAGTGACCCGAGTCTGGCAGATTGAATTTTTCGATCTGAGCCGCCACTTTCTCAAGGGTAGAATCATACCCCAATGCTTGGTGACATAAATCTCTAATTTGACCTGCATCTTTGACTTGAACAGTACGAATCATACTCCAACCTCCATGAATTATCTGCTTTCATATTAGAACTTTTCCCTCAAAAAGTAAAGGAAATGCAAATAAAATTTCAATTAAAAATCGGATTTATATCGAATTAATCTTTTTTAGCATTTATCAGGGATTTCTGTTTACTTTTTCGATTTAATTCATTATAATAGAAAAGGTAAATACAAGGAGGTGAGTACGTTGGCCAGAGGTCGTGGAAAAGCAAGCCCTCAAGACAAAGAGGCATTACGGATTATATCGGAAAAAATCAGAGAATTACTGAAAGAACAAGGGAAAAAACAGATCGAATTATCTCGTGTTACTAGAATCCCTGCCAGTACCTTGACTGGATATGTAAAAGGAACTTCTCTTCCCGTTCCTGAAAATTTAGAGAAGATTGCAGCCTTTTTCCAGGTAGCAGTTTCTGAAATTGACCCTCGATTGCGCAATGATTTTGTGGTCATTGATTCAGAGATCGAACGATTGTATAAACAGCTCGATGAAGGAAATCAAGAAAATCTTCTTTCTTATGGAAAGAGTCTCTTGACCCATCAAAAAGAAAGACAGAAAATTGAAAAGCAATACCACTCTTATTCTGTCTATGATTCTTTTGCAGCATATCAAAATCAGAAGCAAGCTGATATCGTCTGGTTTGATCAAAAGATTCCTTACGATTTGGCTTTTTGGATTCATACGGACTCCCTTGAGCCCAAATATGAAAAGGGAGCTGTTGTGCTAATCAAGCAAACCTACTACGATCAGGCAGGGGCTATTTATGCCATTGATTTTGATGGGCAAACTTTGATCAAACGCGTCTTTCGTGAGGCCAACGGGGTACGACTCGTTTCCCTCAATAAGAAATATAGTGATCAGATTATTCCACTGGATGAGGAACCTGGTGTGATCGGTAAAGTTATAGATGGCTTTGTTCCTCTCAATCTGGAGGAGATCAAATGATTCAATTAATTGCGATTGACTTAGATGGCACCCTCTTACACGAGGACAAGACTTTATCCAAAGGCAATATCGAAGCTCTTCATAAAGCCCATGAAGCGGGCTATGATATTGTGATCTGTACGGGACGTCCCTTAGCGGGTGTCCGTCCCATCTTTGAAGAGATTGGTCTTCCGGATGGCAACTACTATATGATTATCAATAACGGCTGTACAACTTTGTCTACTAAGAATTGGGAAATCATTGGCAAGGAAGAATTAAGCCTTGAGGAGATGCACCGGTTGCATGTTTTGACGAAAGATTCAGACGTCCAGCTGACCTTATTCGACATGGATCATTACCTAGTAGTCGCACCTGAAGCCAGTGAACTTGTTACGATGGATGCCGGCATCGTAAATAGTAAACCGACACCTGTCTCAGAAGAGGATCTACCCAACCTTGTTCCTATTTTTCAAGCTATGTACGTCGGAGCTCCTTCTGCTATTGATGCCTTTCAAGCTCAGCACGAGGCTGCGTTAGAAACTGATTTTAACACTGTTCGTTCACAGGATATCTTATTTGAAATCCTTCCAAAAAGTGCGAGCAAGGCATCTGCTCTTCAAGCATTGAGCCAAACATTAGGCTACAGCAGAGACCAGGTTATGGCTCTTGGAGATGCCAATAATGACCTTGAGATGCTTCGTTTTGCTGGCTATAGCGTCGCTATGGGAAATGGAAATGCTGCTGTCAAGGAAATAGCTGACTTCATCACCTTGACTAATGATGAGGATGGCGTAGCCCATGCTATACACAAATTAATTGAAACTGAAAAAGGAGAATGATTATGAAATACGCAAATCTGTTGGACCGTTTTATTACCTATGTAAAGGTCAACACACGTTCGGACGAAAACTCTACAACCACTCCAAGTACCCAATCACAAGTTGATTTTGCTACCAACGTCTTGATCCCTGAGATGAAACGCGTGGGTCTTCAAAATGTCTACTACCTACCAAACGGCTATGCCATTGGGACACTTCCAGCTAATGATCCAAGCTTTACGCGCAAGATTGGATTTATCTCTCACATGGACACCGCTGACTTCAATGCGGAAAATGTCAATCCACAAATCGTTGAGAATTATGATGGGGGTGTCATTGCCCTTGGTGACTCTGGTTTCACACTGGATCCAGCTGATTTTGCTCATTTGAACAACTACAAGGGACAAACCTTGATCACGACGGACGGTACTACTCTTCTGGGAGCAGATGATAAATCTGGTATAGCTGAAATTATGACGGCTATCGAATATCTGACAGCGCATCCTGAAATCAAACACGGGGAGATCCGTGTCGGCTTTGGTCCAGATGAAGAAATCGGCGTCGGAGCAGATCAATTTGATGCAGAAGATTTTGATGTAGACTTCGCCTATACGGTTGATGGCGGTCCTCTTGGGGAGCTTCAATACGAAACCTTCTCAGCAGCTGGAGCTGAAATCACCTTCAAAGGACGCAATGTCCACCCAGGTACAGCCAAAGGTCAAATGATCAATGCCCTTCAATTGGCCATTGATTTCCATAACAAACTACCTGAAGGAGCACGTCCTGAATTGACCGAAGGCTATGAAGGCTTCTACCACTTGATGAACATTGAAGGAACTGTTGAGGAAGCAAGTGCCAGTTACATCATCCGGGACTTTGAAACTGAAAGCTTTGAGAAACGCAAAGACCTCATGACATCTATTGCATATCAGATGAATGCGGAGCTTGGTAGCGAACGCGTTCTCCTCACCCTCAAAGATCAGTACTACAACATGAAGCAAGTGATTGAAAAAGATATGACGCCGATTACCCTTGCTAAGGAAGTCATGGAAGATCTTGGCATCACTCCAATTATTGAACCGATCCGCGGTGGTACAGATGGGTCTAAAATTTCCTTTATGGGAATTCCTACACCAAACATCTTTGCCGGTGGCGAAAATATGCACGGTCGCTTTGAATACGTTAGCCTCCAAACCATGGAACGCGCTGTTGATACCATTATCGGTATTGTGACCAAAAAATAAGTAAAAAAAGGATTCGGATAGATTGTCCGGATCCTTTATTGTATGTTAGAAAGATTGACAATATCTTTTACCTGATCAATGGACTGAATTAGGGTAAGGCTTGTCTCATTGATAGGGAGATAATAGACTTTATCTGCCAAAGATTCTGTAAAAGGACGATTGGTGAGCAAGATCACTTCTTGTCCCTTTTCTTTCAGCTTTTGAACTTGCAGGCGGACTTTCTCATAAAAGTGAACATCGCGAATGTCTAGATCATCCACCAAGACACAAGCAGCATCCAAACCGAATGACTCATTGGTCCCGTTTTGGGTCAGATAATAGGCCGCTCCTTCTTTGACCTCATATAAGCCAGCTGATGGCTCAACCGGAAGAAATGCTGGTTTGATTTCAGCTTCTGCTACTTTTTCCATTTCTACAAGGTTGGCTAAAACCTGCAAATAAATCGGTGCTAATTTACTTAAATCCAATAGTTCCTCAAATTCAAAACCACGTTTCAGAGCCTCTAAAATATAGAAGAGCCGATGGGGCATATGACGAGCTATTTTTTGGATTAACTCATCATCGCTCATTTCTTCAGGAAAGACAGTCAGCAGTTTTTTATCTTTAATGGTTTCTAAGGCCTGTTGGTAAGCTTCATCGATCCTCTTTCCAAATCCATAAACTGCCCCATAAGAGTGAATTTGGGTATTGAGACGGGCATTCTGTGCAGCATCTAAAAAGATCGGAATCTTAAAGAAAATATAGTCTAGACTGGGTTCATAGACAGCCTTTAGATCCTCTAATAAAGGGTGAGGCAAATGCTCGAGAGAGCGCCCCAATTGCAGCTGCACGCCTTGCTCAAACAAGGAATAGCCCAAGCCCATAGAGGCCATCGATATGCTATCTGAAGCAAATGGATTAACCTCTAAGATATAAAAAGCATAGCTAGTCGGATCTAGAGCAAATTTGATGGATATGGCTCCTGTCAGCTTCAGATAGCGACTGATGTGGATCGCTGCTTCACGAAGATTTTGAAACTCCCGGTCAGTCAGAGTGACCGCTGGCATGAATTGGTAAGAGTCACTGGAGTGGATCCCAACAGGATCAATGCTTTCAATAGAGGCCGCCAAGTAGTGATTGTCTTCACGATCCCGCATGACTACAAAATCCAGTTCCTTAAAGCCATAAGTCGAAAATTCTAGCAAACACTGCTGACTTGGAGAGACCGAAAGTCCCATTTCTACAGCTTCGCACAAATCATCCAGGTTATGAGCAATCTTTCGCCCTTGCCCTTGTTTACTTGCTACCGGCCAGATCATAACAGGAAATTGAATGCCTTCAGAAAACTCGATAGCTTCTCGAACTGAGCTCACCAGTGCCGAAGCCGGTACCTGATAGCCCAGCTCTTGAAAGAGACGTCGTTGATCTGCCTGCTGATAAAAGCTACGGTACCGTTGGAGACTCGGCCCGACAATCATGATCGATGCATCTTTGAAAAATCCAGTTTCTTCCAAACGAAACAAGAGATTCAAAATCTGTTTGTCCGCGAAAGCTAAGAGCAAGCGAGATCCAGTATAAGAAAGAAGAGTCGTCCTAAGAGCATCCAGCTTGAGCTTACTAACTACAACTATATCTGCAGCTTCTTGGGTGATAGCATTTTCTTCGCCCAAGTAAAGGACAAGAGCATTCCCATCCTTGGCATTGAGTTTTTGTGCTTCATTTACCGCAGCCAAAAGACTAATATCCTGATAAGAATCTCCACACAGGAGAAGCAATTTCTGGTTTTGTTTCATCATTCCTTCTCCCTTCTACTTTCGTGAATTTTGGCATCAATCAACTCTAAAAATTCGTCGTAAAAATAGAGATTTTCTCTTGGACCTGGACTAGCATCTACTTGGAATTGAACCCCTAAAATTGGTTGGTAACGATGACGAAAAGCTTCAATACTATGGTCATTGACATTTTCATGTGTGACCAATAAATCATGGGGCAGACTGTCCCTCGCTATACTATACAAGTGATTTTGGCTGGTCAACTCAATTTTTCCTGTTGCTATTTCACGAACAGGAATATTCAATCCGAAGTGACCAACTTCCATAGGGGCTAGTTCTGCTCCATAAGCTTGAGCTAACACCTGTGCTCCCAAGCCCATGCCCCACATCGGAATCTGACCATTGAGCTTTTTGATCAAGCGGCAGAGTTTTTTCACCTGACGGGGATCGCCTGGCCCACTGGATAAAATAACCCCATCTGGTTGTTGCTCCATCAGCTCAAAATAAGAGATATCATAGGGATAAACTGTCACATTACAGTCCCTTTGACTCAGCTGGCGTAAGACAGAGTGCTTGACCCCTAGATCAATCAAGGCAATACTCTTTCCAAAACCAGGTACAGGATAGGCCGTTTTGGTCGAGACTTGACGCACTTGGTCTTTTGGAAGGACTGTCGCTCGCAACTGATCCAAGATATGCTCGATCGAATCCCCCTTGTTAATAACAGTTGCCTTCATCCGTCCATACTTGCGGACAATTTTTGCAACCTGGCGGGTATCAATCCCTACAATACCTGGGATTTTTTTTCGCTTCAAGAACTCATCCAAGGTCATCTGTTGCCGCCAATTGCTCGGCATTTCCACCAGATGCTGAACCACTACCGCTAAACAAGTGGGTGTAATGGATTCAGAATCATCCCGATTGATCCCTGCTGCGCCAATAACCGGGAAGGTAAAGGAGAGAATTTGGCCACTAAAAGCCTGATCCGTGAGCAATTCTTGATAACCTGTCATGGCTGTGGTAAAGACCAACTCACCAGTCACATATAGATCTGCACCAAAGGCTTCTCCTTCAAATACAGTCCCATCCTCTAGGACCAATAATCGTTTCATTGAACCCCTCCCTTCTATTACACTAATCCAATTTTATCACAGTTCCTCAAAAAAAGGAAAGTCAGATTCCATGTAGCGATCTACTCTGTCCTCTTTCTTTCCTTTCAATGGATTGTCAGTTAACTTATTTAGCTTCACGCCCTTTAAGGACGGCTTCAATGATGGCCATACGGACAAAGACACCATTGGTCATTTGTTCTACGATGCGTGATTTAGGAGCTTCTACCAAGTGGTCAGCAATTTCAACGTCACGGTTGACTGGTGCTGGGTGCATCAAGATCGCAGTATCTTTCATACGGTCATAACGTTCTTGTGTCAAACCATGAAGACGGTGGTAGTTTTCTTTAGAGAAGAGTGATTCGTAATCATGACGTTCGTGCTGCACACGCAAGAACATCATCACATCTACTTCTTCAATCACTTCATCGATAGTGACAAAGGTTCCATACTCTTCAAATTCTTCACTTCTCCATTCGTCTGGACCAGCGAAGTAAAGGGTTGCTCCTAAACGTTTCAAGATTTGCATGTTAGATTTTGCCACACGTGAGTGGTCCAAATCTCCAGCGATACAAACTTTCAAGCCATCAAAGTGACCAAATTCTTGATAGATGGTCATCAAATCTAGCAAGCTTTGGCTTGGATGCTGACCTGAACCATCCCCACCATTGACAATTGAAGCTGTAATGGTTGGACTTTCCACTAATTCTTTGTAGTAGTCCACTTCAGGGTGACGGATGACACAGACATCTACTCCAAGAGCAGACATGGTCAAGATGGTATCGTAGAGTGTTTCCCCTTTGTTTACAGAGCTTGTCTTCACATCAAAGTCAAGGAGATCACATCCCAATTTCAACTCTGCTACTTCAAAGGCTTTATGGGTACGAGTTGAAGATTCAAAGAAAAGGTTTGAGACGATATGTTGGTCTTCGTAGGCTACTTTAGCTCCGTTTTTGAACTCAATCCCACGCTTGATCAAAGCCATTACTTCTTCGTTGGTAAGAGTTTCCATTGAGACAAGGTTTTTAAGAGCGATTTGATTTTCAGACATGATGATTCTCCTTTTAGTTTGGATGTAGATGGTTACAAATTAATTAAGCTTCTTTGATGAGGACGCGGTCTTGACCGTCTAGCTCCACCATCTCGACAATGATTTCTTCTGACTTACTTGTCGGGATATTTTTCCCAACAAAGTCTGGACGAATCGGTAACTCCCGATGCCCACGGTCGACTAGAACCGCAAGACTTACTCGAGCAGGACGACCGTGACTGACCAGATTGTCAATGGCAGCGCGAATCGTGCGACCTGTATAGAGGACATCATCGATCAAGATGACCTCTCTGTGAGCGATATCAACTGGTAACACTGTCGTATCTTCTGTTGCCTTCATATCATCTCGGAAAGGCTTGGTATCGAGTTCTGCAACAGGAACATCAATTTGCTCCAGCTGAGAGAGGCGTTCTTGGATCCGGCGAGCAATGTAAACACCGCGCGTCTTGATCCCCACCAGCACAATCTGGCTTAAATCTTTGTTTCGTTCAATGATTTCGTAGGTGATGCGGGTAATGGCCCGCTTCATCGTCAAATCATCAACGACTTCTTTGGTTTTCATTCAGTCCTCCTTAGTGGTAAAAGAAAAACCTCCTTTTTCAAGGAGGTTCAGCAAATGAATGGTCTAAGAGGATAGAGTCTCGCCCTATGGTCCTAGCCATTGTTTTTCACAGTCTCCTTGCCTGCCTCACGGGACAGGATTAAAGGATTTATTTAATTGAGATAACTATATCACAGTTTCAAACGACATGCAAGAAAAAACGCAATTTTTTTCAAAAAAATTTAAAAACTGCACTTTTACATGAAAGAACGTTCGGTTTTTACTAAGAAACAGACGATTTTTGCTTGATATTTTTGATCCCATAGAGCACATAGCCCGCTAAAAGGTAGGCGATAAAGATGATCACCACCCATTTGCCCACAAAAGCCCAGCCGTATTTATTGACATTGATAAAGAAATAGGCAAAGGGACTATCTTTAGCACCTGGAATCGGCCACTTAAGAACCAAACCATTGAGAAGAGCAAAAAGCATATAAGCTACAGGAAGCAAGGTCCAAGCCAAAGGATCCAGCTTACGGTATTGCTTGGGCTTATCAATCACTAGAGTGTCAAAGAAGAACATCAAGGGAACAATATAGTGACAGAGGAAGTTTTCCAAGCGGTAAAACTTCTCAGGTGTCGCGATGGGAGCTAGCATAAAGTGGTAGATGACACAGGTGATCATAATGGACATGGTGACCGCCCCCTTTATGCGAAGGTAACCTTGGGTCTGGGTTGATCGACCCCGAAGCATGCGCCAGACCATGTCTCCCATGAAGAACATGACCAACATGTTGGACAAAATAGTGTAATAAAGCATCATCCCAAAACCACCATGCTTGGTCAGTTGCAGATAAACGCCGATGACACTCAAGATAAACAATAGAAAACGATAGCTAAACAATAGTTTGAATTTCATAGTATTCTCCTGAAAGAAAAGGGCTGGGCCCTTCTTCTTATCCTTAGATTTTCTTTACAAATTCTGATTTGAGTTTCATTGCGCCAAAGCCATCAATCTTACAATCGATGTTATGATCGCCTTCGACGATACGGATGTTTTTCACGCGCGTTCCTTGTTTCAAATCTTTTGGTGCCCCCTTGACTTTTAAGTCTTTGATCAAGGTCACGGTATCGCCATCAGCCAATTTATTTCCGTTGGCGTCAATCGCTACGACACCCTCTTCTTCTTCGACCTCAGCTGGGTTCCATTCATAAGCACACTCTGGGCACACCAAGAGAGCTCCATCTTCATAGACATATTCAGAGTTACATTTTGGACAGTTTGGTAAGTTATTCATTTCAATCTCCTTATTCAAATTAACTTTCATAGTATACCATGAAAGCGAACATTTGACAAATCCTGCTCGACTGTATAAAAAGGAGGCAACTTGGCCCCCTTACATGGATGATATCTTTCAATCTTCTTGCAATTCTTGAATATCCCGAATCACGCACACTCCTGCTTGATTCTTTTCGCGCAGTTCAGCTTCAGAGTATGGGAAGGTATTGATCAAGATACTCTCCATGCCGATACTTTGGGCAACAGCAACATCTGTTGTAAAGTCATTGCCCACCATGACTGTTTTCTCAGGGTTCAACTGGTGTTCTTTCAGCACTTTCAAGAGGAACTCTGGCTGAGGTTTGCGAATGCCTGCATCTGATGACAAGTAAATGGCATGGAAAAGTTCTCTCAAGCCTAATAAATCAATCTCAGGATTGGTAAAATCTGCTTGGGCATTGGATAAGAGATAGATCCGGCAACCTGCAGCTTTCATATCCTCTAATACTTCTTTCGTGTGAGGATAAAGCTCCAATCGTTTGCGAGAAAGGACACGGAAAGTCCGTGCAATCAAACGTCCCCACTCTTTGAGGTGGGCAACACTGTTTCCACTTGGATGACTTTCTAAATACAATTGCACAAAAATAACCGTCAGATCAATCTCAGGATAGGCAACTTGTTTTTCCTTAGCCAAGTCTTCTTCGGCTTGTTGCACCAACTCTCTATAACGCAGGCGCAGACCTTCTCCTGTGTAACTTGCCCCGTAGGATTGGTAGATCTGAGCCATGGTATCCCATAAGACTGGACTCGACTCATCAGTTTCGATGTCGACTAAAGTTCCATAAAAATCAAAAATATAGTTTTTAAATGCGTACTTGCGCGGATTCATCTCTCACTCCCGTAACAAACATGGTAAAGGTTGCCTTGCAGACATTGGTACCGTCTTGATTGGTAATATCGACATCTACAACACGAGTCGTCCGCCCACTGTGGACACATTCCCCGTGAATGGTCAGAACATCCCCCAGAGCACCTGCTTTCAAGTAATTGATAGAAGACTGCAAGGTTACCCCGTCTACTCCCTGAGAAATCACGACCAAGCCACTAATCTGGTCACACAAGGTAAAGAGATAGCCACCGTGCGCATTTCCATAATAATTGAGAGACGATTCCACGACCTTGGTTGTCACAATGACATGGCCGTCTCTCATCTTTTTAATGTCATAATTTTCAAATGCAGCAATCGCATCGAAGTGAAAATCTTTCATCTATTTGCCACCTTTTCTAGCATCTTTTCAACTCCTCTATCATACTACAATTAAGGACTAGATACAAGAAAAGGGGCAGTTCCTTAGAGCTAAAAAAGAACTAGATAGTTCTAGCTCTTTGCTTAAAATCTTAATTTTTCCCAGCCATCGTCTGTCCGTTTGCGGTAATAGTACTCCGATAAATCCGGGTCTTCCATCACTTCCAGTAGAGGAAGCATGTCGTAGGACAAGTCCAACTTTTCTAATTGGTCCTTCTCAACCCAAGAAACTTCTCCTTCATCAGACGATCTGAGCTGGCCGGTGAATTCTGTCGCTTTGTAGCAAAAGACAATATAGCGGCCTCCCTCATCTGGCTCCCAGTCTTTGACTGCAACCAGTTTTGGATCTGCAATTGTCAGTCCTGTCTCTTCGTAAACTTCACGAATGACGGATTCTACAAGGCTTTCTCCTTCTTCGATATGGCCACCTGGAAAAGCATGGCCAGCCCAGTGAGTCTTTTCAGGTGAGCGGTATTGGAGGACTACTTTCCCATTTTCAAGATCTTCGACCATGCAAAGATTGCACAGTATAGTAGGCGTTGTACGTGACATATATTTCCTTTCTATGATATTGACAATTAATCAATATAAACTTTTTTCTTTATCTCTTTTTTCATCACAAAGGGATTTACCAGCTCATGGTATTCATCATAGGCATCCAAAAGAGAGCCTCTCTGAAAGACAATTGACTTCTCTTTTAAATAATACTCCGAGTGAATCGTTACCGAACCATGACCATCGAAGCTAAGGACCAACTCAATGAAAAATACTAGAATCAGCATAGCAAAGAGACTCAAAAGAACACTCACAAGATTCTTCCAATTTGTAGCATGATTTCGATAGAAGCGATACCAGCTGTGACTAAAAGCCGTCACAGCTCCAAGATACAGCCAAGGATTCCACAGAAGCGGCGTAAATGCGTAGCCATAGAAACCTAAAAGGACGTTAGCAAACATGAAAGTCAGTAAAAGAATATAAACAATTTGAAATACTTTTATGAGTTTAATCATTCCTTATTTCTCTTCTTTTTCCTCAATTTTATTATGAACAAGATCAAGGCCGCTATAATGAAGAATATCGCATAGGTCACGATAGGAAACCAGATGTATTTCAGATTCAAAGTGTAAAGCGGTGGAATATAATCTCCCATGCGTCGCCCTTTGATCCCAAACCCAATATGCACAACAGACGTAATTGCATTCACGTACAAAAAGACGGTTGCGAAATATTCAATGGAAGCTCGGTCTTCTTTCTGCACTCGAAAGACATTAAAATACAATCCATTCAGCAATAAATATAGATTCATGAATAAGGGAAATAGATAATTAAAATCACGGTATGTCCTTGGGATTAGATGATTGTCAAAAAGAAAGACACCTAGGGTCGCTCCCATTGACAAAAACATGATAAAATCCAGAAGCATACCAATACCTGAATGCCTTTCAAGCCACAGGTTTAAGCGATCTAACCAGCTTCTTTTACTCTTTATTCTATTTTGATGGTTGACCTTCTTTAAAGTATTTTTCTTCTGCTTCATTACCCTCATTTCCTAACGTTAAGGATTTACTCAGAGTTTCTTCACTTCTTCTGCGACCTTTTGGAGATGCTGTTCCCGCATACTAGCGGTATTCACATCGCGACCGACTTCTCCTAAGATGCAGACGCGCTTGGTTTTAATCCCACAGTGGTTCAAGACGGCATTCTTCAAAACAGAGATGCCATAACTATCTGGAATGTTGAGAGGGCCTGAAAAGATCTTGTACCACCAAGTAGGCGCCATGGAGGTCGCATAAATGCTGGCTGTTTTTCCTTTAAGCAACTTCTTAAATTGCTTGCCTCTAAGGTAATTCCAGATGAAGCTTCCTTGATCATTGGCCGAGTAGGCAATCCCCGGTGTAAAGACCCGGTCGATCCAGCCCTTCATAAGGCTCGGCATACTACTCCACCAGATGGGATAGACAAAGATCAGGTGATCCGCCCACTGAATCCATTCTTGAGAACGAAGGATAAATGGATCTTCCTCCATCCGCTTTCGATAGCCACAGCGAAGAACCGGATCAAAGTCCTCTTCATTGAGATTGATCACTTTAAGCTCATGGCGACCTGAGTCAATATTTTCTACAATGGTTTGAAAAATAGCCTGACAGTAACTTTCCTTATCCGGATGCCCATTGATCACTAAAATCTTCATTCGTCTTCTCCTTCATTTCTTTAGTTCATTCTATCTCTTTTATTTTTTTACTTGATTAATTGATAATGATTCAAAGATTGATAGATAGGTCCTTTAGGAATTATTATTTGAAGAACACATCATCCGCAATTCCTTAACGGGTTTTCCAAGTTTAAGTATTTTTTCTTGCCCATCAAAAGTAAAACCCATTTTTTGATAGAAAGCAATGGCTCACTTATTATCTTTCAATACCCATAAATAAATTTCAGAAAAATGATCAAGAGTCCTCAAAGCTTCCTTCATTAATTTCTGAGCAATACCTTTTCCATAATAGTCTTTTAAAACATATAAAGCAATGATTTCACCAGCTTGAATGGCCTCATCACGAAAATTTCCATAGCTGATAAATCCAACGACTTTCTTTCCATCCATCGCAATCAAGGTATTTTCTGGATACTTTTGACTAAAGAAACGACATCTATCTAAAGTCATCGTCTCCTGAAATTCCGCGGGTAAAAGATTGTCATAAGCCTCTCTCCACGTTTGCCAATGAACGAGAGATTTTCCTTCTATCTCTTCAGGAGTTTCCATTGTTTTAATGATAATCTTCATTCGCATTATCCTATCTAATCCAAGGCCTTGACTTCCAACATCATATCACGGATTTGCGCTGCTAACTCAAAGTCAAGCACTTCGACGGCTTCTTGCATCTGGCTTTGTAGTTTCTTGACCAGTTCCTTGCGCTCTTGGCGGTTGAGACTGGTGATATCCACTTCCTTGTCCTCTTCCTTGGCCACCGCCTTTGTAACAGAGATCAGGTCACGGATTTCCTTCTTGATGGTTTGTGGCACAATGCCATGCTCTTCATTATAAGCCATCTGAATCTGACGACGACGGGCTGTTTCATCGATAGCTTTTTGCATAGACTGAGTCATGGTGTCCGC
This sequence comes from Streptococcus sp. OMI750, assembly GCF_047463895.1. Classification (NCBI taxonomy): domain Bacteria; kingdom Bacillati; phylum Bacillota; class Bacilli; order Lactobacillales; family Streptococcaceae; genus Streptococcus; species Streptococcus sp. OMI750. Next base: position 762,534 of record NZ_JASHCZ010000001.1, read on the forward strand.
ATACATGATCACGTGCCCCTCACTATTACGGGCAGCACGACCGATGGTCTGGATGAGTCCCCGCTCGTTACGGAGGAAACCTTCCTTATCCGCATCGAGGATGGCAACTAGACTCACTTCCGGTACGTCAATCCCTTCCCGAAGGAGGTTGATCCCGACCAAGACATCAAAGACACCCAGACGCAAATCACGGATAATTTCTGTCCGCTCCAAAGTCTTAATATCCGAATGCATGTATTTGACCTTGACACCCATTTCTTTGAAGTAGTCGGTCAAGTCCTCTGCCATCTTCTTGGTCAGGGTGGTGACAAAGGTCCGCTCTCCCCGTTCTACACGCGCATTGATCTCACCCAAGAGATCGTCCATTTGTCCCATGGTAGGGCGCACTTCCACCTCGGGATCGAGTAGACCTGTCGGACGAATGATCTGTTCGATGACAGTATCGGTTTGTTCCATCTCATAATCACCCGGTGTCGCTGACACATAGACAATCTGGTGGACATGGCTTTCAAACTCCTCCCGACGCAGTGGCCGGTTATCCAAGGCAGACGGCAAACGGAAACCATAGTTGACCAGCATTTCCTTACGAGAACGGTCACCATTGTACATTCCCTTGATCTGTCCCATGGTCATGTGGCTTTCATCGATCATGATGAGAAAATCTTCTGGGAAGAAGTCAAGAAGGGTGTAAGGCGGCTCTCCTTCGCTTCGTCCATCCATGTGGCGAGAATAGTTCTCCACCCCGTTGGTGTAGCCCATCTCTCGCAACATTTCAATATCATACTCGGTCCGTTGCTTCAGGCGTTGGGCTTCTAAGAGCTTACCTTCTTTTTCAAAGACCTTCAACTGCTCCTCTAGTTCCGCCTGAATCTTGGCAATGGCCACTTCCATATGGTCGTCATTGGTCACGAAGTGAGTGGCTGGGAAGATCGCTAAGTGGTCCACATCTCCTAAAACCTGGCCGGTCAAAGCTTCAATCTCACGAATCCGCTCAATCTCATCTCCGAAAAACTCGACTCGAAAGGCATGCTCATCACGCGAAGCTGGGAAAATCTCGACCACATCTCCACGGACACGGAATTTCCCCCGTTGAAAGTCGATATCATTACGTTCAAACTGGATGTCCACCAAGTCATTGAGCAAACGATCACGAGAAATCTCCAGACCTGGACGCAAACTGACCACGCTGTCGGAATATTCCTTAGGCGAACCCAACCCATAGATACATGAAACAGACGCTACAACGATGACATCGTTACGCTCCAAGAGCGCTGAGGTTGCTGAGTGACGAAGCTTGTCAATCTCATCATTGACCGAGCTATCCTTTTCGATATAGGTATCACTCGATGGTACATAAGCTTCTGGCTGGTAGTAATCGTAGTAAGAAACGAAGTACTCGACAGCATTCTCTGGAAAGAACTCCTTGAACTCCCCATAGAGCTGACCTGCTAGCGTTTTATTGTGGGCAATGACCAGGGTCGGTTTATTGACCTGGGCAATAACCTGGCTCATGGTATAGGTCTTCCCCGTACCAGTCGCCCCCATCAAGATTTGGGCCTTCTCGCCTCCCTCGATGTTATCCACCAACTGCTCAATGGCCTGCGGTTGGTCCCCAGACGGTTGGTATTTGGATACTAGTTTAAATTTGTTGTCTGTAATTCGATTAATCATCTCTTTGTCCTCACATATATAGACCTTATTTTACCATAAATCACTAGAATTCTCTGAGATGAGGAATGAAGAGGGAAGACAACATGTTACAGAACGATTCATTAAATTAGTACATGAGCGAATTACAATCTAATTAATTGGACACGCATTAGCATAAAAACTAAACAAGACTCTCGCAATTACTTCGGAAGTCTTGTCTTTTATTCTAAAACCATGAAATACGTAATAAACATCAATGTCATTGATTTACAAAATTAGCAAGGTTTGCTCATCAGTATCATTTTTATTTACTACTTAACTTCTTGATTCCTTACCAAGAAGTAGAGTGTTGCTCCAAGTAAACATACCAGTCCAATAACGTAAATACAGAGTTGCAGATAGGAAGCTCTCCCTAATATTGTATCCGCAACAATATTATAAAATAGATAACTAGTCAATGGTTCCACTACTCTTTCTATGAATGGTTGTACCAAAATAGGAAATAGCAGCAAAATAGCTAAACTCCCCATTGGACTTTTGAAAAAATAACTTAAGAAGTAAGAAATCAAAAAGTATTGGATGGAGCCAAACAAATAGAAACTGAAGATTTCTAAACTGACACCATTTTCGCTCCTATAAAATTGAAACCATATAAGCAGTACAATGAAATACAAGGTTGATTGTAGTACTACATCAAATAACTCTATGAACAGGATCCTAATTGAACTTAAGATCCTTTTTCCACTTTCCAAGTAAACTAGCTTTGTTTCGTGTGATTGTAACTCAACAAATGCATTAACACACCCAATACCAACAGAGAGCATTGATGCAAAAACAAGAGCTTGCTTTAAAGATAATTCTACAATTGCACCATTAATTGCAACTGGTAACACACCCAATAGACACACAAAACCTATTAAAAGAGACTGTATGCCTATCTGGTACTTTACGGGTTTTAAACTATATTTTTTGACGATAAGACTGAAAAATACTTTTGCCATTCTTCCTCCCCATTCGAATCTTTTCTACAACCATTATGAACACCAAGAACAAGATCCCTTCTACTATTAAAAGTGTAATTCCATACAATTGGCTCGTTTGAGTCCCTTCAATTCGACCAAATGCAAATGACTTTGCTCCAATCAAAGGCAATAGATTTTCTATTTTAGAGGAAATTCCTCTTAGAATACCTGATAAGGTGATTACCAATAATAAAACGTCTGCAATTAATGCAGTCATTGGTTTTTTCGTTACGATTACGAAAAGTAAAGCTAATAAAGTAAGAACGATTGCAAATATCATAATTCTTACCGTGACATCTAAGAACAAGGTCAATTCTAAATGATTCTTTAGAGTTGAATCTAGAAAAATGAGTAAGATAACAGCATTTACTATAGAAATTATTAAAGTAGAAAGTAACGATAGGACAATTGAACTTGCAATAAACCCAGTAAGACGAACTTTCCAGTTAGGAATCAATAACTGGCTAAAATAATCATCACCAAATTGATAATGGGTTGAATAAACAAGTGAAACAAGAATTGGCAAGAAAATAACACTTGCTTGGTAGGGTGAAGATAAGAGAGCATCCCTGACTGTATACACTGGATTCGATGATGACATAGATGGATCAAGGTTAACCGCCTGTCCATTTCCTTCTACTAAGGCATTTATCACCTGGATATTTTGAATTGTAAAAAATATGCTGACTCCCAAAATAAGAAAAAAAGTGAATTTAAAAGTAGGTAAACTACAATATTTATAGAGATCACTAAAAAAGGAACGCTTCAACATATTATTCACCTTCTTTCCCTTCGAGTGCCTTAAAATATGCTTCCTCAAAAGAGCCAAACTGTTTCAAAATATCTTTTGTAGAAGCATCAATAACAATTTTGCCATTAGAAATACCAACCAAATGATCTACAGTTAATTCTAACTCACTCATATAATGACTTGTCATTAATACAGTTTTACCTTCATTGACAAAAGACTGCAAAAAATTACGTACCCAGCGAATTCCTTCTGGATCTAGTCCATTGATTGGTTCATCTAAAATTAAGATGTCAGGATTTGCTAATAAGGCTGTCGCTAAACCAAGACGTTGCTTCATTCCTAATGAATAGTCTTTTACTTTTTTATTTTTAGCTTCACTTAACCCCACCAACTCTAAACATTCCTTGCACCTATTTCTATCAACCCCACAAGCCAAGCCAATCCAACGAAGATGTTGAAATCCTGTTCTGGTTGGGTAAGGTTGGCAACTGTCAAGGAACGATCCAACAATACAAAAAGGATTATCTCCCAATTGAGAGTATTTTTTGCCATCGATCAACGTCATTCCCATTTGACTATTTTCTAATCCAAGTAAAATTCTGATTAAAGTTGATTTTCCAGATCCATTCGGTCCAATCAATCCAGTAATCTCACCTTTCTTAGCTTTGAAAGACACGTTTTGAAGGACAATTTTATTATTATATTCCTTATGTAGCTTTTGAATTGTTATCATTCATTCTTTTTCCCTTCTGACTTTTAGTGAAATTCCACCTTCACTTGGAGCAAGTATAACAGGAGAAAATCAGGAAATTCTCAGAATAATTATTTTTTTTATTTTCAACAAATTACATTCTATATTTGCTATAATATGCTCATATAATTGGAGGAACTATGAAGTATAAAATTTTAGCCATTGACGATGATGAAAAAATCTTACGATTAATAGGGAATGCATTAGAAGCAAACAACTTTCACGTGGAAACTCGTAAAAATATAGAGGAGATCAATATCTGTGACTTTACTGGATTTGATCTAATTTTACTTGACGTCATGATGCCTATTTCTGGTATAGAAATTTGTCGTTCCATTCGTTCACAAATTGCTACTCCAATCTTATTTCTAACCGCTAAAGATTTTGAAGAAGATTTATTAAAAGGAATACAAGCCGGAGCCGATGATTACATCACAAAACCATTCAGCATTAAAGAATTGATTGCAAGAATTCAAATGCATCTTCGTAGAGAAGAAAGATCACACCATTCCTCTAAAGAAGAGATGGAGTCAAATATAACTTTTTATCGAGATAGTCAAGAAGTTTATTATCATTCAAAGAGAATTTCATTAACTAAGCGAGAGTTTGATTTACTTTATCTTTTAGCTAAAAATGAGAACCGAATATTTAGCGTAGAGGAACTTTACGATTACCTCTATCCCGTAAGCTCTGATGCTCAACTACGGTCAATCACTGAATACATCTATCAAATTAGACAAAAATTCAAGGCTCATCAAATTGATCCTATCAAAACAGTATGGGGAGGAGGATACAAATGGAAAAAGAATTGACAATCAAGCAACTCATTAAGCGTACCTACCTTAAAATCATTTGGCAATTTCTTCTATGTCTGATACTTTTTTACATAGTTCCAGCTCTTCTATCTTCTGTATCTGGAATAAATGAGAGAAATGCCAATCGCTTTGCTTTATTTTTTAGCGTCAGTTCTTGGATTTATCTTTGCATCATTTTGATTTTTATCATTGTAATAAATATTAGACAATTATTAACCAAGATTCAAAAAGAAATGAACATGGTTTATCATAGTGGTCTATATTTCACCAAAAATGAACATCACCATTTGCAGATTAAAGAATTCATTGAAACAAATGAACTAATCGAAAAAATGCAATCTGATATAAAAAATAGGATTGAACATGAAAAAGAACAAAAAAAAGAACTCATGTTTCAAGTATCTAGCGCTGCACATGATCTTCGTAGCCCTCTAACTGTCATCAGAGGAAATGCTGAATTCCTACAATCTACCAAGCAAACACCTCAAACAATGGAATGTCTAAAAGATCTTGAGCAAGCAAGTATTCAATTAAACGATTATTTCAACCACTTCATCCAATACTCCAAAACCTTTTACGACCATGATATTCAACTTGAAAATATATCGATTCAACAAGTAACTCATCAATTGAAGGAATATATCACACCTTTACTCCCGAGAAATACACATTTTGTTTTTAATAACACAGTAACTTCATCGGCACAAATTGCTATTCATTCCAATTTATTTTTTCGAGCAATCACAAATGTTATTAATAATGCAATACAACATCAAAAAGATAATGATGCAAAGATCCAGCTAACAATGTCACAAGAAAATAATCGATTAGTTCTAACCATATGGAATAATCAATCTACTTTTTCAAAAAATATATTACAGAATGCTGGAAATCTTTTCTATAAAGATGACCAAGCAAGAACATCCTCTCAAGAAAGTCACTATGGACTTGGTTTATCTTTCGTAAAACGCGTCATGAAACTTCATAATGGAACGATGCATTTAGAAAATATTCATGATGGTGCACAAGTCAAGCTAATCATTCCCATTATTATATAGAAAAAGCCGAACTCATCAATATGTGTTCGACTCAGAATACAGACAAACGTCATTTTTGGTGTTTGTCTTTTTCATATATGACTTTCAGACATTACACAGAAGTTAGTCATTAAACTCTTTCTTTCCTCTCCCCTAAACGATAAACAATCACGACGGATACTAGAAGAACCAGAGTTGTGATGATCGATCCTTCCGCTCCAAATTCCCCTCCAGTCAACCAGTCAGGTCCTGACCCCATGGTAAAGGTAAAGATAGAGGCATCTGCCCCCGTCCCACTGACTTGAAAACCAAGGAGATTGCCTTGTACATAGTTCCAGGTGCCGTGTTGGGCGACCACTAGCCAGATACTATTGGTGTAGATAAGGAGAAGACCAGCTAGCACTCCATCGAGGATGATATTCAGTACGGATAAGAAGGTCACTCCTGAATTTCCCAGATGGAGAAAGCCAAAGAGACTACTAGAAATCGCGATTGCTAAAGGTAGATTAGTTCTTGCTGCAATCCGAGTTAGGAGCCAACCCCGCGTCGCTACTTCTTCAGTCCCTCCTTGAAGAAGCCAAAAAGGGAATAAACCTAGAATAAAGAGGATGGGTTCTAAACTTAATTCATTAAGCTCAAAAGACCCGATTCCCCCCACCTGGTAGACAAGGGCAATCACACCCATTTGAAGCAGGGAGATTAAGACTCCCCAGCTAAGATATTTAAGCCAATTTCTTTTTACAAAACCTAAAGTCGATAAGGGATTCTTCTCAATGAACTTCACCCAAAAAATAAAGAGTAAGAGAATAAATACAAAACTGAAGAGCTCATAATAGAGAATATAATGGTAGAAAAACTCTTGAATACTTGCAACCCCATTTCCTGGTGAGAAGAACTCTGTTAGAGTACCTATTGCAATGGAAAATGGTCCCACCAATTCACTACTGATCCATAGTCCTCCTTCTATAAAGAAGGAAGCTAAAAACACGTAGAATAGTGTAGAAACGAAAACTGGCACAGAAGCTTTCGTTTTGATACCTTGAATGATCATCCCTTTCTTCATCTAATAACCTCCATTTATCTGATAGGTCCATTGTAGCAAAGAAAATCCAGACCTGCAACACCACTTCATGTCAGAAAACCTAACATCGAAAGTTGATTTTTCTTGCTGAACTGATACTTTTCTGATATAATAGCTTTTATAGAAAAACATAAGATCATTCATACTCTATTTGGTATGAATGTTTTGTTTTTTCAGGCCATCCTTTGGTCAATGCACTCATGGGTCAAACACCCAAAGAGAAATGAAGAAAAAGGAGACAGAAATGAAGAAAAAATTACTAGCCTATTTGCTTTTCTTATTTCCACTGGTAGCATTCGCTGGTCATGCTCATGCTGAGACGATCAAGGTCGTTTTCGACACAGCTTATGCTCCGTTTGAATTTAAGGATTCAGATCAAACCTATAAAGGAATTGACGTAGAAATCTTGGACAAGGTCGCTGAAATCAATGGCTGGGATTTAGATAAATCCTTCCCTGGATTTGATGCTGCAGTTAATGCTGTCCAAGCTGGTCAAGCGGATGCCATTATGGCCGGAATGACCAAAACAACTGAACGTGAAAAAGTCTTCACCATGTCTGATACTTACTACGATACAAAGGTTGTCATTGCAACTACAAAAGCCGACAAAATCACGAAGTACAGCCAATTAAAAGGGAAGACAGTCGGTGTCAAAAACGGTACTGCAGCCCAACGCTTCCTCGACAAAAACAAGGACAAATACGGCTACAAGATCAAGACTTTTGATACGGGTGATCTCATGTACAACAGTTTATCAACTGGTGCAGTGGATGCAGTCATGGATGATCAACCCGTCATTCAATATGCCATCCAAAAGGGTCAGGACCTAGCGATAAATATGGACGGGGAAGCAGTCGGTGGCTTTGCCTTTGGTGTTAAAAAAGGTGGAAATCATGAAAAGTTGATCACTGAATTTAACAAGGCCCTCGCTCAAATGAAAGCTGATGGAACACTTGATGAGATCATCAAGAAATGGACCGGTGAAAGCCAATCAACTGCTAACAGTGCTGTTCCAACAACAACTACTCCTGCTGGACAAAAAGCAACGCCTAAAAAGTCAAAATATGTAATTTCAAGTGACTCATCTTTTGCACCATTCGTTTTCCAGAATGGGAAAAATAAGTATACAGGGATCGATATGGACTTGATCAAGGCCATTGCCAAAGACCAAGGATTTACCATTGAAATTGATAACCCTGGATTTGACGCTGCGGTAAGTGATGTCCAATCTGGTCATGCGCAAGGAATGATCGCAGGGATGACCGTGACCGATGCTCGGAAAGAAACATTTGATTTTTCTGAACCATATTATACTGCTAACTCTATTCTTGCAGTCCAAGAAGATAGTAAGATTGATTCTTACGATGACTTAAAAGGTAAGACGGTCGGTGTTAAAAACGGAACTGCATCGCAGACCTTCCTTGAAAAGAATAAAAATAAATATGGCTACAAGATCAAAACTTTCTCTGACGGGGCTTCTATGTACGACAGCTTGAACTCAGGTTCTGTCGCTGCGATTATGGATGACGAACCCGTCATCAAATACGCTATTAAACAAGGACGTAAATTCAAAACACCTATCGAAGGAACTCCAAGTGGTCAACTAGCATTTGCCGTTAAAAAAGGTGAAAATCCTGAATTGATCGAGATGTTCAATTACGGTCTTGCAAACTTAAAGAAAAATGGCCAATACCAAAAGATTCTCGATAAATATCTTAAGTCAGATAGCAAATCAAGTACTTCTAGTACAGCCGTAGATGAAACAACAATCTGGGGATTGCTTCAAAACAACTACAAACAATTGTTAAGTGGTTTGGGTATAACTCTTGCCCTTGCTATTCTCTCCTTTGCCATCGCTATGGTGATCGGTGTTATCTTTGGGATGTTTAGTGTTAGCCCTTATAAGTGGCTCCGCTGGACAGCAGAAATCTTTGTCGATGTTATTCGTGGGATCCCACTCATGATCCTCGCTGCCTTCATCTTCTGGGGAATTCCAAACTTGATTGAATCGGTCACAGGTCATCAATCCCCAATCAACGACTTTGTCGCAGGTACCATCGCCCTCTCTCTCAATGCTGCTGCCTATATCGCAGAAATTGTTCGTGGGGGGATCCAAGCTGTACCGATTGGACAGATGGAAGCCAGCCGAAGCCTTGGGATCTCTTATGGCAAGACCATGCGCAAGATCATCTTGCCACAAGCAACCAAACTCATGCTTCCAAACTTTGTTAACCAATTCGTCATTGCGCTGAAAGATACGACTATCGTTTCTGCGATCGGATTGGTAGAACTCTTCCAAACTGGTAAGATCATCATTGCTCGAAACTACCAAAGTTTCAAGATGTATGCTATCCTGGCAGTCGTCTACCTCGTCATCATTACCTTATTGACACGTTTTGCAAAACAATTAGAAAAGAAGGTTAACTAATGGCTAAATTAAAAATTGATGTCCATGACCTCCACAAATACTATGGTGAAAATGAGGTCTTAAAAGGAATCTCAACGAAATTCTACGAAGGGGATGTGGTCTGTATTATCGGACCGTCCGGTTCTGGTAAATCTACTTTCCTTCGGAGTCTCAATCTCCTCGAAGAAGTTACAAAAGGTCAAATTACCGTAAATGGATATGATCTAACCGATCCAAAAACCAATGTTGATTTGGTCCGTGAAAATATTGGGATGGTTTTCCAACACTTCAACCTCTTCCCTCACATGAGCGTCCTAGAAAACATTATGTTTGCGCCAGTAGAGCACAAACTGATGACTCGCGAAGAAGCTCAAAAAGTCGGGATGGAATTATTAGAAAAAGTTGGTCTCGCAGATAAAGCCGATGCCAATCCAAACAGCCTTTCCGGTGGTCAAAAACAACGTGTGGCCATTGCCCGTGGACTCGCCATGAATCCAGATATTATGCTCTTTGACGAACCGACTTCTGCCCTTGACCCTGAGATGGTTGGAGATGTATTGAACGTTATGAAGGACTTGGCCAAGCAAGGGATGACCATGATTATCGTCACCCACGAGATGGGATTTGCCCGCCAAGTGGCCAACCGCGTCATCTTCACCGCAGATGGTGAATTCCTCGAAGACGGCAAACCAGACCAAATTTTCGATAACCCCCAACACCCACGTTTGAAAGAATTCTTGGATAAGGTTTTAAACGTTTAATTGAGATAAAAACGAGTGGTTCCTGAAGCATCTAGCAAAATTGCTAGATGCTTTTTTTAGACTAAAAAAGCATTTTCAAACCTGAAAATGCTTAGAATGTGGACTAACTATTTTAAAATAAAATAAGTAAAACGTTTCTAAAAGGAACAACAATGATTTTCAATTTTTAAAATGAATCAAGAAAATATTGAAACTTTCCGCTGTGAGAAAAGTGCTAGAAACAAATCAGTTTCTAGCACTCGGGAGTTTTGAAACTTTAGGTTCAAAACTAAGTCATGGAACTTCGTAGAAGTTCGCTGACGTCCGTACTCACCTAAGGAAAGTTTTGAATATGTCTTTATCTTCAATCTAAGCATTTTCAAATCTGAAAATGCTTTTCATGTTAACGAATCTGTTGCTGAGCTGTTTGCATCTTGTAGTAAACACCTTGTGCTTGCATTAGCTCTTCATGAGTGCCATGCTCGACAATATCGCCATCCACCATGACAAGGATCATATCGGCATTTTGAATGGTCGATAAGCGGTGGGCGATGATAAAGCTGGTCCGTCCCTTCATGAGTTGATGAAAGGCATCTTGAATCAAGGCCTCAGTCCGAGTATCAATGGACGATGTCGCTTCATCCAAGATCAAAATCTTAGGAACGGAAAGGAAAACACGCGCAATCGTTAAGAGCTGACGTTGTCCTTGAGACAAAGACTCTCCAGCATCTGAAAGATAAGTATCATACCCTTGTGGCAACTGCCTGATAAAGAAATCCGCATTGGCCGCTTTGGCTGCTTCTATCACTTCTTCTCTGGTCGCATCTGGACGAGAAAAAACGATATTTTCATGAATCGTCCCGACCTTGAGCCAGGTTTCTTGTAGAACCATACCAAACTGTTGGCGGTAGGAAGCACGGGTGTAGTCCGTAATCGGCACCCCATCAATCGTAATCATCCCAGAGTTCACAGGGTAGAAACGCATGAGTAGATTGATCAAGGTCGACTTCCCTGCTCCTGTAGGCCCTACAATCGCTACCTTACTAGCGGCTGGAACCTGAATGGTTAAATCTTTGATCAAGGTCCTCCCTAAATCATAGCCAAATGCGACGTGCTCAAAACCTATCGCTCCTTTGACATCCTGAGTTTCTATAACACGATGTCCCGTCTCTTCGATCTCAACTTGATCCAATACGCTGTACAGGCGCTCTGCGCAGGCAAGAGCACTTTGGAGTTCTGACAAGACAGAAGAAATATCATTAAAGGGTTTGGTGTATTGGTTGACATAATTGAGGAAGGTCACTAATTGACCGACAGTAAAGTGAGATCCCGAAATAATCCGTACGGCTCCAAATCCAGCCACTACCGCATAAATCAAGGCATTCACAAAGCGAGTTGCAGGATTGACCGTTGAAGAATAAAAGACAGCAGATTGGGAATACTTGGCATAGCTTTCATTCGTTCCTTTAAAAGCCTTACGGAATTGATCCTGAGCGTTAAAGGACTGGATTAAACTTTCCTGGGTCAAAGACTCTTCGATCAACTGAGTTTGCAGGCCACGCGCCTTGGTTTGTGCTTGGAAAAGCGTATAGGAGCGCTTGGCAATGAAACGAGCAATCAAGAGAGACAATGGGGTCAATACCAGAACTGCTACCATCATAAAGAAATCTAATCCTGCCATGGTCACGATGGTGACAAGAATGGTTAAGAGGCCCACAAAGAACTGGTTAAAGACCATGAGAAGACCGCTATTAAGTTGCTCTACATCGGTTGTTAAACGACTGACGAAATCCCCACTTCCTTGCTTGTCCAGATAAGACAAGGGCAAGCGATGCACTTTTTCCATTACTTTTTCTCTTAGGGTTTGGCTAAACCGATAGACCAATTGATTGTAGAGAAGAGGATTAATCCATTGGATCAAGGTATTGGCCACAATGATTAGAAGCATCTGGATCAAAACGGGCCATAAGACTTTCATCCCTTGAGGATTCATGACAAAGTCAACCGCATGTCCGATCAGGATCGGTAACCAAACCGTTAAGCCAACTTGAACGATAGTTCCAATACTGGCTAGAATCAGGAGACCGGGATGGTGAGCAAAATCTCTAAAGAGACGTTTTAAATAACTGGAACGTTTTTGACTCATGCTTCCTCCCTTCCGTGTTGTGAATCATGAATTTCTTGATAAATCTCATTCGTGGACAAGAGGAAATCATGATTTCCCAGTCCTACTTGATGCCCCTTATTCAAGACCAAAATCTGATCAGCCGACTTGAGACTATTGGTTCGTTGAGATACTAAGATCAAACTTGTGTCACTCAATTCTTCTTTAATCGATTTTAAGAGACGAGCCTCCGTCAAATAATCCAAGGCAGAAGTCGAATCATCCAAAACCAAGAAAGGGGCCTTTTTCAAAAGAGCACGCGCAATGGTCAACCGCTGGCGTTGGCCACCTGAAAAATTTCGACCAAAGGCTTCTACCGGCTCATCCAGCTTTCCTTCTTTTTCACGGACAAAATCAGCCGCCTGAGCCGTTTCTAGCGCCCACCACAAATCATGATCCGTCAGACTTTCATCCATCCCTAATAAGAGATTCGAGCGGATAGTTCCTCTAAAGAGCTCTGCCTTCTGTGGGACTACAGCTATCCACTCCCGCCATTCCTTGAGAGTTCTAGGAGAGTGACCTTGATGATAGAGGGCTAATTTTCCCTGACTAACAGCATACAAATGACTCAATAACTGAACAAGGGTGGACTTCCCAGATCCTGTACCACCGATAATTCCCAGCATCTGTCCTTGGTCAAGATCAAAGGAAATTCCCTCTAGGGCTGGGCTTGAAGCCGTTGGATAGGTGAAAGAAACTTCCTCTGCACTGATCGCTTCTTGTTCTCTTGCGGTTTCCTCTGTCAAAGCTTCTAGGAGGTCTTCTTCTTTCAAATCAAAGATCTCTTGTACCCGCTTGGCTGAAATATAGCTGACATTTAAAGACGTGACCAGCATAGCCAGCTTGATCAATTCTGTTAAAATTTGCAATAAATAATTGACCAAAGCGACCAACATTCCTTGAGTCAGAAGACCAGCAGAGATAGTCAACTGTCCCTGCCAAATAACACAGACTAAGGTCGTATTGACCACAAGGAAGGTCAAGGGACTCACCAAACTAGACCAGATACCAGCGCGAATTTGCCAGACTTTGTAGTCCTGATTGACCTCTCTAAAATCTTCTAATTCACTAGCATCTTGTCCAAAGGCCCGAATCACTCGCATCCCTTGAAAATGCTGACGAGTTACTGTGACCATTCGGTCTGTGATTTTCCGAATCTTAGCAAAGAGCGGATTGACAATCCGAGACATGATAACAATAATCAGGGTTAAAATCGCCACCATCCCCAAAAACCAAAGAGTTAGTTTAGGACTGATGGTGAAGGCCATGATGATAGAGCCAAAGACAATGATCGGCGCCCTCAAAAAGAGGCGCAAGAAGAGATTGATCCCAACCTGGATTTGATAAGTATCAGAAGTCAGACGGGTTACCAAACTAGAAGTACCGATTTTATCGCGCTTGTCCTTTGGAAGGGACAAGATCTTATCATACAAATCCTTGGTCATCTCACGGGTAAATCCGACAGCTGCTTTAGATGAAAAATACTGAGCCGTAATAGCAACGACGACACCAAGGCTAGCAAATAAAAATAAAGCACCGACCATCATCACAACTCCGCTCGTTTCCTTTTTCGGAATGACCTGATCGACCAAGTGGACCATGATTAAGGGGACACATAATTCAAAAATGGCTTCTAATAGTTTGAACACAGGACCTAATATAGTCTCTTTTAGATAGCCCTTAAAATACTTCAATAAAGATTTCATACTACTCGATTCTAATTGTAAGAGATGTACCTATTTTATCACAATTTTTAAAGATAAAAAAACTCTCCCTGCAAAGCAGAGAGAGTTCGTTCGGTTTTTCTTGACCAGCTTATTCAGCATGCTCTTGTTTCATTTGCACTTGTTTAGACGAATGAAGGCCAGGAATGTTATTCCATCTTTGTCCCCTTATTTAAGATCTTGCCCATTTTCCTCAATCCAATCAGTAAGAGTGGGAAAGAAAGGAGTGTTATCAGGCCTAGCACAAGAAAAACAACTACAAATCCACAAGTATCGATCAACCAACCAGTAAGTGGGAAGATCACAATCATGGAAAGACTAAACATCATGGAATTGATACTCAGCATGGTTGCTCGTACACTAGAAGGTAAATAAGCTTGTAGCTCATTGTAGTAAATGGGTTGATAAACTGCGTATAGTGCATTGGTCAAAAGATAGACACTCAGATAGGCAAATGGAGTCTTGAAAGCTACCAAAAGCAAGGCCAAACCTGTCAACGCAACCAGAATTGGAAAGACTTGATTACTATTCCATTTTTTCCCGATTTGACTGGCCAGATAAACCGCTAGGAGATTGAATCCACTGCCAATCAACATAATGAGCGAAACTTGCCAACTGGCTAAGTCACTGATTTTCTGTTGGTAGTAAAAATAAAACATACACATGATGGTTCCTAGCAGCTGATAGGTGAGCATCAAGTAAAACAAGACAGGTTTTTCCTGCCATTCTTGTTTCACTACTACCAATATCCGTTTTAAGGTCAAATGATTTCTTTCACTACTCTTGCTCTCTGGCTCTTTCATCAGAAAAATCAAGAGAATGGAAAGCAAGGAGAGTCCAATAGCAATCAGGTAGGTCCAAGCCAATGCTCCATGAACAAAGAAGCCTGCCACAACGGTACCTAAAGTTCGGGTGACTTCGGCCACCCCAGACAAAAAGCTAGAAATCTGAAGATACCGGTCCTTTTGCCCTGCTTCTACCGCAGAATCGTATAAGAAAGCGGTACTGGTCCCTGAGTCA
Organism: Streptococcus sp. OMI750; assembly: GCF_047463895.1. Lineage (NCBI taxonomy): Bacteria > Bacillati > Bacillota > Bacilli > Lactobacillales > Streptococcaceae > Streptococcus > Streptococcus sp. OMI750. The sequence continues at coordinate 777,696 of NZ_JASHCZ010000001.1, forward strand.
AAATTGTAGGACCAAGCATTGACCATCATAGCAAGCGCATAAATCCAAAAATTCCCCTGACCAAGTAAGATCAAGATAGAGGATCCAATACTGGCCAAGCGAGCCAAATAGAGATTGGCCTTGTAGCTAAATCGATCTGCCAACATACCTGATGGGATCTCACACAAGAGACTGGTCCCATGAAAGATACTTTCTAGTAAACCGATTTGAAGCAAGGAAAGACCATTTTGAATAAAGAATAAAATCCAAAAACTGGTAATTCCAAAATAAGATGTGAATTCCAGACCTGCTAGGAGTGGAATATTGCCTTTGTAAGTTCTTTTAAACATTGTTTTCTCTCTTTCCATATGTAGTATGACTGTTTCTAAAAGACTTACCTAGATTTGCCTACATTTTCTCCACCTCTTTCATTAAAGTAAAAACGCCAGACGGCGTTTTTATAGTTATTAAGGTTTGATACGGTGCAACATACGTGGGAATGGAATAGCTTCACGGATGTGTTTCGTTCCAGCTGCGAAGGTGACCATACGCTCGATACCGATACCAAATCCACCGTGTGGTACTGTACCATATTTACGAAGGTCAAGGTAGAATTCGTACTCTGTACGATCCATACCAAGTGATTCCATCTTCGCTACAAGTGCATCATAATCTTCCTCACGCATAGAACCACCGATGATTTCTCCGTAGCCTTCTGGCGCGAGCAAGTCTGCACAAAGCACGCGATCTGGGTTCCCAGGAACTGGTTTCATGTAGAAAGCCTTGATGTCAGCTGGATAGTTGATCACAAAGGTTGGTACACCAAAGTGGTTTGAAATCCACGTTTCGTGTGGTGAACCGAAATCATCTCCATGTTCCAAATGTTCGTAGTCAGCATCTTCGTCGTTTTCATGCTCTTGCAAGAGGTCAATCGCTTCATCGTAAGTAATACGTTTAAATGGCTCAGCAATGTAGCGTTTCAAGAGCTCTGTATCACGTTCCAAGGTTTCCAAGGCTTGAGGAGCACGATCTAGAACACCTTGAAGCAACGCTTTAACATAAGCCTCTTGCAAGTCAAGTGACTCATCATGTGTCAAGTATGAGTACTCAGCGTCCATCATCCAGAACTCAGTCAAGTGACGACGAGTTTTTGATTTCTCCGCACGGAATACTGGTCCAAAGTCAAAGACGCGACCAAGGGCCATAGCACCTGCTTCAAGATAAAGCTGTCCTGATTGGCTCAAGTAAGCTGGTGTTCCAAAGTAGTCTGTTTCAAAAAGTTCTGTAGAGTCTTCTGCAGCATTTCCTGAAAGGATTGGGCTATCAAATTTCATGAAGCCATTCTTATCAAAGAACTCATAAGTTGCATAAATGATTGCGTTACGAATTTGCATCACTGCTACTTGTTTGCGTGAACGCAACCACAAATGACGGTTGTCCATCAAGAAATCTGTACCGTGTTCTTTTGGAGTGATTGGATAATCTTGAGATTCACCGATGACTTCAATGTCTGTAATATCCAACTCATAACCAAATTTTGAGCGCTCATCTTCTTTGACAATACCTGTTACAAAAACAGACGTTTCTTGGCTCAAGCGTTTGATGGTATCAAATTTTTCAAGACCTACTTCTTCACCGAATTTTTCGATAAAGTTTGGTTTGAAAGCTACACCTTGGAAGAAGGCCGTTCCGTCACGCAATTGCAAGAAAGCAATTTTCCCTTTTCCTGATTTATTCGCAACCCAAGCACCGATAGTCACTTCTTGACCGACGTAGTCTTTTACTTCGATGATGGTAATCCGTTTTGTCATAATACATCTTCCTTTTCTCATTGTACTTGTCCGAAGACATTATCATTTCTCATTTTACCACAAATAGAAGCTAATAGCTATCCTCTACCGTCGAAATATCAAAATTTTAACGGATGACATGACTCTCTAATTGATCACACGTCCCAATCTGTTGAATAGCCCTTGTTTTCTCAAAATCTTGAACCACTTTTTAAAAAATCCACACTTATTTGATTTTTCAAACTGAAATCCTTGCATTTCAGGTCATGAAACTTGCTTTTTTTTGACAGAGAAAACTTTTTCAAGCTATAATATCACTACATAATAAGGAGGAAAATATGAAAAAGAACATTCAACTAACAACAGGACTGTGCGCTGCTGTTTTAGCCCTCAGTCTTGCTACTACCACTTATGCAGAGGAGCAAACTGCATCTGCCGAAGCACCAATGACTGAACTACAGGCAACCCCTTCCCTAGCTCCGCTTGCTTCAGAAGAAACTGTTACACCAGTCACTCCAGAAGCACCTTTAAACCTCAGTACCAGTGAAGAAACTCCAACAGAAGCTCCCTTAGATCCACGAATCTCTGAAATTCGTGTTATCCATCGTCGTCGGACTCTTAAACCAGACTATTCTCCAGTTGCATCTTCAACAGATGTCGTCTACAAGACAGTTGAGGCACGTGCTTTTACCGAATATGACGTATCTGGAAATGGACCAGCAACCGTTACAGACGAAAATGGAAAAACATGGTATCGAGTACGTTATTCTGAGCTTGATATTAAAGATGGCTTCCATTACAAGAGCGCTCCTGAAAAAGGCACTGCTACCGCGCCCGTCATTGAAGTCATCCATCTCTATGATGATATCGATTTGAATCCTGAAGTTGTAAAACGTGCTCGTTTTTTAGACGATAAGGGACAAGAAATTGCTCCTTCCCAAGAAAATAGCATCGAGCGGAGCCTTGATTTGGCTTATGAAGCTGGTCTTCCTAAAGCACCTGCTCAGATCCAAGCCAATGGAAAAACTTATACTTACCAATCTGCTGACAAAGGGGAATTAACTTCCCATAAACTTCGTGTTTCAAACCTGGTTACAGTAACCTATTTCTATAAAGAAGTCACCACACCAGTTGTTGAAAAACCTGTAACTCCTCAGCTACCAGAAAAACCTAGTCAAAAACTCCGTCTTCCAAAAGGGAATAATGGAGTAAAAACACGGGTTCCAGTTGGTAAAAAAGTTCAAAGTAAACCAGCCAGTCCAGAAGTGAAAAAATTCCGCCTTCCAAAAGGGAACAATGGCGCAAAGACACGTATTCCTGTTAAAAAAGGACATACTATCCTTGCTGTCGATTATTTATAAGCAGGAATTTCCTAGCCTATCAAAAAGACCTTTGTCAGTTGAGACAAAGGTCTTTTCTTTTATTTCTCCATAAAGGCCTTGATACGGCGAACCGCTTCTTTTAGCGTATCCAAATCTGTCGCATAAGACAAGCGTATATTTTCTGGGGCACCAAAGCCTGCACCAGTTACCAGAGCCACCTCCGCTTCTTCTAAAATCGCTGTGGTAAATTCTGTCACATCCGTGTAACCCTTCATCTCCATGGCCTTCTTCACATTTGGGAAGAGATAGAAGGCCCCTTGAGGTTTGATAGCTTCAAAACCAGGCACTTCATTCAAGAGAGGATAAATGGTATTCAAGCGTTCCTCAAAAGCTTGACGCATGGTCTCAATAGAAGATTGATCTCCTGTGAGTGCTTCGATGGCAGCATACTGGGAAACCGTCGTCAAATTCGAAGTTGTTTGGCTGATCACCTTGGCCATAGCCCCGATAATCTCCGGCTCTCCAACTGCAAACCCAACACGCCATCCGGTCATAGCATAAGTTTTGGAAACGCCGTTAATCACGATGGTTTGCTTGCGAATCGCTTCTGACAAGCTAGAAATTGGCGTGAAAGTATTGCCATTATAGACCAAACGACCATAGATATCATCTGCCAAAATCAAGATGTCATGCTCAACAGCCCAGTTTCCAATCGCTTCGAGTTCTTCTTTGCTGTAGATCATTCCTGTTGGATTGGATGGCGAATTTAGCAAGACAACCTTGGTCTTGTCTGTCCGTGCTGCTTCCAGTTGCTCAACTGTTGCCTTAAAGTGATTTTCTTCTGTTGTTTGGAAAGTAACGGGTGTTCCTTCAACCATCTTGACTTGATCCACATAAGAGACCCAGCAAGGTGTTGGAATGATGACTTCATCACCTGGATTGATAACAGAAGTAAAGAAAGCATAAAGGATAAACTTGGCACCTGTACCGACTACTACTTCATTGCGGCTGACAGCATAGCCATAAAACTCTTTCATATAGTCACTAATGGCATCCTTCAATTCTGGAAGTCCAGACGCTACCGTATAAAAGCTAGCTCGACCATCCTCGATAGATGCAACTGCTGCTTCTTGAATGTTTTTTGGAGTCGCAAAGTCAGGTTGACCAAGCGTCAAACTCAAGATATCACGACCTTCAGCTGCCAAAGCTTTAGCACGCGCATTTGCTGCCAAGGTCACACTTTCTTCCATTTCCAATACACGATTTGATAATTTCATATTTCCTCCTCAAATCTTAAAAAACACTAGTTACTTTCCCAGTCTTAAAATCCACCACATAATAAGAACTGCCAGACTTAACTTCCCAGATCGGTTTTCCCTTAAAGCGACCAAAAGTTACTCGATCAATCGCGTCCTGACTCTCCTCTTTCACAAGCGCGATAGCCTCCTTCTGGCTAGTCCCTTCTACTAAAGGATAAGTATAGACCTGATCATTTGCCTGCGCGACCAAGACCGCCAGCTTTTGCCCCTCTTGGTCCTTCCCGATAAAGGAAACATAAGCTTCTTTACCATGAAAGAAACTCTCCCTATCAATTGTGGCTAAGGAAGAGTGAGACAAAGCTACTTTTCTTGCTTGCGCAATTTGATTGTGCATGCGATCAGAAGTTTTTTCAGCAAGAAATAGCCAAGAAAAGAGAACCGTCACTATTACGATACAAATTCCTATAACGTGTTGCCATACGATAAAAAGATTTTTTTTCTGTTTCACTCCCCCATTATACACCAAAGCCACTTAGAATTCTATAGATTTTTTAAAGAAAGAATTGTTACTAATATTTCATCTCTTTTATAATATTTTAGTATAAAATTGTTTGAGCAACAAAGTAAAATTAACATCTTTAACACCATTTGTTCATAGTTGGATAAATTTGTTACAATTTTGTAACTAATTTGAAAATAAAATTAAACGACAGAAACACTATTTATTGATAAAATATAGATATGGAAAATTTAAAGAGATTATTCAAAGAAGCAAACGTAGATTTAAAAACCATGATCGTCTTCCACAAGGCAGAACGATTGATCCGTGCATCTGAAGCGCATATCTTTAAAAAGCACCAGTTGACACCAACTCAATTCTCTGTACTTGAGACTTTGTATACTAAGGGCGATCTCCGCATTCAAGATTTGATCGACAGCATCCTTGCGACCTCCGGAAATATGACAGTTGTAATCCGTAATATGGTTCGTGATGGCTGGATTACACGTGAAACAGATCCAGAAGACCGTCGTGCTTATCTTGTTTCGATTACAGATGCTGGTCGTCAAAAGATCGAGGAAGCACTTCCAGATCATATCAAAAATATCCAACGCTTGATGCAAGTCTTTAACAGTGGCGAACAAGCTGAATTGACAGAACTTTTGAAGAAATTCAAACACATCGCCTAATTGCACAAATCAAGATGGTAATGACTCCAAAATTCTTCATTTTGGAGTTTTCGTGGTGCATTCTCTTTATCTGATAGATCAAAAAAATGAGAGTGGGACAGAAATCGGTCATTCGTTAGGATTCGATTTCGTCGTCCCACCTCCGCACAGTTGAGTAGGGCTGTAAAAGCTGATAAAATCAGCGTAGTAGAGCCCACTCAACCACTGCGTCTTGCTCGACAATCCAAAGACAATGGAGAGGCTAGGACTTTTGTCCCAGCCTCATTTTTATTTATTCTTTCACAAATACCCATTCTTTCTCTTGCGATAAATCCTCACGATATGAGAAACCTGCTACTTCTAATAGTTTCAGATCTTCTAGCTGGCTAATACCTGCTTTCATCATAGCAGTGACCATAGCACCTCGTGCTTTTTTTGAAATCGTCGAGTGAACTTTAAGTTTGCCACCACGGTTCTCCATAAATTTAATCTGTATCATTCGTTCTCGAATGCTTTTTGAGAAGACCATTTCGAACTCAGATGACAAGAGTGATAGGATCTGCTCCTCTTCTTCTATAGATCGATCGTACTCCTCTTTCCAGAGCACCTTTAAAGACTGCCCAGCAGGTTTTAGCTTCATCATAAAGTCTAGACGATGGGGAGCAATCCCTTCATAGGCTGGGATAACTCCATAAAGGGCAGTGGTGATCAACAAATGTTCCTGAAGATAGGCCTGCTCTTTTTTGGATAAGTCCTGACGCTGGATGCTTCGGTACATCAGGCCGTCAAAGAGTTCTAACGCAGGATAGGACTTGGCACTCCCATTTAATAGAGACTCAATCCTCTCCTTTTCTACCTGGGCTCTTTCCTCTGAAATCCCGTAAAAGCTAGCCAAATCTGCTAGCGAATAGTCCTTTAAAGTTTGGAGGATTGTTTGTGTATGATCGGATAAGGGCTTTGCCTCGACGGTACGAGCCTGTTCGTTCAGTTCTTTAGCGGATGGAATTAATAGTTTCATAGTCCTATTGTACCATATTTTTCAAATTTTCTTGACAGGAGTTTTTATTAATGTTATTATCTAGTTATGAAAACCAGATTAAAGAAAGGTGAAGATTTTGTGTCCACTTTTTCCTATCCAACATGGGAGCAACTGCCTGAGCTAGACCTCTATCTCGATCAGGTCCTGCTTTATGTCAATAAAACATGTGCACCTGTTCTCTCTTCTTCAGACAAGGGCTTGACGGCTGCCATGATCAACAATTACGTGAAACATGGTTACATCGAAAAGCCTGAAAAGAAAAAATACCAGCGTCACCAAGTAGCTCGCTTAATCGCTATTACAACCTTAAAAACGGTCTTTTCGATCCAGGAGATCTCTTCTACCCTGAATTTTTTACAAAAAGAGGCTAGCTCCGATCTTCTCTACAATAGCTTTGTCGCTTATCTCAATGAGCAAAAAGAGCCACTTGCTCCAATTATTCGCTCTGCTTGTCAGACCGTACAACTGTATCTAGAAACTCTATCTTATATTCAACCATCAAAAACGGAGGATGAACCAGATGAATTACACCATGAAACTAAGTAAAAAATTATCTTTTGGAGAAGAGATTGCAAACAGCGTTACCCATGCGGTTGGGGCTTTCCTCATGCTGATTCTGCTTCCAATTTCCGCTATCTACAGCTTTGAGCAGCACGGTCTTCTTAGTGCTTTTGGGACTTCTATTTTTGTCATTAGCCTCTTTTTGATGTTTCTGTCTTCGACTATCTACCATGCCATGTCTTATGATTCTCCTCAAAAGTATGTGCTTCGCATTATCGACCACTCCATGATCTACATTGCGATCGCAGGCAGTTACACGCCTGTTGTCCTCACCTTGATGAACAACTGGATGGGCTATAGCATTATCTTTATTCAATGGAGCACTACTATTTTTGGTATCCTCTACAAAATCTTTGCTAAAAAAGTCAATGAGAAGTTCAGCCTAGCTCTTTACTTGATCATGGGCTGGTTGGTTGTCTTTATCATTCCTCAAATCATTAGCCAAACAACACCAGTTTTTTGGGGACTAATGCTCATGGGTGGCCTGTGCTACACTGTTGGAGCTGGCTTTTATGCTAAGAAAAAACCATACTTCCACATGATTTGGCATCTCTTTATCCTTGCGGCTTCTGCTCTTCAGTATTTAGCCATTGTATACTTTATGTAATCCTGCCACCACTCTTTTGAGTGGTTTTTTTGTGTCTTTTCCTGTACAATAGAAAAAAACTGTATGGGGACAGCTATGACGAAAACAAGCAAATACCAACAAATTAGCGCATTTTTAAAAGAAGCTATTCAAGAGGGCCAACTTGAAACCGGGCAGAAAATTCCTTCTGTTCGCCAGTTGGCCAGTCAATTTACTTGCAGTAAGGATACCGTTCAGCGGGCTTTGCTAGACTTAACCTATCAGCACTTGATTTACGCCAAGCCTCAAAGTGGCTTCTATGTTTTGGAGCAAGAGCCGGGTCGCCACCAAGATCTCCCTCTTAAATTCGAGGAAGACCGGAACCAAGCTTTTGAAGATTTTCGGACTTGTATCAATGAAACCTTAATCGGTCGTGAAAATTATTTATTTAATAATTTTTCAGATCAGGCGGGCTTGCAAGAGGTACGCCAGTCTATTCAGGCTTTATTAGAGGAGGAAAGTATCTATACAACTGCAGATCAGATTGTATTGACCTCTGGAACTCAGCAGGCGCTTAATATCCTCAGCCAGATTGACTTCCCCAATAAAAAATCGCAGATTTTGATCGAGCAACCGACTTATCATCGGATGAACCAGCTCCTCGATACTCAGCAACTTCCCTACCGGACGATCGAGAGAACCTTAAAGGGGATTGATCTCGAAAACCTTGAGGAGATTTTTAAAAGTGGCCATATCAAATTCTTTTACACCATCCCCCGTTTTCACTACCCACTCGGTCATAGCTATTCCCCTAAGGAGAAAGAAGCTATTTTACAACTAGCGGATCAATATGATGTCTACCTAGTCGAGGACGACTATCTGGCCGATCTCGATGCCAGTAATGCTCCTTCTTTTCATTATCTGGATCGGAACAACCGGGTCATTTATATCAAATCTTTTTCGACCAATCTCTTTTCTGCCCTTCGAATCACGTCCATGATTCTTCCCAAGGAACTCCTAAAGCCGGTCTTAACCTATAAGACCATTCTAGACTATGATAGCAACCTCATCATGCAAAAGGCTTTAAGCCTCTATATTGATAACGGGATGTATCTAACAAATAAAAAAAGACTCCTAGCTCGAAGAAAAGAGGAAGAGACAAATCTGAAGACCTTAATTTCTCAGTCTTCCCTCCTATCTCAACTCACCCTGAACCACGACGGGGTCCTAGTTGATCTCAGCTACGTTAGATCCCTTGCGGCCTTAAAACACAGTGGCCTCCCTCTTGATTTTTTTGAAGCAGCCTATATTGCTAACTGTCCTTATCAACTAGTTAAGATCAAATCAGCTGATGTTGCTCGTGTTTTACCTGAACTCTCCTCCTTATTTAAAACAGAAAACCTCGTATAAAACTATACGAGGTTTTCATCTATTTCTTCAACTGCTCATAGATTATTTTAGCATTTTGAATACCGACATGATAGTCTAGACGAATTAAGCGAATCGCTTCCATCTCAGATTCTTTGAGGTACTTTTCCTTTTGTTCCTTGGGGATACTACCTGGTTGAAGGAGATAATGGGTAAATTGACTTCTGACTTTATTGAGCTCAACTTGAAGAGTGAAATAAAGTCCAAACAAGACAAGGACAACCCCCATCAGGATAAGATCATTTGACATAGCTTGTGCTTCCTTTTCTGTTCTTTTCTCTATTTTACAGCTTTCCATCAACAAAAACAAGAGGCTGGGACAAAAGTCCTAGCCTCTTGTTTTTGGATTGTCGAGCAAGACGCAGTGGTTGAGTGGGCTCTACTACGCTGATTTCATCAGCTTTTACAACCCTACTCAACTGTGCGGAGGTGGGACGACGAAATCGAATTCTAACGAATGACCGATTTCTGTCCCACTCTCCTTGTTTGTCTTTATTTCATCATGCCTGCTTGGAGGTCGTACATTTTCTTGTAAGTTCCACCAAGAGTAATGAGTTGTTCGTGGTTCCCCGCTTCGATGATTCTTCCCTTTTCAAGAACATAGATACAGGTAGCATCCTGGATGGTTGAGAGTCGATGGGCGATGGCAATGGTCGTCCGACCTTGGCGCATCTTCTTCAGAGAGTTTTGAATTAACTCTTCAGTCTCTTGGTCAATATTTGCAGTCGCCTCATCTAAAATCAATATCTTTGGCCGGGCTGCAATGGTCCGAGCAAAAGCAAGAAGCTGACGCTGACCAGTGGATAAAGTCGATCCTCGCTCAGTTACTGGATGGTCATAGCCATCAGGAAGACTCTCAATAAAGTCTGCAACATCCACAAATTCCGCAGCTTCTTGTATTTTCTCATCCGACAATTCTTCATGATACATTCGGATATTGGAAGCAATGGTTCCATGATAGAGGAAGGGTTCTTGCAAGACTAAACCTATAGCATTTCGCAAGGCTTCTTGACTATATTCTTTGATATCGTGTCCATCAATCAAAATCTGACCACGATCAAACTCATAAAAGCGCATAAAGAGATTGATGATAGAGGATTTACCAGAACCAGTATGGCCGACAAAGGCAATGGTTTCTCCATTTTTGACCTCAAACGAAATATCTTTCAGGACCTCTTGTTTAACATCATAAGAAAAAGACACATGTTCAAAGCGAATATCTCCTCGTTCGATTTCTTCTCGGCTGCCGGCTTGCTTGGGTTCCTTATCTGATCGATCCATAACTTCAAAAACACGCCCCGCAGAGATAGTAGAGGTCTGCAAGGTAGCAAAGTTCTGCGTAACATCAATCAAGGGTTGGAACAGCTGACTGACATACTGAATAAAAGCGTAGATAAGACCCGCTGTAAAGCCAGAGGACTGCCAATTGAGGCCGAAAAAGGTCAGAATAACTGCATAGGCCAACACCTGTAACAGAGTCATCGCTGGCCTTAAAAAGAGGGAATTGATATCTACAGACCGGTTGGCATAGTCCAAATGTTCCCCATTAATCTGTTCGAACTCATCCGTCAAACGTTTTTCTTGACGGAAAGCCTGCACGATCCGCATTCCTTCTATGGATTCAGATAATTTCACATTGATATCTGATAATTTCTGTCGGGTCATCTTGACCAGACGACTGGATAACTTGCGATAGAGACTAATAGAAAACCAAATAATCGGAAGAAAAGGCAAAATCCAAATAGTCAAATGCCAGTCCAGACTAAACATGGTCACCAAGGTCACTACAAAAAGTAAAAAGGATGAAACCAGACTTGAGAAGACTGTGGAAAACATATCTGCGACTGCCTGTGTATCATTGGTCACACGGGAAACAATCGAACCTGCTGCTGTCTGGTCGTAAAAAGCCATGCCCAACCCTTGTAGATTGCGGAAAACATCTAGCCGGATATCTCTTACAATCGAATTGGAGACACGTGAAAAGGTCAATTGACTCAGATATGTTGCAAGCACGCGCCCAATAAATAGTCCATAATAAAGAATAAGAAACTGAAAAGCATTCATAACCGGTGAATCTGCTTCTTTTGGATCCACCAGGTGGTCAATGTACCAACGCGCCGCAAGAGGAATCGCTGTTAACAAGAGACTGGTCAAAAAGGTAAAGACCAAGGCCAAAGCCGTCAACCACTTATAGCGCCACATGTATGTCAAGAGACGCTTCATGACAGGTACTTCAGATGTTTTCATTGAGCCTTCCCTCCATTTCTTCCGATAATTGTTGCGCTTGGTAGGTCTCATAGTACCAGCCTTGTTGGGCCATTAATTCCTCGTGCTTTCCACGCTCCTTGATCTGACCATTCTCCATTACCAGGATCAAATCCGCATGTACAACAGAAGACAAGCGATGGGCGGTAATAATCGTTGTTTTCCCCTCGCGTTCCTGCTTCATATTTTCTATAATCTGATGCTCCGTCTTAGCATCTACTGCAGAGAGGGAATCATCCAAAATTAGGATTTCCGGATTCATGACCAAGGCTCGACTCATAGCTATCCGCTGCTTCTGCCCTCCGGAGAGAGAAACTCCTCTCTCACCGATGACTGTTTCCATCTGGTCTGGCATGGCTAGGATATCCTCATAGACCCCACAAGTTCTCAGGGCATCGATTAACTCTTCTTCCTTGATCTGTGGATCAGAAAAAGCCACATTCTCGCGAATGGTCATGGCAAAGAGGATCTGATCTTGAGGGACATAGCCAATCAAGCTGCGCAAATCGTCCAACCGATAGTTTTTGATGATGATCCCATTTAGAAAGATAGCTCCCTGATCTAAGTCGTGCTCTCTAAGTAAGAGACGCAACAAGGTGGTCTTTCCAGATCCAGTTGGTCCCACAATGCCAAGAGTTTGCCCTTGTTCTAAGCGAAAATAAACCTTTTCAAGAACAGGCTCTTTCTCATAGGAAAATTCTTCGATAGCATACTCCAAATCTCCATTTTGAATGCCTGTGACTGGATGAACTGGATCTTTGATAGCAGGCGTTTCCGCTAAAAGTGTTTCAATTCGCTCATAAGAGACGCTAGCCCTCTGACTAATATTAAACAAAAATCCCATGGCTTGTAGGGGCCACACCAACATATTGAGATAAGTGATAAACGTGACGATTTGACCAACCGTCAAGCTCCCCTCCTGGACAAAGAGGCCCCCAAAATAAAGGGTCAAGACATAGGAGAGACCTACAAAAAGAAGAGTGGTCGGATCAAATAAAGCATTATAACTAGCTGAAGTCATATTCTTTTGAAAGACCATTTGATTGGTCTTTTCAAAGGCTTGAATCTCATCTTCTTGAAAGCCAAAGGATTTGGTTACCCTAACACCAGAAACTGATTCCTGAACAAAGTTGTTCAATTCTGAAAAGCCTTCTTGGGCTTCCTTGAAGGCCTGATGATTTTTGCGTCCAATAGCTGAAGTCACTAGGACCATGACCGGCAAGGGGACAATCGCTAGTAGGGTTAAGCGCCAATCAATCATGAAAAACATACTAATTAGGGTTACCAAGGCTGTCACAGAGGCATCGACTGCAGACATGACCCCACCACCTGCAAACATGGTTACTGCATTGATATCATTGGTCGCATGCGCCATGAGATCCCCTGTTCGATAGCGCTGATAGAAAGAAGGCGACATGAATGTAAATTGTTTAAACAAGCGATAACGTAAAATCCGGGCCAACTTATTGGCGGTTCCAAATATATAGCGACGCCAAATAAAACGAAGTCCATACATGGTAAGAGCTACAATGACTAAAAGTGCGATATCCATAAATAACCGCCATGGCCTTAACTGTCTATTATCAATCAAATCAATCACCATTCCCTTGATTCTTGGAGGAATGAGATTTAAAAAACTGACCAAAATCAAGGACCCTATCCCAATCAAATAGCCCTTCTTTTCGACTTTAAAAAACCATGAGAGTTTCCCTAACAGGTTCATTTTATTTCCCCTTTTTTGTGAGTTGCCAACTCCGATCCACTAGTGCAAATAGCTCTTCATCAGCTAATGTATTGTCTAATGGGATACTCACCCAATATTTTTTATTCATATGAAATGCCGGATAAATCCCCTTCTCTTGCGTTAAATCCGCAACTTGATTGGTCTTGACATTCAAGACTTCAATTTTTCCAGATTTACCAGCATCCAATTTTTTCCAATCAATGGCCATAAACACCCCATACCACTTGAGAGTGTCTCGATGACGAATAGCACCTGAATCTGGAGATCTTTCCCATAAATACTCAATCCTTCCTTGGAAGCGTTGGGAAATATAGTTCATGAGACGTTTTGCTTGTGGGTAGAGAAAATCTTCCACCTCGAAACATGACTGTCGAATGGCTGCCAGGGTTTCCTGACAAGCTTCGCGAACTTGGCCGACAAAATCTCCTTGAAGTTGTTCCAGATGGATCTGGATATATTCATCACCCGTATCCTGGTCATAGACCTTAAAGGAAACCTCCTGAGCCTTAATCCACATCTTTAAGAAAAAACTACCAGACAAGACTGGGCATTGGTATTCGAAAATGCCATCCATTTTCTTAAAACCATATGCCTGTGCTTTATCTGGCTGAAAGCTATATTTGTCAAAATAATGCTCTAAAAACATCTACTCTCCCTTATGCATGACTGAACGAGAAGAGGCTGGGAACAATGTGCCCAACCTTGATAACTCAACCATAAAACGGCCTAAGCTAGTGATCTAATCCTTTAAAACACGATGCGTGTCCCATGCAGTTGATGAACGCCTAATTGCTTCAAAAAAAGCTGACGATTCTCTAGCGTTACGCCCCCACCTGGTAGGATCTGAATCTTTCCCTTGGCTACAGCCAGTAAACGATGATAGTGGGCAAAGCGTTGCTCAAGTGTTGCGTCTAGACTGCCACCACGTGTCAAAATGCGAGCCACACCCTGGCTAGCGAGCCAGTCAATTGCCTCTAGCTGATCCTCAACTGCTAGCTCGTCAAAAGCCATATGAAAGACAACTTCTGAGTCCCCACATGCAGCCAGTAATCTCTGGATGACTAACCGATCCAACTGAGCATCCTCGGACAGCGCCCCAAGCACAAAACTAGACACCCCTAATTCTTTTGCCGCACCAATGTCTGTCAACATGGCATCGACTTCAGAAGCTGTATAGACGAAATCTCCTCCACGCGGACGAATAATGACACAAAGATCCACAGACTTCTCGCTTGTGAGTTTGAGCGCTTCTTTGATCACGCCCAGACTGGGGCTAGTCCCTCCTACTGCAAGGTTATCACATAGTTCAATGCGACTAGCACCGGCAGCAATCGCCTTGTCAAGCAAGGTTAAATTCTCCGCACAAAATTCAAAGACAACCATCACAACTCCATCTTCAAAGATTTAAAATAACGATATACGAATTGTCACTTTAGCATTGCCATTTTCTACTCTCGCTTTTGGAATGCTATAACCAGCCTGAGGAATCTCTAGCAAAATTTGATCCCCACTCACTGTCAAGGCTGATCCGTCTTGACTGGATTGATCTTTCAAATAGTTGAGAACCAAGGATTTCGGAATAGGCATTTTCCCTAATTTAGCACCTGTTACAGTCAACTTCATAACATTATTCTCGACTTGTCCCGTCATCGTCAAATCCAGGTAACTATCAACAGGTCCAAGCGATACTGGAACTTTGACATGAAGGTCATTGCCATCCATCCCAAGAGCCATCTTTTCATAGTCAGAATTTTCAAGAGCTGATCCTGCACTAGTTTTTACGACTTGGCTCAATTGCACAGAATTAAGAGTCAGCTCAGTAGAAAGACCCTCCGTACTCACAGAGGCATTTGAAACCGCATTTTGAGCTAGTTCAATAAATGAGCTTCCTGCTTGCACGTTTCTTAATTGCTCCCCTTCAGGGATAGATCCAGGAACCAACAAGACCACTAATAAAATAAATAAAACGATAAACAAGCCAATTAGGCGTCTGATCCATTTAAACATTTGTTTCTCCAATACGTGAAAAGTTGTATTCCTATTGTACCCTAAATCCAAAGAAATTGCGACTAAGAGGCGCCTTTAGAAAGCAAAAGAGACCGAGGAAACCCCGTGTCTCTCTTTGTATTATTTCGATTTAATATAGTTGACACCATCTGCTTTCGGAGCAACTGCTTGTCCGAAGAAGGCTGCCAAGACAATCATGGTTAAGACATACGGTGCAATTTGCAAGTAAACAGTTGGAACTCCTTTAAGGAAGGCTAATTGGTTACTGATAACCGCCAAACTTTGTGAAGCTCCGAAGAAAAGACTAGCCAACATAGCACCAATAGGATTCCACTTACCAAAAATCATAGCTGCAAGGGCGATAAATCCAGGTCCTACGATGGTTGTTACTGCAAAGTTAACTGAAACGGATTGCGCATAAATGGCTCCTCCAATACCAGCTAGAGCTCCAGAAATCATAACCCCCAGGTAACGCATTCTATAAACGTTAATTCCCAAGGTATCCGCTGCTTGTGGGTGCTCTCCAACTGAACGAAGACGCAATCCAAATTTTGTCTTGAACATAACAAACCAAGCAAAGAATGAGAAGAGAATGGCTATCCAGCCGATAATGCTGGCATTATTGAAAAAGATATCGCCAATGACTGGAATTTTGGATAAAATTGGAATTGATGTTTTCCCAAAGGCAACTTTGATATTATCCGTTTGCCCTTTGTTGTACATCGCTTTAACAAGAAAGACTGCCAATGGTGCTGCCATCAAGTTCAAGACTGTTCCTGAGACGATATGATCTGCACGAAAATGCACCGTTGCGACCGCGTGAATCAAAGAGAAGAGAACTCCGATACCTGCTCCGACAATCAAGGAAACCCAAGGTGTCCAACTTCCTAAAGTAGGTTCAAAAGTCAAGTTAAAGACAATCCCTGCGAAGGCTCCCATCACCATGATTCCTTCAAGACCAACGTTGACAACTCCTGCGTGTTCTGAGTAAGCTCCTCCAATACTTGTGAAGATGAGCGGCGCTGCATACACAATCATAGAGGAAACAAGAATACTTAAAATCGTTACAATACTCATTAGTTTGCTCCTCCTTTTTTAGCTGAACGCATCGAAATCATTTTTTCAATAATGTAGTGAGCACATACGAAGAAGATGATAGAAGCTGTTACGATTTGAACAATTTCTTCCGGAATAGCCGCTGGCTTCATTCCGACACCACCAACTTGAAGAACTCCAAACAAGAAGGCCGCAAATGGAATACCAATAGGTGAATTCATAGCAAGAAGGGCTACTGCCATTCCGTTAAATCCAACGCTCATTGAGCTACCTTGGACATAAACATTTGAGTAAGTACCCAATCCTTCTACAACCCCACCAATACCAGCTAGGGCTCCAGAAATGATCATTGAAAGGATGATAGTCCGTTTAGCAGACATCCCTGCATAATCCGCAGCATTTGGATTCAAACCTACGGCACGAATTTCAAATCCAAGGGTCGTTTTCTTCATTACAAACCAAATCACTACAACTGCAATAAGGGCAAAGAAAATACCGATATTCATTTGTGATTTGTTGGTCAATTCTCTCAACCATTGTGTTTGATAAACAGCATTCGCTCCAACATCAATACTCGAGTCTTTGTTCTTCATAATACTCGCTGGGAAGCTGTGAATGAGGGCATTCCCGGAGAAGAGAACAATATAGTTCATCATGATGGTGATGATGACTTCACTAGTACCGAGGTAAGCACGAAGGAAACCTGGAATCGATCCAACAAATCCTCCTGCAATAGCTGCCACTAAAACTGTCATCGGGATCATGACAACACGTGGTAAATCTGGGAAGGACAAAGCAAACCAAGTCGCCATAATCCATCCTGCAAAGGCTTGTCCTGGAAGGCCGACATTGAAGAAGCCGGCACGGCTAGCTACCGAGAATCCAAGGGCTATTAAGATAAGTGGCCCCATCGCACGAGAGATTTGTCCCAAACTTTTCACTGAGCCAAAGGCTTTGTTGAAGAGAAGTTCGTATCCCCAAAGCGCGTCATAGCTAAAGATCCACATGATGATGGCCCCTAAGATCAAACCTAGAAAGACAGACACCAATGGAACAGCAATTTGTTTTACATTCTTATTCATTTGATGCTCCCTTCTCAACCTTTCCTCCTGCCATCAGGATTCCAAGTTCTTGCTTATTCGTCGTTTCAGGGGTTACAATCCCTTGGATCTTCCCATCATGAATAACCGCAATACGGTCAGAAACATTCAAAATTTCATCTAGTTCAAAGCTGACAACGAGGACAGCTTTCCCATTATCCCGTTCTTGGATCAAACGTTTGTGAATGTACTCAATCGCTCCAACGTCCAAGCCACGTGTTGGTTGACTGACAATCAAGAGATCTGGGTCACGGTCGATTTCACGAGCGATAATGGCTTTCTGCTGGTTACCACCGGAAAGGGCTTTAGCAGGAACCACTTCACTGGCTGCACGAACGTCAAATTCTTCCATCAGTTTCTTAGCAAAAGAAGTGATTTTTGGATAGTTCAAAATCCCATTCTTACTGAGTGGCTCCTTATAATAAGTTTGCAAGGCAATGTTTTCAGAGATCATCATATCCAGAACCAATCCATCCCGGTGACGGTCTTCTGGAACGTGTCCCACCTTCATCTCCGTAATTTGACGGGGACGAAGTCCGACAACATCCTTGCCTTTAATCTTAATCGAACCAGATTTCACCTTCCGAAGACCAGTAATAGCTTGGATCAATTCAGACTGACCATTTCCATCAATCCCCGCAATCCCGACGACTTCACCTGCATGAAGTTCTAAAGATAGATTCTTAACAGCAGGCACACCACGGTTTTCGTTAACTACTAAGTTTTCGATAGATAAGACCACTTCTTTCGGTTCAGAAGGACCTTTCTCTGTTTTAAAGGAAACAGAACGACCGACCATCATTTCAGCTAAATCTTGGTTTGTAGCACCTGCAATTTCAACTGTTTCAATGGATTTACCACGACGAATGACTGTTACGCGGTCTGCGACAGCACGAATTTCATCTAGCTTATGCGTAATCAAGATAATCGATTTACCTTCATTGGCTAAGTTTTTCATGATGGTCATCAATTCTTCGATTTCAGAAGGAGTTAGAACCGCAGTTGGTTCATCGAAGATCAGGATATCGGCTCCACGATAAAGTGTCTTTAAGATCTCCACACGTTGCTGAGCACCAACAGAAATATCCTCAACTTTCGTATAGGGATCTACTGCCAAACCATACTTTTTAGATAATTCAAGAATATCTTGACTGGCTTTTTTAAGGTCTAAAACACCATGTTTAGTGGTTTCAGAACCAAGGATAATATTTTCAGCAACAGTAAAGGCTTCAACCAACATAAAATGTTGGTGCACCATTCCAATTCCTAAAGAAGCTGCTTTTGAAGGTGAGTCTAGGTTAACAGTTGTTCCATTTACCAAGATATCTCCGCTCGTTGGTTCCAACAAACCAGCTAGCATATTCATCAGGGTAGATTTTCCTGCACCGTTTTCTCCAAGAAGTGCATGGATTTCACCTTTGCGCAACTGAAGGTTAATCTTGTCATTTGCTACAAATTCACCAAATTTTTTGGTAATCTCACGCATTTCGATGACATATTGATGTGTCATGTGCTGTTTCCTTTCAAAAATTTTTATTTCAATAAAATCTATTAGATCCACACTAACAAATTTTATTGAGACAAAAAAGTCTCACTTTAAAAGAAACGGCCCTATAAGGCAGGGCCGGTCCAATCAAATATTATTTTTCAGGAACTTTAATAGAACCATCAAGGATTTTAGCTTTTGCATCTTCAACAGCTTTTTTAGCATCTGCAGAAAGATTGTCCGTTGTCAAGTCAACACCGCCATCTTTCAAGCTGAATGTCTTCACTTCACCACCTGGGAATTTACCTTCAGAAGCTAATTTAGCCAAGTCTTGTACTGATTTACCAACTTGTTTCAAAGAAGAAGCCAATACAAAGTTTGATTTTTTACCATCTTTAGAAGTATATTCACCTTCAGCTTTTTGGTCACGGTCTACACCGAGAACCCAAACTTTTTCGTCTTCATTTTTCTTCTCGTTCAAGTCTTTTGCTTCAGAGAAGACACCTGCACCAGTACCACCAGCTACTTGGTAGATAACGTCTGCACCTGCAGCGTATTGAGTAGCAGCAATAGTTTTACCTTTAGCGGCGTCACCAAATGAACCAGCATAGTCTACTTGAACCTTAATAGATGGGTCAACAGATTTAACACCAGCTTCAAAACCAGCTTGGAAACGTGAAATAACTTCACCTTCCATACCACCTACGAAACCAACTTGTTTTGATTTTGTTGTTTTCGCAGCAGCAACACCAGCAAGGTAACCAGCTTCATTATCCGCAAATACTGCAGATACTACATTCTTTTTACCTTCAATACGGTCATCGATGATAACAAAGTTAGTGTCTTCATTGTCAGAAGCTGCTTTTTCTACTGCATCACGCAAGGCAAAACCAACGCCGAAGATCAATTTGTATTCGTCAGAAATAGCTTGGTCCAAGTTTGTTGCATATTGTGATTCATCTGTTGATTGGAAGTAATCAAAACCATTTCCTTTAGAAAGACCGTTTTCTTTCCCCCATGCTTGCAAACCTTCCCAAGCAGATTGGTTGAATGATTTGTCATCCACACCACCAGTATCGGTAACGATAGCAGCTTTCAAATCTGTTTTAGATTCTGAGTTAGCGCTATCTTTTTTAGACGCACGATTACCACATGCTGCAAGTCCGATAGCAGCGACAGTTACTAGACCAAGACCTAGCCATTGTTTCTTGTTCATTACTGAACCTCCTAAATTGTTGTGCAACATTGTTGCGAAGTATTGAAAGGGTCAACAGACCGCCTCACAGACTCTCTAAGTAAGGTCTGTAAAGGAATATGGAAGTAAATCCTTGACCGTCATCACGACCGTCGATTTATTTTGAGATACCAAGGTTACAGGAAGGTCCGGCTCAAAAAATTCAGCCATCACCTGACGACAGGCCCCGCATGGTGAGATTGGTTTCTCTGTTTGCCCGTAGACAATGAGCTCTTTAAAATCGCGAGCCCCTTCAGAGACAGCCTTAAAAATCGCTGTCCGCTCCCCACAATTGGTTAATCCAAAACTAGCATTTTCAATATTGACACCTGTATAGATGTTCCCATTCTTTGTTAACAGTACAGCTCCCACCGGAAAATGAGAATAAGGTACATAGGCCTGCTTGCTCACTTCAACTGCTAATTCGATCAAATCAGTAGTCGCCATCAGCTAGATTCCCTTCCACAATCGCTACACCAGAAGAAGTCCCAATACGGGTCGCACCAGCTTCGATAAAAGCAAGAGCATCTTCATAAGATCGAGCCCCACCAGAAGCTTTGACACCCATTTCTGGTCCTACTGTTTGGCGCATTAAGGCCACATCTGCTACAGTCGCTCCTCCAGTTGAGAAACCAGTTGAGGTTTTCACAAAATCTGCTCCAGCTGACTTAGCAATTTGGCAAGCAAGGACCTTTTCATCATCTGTTAAGAGACAGGTCTCAATAATGACCTTGACAAGCTTATCACCGCTCGCTTCCACTACTGCTTGAATATCTTCCTCAACTAGTGCTAAATTCTTAGACTTAAGAGCTCCGATGTTGGTGACCATATCAATTTCATCGGCCCCATTTTGAATGGCATTTTTTGTTTCACACGCTTTGACAAATGGTGTATTTGCTCCCAAAGGAAAACCAATGACGGTACAAACTTTAACGTCTGACTCACGCAAACCTTCCGCAGCAAAATTCACCCATGTAGGATTGACACAGACACTTGCAAAATCATAATTCTTAGCTTCTTCAATCAACTTTTCGATTTGTTCTTGTTGTGCATCTGGTTTTAAAAGAGTGTGATCAATATATTTATTTAAATTCATATCATCTCCTAAAGGTCCCTAAGATATTATTTCAATAATCTCTGTAACGCTTTCAGCTCTTTTTAGTATTTTAACATTTTTTTTGAATTCTGTAACGCTTTCTTGTGAATTTTTTTCATTCATGTAGATGCGCGCGATTCGTTCACCTTTTTTTACCTGCTCTCCCACTTTTTTATCAAACACAATACCTGTTTCATAATCCAAGGGATCTGACTTGACAGCACGTCCCGCTCCTAAACGCATGGCAAATAGCCCAAACTCCATGGCTGGCAAGGCTGCAATGAAACCATCTTGATCCGCTGTTACTTCAATGACCTGATCCACTTTAACAGGCCGATGCAAATCTTCGATGTCGCCACCTTGGGCAAGAACCATTTCTTCGAATTTTGCCAAGGCTTGTCCATTAGTCAACTGCTCCTGTATGGCTTCAATCGATTGATCTACATTAGCTAATTTCAACATGATTTGCGCTAACTCACAAATAAACTCCGTTACGTCCGCTCGGCCCTGCCCCTTAAGAATATCCAAGGCTTCTAAAATTTCTAAACGATTACCAATGCTGGTTCCTAAAGGCTGACTCATATCTGTAATGACAGCGATGGTTTTCCGTCCCACTGCATTTCCAAGATCCACCATGGTGCGTGCTAGACGACGAGCATCTTCAATGGTCTTCATAAAGGCCCCTTCTCCAACGGTGACATCGAGAAGGATGGCATCTGCTCCAGCAGCAATTTTCTTACTCATGACGGAGCTAGCAATCAACGGAATGGTATCCACTGTCGCCGTCACGT
The DNA here is from genome assembly GCF_047463895.1 of Streptococcus sp. OMI750. Classification (NCBI taxonomy): domain Bacteria; kingdom Bacillati; phylum Bacillota; class Bacilli; order Lactobacillales; family Streptococcaceae; genus Streptococcus; species Streptococcus sp. OMI750. The sequence goes on from NZ_JASHCZ010000001.1 coordinate 799,585, forward strand.
CCCGAAGAGCATACAAGAGTTTATCTGCTTTCACAAGTTGATCAGATTGACCAATAACCGATAAGCCGATCTCCTGCACCTGCTGGATAAATTCCTCTTGAGTCCGCTCAATTTGGAATCCTTTAATCGATTCTAATTTATCAATCGTTCCACCCGTGTGGCCTAAGCCACGACCGCTCATTTTAGCAACTGGCACTCCGAAACTTGCAACCAGAGGTACCAAGACTAAGGTTACCTTGTCTCCCACACCACCAGTTGAATGTTTGTCTACCTTGATTCCTGGAATAGCTGACAAATCAAACTGTTGCCCTGTTTGGACCATCTTCATGGTCATATGGGAGATTTCTTCTGTCGTCATCCCTTTAAAATAAACAGCCATAGCAAAAGCGGACATTTGGTAATCTGGAACTGTTCCAGCCACATATCCCTCAATCAGCCATTCAATTTCTTCTTTTTTTAAGGCAAGACCATCTCTTTTTTTCTGAATGATATCTACTGCTCTCATGATTCTTTCTCACTTCTTAAAATATAATAGCCTTTGTCTTTTTTTACGATCTCACAATTGCCAAACGTCTCTTCCATCTTGGCCTTAGCACTTGGAGCTCCTTGCTTTTTCTGAATGACAATGGTCAAGTCTCCACCTGGCTTCAAATGATCAAAACTACCCGTAATCACCTGATGCACCACTTTCTTACCAGCTCGGATCGGTGGATTACTGATCACATGGTCAAAGACCCCTTCAACCGCTTCATAGACATCCGAAGAAAAGATCTGAGCTTCCACGCCATTTCGGCTGGCATTTTTCTTAGCCAAGTCTAGCGCCCGCTCATTGACATCCACCATGGTCACGGCTACTCCCTGTGCTTTAGCTAGAGAGAGACCAATTGGACCATAGCCACAACCGACATCAAGAACGCTTTCTCCTCCTTGGAAATCCAGGGTTGATAAGAGCACCTGGCTTCCATAATCAATCATTTTTTTACTAAAGACGCCCGCATCTGTAAAGAAATTCATCTTTTGTCCCAATAAAACAACAGCCAGATCATGAATATCGTGGGCTGCATCTGGGTTTATATCGAAATACATTTTACTCATAAGGTTATTTTATCATAATTCATTCGTTTTTTAAATCGTTTACACGACCTCTAAAAATTGGTATACTAAAGACTACAATAGGAGTGACATATGGACAAAGAATTTTTACATTTTGAAAAAATCAATCGGGAAACCTGGCAAAATTTGCATCGCAAAACCACCCCGCCTCTCTCTCAAACAGAGCTAAATTCTATTAAAAGTTTTAACGACCGCATCAACCTTCAGGATGTGCGTGACATCTACCTGCCTTTGACAAACTTGATCGGAATCTACAAGCGTTCCAAAGAAGATTTAGCCTTCTCAAAAGGGATTTTTCTTCAAAAAACCAGTGAACGCCAACCCTTTATCATTGGGGTTTCTGGGAGTGTCGCTGTTGGGAAATCGACTACTAGCCGTCTTCTCCAAATCCTACTTTCGCGGACTTTCGAAGGCTCGACCGTGGAATTGGTGACAACAGATGGATTTCTCTATCCAAATGCTATCTTAAAAGAACAAGAGCTCCTCAATCGAAAAGGATTTCCTGAAAGCTATGATATGGAATTGCTTCTTGATTTTCTCAATCAAATCAAAAACAACAAGAGTGTAGAAATCCCTGTCTATTCCCACGAAATTTACGATATTGTCCCAGATGAGAAGCAAACGATTTTACCGGCTGATTTTGTCATTGTAGAAGGGATCAATGTCTTTCAAAATCCGCAAAATGACAGTCTCTATATGACCGATTTCTTTGATTTTTCAATCTATGTGGATGCCGCAGTCGATGATATCGAATCTTGGTATATCGATCGCTTCCAAAAACTCCTGGCATTAGCTCAGAATGATCCCAAGAACTACTACTATCGATTTACAGAGCAACCCCTAGAAGAAGTTTTAAGCATGGCCCATCAGGTCTGGGAATCCATTAATTTAGTCAACTTGCAACATTACATTCAACCAACCCGTAACCGGGCTGATCTGATTCTCCATAAGGCGACCAACCATGAAATCGACGAAATTTATCTCAAATGCTAGAGAAAATGGCCTTTTACCGGTACTTTTTTAAGGAAAAGCTATTTTAGGCTTGTCAAATCTTAACTTTTCATATATAATGAGATAGTTAGATTATCAATGGAGGTGAATAACTTGGCAAACATTAAATCAGCTATCAAACGCGCTGAATTGAACGTTAAACAAAACGAAAAAAACTCAGCTCAAAAATCAGCTATGCGTACTGCAATCAAAGCTTTTGAAGCAAACCCATCTGAAGAACTTTACCGCGCTGCTAGCTCAGCTATCGATAAAGCAGAAACTAAAGGTTTGATCCACAAGAACAAAGCTAGCCGTGATAAAGCACGTCTTGCAGCGAAACTTGGTTAATCAAGAACAGCATAAAAATCAAGCTCTCCGGAGCTTTTTTTGTTCCTAATTTTTTGAGAGGTGCTTATGAAAATTGTTATTATCGGCTATTCTGGATCTGGAAAATCTACCTTGGCTGGAGCCTTATCTTGCCACTACTCCATCCCCAAGCTCCACATGGATACCCTTCAATTTCAACCGGGATGGGTGGACAGTGACCGGGATTGGATGGAGGGACAGATGAAACAGTTTCTTAGCCAACATAAAGACTGGGTCATTGATGGAAATTATTCATGGTGTTGCTATGAGGAAAGAATGGAGCAAGCCGATCACATTATCTTTCTCAACTTCTCTCGTTGGAACTGCCTCTATAGAGCCTGGAAACGATACCGTCGTTATAAAGGTCGGGTCCGTGAGAGTATGGCAGCAGGTTGCTCTGAACGCTTCGACTGGGAATTCATCCGTTGGATCCTTTGGGACGGTCGAACTAAGAATGCCAAAGAAAGGTATCGAAATATCCGTTCTACCTATCCAGATAAATTCATCTCTCTCAAGAATCAAAAAGAGCTAGATGCATTTCTAAAAACAATACAATAAAAAAGGTTGGGATTAAAATCCCAGCCTTTTCTTATTTATCAACGTAATCTCCGCCAGTGAAGCCATAGTATTCTTCCAGACTCAAGCCTGAGTCCGCGATATCCTGTGCTTCTTTTCCGATATAGCGAAGATGCCAGCTTTCTGGCATATAACCTGTCACCTTTTCTTTTCCTTCTTGGTAACGAACTACAAAACCATATTTGGCAGCATTCTTGAGCAACCATTTACTTGGCGCAGGCTCTGTCAGCAAATTCCCACTAGTATCAATCAAATCAAAAGTTAAACCCGTTTGATGCTCACTGTAACCAGGTCTTGCTGAATAGCGATCTGCTGCTTCCTGACCATCTTGATTGACATAGTTTTGATAGAGGCCAACTTGGGTATCGTAACTACGAAAACCACTATATTGGTCACTGATCGGATAACCTTCTGCCTGCATGGCTGCAATCAATTCATGAAGGGCCGAAACAGCTTCAGGATCTTCACCTGGATTAAAGTCCGGCGCCAAAGGATAATGTTTGTTAGCGATCATGACTTCGCCATATTTCCCTTTGACACTATAATAGGAACCATTATAGCTAACACCAGAGTCCACTTTGACATCTGACTTGCTTGCTTTTGATGACTCCTCTTTCCCTGTCTCTTTAGATGGATCTTTTACTGAAGACGTCTCTTTAGAAGACTTGCTAGCTGTTTGTGAGGTTTCTTCTTTTTCAGAAGATTTGGAACTGCTTGATTGAAATTGGGAGCATGCTGTCAGGGTTAACAAGGCAACTGTCACCAAAGTTAATTTGGAAAATCTTGCTTTCATGGGGAATCTCCTATGATTCTTTTGTAACGACAATATCCGTAATGACATAACTTGCACCTACTTTTTTCAAGGTATAAGTCTTGTACTTGCGGTTTTGTGAATCTGGATGGCTATCTGTATAATGGACCGTGAAATCTTCATAGGTCTTGATGGTTACCACACCATTTTCTTCCGTGACACTTTGGATATCCAAAGCTCCTGGAGTGTAGTAGTCAATCTTAGCCTTGCGAACACCATCACCGGTTGTGAATTCAACCATCTCTTTGTAGGCTTGACTTTGTGTGTCATAATATTTGGAATAGGTATTGTTTCGATTAGAGACAGAGCTAAAGACTGCTTCACGATACTCTTTCAAGAACTCTTCTGCCAAAGTACGGTTCTGCTCTTCCTTGGCTTCTTGTGCTTTCTTAGCATCTTGAGCACTCTTAATGCGTTTATAGGTATCCTTTGCTAGTTTGAGTTCGATCGGATCGTTCTCCCCCTCTTCAATGGTCACCTTGGCTTTTTCAGTTGTGTAGGTTTCTCCATTCATGTTGAAAACAGCATGCACTTCAATTTCTTGATAAGGAATGCTATCGACTTCAAAAGTCGTACTCGTTCCAACTTCTTTGCCATTGACCACAACCTTCACATCTGTTGGATTTTCAACTTCTTCTGGAAACTCAACTTCTAAATTGCGTTTTTCAGAATTCAGTTGCAATTCTAATGCATTCTTAGTGGCTTTCTTAGGATTGAGGTGGATCTTAGAAGTAACATTTCCAACCTCTGTTTTCGCGGTCAACTCCATTTCTTTTGCATTGTAATGGAAAGAACCTAAATCTGTGACCTCATCTTTTTTCAAGGTCACTGTTTTATTATCTGCTACTTTGAGTTTAGCCTGATCCAAATTGGTCTTGACCTTAACGTGGATCGGATAGCTAGACACACGGTATTCTTGGAAGATCCCGAATTTCTTGTCGGCCTTTTCCAGACCAAAGATCTTGTTTCCAGATTTATCCGTATAGGTGCCTTCACCACCATCATCAATGATCTTGTTTAACTCTGTACCAATATCGATGCCTTGATCTTCCATACTGGTGATAAAGCTCTCAGCTTCGTCTTTTGTCCACTTATCGCTATCGGTTGAAAGCAAGTCCGCTGCTTCTCGATAGTCCTTGGTATCAACAGCCTTAATAAATTGATCAGCTGTGACTTCGACCCGTGTCGTAGACTGGAAGTAAAAGAAAGTGGCTACTAATGCGATGACAAGAAGGATAAGAGCAGCAATAATCCCAATTTTCTTCTTGGAACCTTTCTTCCCACTCTTTGTTTTTTGCTTTTTAGGTGCCTTTTGTTTTTCCTGAGCTGGAAGAGCTTCTGTAAAGTTTGCTTCAGGATAGACCTGGGTTTGCTCTGCAGCAAGTGGTGGAGCAAACTCTTGAGTCGGCTCTTGAGCGACATATTCCTGTGTTTCTTCTGTTGAATCTGGGGTTGCAAATTCTGCTTCAGGCACAGGTCCTACAAAAAACTCGAAGTTTTGACTTTTAGCCGCGGTAAATTCTTCCGCACTTGGCTTGCGACCATAGGTTTCTTCAAAATGTTGCAACCAAGCCTGACGAGCTGCTAGAAGTGGATCGACATTCTTTACTTCTTCAACAGGCTTAACCTCTAGTTCCTCTACAGGAGCTACTTCCTCTACTGGGGTATTCCCTGCGATAGACTGAATTTGTTTTAAATCAAATCCACAGGCTTTCCCAGCCATAAACTCTTCTGGTGACGGTTTGCGACCGATCACTTTTTCAAATAATTCAACCCATTTCTTTTGCATGGATTTCATCTCCCTCATTATAAAATAGGGAAAGTGGGTATTCCCACCTTCCTTTTTGTGATATGTTTAGTATCCAAAATTACCCAAGTCTCCAAAATTTGGAGTATTTGTAATAGATCCCATAATAGCTTGTTCCAAAATTTGACGATCCAAGTAAACAACAAGAGCTGCAAACACAATTAAAATCGCAATGGATGCTACAAGCAATATGAATTTATCTGCTTTAAATTTTGTGTTGTTCAAGGCTTGGTATACAACATACAAGGTTCCAACTGTATACAAGAAGAAGATCAAAAAGTTTAGGAATCCATAGAATTCATAAGCTTTTACAAGTCCAACTAAGAATGCAAATAGAGAAACAGGCAAGGCGTAAACAGACAAACGTCCAAACTCTTCAAATGAGCGGCCGTATGAATATTCTTTATCTTGAAGAACGATACGACGGACAAAGAAACCTGCTACCTGGAAGGCATAGATATTGAAATAAGCCATGATCAAGATGATCAGAAAGGCACGGAAATCTGCACCATAACCACCTGTATATCCACTAGCAGTAAAGAATGTAGCCAAGCTCATTACAAAAGCAGTCAAAACATATTGTAAAATACCGTTGAGCGCTTTTGGTTGGTTTACAGCTGTTGGACGTTTCAAAGCTGAGAGGAACCAATTCCAATAACCACCAACGGCTACACCAAATTGACTTGGTTGTGCTGGGTAAGGTTGACCAGGTTGGCCTTGGAAAGGAGCTTGTTGGTACCCAGCTTGACTTGGTTGTTGGTAAGCTTGTTGTTGGTAAGCTTGTTGTGGTGCTTGCTGGAAGGCAGGCCCATTATTTTGAGCAGTTTGAGGCGCAGGTCCTTGAGCTGGCGCTTCAAATGGGGCAGTTGGGGCTGCGGTAAACTCTGGGGCTTGTGGCGCTGAAACTGGTTCTTGTGGTGCTGCAACAAACTCAGGGGCTTGTGGCGCTGAAACTGGTTCTTGTGGCGCTGAAACAAACTCAGGGGCTTGTGGCGCTGAAACCGGTTCTTGAACTGGGGCTGCAGGAGCAGCCACAAATTCTGGTGCTTGTGGTGCTGAAACTGGTTCTTGAACTGGGGCTGCGACAAACTCTGGGGCTTGTGATGCTTCTGGAACCACTACTTCTTCTTGAAACTCTCCAGCAGCAAGTGCTTGAGCAATTTCTTCTGCACTAGCAGAACGACCATTTACGGCTTCAAAATAATCCAGCCAATCTTGTTTTGACATATTTAATCTCCTTAACTATTGTTCATACTAGGGTATTATACAAAATTTCTGAACCATTTTCAATGAAAGACTGGAAAATCCCTGTAATATCTTTTGAAAAACATACAAATCCTATACATTTTAGAAATAGTAAAGAAAAACGCCTCTTTTCAGAGGTCGTAGAATGTAGACAAACTATTTTAAAGTAAAATAAGTTAAGCTATTCTTCAAAGAAATAAAAATGAGTTCCATTTTAAAATCGATTCAAAAAAATACCAAAACTTTCCGCTGTGAGTAAAGTGCCTGAAACAATAACGTTTCAGGCACTCGGAATTATTGAGACCTTAGGCTCAATAATTAGTCTTGGAACTTCGAAGAAGTTCGCAGACGTCCGTACTCACCTAAGGAAAGTTTTTAATTTGATTTTATCTTCAATCTGAGACCTCTTTTCAGAGGTCTTTTTTTAGGATTCAAATGCATCCATGCCACCTTGGACGTTGGTCACATCATAGCCTTGCTCTTCCAAAAATTGGCAAGCGCGTGCTGAGCGTCGACCAGACTTGCAGATGACATAATAGGACTGATCCTTCTCTAATTCCTGGTAGCGATCTGCTAACTCCGATAGGGGAAGAAGACGAACTCCATCTAAATGAAGCACATCATACTCTTCCTGCTCGCGTACATCAAGAACGTGTAAGTCTCCTTTTTGATAAGCTTGGTAAAAGCTTGAAAATAGAATTTCTTTCATGATTTCTCCTATATGGTCTGTTATGGAAGGGTTAGGATTTCATAGTTAAAGCTAATTGACTCTAAAAATCGGAACAAGTCTTGGGTTTTAATAAAGATGGTTTTTTCATTGGTATTGGGATGGAAGGTCATGATCTCCTCTGACACAATGTCTTTATCGAAATAGACTCGAATATCTTTTTCTTCATTGTTCAATAGACCAAATGGAGAAACCGTACCTGGCGGTAATTGCATTTTTTCAGCTAAAGAATCTGCTGAAGCCATGCGGATCCGGTTGGCTTCCACTTGCTCTTTGAAATCATCCATATCCAATGATTTCTTGTCGTCCATGATGAGCAGATAGAATTGGGTTTTCTTCTTGTTGGTCAAAAACATGGACTTGGTCCGGACACCTTCTAAGCCTTCAATGTAAGAATCGGCCTGCTCAGTCGTGAATGCAGGTGGGTGTTCCACTACTTCAAATTCGATCCCAGGTTCTTCTAATTTGTCTTTAACTTGTTGGTATGCCTCCATCTCCGATCTCCTTTATTTTTGAATGATCTGTTGAACCAACGTTTGCAATTCTGGCACCACCTCTGCCTCAAACCAAGGATTCTTAGCCATCCAGATTTGATTACGAGGGGAAGGATGAACTAGTGGAAAATAGGTTGGCAAATAGTTCTTAAAATGCTGAACCCGTTCGGTTACCTTGCCACTAACCTTTTCATGAAGGTAGTAAGCTTGCGCATATTGGCCAATCAGAAGGGTCAACTCAATATCCGGACACTCCTTGAGAAGTTGAGGATGCCACTTTTCCGCAAAACCTTTGCGAGGGGGAAGATCACCAGATTTTCCATGCCCTGGGAAATAAAAGTCCATGGGAATGACTGCAAACAAACCAGAATTGTAAAAGGTGGATTCGTCAACTCCTAACCATTCGCGCAGGCGGCCACCACTCTTATCCTTCCAATAGAGTCCCGCTTCCTGAGTCTTGAGACCAGGAGCCTGTCCGATAATATTGATGCGAGCTGTTTTTGGCGCCGCAAAGAGTGGCTCAATCCCTCTATCCGTATAAGCTTTATTTTGAGGATCCATCATAATGGCTTGCTTAATGGTTTCAATCTTTGACATGGGCACTCCTTCTAAGAAAAAACTCAGCCAGAAAAACTGGCCGAGTATGGATTATTTAATTAATTCATAGATGGCTTCGGCATAAATTGCCGCTGCACGATAGAGATCTTCAACATCTGCGAATTCATTGGCTTGGTGCATGGTATTGACATAGTCTGGGAACATGGCACCGAAGGCAACCCCACGTTTCAAAAGGCGACCAAAGGTCCCACCACCGATAACTTGTTCGTGTCCTTTGAGGCCAGTTTGTTTTTCATAAACACGCAAGAGGGTGGATACCAACTCATCATCCATCGGAACATAGTGAGGGGTGTGACCATGGGCTGACAAGCTCACAATTGCTACACCGTCAATTTTTTCGAGAATGGATTTGATGGTTTCAGGATCTGTTCCTTGAGGGTAACGGATATTGAGGGCAATGGTATTATCTGCTTGGCTGTCATCAAAATGGAAGACACCTGCGTTCATACTCAATGGACCCATTTTGGCATCTGTATGGGCAATACCTAATTTTTCACCGGCAAAATCTTCGTGAAGAAGTGAAGCTGCGACATGAAGATACCCTTTTGCAGCGCCACCAAAATCGAATTGGTTCAACAAGAGAGCCAAATAGGTCGCACCGTTAATCCCATCTTCCGGAGTTGAGCCATGAGCAGATTTCCCTACAATAGTGATGGTATAGGTTTCTTCATCAACTGTTGAGATTTCATACTGAAGCTGGTGTTGCTTAGCAAAGGCATCTAGGAGGCCTGCAAGATCTGGTAATTGCCCAGAAACGACTGCAGTCGCTGACTCAGGTACCATGTTTTCACGAAGGCCACCCGTAAAGCTATGAAGATGGGCGCTCCCTGTATTGTCATTTCCAAAATGGAGGTACTCCGTGATATTTCCTTTTTCTCCATTGATGATTGGAAATTCCGCATCTGGTGAGAACCCAAAATCTGGTTCTGGAAGACCGACATGTTTGAAATAGTAATCCATGTCCCCCCAGCCTGATTCTTCATCTGTTCCGACTACAAAACGCACGCGCTTAGAAACAGGAAGTCCTAGGTCTTTAATAATCTTCAAACCGTAGTAACAAGCTACTGTAGGTCCTTTATCATCTGATGAGCCACGCGCATAGAGCTTGCCATCGATAATCTCAGGTTTGTATGGATCTGTCTTCCAGCCACTACCTGCAGGGACCACGTCCATATGGGCAAAGATCCCAAGCTCTTCTTCTCCTTCACCAAAGGTAAAGTGGCCAGCATAATTGTCAACGTTCTTAGTTTCATAGCCATCACGCTTGGCAATTTCTAAGAATTTTTCAAGAGCTTTTACAGGACCAGGTCCAAATGGATGCTCTGCATCTGCCTTGTTGTCATCCCGTTCTGAATTGATTTCCAAGAGGCTGTATAGGTCAGCCATCATCTCATCGCGACGTTTTTCTACTTCTGCTTTAAAATCAACTGTTGTCATGCATTCCTCCTCGTTCTTCTTTTTCGCTAGATGGATTAGCGTTTTTCAATGATTTCGTCTACTGGCAAGCGGTAGCTAGGTTCTACCTTCTCAGCAGCATAGCCGACAGTAATCAAGAGTTCTGGACGGAAACGCTCTTCGATTTCCAAGACTTCATTGACTTTTGATTTGTCAAAGCCAAGGATGATGTTAGAGCCGATCCCTTGGTCAGTCAAGGCCAATACCAAGTTCATGGCCACCAATCCAGCATTCAAAGCCAGATAATCACTGATTTGTTGCTCATTGTAACGCGCAAATTCAGCAGGAAGGTTTTGCATAAAGTATTGCAACTGCTCATCTGAGAAGTTCTTAACCCCACCGACACGTGCAATCTTGCGAGCCCGACGTTGTAAATCGGTATCCGTAAAGAGAGCGATAGTTACCGGTGCTTCCATGACTTGGTCATAGTTCCCACCATAGGCTACTTTTGCCAAATCCGCATTTTTCTGACGAACGACCACGAATTTCCATGGTTGGCTATTGTGCGCACTTGGTGCCAAGGTCGCAATTTCGATAGCTGTCCGTACATCCTTTGGATCGACCGGCTGGTCTGTAAAATGCTTGATCGCATGACGTTTTTTGTTGAGTTCTAGGAATTTCATAGTCAACTTCCTTTTCTAATTCTATTACCTCTATTTTAACACAAAATGAAAGAGCTTGCAGGGTTTTACAGCCCAAGATTGTGAAAAAAGAAGCGGACATTTTGAAGATCCACCTCTTTTTGGATAGGTTAAATACACAAGAGATCCACCTAGGATTCATTGGAAAGGTCAAAATAGGCAGCTACTTCCTTTGCATAGTTGTATTTCTCATTTAAGCTAGCTAGCAACTCACTATTATGACCCCGATAGTTATCCTCTCGTCTCAATTCTTCGTACATTTCAATAAAGGGAAGGCCCTTGTCCTTGGCATCTTGGAGCTCTGCTTCATAGTCATAGGCTACCTTCCGAAATTGCAGGTTGGTCACCCCATCTTCTTCGACATCGATCAGCGCATACTGGGCCCTATGGTTTTGTAGGGGCATCCAGTCAAAATAAGGCATGCCAATGGTTCCTGGATTAAGAATCTGCTGGCCCTGACTGCCATAGCGAAGCAACTGCTTGTGGACATGACCGTAGATGGCCATATCCGTCTGGTCATCCAGCAGTTGGTCAAAGTTCTCCGTTCTATTTGCTGGACGCAAGTCTCCACCGTAATTCTTTTCTGGCAAATTGTGGGTCAGTGAAAAGCGAATACCATTGACCTCCTTCTTATCTACCAAAGGAAGGGATCGAAGCCAATCGATCCGCTTAGGATCCAGTCCCTCCATGATATACTGAGTGAGACGAAGCATCTGGATCTCCTGCGGATCCTCAAGCCCGTACTCTCCATCCAAAGCCTCTAGGACACAATCGTCCCAATTTCCACGAACAGCTGTTGTAATCGGAATTGCATCCAGCAAGTCAAAAAGGTCCTCTCGTCCAGGTCCCGGTAGCAAAATGTCCCCTAAAAGCCAGTATTCCGTCGCGCCTTGAGCACGCGCATCCGCAATCACTGCCTCCAGGGCTGTCGTATCTCCGTGTATATCAGATAAAATGGCGATTCGATGGTTCATAACTACTCCTTTTTGGATTGAAAAATCTGTGTGCCTTAAGTATAACAAAAACGAGCAAAAATAAAAAATGTGATCACACTTGGATATCACATTTTAAACGACCGGTCATCATTTGATTTCAAAACCATAAAAATATTTTCTTCCTTCGACCCAGTCTCGTTTGGAAACATATTCAATGTAGTCAATCATAGAATCAATATCTCTTCTTGAAATTATTTCGTTGACTTTTACTGGAACCCTTTTACCAGTATATGTAGAAAGAAGAGCAGACTGAAGGTATTTATGAAATTTACCCTCTGCTTGGATACCTACATACAATGAGGTCATAATTTCCTTAGCAAACATTCCTGGAAAGACCGGACACCCCTTATAGTAATAGGTATCTAGCTCTTTCTGATCACCTACTAACATCCATAATCCTTCAACCTCTTCTTTGGTCGCTTCCTCCATCGATAATTTCTGATCATAAAAATAATTATCCAATGCATCTTTGATCGCATATTCAATGTCAGAGTTGCTATCTTCCCACTCGTCCCAAAGTGCAAGCAAATAAGGAACTACTTCATAGGACATCGTGTCCACAGCACCCGTGATAAATGTAAAAATAGCAAATTCCGACGCATCGGATAAACATCTAAGATTTGAAACATCCCTTAAATCTTCATTGGTGCATACCGAGCAAAACAATCGAATACACAAATTTAAGACAGATTCATCTTTCGTTTGATTCATCAGTTCAATCAACAATGGTTTAACTGAAAAATCCCCCTTTTTTAATATCTCTGCAATCAGTAAAATACATTCTTTTTCATCAGAAATAGACTCTAGATTAGTTTTCAACTCTTTAAGAGACAAAGGACTAACCCCACCAAAATCTACTCCTGTCAGTAGTAAGTTATTTTCCATCAAACCTAAAATCCATTCGTTCCTATTGTATTTTAAGACGTGTGATCACATCTCGCCCCGCCTAAATCAGCATACAATAAAACTAGTATAACAAAAACGAGTACAAAACGTGAAAACCATCCACATGAATATGAATGGTTTAGACTATATTATAATAAGGTTCTAGAATGAACTAGATATTCCCTTCATCATCGGCTTCTTCATCCTCTACAACCTCTACATTCAAGTAACCATTATCTAGGTATTCTTCATGAGTGATTTCACCGCTATGATACATAAATTGCTTATTTAATTTTATGGACATTTGCTTAAACTCTGAAAAGCTATCTGCTAATCCGTCTAGAGCCAAAAAGACATCTACAAAACCAGTTGTATAATCTTGATCTTTTGATGAAGAAATCTTATCTTTCTTTTTGTCTAACAAGGTAATTCCATTTTTTAATTGCTCCAAGTAGTCTTCTATTTCATTCTCACAAGTTTTTAAATCAATAAGATATTCAGAATTATCTATATGCTGTTTAATATTTAATTGTTCAAAAAAATCGATATATTGTCTTATTAGTTTGCTTACTTCAATCATTTATTTAGTCTCCGCCCTGCTCCTAATTTGGTCTTCATTTTGTTTATTGTACCGTCAATATTTATTACTTTTTTAAATTCTCCATTCGACTTAAATACTTCCAAATGGTCTTTATGCATACCATCTAAATATATCTGATCACCTTTTTTAAGCCCAGGAATACTCTTATCTACTACTTCATAAATAGTTTGTCCATCATATCGCTTCTTTGTCTTTCTCACCGAACTTTTTAACTGTTCACCAAAATCCGTCTCAAAAAATTCTTGCATATTATTAACTGGTGTAGGAATCGATCTTCCCCCACCTCTACCTTCGAATGCTGCAATCTTCTGTTTGTGATCGACTGAGATTTGTTGGATGCGATCGGCGAAATCATCTATCTTCGTTGAGACGTTAGACTTTGGTAGATTAACATTTCCATCCCCTGCAAGAGCAAAGGCAGGTTGACGTTGATTTCCAATGGAATCCATCATGTTTTGAACATTTTGTCGACCTGTTTCCATCGCATCATTGAAGTTCCGAATCATTGAAGTTCCGAACTTTATTGGAAGCGCTTCTGCTCCTGCTGCAACAGTTTTGTTCTTCACATTTGAAACACGGTTCTTGAAGTTATCAAAAGCTTCTCCAGCTTGAACCTTGACATCACCCACCTTGGTCTTAACTTCCGTCCAAGTTGTTTTGACACGATCTTTAATACTAGCCTTAAAGCTAGTCGCTTCCCCACTGTGGATGTTCACATTAGCTGCTTGACTTGCTCTATAGGATTTGTATTTATTCCCGAGGTGACCAGTAGCTGACTGGTAAAAAAGTGTTAGAAGTTTAAATCAAGTATAACAAAAACTCACAAAAATAAAAAATGCGATAACACCTTAGTTACCACATTTTGGCATGGAACGAGCCTGATGGCCAATTGAAATTTTTAAATTATTGATTTTTAGCAATCTTTATAAATGCTTGTTTAAAATCCTCATACATTTCAAAAGCAATTTTCATAACATCCCGAAAATCAATATAATCAGAAATAACTGGATCTAGAATAATATACTCTCTAGAAATTAGCCATTTCAAAGGGACTACCCATGATGACTTTATCTCCTTCATATATGACCCAAATCAATTCCAATCTACCATGTTCAAAAACAAAATAAAAACCAAAACGAAAATTCTCAACTTGCTGCAAGTTAATATGGAAAAATCGTTCTCGCTTATCATATTGAACTTCATAGCCCAATGACTCTACGATTTCCAATAAATAATCAAGCTCTTGACCCTCTGGTGTCCTATCTTTACTGCAAGTCTTTTGCGGACTCCGCCACTTCCATCAATGGACTTGCTTCTTCCTGCTTTCCTTGATGGAGCTTGGCTTGCACCGCCTCCGCGACTGCTCGTGGGATGCCAACTGTGACGATCTCTTCCACAGTAGCTTCTTTGATCTTGGTCAGTGACTTGAAGTGTTTCATCAGCAACTGCTTGCGTTTTGGTCCCAAACCTTCGATGCCATCCAGCTGGGAAGAGAAGGAATTCTTGGAACGAAGCTGGCGGTGGAAGGTGATGGCGAAGCGGTGTACTTCATCCTGGATCCGTTGGAGGAGGAAAAATTCCTGCGAGGTTCGAGAGAGTTCGATGACTTGGAGAGGATCCCCAAAGAGCAATTCATGAGTCTGGTGCTTGTCATTCTTTTGTAGGCCTGCAATAGGAATATCCAGCCCCAACTCGTCTTGAATGACTTGCTTAGCGATATTGACCTGGCCCTGACCCCCATCGATGACGATCAGGTCTGGTGGCGTCAGGCCATCCCGCATGACCCGGCTGTAGCGTCTGCGAATGACTTCCCGCATGCTGGCATAGTCATCTGGCCCCACGACGGTCTTGATCTTGTACTTACGGTAGTCCTTTTTGCTTGGCTTCCCATTGACAAAGACCACCATGGCAGATACGGGACTGGTCCCCATAATGTTGGAGTTATCAAAGGACTCAATGCGCACAGGGGTTGGGATTTGCAGGAGTTTTCCAAGGTTTTCAATGGCACCTTGAGTCTTTTCCATCGATTTTTCAAGGAGATTGAACTTCTGCTCCAGACTGACACGCGCATTCTTGATGGCCAGATTGACCAACTGCTTCTTCTCCCCACGCTGGGGCTTGAGGACCTTGGTATCCACTAGGGCCTTGACCGCTTCCTCATCGATATCCTGAGGGATCAGGATTTCATTGGGGATCAGGTGGGATTTCTCCTGGTAAAACTGCCCCACATAGGTCAAAAAATCCTCGTCCGGATCATTGTAGTAAGGAAAAAGGTTGACGTCGCGCTCGATCAGCTTACCCTGACGGACAAAGAAGACCTGCACACACATCCAGCCTTTGTCCACGTAGTAGCCAAAGACATCCCGGTTCTGCAAATCCTTGGCCATGACCCGCTGTTTGGTCCGCAGGGTCCCGATGGCCTGGATCAGATCGCGGTACTCAGCCGCCCGCTCGAATTCCATGTTTTGCGCAGCGGTATTCATCTTGAGCTTGAGCTCATCGATAATCTTATCGTCCTGTCCCTTGAGGAAATCAGAAACCTCCTGGGCCATGCCCTTGAAATAGGCCTCGTCCTTGTGGCAGACTGTGTGGGCCATACATTGTCCTAGATGATAGTAAAAGCAGACCTTGGAAGGCGGATTGGTACACTTGCGGAAAGGGAAAATCCGATCCAAAAGCCGCTTGATCTCATTGGCCGCTCCCACATCCGGATAGGGACCGAAATAGAGACCGCCATCCTTTTTGACCTGGCGCGTGATGATGAGGCGCGGATAGCGCTCATTGGTAATCTTGATGAAGGGATAGGACTTGTCGTCCTTGAGCATGATATTGTACTTGGGCTTGTTCTCCTTGATGAGGTTGATCTCAAGAAGCAAGGCCTCAATATTAGACTCAGTGACGATAAATTCAAAATCCACAATCTCAGATACCAGGGCTTCGGTCTTAGTATCGTGGCTCCCTCTAAAATAGGACCGCACCCGATTGCGAAGATTCTTAGCCTTCCCTACATAGATGATGGTTCCGTTCTTATCTTTGTGAATGTAACAGCCCGGACTCGTCGGCAAGAGCTCGAGCTTGGATTTAATCAAGTTATTCATACTCTCTATTATAGCAAAAAAGGGAGGTCTAGCACTTAGCCAACCTCTCTATAATCTACTAAATTAATTGATTTTTTTAACAAAATAAGATCTTAAAAATGACCGATCCAAATTGAACTTGTATTCTTCATTCTTCTTATAAAACCTTATAGCACCCCTTGGCATAACCGCAAGGAATGTAGCCTGCTTGGTATAAAGCATACAACTCATCGAAAAATTGTGACTTAGCTTGAGGTATCTCTTTTTTGATGGTTAAGTAAATTGCCAAGCCAACAATATCAAATTTTATCTGATCTTTCATGGATTCTAGCAGTTTGCTATCTGCAATCAGGTTATCTAATCGTGCTTCAATTTGAGGAATAATTTCCTCTTTTGCACTTATTGCCAGTGAATTCCAGTGTTTATACATATCACTATGATTTTTAGAAAGATAAGCACTAAAATCCCCATCTTTCTCTAATACAAAATTCTCCCACTTCAAACTATTGATACTCTTCTCCGCATCTTTGAGAGTCTTTAACTGAATGATTGGTAAATTTATAGCTCTTTCCTCTTTCAAAAAGTCTATATTTTTTAGTGCATTGATCACATCATCATAGATCTTCATATTTATCCCCTTTCAATTACCTTATCTTTTAGATTTGTAATTTCTAATCCACTACTCTGAGATTTTAATTAGTTTCTTACATGTCACAAATCGCCGAAGAGCACTATACGCCCAGTCCAGCTATCAAACAATTTCTCTCCTTGTGTTCTACTCTCTCTATTATAGCAGAAAAGAGGGATCTAAAAGGATCCCCCTTTGATAATACTTATCCTTTGAAATTTGCCATTTGGAAGATCGGAATCACATAAGGAACAATAGACATCAGGATAGTGAATAGCACGAAGAACCAGAACCAGAAGGAAGCGAGGGCACGCTGGAAAACTCCCGGTTGAGGTTTATTATCCTCAATATAGGCCTTGATAGCTGGCCATTTGGTCGCAAGAACCACAAGCATGACAATGGATCCAATAGCTAAAACGCCGATTTGGAGCCAACTTGCTAATCCTTCATCCACGTGATAAGCCACATAGTGCAAGCCTTGGGAAATGACAAAGTTGTTGAATATGTGATAGAAAATCGCCCACCAGATATTGTATTCAAAAGCAATGTAGCCAAATCCTAGACCAATGATACTTGCAAAAAAGAGCTGGTCAAAATTGGCATGGAAGAGGCCGAATAAAATAGCCGTCATGACAATAGCAAAGATTTTTCCAAATCGCTCCAAGCCTCGCAAGCCAGCACCACGGAAGAAAAACTCTTCTGTGATCGGCCCCAAGAAACCAGCATACAAGAGCATGGTCCAAGACCGCTCAATGGTATCGCCAATATCTGGACTTGGTGAATAAAGGCCAATGGTCTCAAACATGCGCTCAATCACTTGCGTCATGACAGATGAGAAGACTTGGGAGAAGCCTAAAAAGGCGAGAAGGATAAAGAAGACAGAAGGTGTCATCTTGCGTCCCTTATGCTTGAGATCAAACTTAAAGAGGGCTTTTTTGCGATAGGCATTAAAGATAAAGAGGCCAATAAAAATGGAGATAAAATAGGGAACTCCTGCCCAAACATTCAGGCTAGTCATTCTCTCCGCTAGTTTACTTGGATCTTTTCTGAGCGAACCTGAAAGGATCAGGCCTAGGAGCACTTCCCACAGCACGGTCACCAAGGTCATCACCAAGAGATAAATGGCAAGCGTCCCAGAAAATTTTCCTAGATCCTTTTTGGGGTCTAATAATCGGTTGTATTGGTTCATTAGATTCTCCTAGATAATAGATAAAAACTCGCACATATTCCTTCATATAGAACAAAGAAGATCAAAAAGGCATGCATAAAGTAGTCTTCTGGTAGAGCTAGAATAATCGAATCCACGCGCGGATCAAACAACCAGGTATTGTCCCCAGCAAATAAGATCTGATGAAAGAGCGTAAAGAATTGATCAAAGCCAATGATGACAGCCATCACCGCAACCATTACCGGTAGGAGCATCATCCAAAAAAATAGACCACGGTACAGGGCAAGATAGCCTTTTTTGACAACTGTTCGTAGAAACTGGATAAAACCAGGTAGAGTGACCAAGAAAACGACCGTCACCAAATGAAACAGGTACTTGACGGCTTCGAAATGGTGCAAGCCATTTTTAGAAGAGGGGAATTGGGGCATCTTCAACACCCATTGAAAAGGATTGGTCAAGTAGTTCATCAAGACATTGAAATTCTTCATGATGACAGATGCCGAAAAACCAGTCCGACTTTGAATCCCCAACCAATGAATCTCCAGCGGATAGATGGCCCAGGCTAGAGCAATGGTGAGAAGAATCGCAGCTGATAGGATGAAGAAGATTTGGTTTATGGATCTCAAACTTCTAAGCATCAAAATCCCACTCCGCTAGACTAGAAACGACATGTGTCGGTGCAATTGGTAAGGTTGGCACTTCTTCTGGTTTGGTAAAACCAGTCGTCACCAGAAGGGTCGGAATCCCATTGTCAATACCAGCACGAATATCTGTTAGATAATTATCCCCTACCATAACGACTTCTTCTCTTTCAAACCCCAGATGTTCAATAGCCTTATCCATGATGATGGCCTTTGGTTTCCCAATGATCACTGGCTCCACCCGTGTTGCTGCTTCGACAAGAGCAATTAGAGATCCTGCACCCGGCAACAAGCCACGCTCTGTTGGAATATTGAGGTCAGGGTTGGTCCCGATAAAGTGGGCCCCTTTTTGAATCGCCAAGGTTGCTTTAGCAAACTTCTCATAATCCACTTGCCAATCCAGTCCAATCACAACATAATCAGGTGCTTCTTCATCGATGATATAGCCAGCTTCTTCAATAGCATCTTTGAGCCCCGCTTCTCCGATCACATAGACTTTTTTGCCCAAGTTTTGGTCATTCATGTAGTCAATGGTAGCAAGGGTAGCTGTATAGATGGTCGAAACTGGGGTTTCAATATTGAAATGAGTGGCCAGCATATCCCGAACAGTCTCTGGTGTGCGGGTTGTATTGTTGGTGACAAAGAGATATGGAATCTCACGCGCCTGCAATTCATGAACAAAAGCTTCTCCTGCAGGAATTCGTGATTTTCCTTTGTAAATAGTGCCATCCAAATCAATCAAATAGCCCTTATAGTGCATTTATTCTTCCCTTTCTGTGTTAGCTTCTTCATGCAACTTCTCTGCATCGACTCGTCCACCAGACCCATACAAGAGCAAGGCTCCAGCATAGAGGATAAATTGTAAAATCAAACCTGTAAAATTGATTCCTTGACTTCCTGATTGGGTAAACAAGAAGGAAGCCACCATGAGGATCACAATGGTCAATAACAATCCTATTACGGTTGCCTGATCCACGCTGATTTGATAAACCGTGCGCTTGGTGCTCCGATTTTTCCCGTCAGACTTAGTTTCTGGTTGCAAATTCTCCACAAAATCCGTCACTAAGGTCGCAGCGAGGCTGACTGTTGTACTAAAGAGCACGCCTTGAGACAAGCGGTGATAGAAATTGGACCAGAAGGATCCTGATTGGCTAGTAATCCCAATCGAGAAGATCATGACCGGTAAAAGAAAGGCCAAGGTGAAATGGATCCAGACCCGATACCAGCGTACATCTTCTCTCAAAAAGCGACTAAAACTCTCTAAATTCAAGCGATAGCGGAAAAATTTATAAATTTCCTCTACCAGGATGATGCCCAAAGCACAAAGAGTCAAGAGCCAATCTCCCAACATGTACAAAGGGTTCTTTTGACGCTTGGCATAGGCCACAACCCGTTTTTGATAGCTTTCAAGTTCCTGTTTTTTATTTTTTAATCTTCTACTTTCCATAAGTCCAACCCTTTTCTTCTACTTCTTCCCACTCAATTTCAGCTTGGGCATTGATCTGACCATCTGAAGTAATTTGGTGCTGAGTTTTCAAGCCCTCTTGTTCATATTGAGAGGTGATGAGACCTCCTGCTAGCACTTCTTTGACATATTTCAGATGAACTTTTTTAGGGACATGATGGGTCAAGAAGTCTGCTCCCATCACCTCAAAAACCCAGTCCAAGTACTTACTGTTATTGACATGTCCGTTCATATCCAAGTCGTAAAACCGAACCCGGTATTCTTGTTCCACGCCGCCTTCTAATTCTTTGAAACGGGGACCACGGATCATAGTTTTTGAAAATTCAGAGTCAAAGGCATCCGTGATTTCGCTCATAACAGGATGAACCTTGCGCGTATCCCGATCCATCAAGACAAAGGTCGCGACCATCTCAATGATAGTATTTCCTGCTTCATCTTTGATATTAAAGGCCCGGTAGCAGAAAAGTCGATTGTGACTCTTGGCATAGGTTTCGATAGTGATTTTCTCATCAAATACAGGGAGACGCTCGATCTTCATATTGTAATCCGTGATAATCCAGACCAGATTATAGTTCTCTAAAATGTACATATCACTCATGCCCAGCTCAATCGATTGCATGCCAGATACCTGTAAAGACAGCAAGATCAATTGGGGAATCTTAATAGAACCATTGACATCGCTCATATCAAAAGGAATTTTCATGCTGTATTCAAATGTTTTTGCCATCTTCTACTCCAAAATAAACTTCTCTGCTACAGTGTCTCCTAAAAAGAGACCTTTCTTGGTCATTCGAACAATGTCCTTGTCAGGGACCAAAAGTCCCTGCTGGGTCAATTCCTCAACCACTAGTCCATATTGTTGGTCAAAATTCACACCAAACTTTTCTTCAAAACGCTTCTTGGAAACGCCTGTTTTCTTACGGAGTCCTAGAAACATCTCTTCTTCCATCATTTCTGTCTGACTCAAGTGCTCTTCTTGGACACGCGCATTTCCCTCTTCGACAGCCTGCATATAGTGACGGATAGGCCCATGATTCTTGTAGCGGATCCCATTGACGTAGCCGGATGCACCAGCTCCCAGACCATAATACTCGGCATTGTCCCAATACATGAGATTGTGCCGACTTTCAAAACCAGGCTTGGAGAAATTAGAAATTTCGTAATGCTCAAAGCCCGCACGCTCCAACTCCTGAATGATGTATTCAAACATCTCTGCTTCCAACTCCTCTTTAGGTAGAGGAAGCTTGCCCCTTCTCATGCGATTCATAAAGACTGTGTGATTCTCCAGAATCAAGCTATAAAGACTCATGTGGGGAATGTCAAGGGCAAGAGCCTTAGCGACATTCTCTTTGACCTGCTCCATGGTTTGTGTCGGAAGCGCGTAGATGAGGTCAATCGAAATATTGTCAAAACCAGCCAGTTTCAGACGGTCGATATTGTCATAAATGTCCTGCTCTTGGTGGCTTCGACCAATCTTCTTGAGCAAACGATTATCAAAGGTCTGCACGCCCAATGAAACCCGATTAACTGGCGAATCCTTCAAAACCGCAATCTTATCCGGATCCAAATCACCAGGATTGGCCTCGATAGTCAGCTCTTCCATCTGAGAGAGATCAAGCGACATGGTCAGCTCCTTGAGCAGATAGGCTAGCTGATCTGCAGATAAGGCCGTCGGTGTCCCACCCCCGATATAGAGAGTCCGTAAGTTTGTAATTTCTTCCCGACGAAATTCTTGGATCAAATGATCTAGATAAGCATCGACCGGTTGGTTCTTAATAAAGACCTTCGAAAAATCACAATAAAAACAAATCTGGGTACAAAATGGGATGTGGACATAAGCGGACGTTGGTTTTGTATGCATACCTTTAATTATACCATAAAATCCCCCCGAGTCCGAAAAGAAAAGGGAATAAGAAGCAAGGAATTCCTTGACAATAACGAATAAAAGGAATAGAATAAATCTAATCATATTCGGAGGTAAGGAGATATGAACAACTAAGTTTCGTTAAATAAAATACTTTATTTAGTGGACTGTTTGTTCTATCTCTTTTTGTGTACCCTCTCGCCTATTCTCCAACCATTTGTTGGCTAAACAAGGTTTTTTTCTGCTTGGGTTCCACATGAATACAGCTCTACTAAATAGGTAGAGCTGTTTTTTGTCCCAGTAGAAAGGAATCTTATGCTAAAACTATCCCACCTCACTATCCGACATACAAAAGATTTACGAGATCTGGTTCGAGATCTATCCCTGACTATTCATGAAGGGGAAAAAGTTGCCATTATTGGCGAAGAAGGAAATGGAAAATCTTCCTTGCTTCATGTCCTTATGTCCCCAAAATCTCTACCAGATTATCTGACCATGGAAGGAGAAATCACCACTCACTTTCACTCCTATGCCTATATTCCCCAGTCTTTGCCGGAAGCATTGAAAGAAAAAAGCTTGGAAGAATATTTTTTTGGAGAAGACGAGCTAGACTATGCCAGCCTCTACAGACTGGCTGATCAATTGCATTTTGATAGCGACCGCTTTGCAAGCGATCAAACTATCGGAAGTCTATCTGGAGGAGAAGCCCTCAAGGTCCAACTGCTTCACGAACTTTGTTGTCCTCATGAATTGCTATTTTTAGATGAACCTTCAAATGATCTGGATTTGGAGACCTTGGATTGGCTCCAGCAGATGATCCAAACGAGTCCTCAAACCATCATATTTATTTCCCATCATGAGGATTTTTTGACTCAGACGGCGGATACCATCATACACCTCAGACAGATCAAACACCGCAAGGAAGCTGAAACCATCGTAGAGCACCTAGGCTATCAAGACTACAGTAGCCAGAGGGAACAACAATTTAAGCAACAGTCTCAGCAAGCGGCCAACGATCAACGAGCCTACCAAAAAACAATGGAGAAGCACCGTCGCGTCCGTCAGCAAGTCGAAATTTCCTTACGAAATACCAAGGATAGCACTGCTGGACGTCTCCTGGCAAAAAAAATGAAGTCCCTCCTCTCACAAGAAAAGCGCTACGAGCGAGAATTCCAATCCATGACTTCCCAACCCTATGATGAGGAAATCATTAATCTGCATTTCCCTTCCCTCACTCCCTTGTCTCCTCAAAAAAGAGTCCTTCTCTTAGATCAGGAAGAGCTCGCAATTGGGGATCGTGTCCTAGTCAAGAACCTCTCCCTCACACTTCAAGGGCAGGATAAGATAGGGATTATCGGTTCCAACGGTGTTGGGAAATCCACTTTCCTAAAAATGATCTGGGATCTTTTACAAGAGAATAAGAGTATCCGAACTGCCTATATGCCTCAAGATTACACTGAACGCCTCCCTCTAACTCAGACACCCGTTCAATTTCTGCAGCATTCAGGCGATCGCGAAGAAATCAATACCATTCAATTGCATTTAGCCTCCCTCAACTTTACTTATTCTGAAATGCACCATCCTATCTCTGAACTTTCTGGTGGCCAGCAAGGCAAACTCTTTCTCCTTCAATTAGTGCTTACAAGTCCCCAGTTTCTGCTCTTGGACGAGCCTACTCGCAATTTTTCCCCCACTTCCCAACCAGAAATTCGTCGCCTATTCGCAGACTACCCAGGCGGACTGGTTACAGTCTCCCACGATCGGACCTTCCTCAAAGAAGTCTGCCAAAAAATCTATCGTCTGACGGAAAATGGTTTGGTAGAAATAGAGTCGCTCTAACGTAAAAAAGATTGGCCAAAACCAATCTTTTACATTGAAAATAAAGTCCCCTTAGAAACTTTCCTTAGGTGAGAACGGACATCAGCGAACTTCATAGAAGTTCCATGACTAATTATTGAGCCTAAGGTCTCAATAATTCCGAGTGCCTGAAACCATTAAGTTTCAGGCACTCTTTCTCACGGTGGAAAGTTTCAATAGAGGATTGGATAATTCTTGATTTGTTAGATTTGGATGAAAGAACAGTTTGTCAACGTTCTCCAAACTTGGTTTTGACCAATTATTTTATCTAATTTCGCCCTGCCTCTTGTCCCATTTCTTGGGTGCGTTTGTAGGCCGCTTCCACTCCTGCAATAATGTCGCCTCGTAAGCCGACTTGTTCTAAGCGGTTGACTCCTGCGATGGTAGAGCCACCTGGGCTACAAACTGCATCTCGTAAGCAGGCTGGATGCTCGCCTGTCTCTAGGACCATTTGGCTAGCTCCTTTGAAAGTCTGGGCCGCCATCTGCAAGGCTTGCTCTCGTGAAAGTCCCAAGGCTACTCCCGCATCTGCCATGGCTTCGATCATCTGATAAACAAAGGCTGGACCACAGCCTGCGATAGCCGTTGCAGGATCCATCAATTTTTCTTCGATTTCATAGAGGGCCCCTGCTCCTGCTAAGAGCTGGTTGACTTGGGCTACTTGCTGGTCTGTCACTGCTTGGGAGCGGGCCATACTGATGACCCCTTGCCCAATGGCAACGGGCGTATTAGGCATGATGCGGATGAGCCCCATGCGGTCATTTTTAACTACACTTGCCATTTGCTCCAATTCCAGACCTGCTGCCATAGAAACCAACAGGAGATTGGAACGTTGGCCCAAAATGTCCTGGTACTCTTCAAGTAAAGGGCAAATCTGATAGGGTTTGACCCCTAAGAAGATGACCTCCGCCTCTTGAAAGACTTGTTCAAGATCAGACGCCGTTCCCCCATACTGGCTGATAAACTCTTGCACCTTTTGTGGGGAACGATTAACCAAGAGCAAGTCTGTGGCAGCCACTTCTTTTGCGACTGCTTTGGCCAGACTAGCTCCCATGTTTCCAAGACCGATAAATGCTACTTTCATGACTTACCTCACTTGACCATTTCCACTGACGATATACTTGTAACTGGTCATCTCCCGCAGTCCCATCGGTCCACGCGCATGGAGTTTTTGGGTCGAGATCCCCATTTCACAACCTAGGCCAAATTGACCCCCGTCTGTAAAGCGTGTAGAAGCATTGACATAAACGGCGGCTGAATCTACTTGCTTGGTGAAGTAAGCGGCTGTATCAGGATTTTCAGTCACAATGGCATCCGAATGATGGGTGCTATGAGCTTCAATGTGGTCCACCGCTTCCTCGACTCCATCAACAACCTTGATGGCTAATATATAATCCAAAAATTCAGTATCAAAATCCTGCTCTTGCGCCGCTGTCCCCGAAATGATAGCCTGTGCGTCCTCATCTAGACGCAACTCAACCGATCTTTCCTGCTCATCCACTAAGCGCTCTTTGACCAAGGGCAAGAAATCAGACGCGATCGCCTGATCGACCAACAAGACCTCCATAGCATTGCAGACAGAGGGGCGACTGGTCTTAGCATTTTCGATAATTGCTAGGGCTTTCTGGAAATCAGCCCCCTTGTCCACATAGACATGAACAATGCCAGTTCCTGTCTCAATCACGGGGACAATGGCATTTTCAACCACTGCTTGGATTAAGCCAGCACCACCACGTGGAATAAGCAAGTCCAGGTAGCCCTTGGCCTTCATCATAGCAAGGCTGGAAGCTCGACTCGTATCTTGGATCAATTGGAGAAGGTCTGGATTGAGTCCGGCTTCTTCCAACCCACTCTTGAGTGAGGTCACGATCGCTTGGGCAGAATGAAAGGCATCCTTTCCAGTACGAAGAACCACTGCATTTCCACTCTTGATGGCAAGTGCCGCAGCATCCGACGTCACATTTGGACGGCTTTCATAAATGATCCCAATGACGCCCATAGCGACTCGAACCTTCTGGATTTCAAGGCCATTTTCCAAAACTTCAGTATCCAGCACTTCCCCAATCGGATCTGGTAGATCGATTAAAGCACGGATACCTTGTGCCATCCCTTCAATCCGCTCTTGATCAAGAAAGAGGCGATCGAGCATGACTTCAGAGATCTTCCCGCGTGCTGCTTCCATATCGATTTGATTGGCTGCTAAAATGGCTTCCGTCGCTTTCAGAAGTTGGCTGGCCATAGCTTCTAAGGCCTGATTTTTAAGAGCTGTACTGGCCGTATTGATGCTTTTCTTAGCTGATCTCGCTAAGGCTAATTGTTCTTGTGTTGTTCCCATACGTTTTCCTCTAGAATTCTGTAAAGAGTAGGTCAATCTCGGGAGTTACCGAGATCCAATCATCCCGGTGAATGAGGATTCCCTTGGCTTTTTTAGATTGGAGCATATCCCGCACAGCCGACTGGCCGAGACGAACTTTCCCTTTCCCTAGTAATTGTCCTGACTCTTGATGATAAACGCTGACGATGTCTTGATAAGAAAAATCCCCTTCTGCCTTGGTCACTCCAGAAATTAATAAGCTCTTTCCGTATTGCAACAAGGCCTCAGCCGCTCCAGCATCCACCCAAAGAGCTCCTTTACTTTCTGCATAAAAGGCTAGCCATTGCTTCTGGGTTTTCAAGCCCTTATCCTCTGCAAGGAAGTAACTGCCATCTGCTTGCTCTTGCGCCGCTTCGATCAAGGCATCGGACTTAAGAGACGAGCAAATATAGACAGGAACCCCTGACTCGGTCGCAAGGGTGGCTGCCTTGAGTTTGGTCAGCATTCCGCCAGTTCCATTGCTACTACCCGCACCTCCAGCCATCTCGATCATCTCGCGAGAAATGTGCTCGATCCGCTCCAAACGCTTGGCTGTTGGATCCTGAGAAGGATTGGCTGTATAGAGGCCATCGACATCCGTCAACAGCACCAAAAGATCCGCTTGGGCCATGGCTGCAACCTGCGCACTCAAGGTATCATTGTCACCAACTTTTAGCTCAGCGATAGAGACCGTATCATTTTCATTGATAATCGGAATGGCCCCACGGTTGAGTAAGACAGAAAGGGCCTGGTGGGCATTCTTATAGCGACGTTGATCCGCAAAGTCATCCTGGGTTAATAAAATTTGTGCAGAAACAATGTTGCGTAAAAGAAGATTAGAGGTATATTCTTCCATCAATAAGCCTTGACCAACTGCCGCAGAGGCTTGCTTGTCTGCCACCTTAGTCGGCCGTTTCTTAAAACCAAGGGCACCAAACCCAGCAGCAACCGCCCCCGATGAGACCAAGATCAACTCATAACCCGATTCGTGTAAGAGAAGCCAACTGCTGGGTAATGACCTTGACCTTCTGTCTGGAGAGACTCCCATCGGGATTGGTCAAAGACGAGGTCCCTACTTTAAAGACGATTCGTTTTGCTTTCATCTCTATGTTTCTTTCTAATACTATTTATTTCGTATGTAATGAAAGTGACTGAATCTCCATTCAGTCATCTTCATTATCCTTTTCGAATGTCTTCCAGCGTTTTCTCAAAGATTGCTGGCACTTCTGCTGTAAATTCCAAAGTCTCTCCTGTGCGAGGGTGAGTAAAGCCAAGTGTTCGTGCATGAAGAAACTGCCCTTGTCCTTTAAGTGTCTTCTTAGGACCATAAGCAGGATCTCCAGCTACTGGATGGCCAATATAGGCCATGTGCACCCGAATTTGGTGGGTCCGACCGGTCTCCAGTTGCAACTCTACCAGCGTGTAATCCCCAAAGCGTTCCAAGACTTGAAAACGGGTCACAGCAGGTTTTCCTTTAGCCGTCACCGCCTGTTTTTTTCGGTCCTTTTCACTGCGACCAATTGGTGCTTCGATCATGCCCCGATCATTCGGAAGATTACCATGGACAATGGCCCAATACTTCCGGAGAGATTTTTTGTCTTTCAACTCCTCTGCTAAGGCGACGTGGGCTTGGTCATTTTTTGCGACCATCAAGAGGCCTGACGTGTCTTTGTCAATCCGGTGGACGATTCCTGGACGCAATTCCCCATTGATTCCTGAAAGGTCTTTGACATGGTATAAAAGGGCATTGACCAAGGTTCCACTGGTGTGGCCGGCACTGGGGTGAACGACCATACCTTGGGGTTTATTGACGACGACGACATCCCGGTCCTCATAGACAATGTCTAAGGGCAGATCTTCTGCTTCATAGCTGACCTCTTCCACTTCTGGGACTTCATACTGGATGATGTCTCCTTGTTTGACCGTATACTTAGCCTTTTTCACAGTTCCATTGACCAGAACTTTTCCTTCTTTGATCTGCTCATTGGCTACAGCTCGTGACAAGGGAGTCAAATCTGCCAAAGCCTTATCCAGTCGCGCACCGGCTACTTCGATTTTAATTTCCATGCATTTCCTCTTTCAACATCAGGATCAGGAGCAAGAAAACTCCAACTGTCAAATAGCTATCCGCCACATTAAAAATGGCAAAATTCATAAAATCCAGGTGGAACATATCGACCACAAAGCCCTGACGCAGGCGATCGATAAAATTCCCCAAGCCACCTGCAATCACCAAGGTCAAGCCCGTCACCATCCAAAGCGACCCCTTGAGGTGCTTATAAAGATAGTAAAAGGCTCCCGCCATCACTAGGAGCGTGATGATGGTAAAGAACCATTGCTGATTTTCAAGAAGCGAAAAGGCTGCACCTGTATTTTGAAGATAGGTCAGGCTGACCACATGGGGGACAAAGGATTTGATGACACCCAGTGGAATGTTCTTGACTACATACCATTTGACCAACTGATCCAGTAGGACCAATAGCACGATTGCTACCGGAACCATTGTTTTTCTCTTCATTTCTTACCTCTTTTGATCAAAATACTCTACCATGACCGTGACAAACTTCTCTGCTACAGGGGAGAGATCCATCTCTTCGCGTTTGACATAGACCATTTTATTGTCCAAGTTGTCTTCTAAAGGAATCACGGTAATGCCATTCACTGACTGGCTATCTAAAAAGCCTGATCCTGTCGCATAAGCATCTGTCCGCTCCAAGATCCCATTCAAGGTAGCCCGGTCGGTTACATTGAACATTTGGGAGCTCGAACTGGTATCGACAAAATTCTCTGAATAATAGAGATACTCATCTTTTTCTTGGGTAAAGCGAACAGTTGGCAACTGAGCTAGATCTTCCATGACCAGTTTTTTCTTCTTAGCCAGAGGGTGTCCCTTGCGAAGGTAAATATGAGTCTGAAAAGGAATCAAATCCACCACTTCAAGCCCTAATTTATCAACCCGTTGCATAATCCCCTTGGTATTTTGACGGTTGAGATAAATAATCCCCAACTCACTATGCCCTTGAGCCACTTCATCCAAAATTTGGACCGTCGTTGACTCAAAGATGCGGAAGTTTTTATTTTCCGGATAGCGGATCGAGAATTCCGTTATCAATGGTGGCAAGAAGTCATAGTGTTGACTAGAAATGGAGAATTCATTCTTCTCTTCTTCAGGACTAGCATATTGATTTTGAAAAATATCAAACCCTTTGACCACATCCTGCGCTTTTTCATAAAATTCCATTCCTCGACGGGTCAAAAAAGTCCCAGAACTGGTCCGACGAAAAATCTTAAAGCCCAGTTCTTTTTCCAGATCTCTGACGGATATGGACAAGCTCGGCTGACTCACATACATTTTTTCAGCAGCTTCACGAAAAGTACCACTATTGGCAATCGCCACTACATATCGTAATTGTTGTATATTCATTCTATTTTCCTTATTACAGTATCGATCTATTATACCATAAATTAGGGGCTGAAAGAAGAGATGGGTTTAAGAGACCTTCATCAAGTGAAAATAAAAAAACTGGAACTAAAACAGTTCCAGTTGATACTTATTCAATTACTTGAGTTTCAGCTAATTTCTTGTACCAATGAGCCGATTTCTTAGGATAACGTTCTTGTGTATCGAAATCAACGTAGAAGAGTCCGTAACGTTTTTCATAACCATTAGACCATGAGAAGACGTCCATGAGTGACCAGATGAAGTAGCCCTTGACGTTTGCACCATCAGCAATCGCATCCGACAAGACTTCCAAGTGTTGTTTCACATAATCAATCCGGCCATCATCGTAAACTGTGTTGTCCACAAATTCATCTTTGTATCCCAGTCCGTTTTCAGTGATGTAGATCTTCTTGTAGTTTGGATAATCTTTCTTGACGCGCATGATTTGGTCATACAAGCCTTGCGGATAGATGATCCAGTCCCAATCTGTCCGAGGGACATAGTCAGGAGCCACACGACGTCCAACACCTTTGATTTGGTACTTAGAGCTTCCTTTTTCCCCTTTACCATTGTGGATGATTTCAGTTTCGCCATCAAAGGCTTCCATCCAGTCACTCATGTAGTAGTTAATTCCAAGGAAGTCGTTCAAATCTTTAGCTGCTTCAAGTGCTGCAAAGTCTTCGTCCCGAAGATCCAAGCTACCACCATTGACGGATAAGATGTGGTTTACCCCTTCCATGGTTGCATCTGAGTAGTGTCCAAGGTAGGTTGCATCTAGAATAAACTTGTTATGGATGATATCTTCCAATTCAGCCGCCCGAACGTCAGCTGGATTTTTAGGATCCAATGGATACTTAGTTGGAAGGGCGTGAACGACCCCGATTTCGCCTTTATAACCTTTGTCTTTATACAATTTCACAGCACGCGCATGCGAAACCATCATATTGTGGTGTGATTGGAAAACTTTGGCAAGGTCATACTGAATACCTGGTGGGAATTTACCGACTAAGTATTGACCATCACCGATTGGGCCAATTTCATTAAAGGTTGTCCAATAGTTGACTTCTGGGAATTCTTCAAAACAGAAAGCAGCATAATCTACAAAGTGTTCGATATTTTCACGATTTAAGAAGTCTCCATTTGAGTGAAGAGCTTCAGGAGTATCAAAGTGGTGAAGAGTTACGAATGGTTCTACATGACGTTTATGACATTCTGCAAATAACTTATGATAGAATTCTACCCCTTTTGGATTGACTTCACCATAGCCAGTTGGGAAAATACGTGACCAAGCAATAGAAATACGAATTCCGTTTACGCCATATTCTTCCGCCAACTGTAAGTCTACTGGATATTTATGGTAGAAATCACTCGCTGGTTCAGCAGTATACCAATAGTTGTCTGCTAAATATTTATCCCATGCAACTGGTCCTTTTCCGTCAGTATGAGTCGCACCTTCTGCCTGGTAAGCTGCTGTTGCGCCACCGAAAATAAAATCTTTAGGTAATGTTTTTGACATAAGTTTCCCCTTCTCAATCATAAAATAAAAATAAAGCAAGATGGAGAGGAGTCAGTGAGCAATCCTTCTCCATCTCACTTTAATCAACAGTAAATGTATTTATTATTGAAATTGTTCTTGAACGAATGCAAGAGCGCCTTTACCATCACGAGTCAACTTGATGTATTGAGCTCCTTCAGTCTTAGCCAATTTGATTCCAAGTTTATCTGTTTCAGCCTTCATATCTTCATAGTTTGAAGCTACTTGAGGAGCAAGAATAACAAGGTCAAATTCTGGCAACATTTCACGGTGAGCACCGTAACCACCAGCAGCAGCCTTCACAGGAACATTGTATTCTGCAGCAGCTTTATTCAAAGCGTTGGCAAGAAGTCCACTAGTTCCACCACCGGCACAAAGAACCAATACGTTAGTTTCTTTTGTGATATTGTTTTGAACTGGTTCACCTTCAACACCAGCTTTTTCAAGAATCGCATCTGCTTTTGCAGTGTTAAAGTTTGCAGCTACTTTTTCTTTTAATTCATCATTAGCTTTACCTGAACGTTCTTCTTCAAGAATTTGTTCATCATAAACCTTGAGGAATGGATAGTAGATAGCAATATCTACTACAATTAACAATGCTGCAAGAGCGAATGATAAGAACTGGAAGTTTGTACCAAGAACAATACCAAGAGGTCCTGGTGTAGTCCATGGAAGGTTGGCAGTAAATGAGTTCATGCCAAGTGTTTCAATAAAGAACTTAAAGATCCATACGTTTGCAATTGGTGCAAAGATGAATGGGATAAAGAAGATTGGGTTCAAAACAAGTGGTGCACCAAACAAGATTGGTTCGTTTACACCGAAGAATGTAGGAACTACTGAAGCGCGTCCAATAGCACGATTTCGTTTCGATTTACACAACCACATAAACATGAATGGAACCACAAGAGTTGCTCCTGTACCACCCATAGTGACGATGAACATTTGTGTACCAGATGTAAGGATCTTATCAGCGTGCATACCTTGTTGAAGGAGGTTCAAGTTGACTTCGGCATTTGCATAAGTGATCGCTGCAATCACAGGCTCAACGATAGATGGGCCGTGAATACCAATAAACCAGAAGAAGGCATAAGCACCAAAGATGAAAGTAATACCGAGGTATCCGTCTGCAGCTGAGAATAGTGGTGCAAGAAGAGTACCGATTGATTCAGCAACTGTTACATGAAGGCTTGCTTTCACAACTAATTCAAGTGCATACAAGAGAACAATTGAAACTGTAAATGGAATCAAGTCTTTAAATACTTGTGAAATATTTGGTGGAACCTCGTCCGGCATGCGAATCGTCACATTGTTTTTCACACAGACCTTATAAACATTAACTGTAACAAAGGCTGCAATAAAGGCTGTTAGCAACCCTTTAGTCCCCATGAATGCTGTTAAGAATCCGCCATCTTTAGCAGGTTCAGCAGCCATGAGCAAGAAGCCAACCATAGAAGCCAACATTGTAGAAATGAAGTTGATTTGGTTGGTTGCTGGGAGGTCACGGTTCATTGAATCAGTCAAAGCCTTAGCCGTTGTCCCACCAACGAAGAAGGCCAAGATGCCCATAGAATAGCTATATGGAGTCATCAAGAGAGTTTCAATATCTTTAGACCAATGGAATCCCCAAGCGTTTGGTACATACGCAATTAGGATGAAGATAGATGAGAATAAGATTACAGGCATCCCTGCAATGAAACCATCCCGAATCGCTCGCAAATATTTGTTTCGAGAAATCTTTTCAAAGAATGGTTTCCCTTTTTCAATCAGTTCAATCAGTTTATTCATTATTTTGCTCCTCTTTTATATAGTTCAATCAGATGGTGAATCACGTCTTTTAATAAGATCGTTGTCATGAGATGGTCTTGACCATGCATCATGGTAATGCTATAGGGGATTTCTTCTCCTGCTGCTTCATGCGCTAGCATGGTCGTTTGAGATTTGTGAGCCTCAGCGATACAAGACCCTGCTTCTTCTACTAAGGATTCTGCTTTAGCAAAATCACCATTTTCAGCAGCTTTTAAGGCTTCCACTAATTTTGATCGAGCGTCACCGGCATAAGCGACAATTTCAAACCCAAGTAATTGGACTTCTTCTTTATTCATGTTGGTTCCTCCTTATGATACCTTTTGAAAATTTTTATAATAGACGTTGAATATGAAGGGCTAAATAGACTCTTTCATTAGGAGATATCTTGGCTCCTGTCTGTTCAGCGATGGTTTGGTAGATTTGATGACTAATCTCATAAGCCTTTGGATAACTTAGCTGGATCAGTTGTTCCATCTCGCTCAAACCTTCTGGATCTTCTCTTCCCTTATCTAGCGAATCTAGGAAATAATTGAGATGGATCATAAAGCGATCATAGAAATGACTGTTTTCTTCTTTCCGTTTCAATCCATTTTGAGCTAGTTTTTCTTCTACAGCTTTCAAAATAACTTGTCGGTCCTGGACATCTGGATCTTGCTCATGAATCATTTCCCCTTGTGCATTAATGAAATGATAAGCGATGCGATTCACTTCATCGTCAGGAAATTGATCCAAGAGTCGCTTTCGAAAGATCTCAATCGCTTCTTTTGCGATTTTATAGGGAATTGGATGCATAGCAGACGCATCAGGAAGGTCACTGTGTTTGTATCTTCCCTGTTGAACTGCCTGGTAAGAACAAAAGATGTGATCTGTTAATGTCACATAGATATATTCTTGAACAGGATAGGCATATTTCTTAGACAAGGTATCAATCACTTCATAAGTGGTTGTGATGAAATCAAGAGGAACATCCTTTAGAAGGGCCATAAAGTTTTCTCTTGACTCATCCGTGTTTAAACGAAATACTTTTTCGACCTTATCATCAGCTACTAGATCATTTTTCTTTTTCCCAAAAGCAATCCCACTCCCAACAACAATTAACTCTTGTTGTAGTTCATTTTGAACCAAAGCAACATTATTGTTCATTGGATGGATAATACGATACATGAGGCTCTCCTTTGTAAAATTTGTTAAAAGCAAATAAAAATGACCACGAAGCAACTGAAAAAATTAGCCTACACTAATTGTTCAGTCTACTTGTGGTCACGCCTAATCTAACTTAGTAACGCTCACTGCTATTCAACTTTATAAACTTATTCTATCATAAGCTTTTTGTTTTGTAAACCCTTACAGCGAAAATTTTTAAACATTTTTTTATAAAAAAGAAACAAGACCTTAAAATAATGAAGAGGCTGGGACAAAAGTCCTAGCCTCTCAATCATCTTTGGATTGTCGAGCAAGACGCAGTGGTTGAGTGGGCTCTACTACGCTGATTTCATCAGCTTTTACAGCCCTACTCAACTGTGCGGAGGTGGGACGACGAAATAGAATTCTAACGAATTACCGATTTCTGTCCCACTCTCTAACTGTTGCTTTAGGAGGCAATCATCATTTGAATCTTATACGCGTTCTGTCCAAGGTGTCGCTACTTTAGCCAAGACGTCATTTAATTCTTCAATATTTTGTCGACCTTCTGTACGAAGCCATTCACGAGCAGCTGCTTCTCCATCTTTGATGTAGGCTTCTACTGAACCTGCCCATGTCGCACGTCCACAAAGAACACCGTTGAAGTTAGCACCAGACTCATGCGCAAATTCCAAGGTTTCTTGGAAGAGTTTTGCAGATACACCAGCACTGAGATAGATGTATGGAAGGTTAGTTGCTTCTTCTTGTTCTTTGAAGAAAGCAGCTGCTTCTTCACGACTATAGACTACTTCTCCTTCTCCAAATCCTTCCACGAAGTTCACATTAACTGGAACTTCCACTTTCAAGACATCGATATTGAAACGAGGATCTGAGAAGACTTTCATAGCCTCAATCACCTTACGAGGTTTCACTTTCGCATATTCAGCTGACGCAGCATCCGCAATTCCTTCATCATAAGCCAAGATTTCAAGGAAGAATGGAATATCTTCTGCAGCACATTCAGAACCGATGCGTTCAATATAAGCTTGTTTTTCTTGGTTGAGTTCATCTGCACTGTCTACATCATAGTAGAGCAAGAATTTCACAGCATCTGCGCCTTGTTCTTTGATGCGTTTTGCTGACCAAAGGTTGAGGCAGTCTGGTAGACGCTTTGTGCTTGATGTATCGTAACCTGTTTTTTCATAGGCAAGTAAGAGACCAGCATCTTTGTCCAAGGCTTTCGTAGCTGGCAAACCATATTCTGGGTCCAACAACATAGATGAAGCATATTTTGTCAATTCATCTGCTACAAGGACTTTCAATTCTTCCATTTGTGCTACAGTTGGCTCAGTGTCTTGGTATTTGGCCATCAAGCGTTTCAAAGCCCCACGTTGGTCGAAGGCCAAAGCTGAAATGACACCGTCTTTTGTACTAAGACGTTCCAAATAGTTGCGTTTTTGTTCTGTTAATACCATTTTATACCTCTTTTACGATTAATTGTTGATACAAGGCATCATAGTGCCCCATGTTGACATGTCCTGTTTGTGCTTCTTGCGCATTTAACATTCCAAGAACATTTGCTTTCTTGAGCAAGTCTGCGTCACTCTCATGATGATAGAGACCAGATGCAATCCCTGCAACAGTCGAATCACCAGATCCGACTGGATTGACGACATCGATCTTAGGAATATCTACCTTATAGAAGACATCCCCATGCTTAGCGAAAGCGCCATTTGCACCAAGGGAGACAATTACCCACTCGATGCCATCAAAGAGAGAATCCTGAAGAACTTCTTTTAAATCTTCCACATTCTTACTCACTTCTTTTCCTAACAACTGTGATAATTCTTCATTGTTTGGTTTAATGACCGTAGGCTTGACAGCTTCTTGAATGGCAGCTTCTAAAGAAGCTCCCGAGCAATCGAGTACGACTGGTTTCCCAGCATCCTTTGCAATCTTGACAAGGCTAGCATAGTAGTCCACTGGTAAACCAGCAGGAAGACTTCCAGAGATGGCAACAACCTCTACTTGGTCAACCAAGTGACGATAATGGTCGAGAAAGTCTTGCCCTTCTTTCTCAGAAATGGTTGGACCTTTTTCTAAGATTTCTGTTTGCTTGCCTTCGTGAAGGATGGCGATACAATTACGTGTATCTCCAGCAATTTCAAAGAAACGTTCCTCTATCCCTTCTCCTAAATGATCGAGAATGAATTGCCCCGTTCGACCACCAAGTAGGCCAGTCGCTGCCACTGGATCCTTTATCTCAGAAAGTACACGAGTAACGTTAAGACCTTTCCCACCAGCTGTCTTACTCACCTCAGCCACACGATTGACTGTATCCAACTGGAGTACATCCAAAGGATAAGAAATATCAATCGAAGGGTTCATCGTGACCGTTAATATCATACGTCACCTCTTCTCTTAGTCGTGGTATTCACCACGGTCCCATTTTTCAAGGAATTCTGCAAAGAAATCAGCATCCGCTTGATGAGCATTATGGCTTTCCACATGTTGGATCTTAGCGATCAATTTTTTATTTTCTTCAGTTGGTTTGTATTCAGCGTGGATGAATGCTTCAATGATATCGCACATGAGTAATTCACCCGTAATTTTACCACCAAACCCGATGACATTCGCGTTCAATTCTTCTTTTGCATAAAGAGCAGTTGTCATATCGCGTACCAAGGCAGAACGGACACCAGGTACTTTGTTAACAGCATTGTTAATCCCAACACCAGTACCACAGATACAAACACCAAGATCTGCTTGGCCACTTGCTACGGCTTCTCCTACTTTTTTACCATAGATGGGATAGTGTGTCCGCGTATGGTCATAGGTTCCAAAATCGAGCACTTCATATCCTTTTGATTTCAAAAAATCAGAAACAGCCATTTTTTCATTTGTCACAATGTGATCACAACCAATTGCAATTCTCATTTGAATTCTCCTCTCATTAGCACATCTTATTCAACATATCGACACGGATCTGGTGACGACCTCCGTCGTATTTACCATTGACGAAGCCTTTGGCAATGTTCTTCGCCAATTCATCCCCAACAATTTCAGCTCCCATGGTAATCATTCGAGAATTGTTGTGGCCGCGAGTCATATAAGCAGAACGTTCATCTGAAACTTCTGCTGCCACCATTCCTTTGATTTTAGTCGCAACCATAAACGGACCAGCTCCATAAGCATCAATCACGATTCCAAGATTTTGATCGCTTTTGTTCACTTCGCTCGCAACTGCCAATGTCACATCAACAAAATCTTGACCATCTGTGCTTACATCCACAACATCGAAACTCTCTTTTAAAAGAAAGTCTTTTACGAGATCTTTTAATCTTAATCCTGCAGCATCTGCACCAAGTACAATAGACATGTCCTGTCCTCCTTTTATTCGCTTCGTCAATATTTCTGTTGTTATTTTTTCACAAAGAAACATTTTCTTACTTTTGATATTATATTACACCTATTTCGAACGAAAGTCAACATTAAATTGTTTGTTTTTGAACATTTTTTAATAATAAATACACCATATTTTGTTTTATATGATTTTCGTATACAAGGCATATTTGTCTTTGATCTTCTTTGGAATACTATCATCAGTAATAATGGCATTCAGGTCTTCCACTCGATAGAAACTATAGAAAGAATAGCTATCAAACTTACTGTTATCAGCAACCACATATTTCTCAATTGCATTGTTTAGAATAATGGCATTACCATTTCCTTCTTCTTCATTGGCTGTGGAAACATGATGCCCATCGATGCCATTGACCCCGATGAAAGCTTTAGAAACCTTGATTTCTTTCAAGAGTTTATTAGCAAATTGACCTACAAAAGTTTGTGTCTTCACTCGGTAGCGACCACCAACTAAGATCAAGTCATAATTTGGAAAATCCTTTAGCTTTTCAAAAATGGGGAGGGAATTGGTGACAATACTGATTTCCTTTCCTTCTAAATAGTCCCCGATAAAATCTGTTGTCGTACCAGACCCAATAAAGACGGTATCCCCATTTTCGATCAACTCTGCACATTTTTTTGCAATGGTTCGTTTCTCATCAATATTGATGAGATTTTTCTCACTGTGAGAAGCCTCTAACAAGCTATCTTTTACCTTTTTGTGGGCTCCACCATGTACACGAACTAAAAGACCTTGTTTTTCAAGATCGATCAGATCGCGACGAATGGTCATGTCTGTCACCCCAAAGAGTTCCTTGAGTTCTTTGACTGATACCACACTTTTTCGATCCAGTTCCTGAAGAATTTCAACATGTCTGCTATCTTTCATGGTACTACTTCCATTCCTGCTATATTTGTCTCTATTATACTACATTTTTTAAAAAACACAAAATCAAACATTATATTAACAGACTTAAACAAATAATTCTATCAAAAACAATGAAAAAAGCTCTCCGATATATTCGGAAAGCCTTATTTTATGCTATTTAAAGCATCCTTACCTTTTTATTTCAAGGCTCGGAATAAAAAAGTTCACTGAACCTTTTTATTTTGCGATTGGGTAAACAGAAACTTGTTTTTTATCGCGACCTTTGCGTTCGAAGCGTACTACGCCTTCAACTTTTGCGAACAAAGTATCGTCTCCACCACGTCCAACGTTCACACCTGGGTAGATGTGAGTACCACGTTGACGGTAAAGGATAGATCCACCTGTTACAGTTTGTCCATCAGCTGCTTTAGCTCCAAGACGTTTTGCTTGTGAATCACGTCCGTTTGATGTAGAACCTCCACCTTTTTTGTGGGCGAAAAGTTGCAAGTTAGCAAGATTCAATTTCAACATAATTGTTTTCCTCCATGTTAGTTTTCTGTGATAACTCTTGTTTGGATGAACTCAGATGAGTTCTCCGATAAGTTTGCCATCCCTAAGAAAAATGATTCAAAGAATAGTTGGGTCATTTCTCTTTGATGAGGTGGAATGTCTGTCGGGATTGTGACCCGCATGAAACCACCCTCTTCTTCGTTTAATTCTAGTTCCGGTTCATAGCCTGCAAATTTCTCAACAGAGTTGACAAAGTTAATGGCAAGCGTAGAAACCGATGCACACACGACATCAAAGCCGTATTCGCCACTTCCAGCGTGCCCAGTGATTTCTGCACTCCTCAGCTCGCCATCTTCGGCTCGTTCAAAGACTGCTTGTATCATGTGTTCTCCTAAAAATTAAGCGTTGATTGCGTTGATGACAACTTTAGTGTAAGGTTGACGGTGACCTTGTTTACGGTGGCTACCTTTTTTAGGTTTGTACTTGTAAGTAACAACTTTCTTTTGTTTTCCTTGTTTTTCAACAGTTCCAACAACAGTAGCTCCTGAAACAAGTGGAGTTCCGACAACAGTGTTTTCACCACCAACAAGAACAACTTCGTTAAATGTAACTTCTTGACCAGCTTCAACGTTCAATTTTTCAACGTAGACTGCTTGACCAACTTCAACTTTAACTTGTTTTCCGCCAGTTTTAATGATTGCGTATGTGCTCATTATGCACCTCCTATGTATTTTTGGGTTTCCCCGTATTTTTGTGAAGACTCGCCTAGCATCGTGGGACGAACCACTTATTCTCATGAAAATGAGCAACGATGATCGAGCGGTTGCACAGGCATGTGCATAGTCAACTCTCTTAGTATATCACTTCTATCAGACAAAGACAAGCATTTTTGCGCTTTGAAAACGAATTTTCTTTTAAAAAATTCTTTTAAGTGTTTACTAGAATTAAATGACTTCTATAAATCTCAGCTATCTTTATAAAGAAGCTATTTATGATTTAGTTGTTTCCTTTTATGAATGATCTCACCCATCATAAAATTCATGGAGCAATTGGATCAGTTCTTGCTGTTGTTCCAGTAAGTTCTGACCGATGGTGGTGGATTGGATGAGAGTACGGTCCTCCAGGTCTTCAATAACCCTCTTCAAGGAAGTTTGCTCAAATGGCGAATCTACTACCTTTTGAATGTCTTGGAAGGGCTGATGGGTTACCAGTTGAAAACCATAGGAATTATTAAGGAGTGAATAGCCTGCTGTACCTGTCTTCTTTTGATATGCTTCGCAAAGACCCCCATCAATGACAAAGAGTAGTCCTTCACCCCGAATGGGCGATTCCCCCTTTCCTGTCTTCACTGGTGTATGTCCATTCACAATGCGAGATACCTTGGCTTCAAGACCAAATTCCTCTAAAATTAATTGGCAAATCTTTTTTGAATTGCGATAGCTAAAATACTCATTTTCTATTTCCTTATGCGTTTCTGCCTCCTCAATAAAATACCGTTCAAAGGTCGTCATCTTATTCTTCCCAAAGAGAGGAGATAATTGCCCTCGCCAGCAATACCATACTAAATCCGTTGAAAGGTCGTCCCCAACTTCTTTGTTTTTTGCCGCAAAGCGTATATGATATTCGAAAAAGTCTAGTAATTCTTTCCCCGCATACTGGGCTTGATGAAGAAGCAGAGGTTGAAATTCCCCAGAAGGTTTCAAGGGAATACAGCCATGAAAAAGCAGGTGATGATTGTAAACCTTATACATGGAACCTTTTTTCATTAACAGCTCCATATGTTTGGCCATTTTGGGAGATCCTTGGAAGGAAGCCAGCATACTGTCTACTATTTGTTTTTCTTCTGAGGATAGTTCAGAAGGATTTTCCCGATCTATGGTTTGGAAGCAGGTATTTTTCAAGGAATAGCTCTTCCCGTCAATGCTGATTGTATTCTTCCAATAATCAATGTTATCCAGCAAGATTTGATTTCCCATCTGAAATTCTGGCCGTCTCTTCATCAATTGAGTTTCTATCTTAAATTGGAGAATGGCCAGCGCTTGATGGACCTTTTCCAGCTGTAATATTTCTTCTGGTGTAAATTCCTCCTCTCTTGTCCCCAGGATAGGCCTAAACTTAGGATTGGCTTTGTAGGTTTTATCCGCAAATAAGGTTAAGGATCGAATGTTTAAGCCATAAGCTTTTTCGATATCCCATAAATAACCATAGCGTGCTGCAATGCGCAATACATTCAATAAACACGCCTTGGATCCAAAAAAAGCTCCCATCCAAATGATATCGTGATTGCCCCATTGAATATCTAAGGAATGAAACTGAAGAAGCTCATCCATTACCTGGGCACTTCCAGCCCCTCTATCAAAAATATCTCCTACCACATGCAGGTGATCTATCAATAAGCGACGAATACTGCTGGCAATTCCCAAGATAAAGGGATCCGCTTCTCTTAGTTCAATAACATAACTTAAGATAGTATGGAAATAAGAATGTTTATCAGCTAGCGTAAGATCACTATAGATCAGTTCTTCTATAATATAGGCATATTCCTGGGGCAAGGCCTTTCTCAGTTTGGAACGGCTATATTTAGCTGCTACAAAACTCAATAGAGTCAAGAGTTGAGAAATCGTTGATTTATACCACTCTTTCTCCTTATTCACTCCTTCCAAAACTCGCTCTGGATAAGATACCAGAGCTGACAGTGTATTCTTTTCCTCTTGTGTCAAGGAAGCTGCAAAGCAATCATTAATTTTCTCATTTAAAATTCCAGCGCAACTTCTCAAAATATAATCAAAAGCCGCAAATTCTCCATGAATATCACTTATGTAGAGTTCTGTCCCTTTTGGTAGGTTTAAAATAGCTTCAAGATTAGTCAATTCAGTAATGACTTTTTGACGAGAATCAAATTTCTCTAGTAAAATACGCTTATATTGCTCCATATCAACTCTCCAAAAATTCTCTATTTACAACCTCATCTACGCTGATTCAAATATCAGTTCATCTTCTTTACTTGCTCCTCAATTAAGAAAGCTGTCTCTTCAATCGATTTATCCGTCATATTGATGACTTGAGCGCCATATTGTTTAAAGACCTTCTTGGAATAATCCAATTCTTTATAGATTTTTTCTAAATCCGTATAGCTTGTTTCTTGTGTTAATCCTAAAGAATCCAAGCGATGGCTTCGAACTTTCATTAATTTTTCGGGCTCACAGATCAGCCCAATCAAGCGACGAGAATCAACCTTATCCAAGACCTGAGGTAAAGGAACTTCTGGGATCAAAGGCAAATTTGCAACCTTATAGCCCTTGTTGGCCAGGTAAATACTCAGGGGCGTTTTTGAGGTACGGGAAACACCAAGCAGGACCAAATCGGCTTCTAAAAATCCCTGGGGTGCCTTACCGTCATCATATTTCACAGCAAATTCAATTGCTGAAATTTTCTTAAAATAATCACTGTCCAAGCGGTGCAAGGTTCCTGGAACTTCTATTGGTCTAGTACCGGTTTTTTCTTGGATGATTTCAAAAAATGGATGCATAAGATCTAAATAAGCCAAACCATTTTTTTGGCTAAATTCCCTAGCTACTGATGCTAACTGACTATTGACCAAGGTGCTGATGACAAGCGCATCATCCTTTAAGGCATCATATAAGATATCCAAGAGTTCCTCTTCTTGATTGATAAAAGGGAAACGGGAACTATTATTAAAAATGATATCTGGATACTGTGCCGTAACTGCTGATAATAATTTTTGGGAAGTTCCACCCAAAGAATCTGAAATACTATATACAATGATCTCTTTTTTCATATTTATTCCTCTTCACTCTTCAGTTCAGCACTTCTTGCTTGTAGGATAATATAATCGAGCAAGGCTGATTTGGTCACCGTTCCCACAATTTTTCGGTCATTCTCCTCATCGACTACTGGTAAGGAATCGATG
Organism: Streptococcus sp. OMI750; assembly: GCF_047463895.1. NCBI lineage: Bacteria > Bacillati > Bacillota > Bacilli > Lactobacillales > Streptococcaceae > Streptococcus > Streptococcus sp. OMI750. The sequence goes on from NZ_JASHCZ010000001.1 coordinate 842,577, forward strand.
GCATGATCTTGTAGGAGGGCAGCCGCTTCTAAGATATTCATATCTTTAGTACAGGTAATGATATGTGGCATTCGAGTCATACAAACTGCTACAGGGGTGGTCTGGATACTCGAATTAAGAGATGCTCTCAATAAATCTTTACGGGACATAATTCCCAGTAAAAGCTTGTCTTCATCGATAACATAGAGGACATCGGCATCATACATAAATAGGGTGATAATGGCATCCTGAATATAGGAATCTTGGGTGACTAAAACAGGAGAGGTCATGATCTCTGCCACTTCTTTTTGAAAAGTATCAAAAAAGAAAAGTGTTTCGAGATCTAATCCAGAGTAGGTATAGCCAATTTTTGGTGTAGCTTTCAAAATACCAACCAAGGTCAGAAAGGACAAATCTGGGCGCAGGGTCGCTCTTGAAATATCCAATAACTCAGAAATTTTCTCTCCGCTTAAGGGCTGATGCAATTTTACAATGTCAACTATTTTCTTTTGACGTTCACTTAATTTCAAAATTTCCTAGCCTTTCTATTTCTAGCTCCATGATGATTATATCAGACATCTCCAAAGCAATATTCATCATATTTTCACCCTTCACTTTCAAATAATCATCATTTTTTTACTGAATATTATAGCAGAATAATCCAATTAGTCAACAGAAAAAGATGTATGTTTTATTTGACAAATATATGTGATGTATAATACAATGTTTTTGTCTTAAATGTGACACATATTTAGTTTTTTTGGAGGCTTATATGACAAAATGGATTTACTCCTTCGAAGAAGGAAGTGCAAAGGCCAATGATCTCCTGGGTGGGAAAGGCGCTAATTTAGCTGAGATGAGCCATCTGGGACTACCGGTTCCTCCTGGATTTACCATCACCACAAAAAGTTGTATCCACTATCTCGATCATCCTGATTTCTTTGAGTCCTCTTTAAAAGAGGAAGTTTTGAAAGCAGTTGCTCAACTGGAAGAAAAAACGAGTAAGTCCTTTAGCGGAGAAGATCCTCACTTACTCTTAGTCTCTGTCCGGAGCGGGGCCAAATTTTCTATGCCTGGGATGATGGATACCATTCTCAATCTTGGTCTCAATGATCAGCGGACTCAATTACTGGCCAAAGAAACCAATCTTGATTTCGCCTACAACTGCTATCGCCGTCTACTCCAGATGTTTGCTGATGTGGTCTATGGTATCGATAAGGGACTTTTTGATGACCAACTAGCAGCATTTGAACAAAAACAGAATAAAAAGGTACATGATTTTGACCTAGCCCAGCAACAAGAATTGATCCAACACTATAAAGATATCTACTCCACACACAAAAAGCAATTTCCTGAGAACCCGAATGAGCAACTTTATGCTGCCATCCAAGCAGTCTTTAAATCTTGGAACAACAACCGGGCTAGAATTTACCGGGAGCTTCATCAGATCCCTCATGATTTAGGAACTGCTGTTAATGTCCAGGCCATGGTCTTTGGAAATAGTGACCAAGCCAGTGGTACAGGGGTTTGCTTCACTAGAAACCCTGCAACTGGGGAGGAAGAACTGTTTGGTGAATTTTTGCTCAATGCTCAAGGGGAAGATGTGGTAGCTGGGATCCGCACTCCTGAGCCGATTGCAGCCTTAAAAGAAATCCAACCTGAAACCTATCAGGCTTTCAGAGACTACGCCAAGATCCTTGAAAACCACTATAAGGATATGCAGGATATTGAATTTACCATTGAGAAAGGCAAGCTCTACATCCTCCAAACCCGAAATGGTAAACGAACAGCCAAAGCTTCTTTAAAGATTGCTCTAGATATGGTGGATCAAGGTCTAATTAGTAAGGAAGAAGCTCTCCTGAGAGTCGCTCCTAGTTCCATCAGTCAACTGATTCATCCAGTCTTTGAAGAAATTGCTTTAGAGAAAGCACCTATCTTAGCTCAAGGCCTACCAGCCAGCCCAGGGGCAGCTACTGGCCAAATCGTCTTTACCGCCGACCGAGCTAAAGAAATCCATCAAGAAGGTAAAAAAGTCATCCTGGTTCGGCAAGAAACTTCCCCAGAAGATATTGAAGGCATGATTGTCAGCCAAGCTATTGTTACCAGCCAAGGGGGAATGACCTCCCACGCTGCTGTTGTAGCTCGTGGCATGGGAACTTGCTGTGTCGCTGGTTGCGGAGAATTGACTATCAGTGAAGAAAATAAAAGCCTTTCCTGTGGCAATCTGGTTCTAAGGGAGGGAGATCTCATCTCCGTAGATGGTTATTCTGGTCGCATTTATCGTGGCGAACTTCCAACTGTCCTAGTTGAGAACAATCAAGACCTCCAGCGCTTGCTTGTTTGGGCAGATGAAGTCGCCATCCTCCAAGTTCGAGCCAATGCAGAAACTGTCAAAGACTTGACAACCGCTATGAACTTTGGGGCCAAAGGAGTCGGGTTGGCCCGGACGGAACACATGTTCTTTGGAAAAGAACGGATTCTTGAAATGCGTCGCCTCATCTTAGCGGATACTGAAGAAGAAACAAAAGAAGCCCTCAATAAGCTCCTAGAATTCCAAGAAGAAGATTTCTACCAAATGTTCCAAACCGTTCAAGATAAACCAATGATTGTCCGCCTGCTCGATCCACCCATGCATGAGTTTCTACCTAAGGATTCCCAAGAAATTGCATTATTAGCAAGCAAACTAAAAAAATCTCCTGATAAACTTGCCGACCGCATTGAAAGTCTGCAGGAAAGCAATCCTATGTTGGGACACCGGGGTTGCCGTCTCGGCATAACCAAGCCGGATATCTACAAGATACAGACAGAAGCTATTTTTAGAAGTGCTATCAAATTGCATCAAGAAGGTCAACAGATTAAGCCGGAAATCATGGTTCCTTTAATTGCTGATCAAAAAGAATTAGCATGCATCAAAGAGTATCTTGTTCAGCATATTGAACAGCTTTTCAAACAGTATGGTCAGGAGCCATTCCCTTATGAAATTGGTACCATGATTGAACTGCCCCGCGCCTGCCTAACCGCAGATAAACTGGCTCAAGAGGCTGATTTCTTCAGCTTTGGCACCAATGACTTGACCCAAATGACCTATGGCTTCTCTCGGGATGATATTGGTAAATTCATTGGCCACTACAAGGACAAGGATATTCTTTCTTTTGATCCCTTCCAAAAAATCGATAGGGAGGGAGTCGGTGAATTAATGAGAATTGCTATCAGCAAGGCCCGTCAAGTAAAACCGAACCTCACTATCGGTATCTGTGGCGAAGTTGGCGGAGATCCTTCTTCGATCTCCTTCTTCCAAAACATTCAAGTCACCTATGTTTCCTGCTCTCCTTACCGGGTTCCTGCTGCCAGACTAGCCGTCGCTCAAGCAGCGATTCAAGCGAAAAACTAAGCTATGCTTACTAAATATATCTTGTAACCCTCTATATTTTAAAGGATCTAGCCTTCCCATTACAGACTAGATCCCTTTCTTTATCTTGATATCAAAAAGCCCCTCAACCTAGAAGATAGCTCTAGGTTCAGGGCGATTGAAGTCTAATTATTTTTTCTCTTCTTCCTCTTATCCCTTGCTTTTATATTTAAAGTCTTTAAAACTCATTTTAGCTTTCGACGAATCGGTCATGCTATTCAATTTTTCTTCTTGCTCTTTGGTGATTTTGAGAGGAATAGCTGAAACCATATTCGGTTTTAAAACACCTGATTCGTTGATCTGATAATCTACGGTAATATTTTCAAGAATCGGTGCTCCATCATATTCCAAGTTCACAACAAAGGAAGCGTCTCGATCAATGGTTGTAGTGGTCCGATTCACCATTAAGAACAGGGCCAAGCGAGTTTCCTCATCTCCAAACGTATAACCTGGGAAAAAGACAAATAATTTACCGGCATCCCCAAGCGTCGGATTGTCTTTGATAAACTTTTCAGCAAGTTCTAAAATCTCATTGTCCTGATCTTTGTACTGGTCAGCTCTAACAAATGTCAGGGCTTCTTTCTTACTGCTTGTGGTTTGGCTCGTTTTTGTTTCTTTATTTGAGCTCGTAAAGGATACTTTGACACAGCCTGTCAACAGAAGCAAACCCGTCATTAACACGATAATTTTTTTCATTTTCTCTCCTTCTAGTTCTTTTTAAAAAGAGGCTGGAAAATCCCAGTCTCTATTATAAAAGGTCCTCAATCAGGTCATCTACCTCATCTTTTTCTGCTTTTGGTGTGATCTCTGTTACGATGATGCCAGCTACCGCACGCTCAACCAAAGCTTCCACATCCATGCGTTCCTCATATTTCTCCGCATTTTTGAGTTTAGGATTGGTCTTCGGACGGTCAGGCGCAAAAATGGTGCAGCAATCCTCGAAAGGCTGGATAGAGATTTCAAAGGTATCGATGGCTTGGGCGATATCGATAATCTCCAACTTGTCCATGGTCACTACCGGACGGATAACCGGTGTATTGGTCACGGCATTGATGGCTTGCATGCTCTCTAGCGTTTGGCTAGCTACCTGACCGAGGCTTTCTCCATTGATGATGACCAAACCACCACGGATTTGACGAATACGATCTGTGATGCGCATCATAAAGCGGCGGGTCAAGGTCATGAGATAAGCTTCCGGTGCTTTTGCCTTGATTTCCTCTTGAATCTCTGTGAAGGGCACCTCGATAAATTGGATATTGCCACCAAACTTGGTCAACTTCCGTGTTAAGTCATGGGCTTTTTTCAAGGCACCTGGACTAGTATAAGGCGGGCTCGCAAAGTGAACGGCCTCGATATCCACCCCACGCTTCAAGGCTAAGTAGCCAGCTACTGGAGAGTCGATCCCACCAGATAGCATGAGCATCCCTTTGCCAGATGTACCAACAGGAAGGCCACCAGCTCCCTTAATGGTTTCATAAGAGATATAAGCTGCTTCTTCGCGGATTTCGACTTGCAGATTGATATCTGGCTTTTTCATCTGTGCCTGGATCGTTGGAATCGCTTCAAAGACAGCCCCACCCAAGGTTTGATTGAGCTCGCGGCTATCGAGTTCAAAGGTATGGTCACTCCGCTTACTTGAGATTTTAAAGGTCATGCCTTCTTCGTAAATCTCTTTCATAATCCCTTGCACTGCCGCTTTTAAGGCTGGTACTGATTTTTCAATCTTGTAAACAGGTGAAAAATTTTGGATTCCAAAAACTTGCTTGAGGGATTCTGCCACCGGCTCATAATCTGTCCCATGTAGATAAGCATGGGCCCGATCGCGGTCCGCTGTCACTTTGACAGCCGGATAAATAGATAAAACATCTTGGATATTATTGCGAAGTTTATTGATGAAACGCATACGGTTCTTTCCTTTCGTAGAAAGCTCTCCATAGCGAATCATAATTTCTGAATAGGTTAAGGTCATGTTGATTTCCTTCTAAAATTAACGTACTTTTCTTGTTTTTTCGTAAATCAGTTTGAATTTGGTCAAGAATTGCTCGACTTGGCTCATGTCATTTTCCAGATCGAGACTCAAGCGAACAGCTGTCTGGGCAATACTCTTATCCACTCCCATGGCAATCAAGGTACCAGCTGGTTTTCCAGCCTTGGACGAGCAGGCACTAGTGGTCGAGATGTAAATATCAAACTCTTCAAAGGCATGGACCACTACTTCACCACGAACTCCCTTGATTCCGAAAGTCAAGATATGAGGGGCAAAGTGATCCTCACCAGAAAAGATGGTGACATCAGGATAGTTGGCCAATTCTTTGCGGATAACTTCTTTCATCTGCTGGGTCTTACTGACAAAAGCTTCTTGGTTTTCCATAGCTAAGCGAAGGGCTTTTGCGGTTGCTGCGATACCTGCCACGTTCTCAGTTGTCGAGCGCATTTCTTTTTCTTGGCCCCCACCCGTTAAGAGAGGGGTGATCTTTTTGCCTTCTTTGATATAGACAAATCCAACCCCGCGAAGACCATGGAATTTGTGACTAGAGAAGGTCGCAAAGTCCACGCGCTCTGGTAGATAGCCCGCCGTTGCTACCTTGGCCAAGGCTTGAACCGCATCAACATGGAAACTAATAGTTGGGCGATCTTCTAGGAGAGCAGCAATTTCATGGATGGGCTGGATGGAGCCAATCTCATTGTTGACGGCCATGACAGAGACCAAGGTCGTATCCGGACGAAGTAGGTTAGCCAAGGCATCCACTTTGACAAAGCCCCGGGCATCCACTGGCGCATAATCCACTTCGAATCCCTGCGTTTCTAACCAAGTAGCCGATTCCTTAATGGCAGGATGCTCGATGTCAGAGACAATGATATGCTTGCCATAAGGAGCTTTCTCAAAAGCGACACCCTTGAGGGCCCAGTTGTCCCCTTCCGTCCCACCAGACGTGAAATAAATCTCCTCAGCTTTCTTACCAATTAACTCTGCAATCTGTTTTCGAGAAGCCTCTAAAACACGAGTAGCTTGACTACCTAGATTGTGCAAACTAGAAGGATTACCCCAGATCCGATTCGCTACTTCCGTATAGGTCGCAAGGGCCTCTGGATAGGGTTTGGTCGTTGCTGAATTGTCAAAATAAATCATGTCCTACGCATCCATCACTTTCTTTTTACGTAACTTCTATTTTATCATTTCTAACCGCTTGGGACAAGGATTTGATAAAGAGAGATGAGGGGAAATCACTCCCTAAAACTCAGTTCTTTTTAGACATTTTCCAGAAAATGACTTATAATAAGAAAGTGTTAAAAAACAATTTTTGATAGAAAGAGAATGAACATGTCACAATATTCAAGAAGTAATAAAAACCAAAAACCAGAGGAAAAAGCAGATACAAGACCTTCTCGCGGTGAGAAAGTCAAACAAGGTCTATCACTATTTCAAACAGTTGTAGCTACCATTGCTAGTCTTTTAGGGATTATCGTCACTTCTATTACGATTATGAGTCTGCTTAATAAAGACAATCAAAAGACAGAAGAAAAACCATCTAGCAGCACCAGCGTCGTCGTGGTTCACGATAAGGAGTCTGACTCAAGCGCTACCAATACAGATGCCAATACGCAAACCGATTCAAGCAATACAGATACCAGTTCACAAAAAGAAACCGATAGCTCATCCGCTACAGAATCTAGTTCGTCTGCCGCACAAGACCAAGGCTCCACCGCAACAGACAGTGGCGCAGATACAGCATCATCCGGAACCAACTAAAAAATCAGTAAGGACAATCTTACTGATTTTTTTTGGCTTTCGATTCCAGCTTTTTCTGATTTTTATAGAAAGCATCGATCTCGTTGTCGTACTCCCATTTGAGCGTTGAGTGATCTTCCTGGATTTGATCCAATTGTTTATATGGAAAGTTCATGGGCCTATCACGATAAGTTGATTCAGCTAATGAACCATATAGATTGTCAAAACTTCTCAAATGCCAATTACTCAAGTAATCTCCCCCCTATTCTAATGTCGGATCCTATATACATCTCATCTAAATTTAATGTATTGTCCTCATTAATTGGGATATCTACTCCCCAACTCGATTCTTCAATATTATTTATACCTCCATAAACATTCATATAATATTCAGGAGTTGTCAGTCCACCATCACTCCATTGTGTCTGATCCCAATCAATCTGAACGGATTCAACTTTTGAATTTTGTGCTTTGACTAAATCAATGACCTTCTGTTCGTGTTCTTTTAGATAGTCCAGTTGTTCTTTCTTTATAGCTTCCTTCTCTTCCTTCAGGTCTTTCGTAGATGAAGAAAGATTCGTTTTCTCTTGCTTCGTATCTTCTTTCTGTTTCACGGTACACCCTCCTATACTTAGGAGCGCTACAATTGAAGCAACCATCATCATAATTTTTCGACTTTTCATAAGTCCCCCTATCATTCTGTACAGTTTATTCTCTAAAATTTCCACCTGTTATTTCTGATTCTATTATGAACTCGTAGCTCAAGTATTCTTGAAATTCTTTCCTCTTAATAGGTAGAATGATCTGTTGATTATATTAAGGAAAATTTGAACCAGAGATTGAATCAATTGAAATTGGATTCTCAACATTTGGTTTTGGGACAATAAAGAATGAATAGCCATTGAGTTCCTTATCATTTGCCCCATAGACCTTTAAACGGATGTCAAATCCAGATTCCGTAAAAGCACCACTATCTCCTACTTTCACGCTATCCCAGTTATACTTGACCCGAACAACTTTTGGATCATTCGACTTTATGTAGTTCGTAATTTCGGACTCGTGTTTTTTTAAAAAGTTTACTTGCTTTTGTGTGACAGTTTCTGCATTTTCTTTGGTGGAGGAAGAGGTGGTAGTTTGTACTTGTTTCGTATGGGCTTTTTGATTTACACTACAACCTCCAATTCTTGTGAAAACAAGCATTAAAGCTATTAACTTAAGAATAAATTTCATTTTTCTTTTCATTTTCCTCCTAACACTAATACTTCTATTTACTCAGGAAAAAATTTTCCAACCACCATTTTCCTCGATATAAATATCATTAAGCATCCCCATTTTTTTAATAGTTGGTAGGCTATTTTGATCATCTAGGTAAAAATCAACTGAAAATTTTGTGTTTGCTAATTGATTAATCTGACCAGAAATAGATAAATTGTATCCACCACCCTGAGGCGTTCCATTTCCAGACTCTTCAATTTGCATACTGTTCCAATCAATCTGGACGGATTCAACTTTTGGATTTTGAACCTTCACAAAATCGACGATTTCTTGCTCGTGTTCTTTCAGATAAGCGAGCTGTTTTTGTTTAATGGCTTCTTTGCCTTCTTTAATTGATGAGGATGCGACAATTTTCTCTTGTCTGCTCTTTTCACGTTCTTGCTTCACACATCCTACTAGACATCCAAGTGTTGAAATGAAAGTAATTGTGATCACCAGATTGTTTATTTGTTTTTTCATAATTTTATTTCGTTTAAAACTGATTCCTCTATTGCATCTCTCATTATCTAACGGACGGATCATTTCTTTTCTACCCGATATAAATTGTCTGAACCAATTGAATCTATTTTAGGCATCTTATTTTCGTCTAAGGTAAAATTCAGGCTAAAATTTGTTAGATCACTTCCATTGGCATAACCGAATACTAATAGTATTTCATCACCTCCCTGAGGTGTTCCATTACCTCCTACAACTGTTTTAATACTGTCCCAGTCATAAGACACCTGCGTAATGTTAGCATTATGTGCTTTCACATAGGCCGTCATTTCTTGCTCATGATCTTTGAGATAAGCGATTTGTTTTTTATTTATCGCTTCTTTGTCCTCTCTGCTTGTCGAAGAGGTTGCAATTGGTACTTGTTTCGTTTGCTCTTTTGAATTTATGGTACATCCTCCTATACTTGCAAGGAGAGCTAATATAGTGATTAATTTAAACGTCGTTTGTTTTATCATATTCTATCTTTCTCTAAAACAGTTCATTTTCAAAATCCATTGTACTTGATTAGGAAATAGGCTTTCCGCCAATCGTAAGTTCATGGAGCATAAACATTTCTCGCATTTCAATTGACTGATCATTATTAATTGGAATATCTATTCCCCAACCAGAATCGTCAATATGATTAATGCGCCCAAAAACATTCATATTATATTCGGGAGTTGTAAGTCCACCATCACTCATCTGAGTTTCATCCCAATCAATCTGAACGGATTCAACTTTTGGACTCTGAGCTTTCACAAAATCGACGATTTCTTGCTCGTGCTCTTTGAGATAAGCGATTTGCTCTTTTTTTATTTCTTCCTTTGATTTTTGTACAACTTTCTTTGAAGAAGAAGCCGTTACCTTCTGTTCTGGTTTCTTCGTCATGTTCATGATCTTTCCTCCTAGAAGTAAAAGTCCTAGAATCGGTAACAGGATGATCAAAAATAATTCCACTCGTCTCTTCATTTCTTTTTCTCCTATCAATCATTTCGTGACTGAATGGGCCAGTCACTTTCTTTACTATTATAGCATCTTTCATTTGAATCTCAATCTAACTCACTAGTTAGAGCTTTTCTAAGGTAATCAAAAAGGAACCCGGAGGTTCCTTTTGTGTTATTTTCGATACATCTTGACCTGAAGGTAAAGATCATTATAGATTCCGAGCCATTTTTTTCCAAGTTGTTGATAGACTTCCAAATGGTCCAGTGTTTCATCACTTGGATAGAAGGCCTGGTCATTTTGGATTTCTTTTGGCAACATGGCTTTGGCTTTTTTATTTGGCGTTGAGTAGCCGACATAAAGAGCATTTTTCAAAGCATTTTTAGGACGAAGCATGAAGTTAATAAAGGCATATGCTGCTTCTTTATTTTTAACGGTTTTTGGAATGACAATGTTATCAAACCAAAGGTTGCTGGCTTCCGTTGGGACGACATAGCGAAGATCCTCATTGGCATCCAACATTTGGCTGGCTTCCCCTGAGAAAGTCACCCCAATAGCTGCATTGTTTTGGATCATATAGCCTTTCATCTCATCTGCCACCAAAGCTTTGATATTTGGCGTCAAGGTGTAGAGTTTATCCACCGCCTCTTGCAATTTCTTTGGATCCTTTTCGTTGAGACTATAGCCCAAGGTATTGAGACCAATTCCCATTACCTCACGCGCCCCATCGTACATCATAATGTCATTTCTGTACTCTTCACGCCAGAGATCTGACCAGTGTTCTGGTGCTTCTTTGACCATCTTGGTATTGTAGATAATCCCCAAGGTTCCCCAGAAATAAGGAACGGAATATTGGTTGCCCGGATCAAACGATTGGTTCAGGAGTTTTGGATCAATGTTTTCCATCCCTTTGATCTTGGATTGATCCAATTTTTCAACCAGATGCTCATCCATCATCTTAGCAATCATGTATTCACTAGGAATCGCAATATCGTAGGTCGTGCCCCCCTGTTTGATCTTGGTGTACATGGCTTCATTGGAATCAAAGGTATCATACTGCACCTGAATCCCTGTCTCTTTGGTGAATTCCTGGAGCAATTCAGGATCAATATAATCTCCCCAGTTATAGATGACCAGCTTGTCACTATTCTTGGTATTCATGCTCGCTTCGATCTGGTGACTAATTCCCCAGAGGACCAGAATGACAAGGACAATCCCAGTTAGGAATGAATAAAGTTTTTTCATGCTGCTTCCTCCTTCTCACGGGTAATAAAGTAATAACCGATGACCAAGAGCACACTAAAGAGAAAGACAAGGGCGGACAAGGCATTGATACTGAGGGAAATCCCTTGACGCGCACGTGAGTAGATCTCTACAGACAAGGTTGTAAAACCATTTCCGGTTACAAAGAAGGTCACGGCAAAGTCATCAAGAGAATAGGTAAAGGCCATAAAGTAGCCGGCGATAATAGCTGGTGTCAGATAGGGCAACATGATCTCTTTGAGCATTTGCACTTGGGTAGCTCCCAAGTCATAGGCTGCATTGACCATATCCCGGTTCATTTCCTTGAGACGTGGCAAAACCATCAAGACCACAATAGGAATCGAGAAAGCCACGTGACTAGCCAGAACAGAAAGGAAACCTAGCTGGTACTTCACCGTCGTAAAGAGAATCAAGAAGCTGGCCCCGATCATAACGTCTGGCGCTACCATAAGAATGTTGTTGATGGAAAGCAATGGTCCTTCTAACTTCTTCTTTGATTGGTATATATAGATGGCTCCAAAGGTTCCGATCACCGTCGCAATCAAGGCTGACAAGAAGGCCAACAGGAAAGTCTCTGATAAGATCAGCATCAGGCGACTATCTGCGAACAACTCATTGAAATGCTCAAGTGTGAAGCCTGTGAAGGCATTCATATCTCCCCCTTCATTGAAAGCATAAAAGATCAAATAAAAGATCGGAAGATAGAGGATCAGAAAGACGAAACCTAGATAGAAATGAGATACTTTTTTCATCGTTCTCTCCTTTCTCTCGTTGCCCACATGGTAAAGAGCATGGCAAGGATCAGAACAACTCCGATGGTAGAACCCATTCCCCAGTTTTGTGTTGTCAGGAAGTGCTGTTCAATCGCAGTCCCTAAGGTAATGACGCGGTTTCCACCGATCATCCGTGTCAACATGAAGAGACTCAGACTAGGAATAAAGACAGACTGCACACCTGAGCGGACACCATTCATGGACAAGGGGAAGACCACACGACGGAAGGTATCCCAACGATTGGCACCCAAATCATAGCTGGCATTGATCAAGTTTGGATCTAAGTCATCTAAGACGTTAAAGATCGGCAAGATCATAAAAGGCAACTCGATGTAGCTAGCTACAAAGATAAAGGAGAAATCGGTAAAGAGGATCTGCTGGGGAGCGACTCCGAGAAAGCTTAAAAAGCTATTGATGGAGCCGTTTTGGCCAAAGATTCCGATAAAGGCATATGCCTTGAGCAAGAGATTGACCCAGGTCGGCAAGACGATCAACATCAACCACAACTGCCGGTGTTTGAGAAGCGTCAAAAAGTAAGCAGTTGGGTAGGAGATCAAGAGCGTCACCAAGGTGACAATTCCGGCATAAAGGACCGAATTAAAGCTCATCTTTAAATAAGTCAGATTTTGCGAAGTAAAGAACTCTTTGTAGTTTTCAAGTGAAAACTGCCCTTCAACGTTGAAAAAGGATTGAAAGATGATCATGACTACAGGAGCCAAGACAAAGAGAAAAATCCACAAGAAATAGGGGAGGATAAATAGATTAGAGGTTGTTTTCTTCATCTCTTTCCTCCTCAATGGCATTAATCAAACCAGCTTCTTGCTCTTCCACTTCAACGTACTCTTCGATCCGCGCATCGAATTCTTCTTCGGTTTCATTGAGACGCATAACGTGGATATCTTCTGGTTCAAAGTCTAGCCCAATGACTTCTCCCACGATAGCCTTACGGGTTGAGTGAATCATCCACTCATTTCCCAAATCATCATAGGCGATGATCTCGTAATGCACACCACGGAAGAGCTGGGTGTCCACCTTCACTTGGAGCTTGCCTTCTTCAGGAAGAGTGATTTGCAAGTCTTCAGGACGAATGACGACTTCGACTGGTTCGTTTGGACGCATTCCCCCATCGACGGCTTCAAAACGTTTGCCATTGAATTCAACCAAGTAGTCCTCGATCATGCGACCTGAAAGGATGTTGGACTCCCCGATAAAGGTGGCTACAAAGTGGTTGATCGGTTCATCATAGATATCAACTGGTGTCCCAGATTGGACGATCTCCCCTTCATTCATGACAAAAATCCAGTCACTCATGGCAAGGGCTTCTTCTTGGTCGTGGGTAACAAAGACAAAGGTAATGCCCAAGCGTTGTTGCAATTCTCGCAACTCATACTGCATGTCTGTTCGAAGTTTCAAGTCAAGTGCAGACAAAGGCTCATCTAAAAGGACCACTCGTGGTTCATTGATAATAGCCCGTGCAATAGCTACCCGCTGGCGTTGCCCACCAGAAAGTTTCTGGATGGAACGTTTATCAAAGCCTCCCAATTGCACCATCTTGAGGACTTCTGTTACTCGTCTCTCGATTTCAGCCTTGTCTACCTTCTTCAAACGAAGGGGAAAAGCCACATTTTCAAAGACCGTCATATGAGGAAACAGAGCATAGGACTGAAAGACTGTGTGGACATCCCGCTTGTTGGTTGGGACATCATTGATCCGCTCCCCATCAAGGTAGACATCTCCAGCGCTAGCATCCAAAAGACCGGCAATGATATTAAGGATGGTCGATTTCCCTGATCCAGATGCACCGAGCAGGGTATAGAACTTCCCTTCTTCCAATTCAAAATTGATATCCTTTAGGACAACGGTTCCGCTATCTTCAAAGACCTTTGAAACATTTTTAAACTCAATAATTGGTTTTTTCAATTCACATAAATTCCTTCTTTACTGCGATTACCAAACTGCTTTTCAAACGAAAACGCAGCGGCTGACAGGAAAACCTGTCAGGCCACCAATACCTCTCGGGGACTTACTAGACTGCCCCACCTATTTACGGTATCGATAGGCACTCACCCCCTCTCCAACAGATGCTATCGATGTTTACACTATCAATTGTTCTTCAATACTAACGTTCTTAGGCTTGGCCGATAATGCGAACTTCTGGTTCTAAACGGACACCTGAATGAGCCTCGACTGCTTCAATGACATAAGCGATCAAATCTTCATAGTCCTTAGCTGTTCCATTGTCCACATTGACCATAAAGCCAGCATGCTTTTCAGAGACTTCAACACCACCGATTCGATAGCCTTTTAGTCCTGCTTCACTAATCAACTGACCAGCGAAATGGCCTACTGGACGCTTAAAGACCGATCCACAAGAAGGGTATTCAAGAGGTTGCTTGAGCTGACGAAGATGGGTCAAACGCTCCATCTCCTGTTTGATTTGCTCATGATTACCTGGAGACAAAGCAAATTTGGCAGAGATGACGACAGCACCTGTCTCTTGAATCTTTGAGTGACGATAGCCAAAAGCCAACTCTTTCGCCGACAAGGTTTCAATTTCCCCTTCCTTGGTCAAGACCTTACAAGATACCAGAACATGAGCAATCTCTCCCCCATAAGCTCCAGCATTCATAAAAACAGCCCCACCGACACTTCCTGGGATACCACTTGCAAACTCAAATCCCTTTAAACTATGGTACAGGGCTACATGAGTCGTTTCGATGAGTTTTGCACCTGCTTCTGCTTCGATCACATAGCCATCTACACTAATGTCCCTCAAGCGATCAAACATAATAACAAAACCAGGAATGCCCCCATCTCGGACAATAATATTAGAAGAATTCCCCAGGACCATCCATGGAATATTCTCCTGGTTCGCAAAGCGTACAATGCGTTTTAATTCGTATTGATTGCGAGGAAAGGCCAGAAATTCAGCATTTCCCCCAACCTTTGTATAGGTATAATGTTTTAATGGTTCTTGAAAACGGATATCAATCCCTTCAAGAATTTGGTTCATTTTTTCGATCATCTTTCAATATGTTCTCTCTCTATAAAATACAAACTATTATACCAAATTTTTGACTTTTTTTCGACCCCCAATAAAGAAAGAGGCTGGTAAATTCACCAGCCTCTTCAAGCCAATTTAAAAAGTATTGGACGCACTCACTACTAGGAAATAGCAAAAGCTGGACACGGCCTGCCCAGCTTTTTTCTTTTCTAATAAATTAGGCAATTTTACGTGCGATGGCACGATTCTTTTTCCCTTCCAGAGCTGATTGAACTGAAATCCAAGCACCACCAAGAGTGAAGACAGCTAACAAGCCTAGATTCAAATAAAAGTTATCTGGGACGTCCCCTTGGAATGTCGCTTCATTGAGAAGCGTCCAGGTCATATCAAATGGCAAATCCAGTTCACTCATAAGCGCCAAAGTATAATCTAATTGGTTGACCAAAAAGACCGTCAAGACCATTAAAATTGCTGAAACTACCACACCTTTTTTAGTCAATTTTTTACCAAGAATCTCATAACCCTTGATGGTACAAAAACCGAGGGCTGCACCTGCCAAAACAGATACATAGCCGAGACGCGCTACTAAGAGGGCAACTGCTCCACCGATGATCACACCGATTACGGCCCCAACTATCCCAAAAAGGAAGTTTTCTTTCCGATCGTCGTATGCTTGAACCGTATCTTGAACCTCTGCATGGTAGTCCTGGAAGGTAGCATCATCGATTAAATAGATGGTATCACCGATTTGATACAGACCAATTGGTTCTTCCTCACCCGTTGCCGCATTGACTTGCACGAATTGGTGGTTGAGCAAGAAATCGACAATATCTTGGATGGCTGTCCACAAGGTTTCGACAGCCTTCCCTTTGGTCATCCCACCTTTGACGACGACAGTTGTTAGATAATCATTGAAGGAAATCGCATGAATGGCTTTTGATTGTGTTTTTAAGTCATCCCAGATGTCTTTTCCCTCTTCGATCAAATCTCCCTCTGATCCTTGCTTAGCACTGAATGAAATGTTAAAAACATTTTTGGTTTCCGTTCCTTCAATGACTAATAAAAATCCCTCGCGCTCTCCATACATGACACGCGCTTCACTATCAAACTGCAGACCAAGATCTGTAGCAATATTATGTAAATATTCTGGTTTCATTTTTCCCCCTACATGATTGGGAAAGCTTGAGCATTTCCCCATACAGTTCCTTATTCTACCATAGGATCAAGAAAAAGGACATATACAAATGTATACATCCTTTTTTCAATTGTGTTACATTCAGTCTTATTTCTCGACACAAACGCCAAATGTGTCGATTTTAAGCTGGAAAATCTGACCATCTAGCCCAAGTGCTGCGAGAGCTGCTACAAAGGATGCGGTATGCTCCGGTGCCAAAAGGTTCATGATCGTTGGACCTGCACCAGAAAGGTAAGTGGCATAAGCATCGTGTTGATGCGCAACTTCTTTGACCTGAGGGAATTCTTTAACCAAGGATTGACGGTAGCGCTCGTGGAATTGATCCAACTCGATGGAGCGACCAGCCGTTACCAAGTCGCCTTTGAGGAGGGCTGCGATAGCCACATTGGCTACACTACTGGCTGCAACAGCTTCCTTATAAGACCATTCTATCGGCAAAACATTGCGGCTATCACTGGTCTTCAATTGGTAGCTGGGAACAAAGGCTACCAGATCACAAGTTGGGAAGTCAGCTGTCACATATTGGACATCTTCACCGATGTAACTGGCAATGACCAAGTTCCCAAAAATAGCTGGGGCTACATTGTCCGGATGACCTTCAATCTTGGTCGCGATACGTAATTTTTCATCATCTGATAGCTGGAGGTCGGCTAATTGATTGGCTAACTCAATCCCAGCTACAATGACAGAGCTAGAAGAACCAAGACCACGCGCCAAAGGCACTTCACTGGTCATCTTGATCCGATGGGGCTGCATATCAGTTGAGATGGAAAGGGCTGTCGAGAGCAAGAGGTTCTTCTCGTCTGTCGGAATTCCTGCTCCTAGATCATGCTCAATCAACCAAGCATCTGCTGGTTCAAGGACTTCAATGGTCAAATACTTAGAAACAGCGATACCAACAGAATCAAATCCGGGCCCTACATTGGCACTGGTTGCTGGAACAATAATCTTCATGCTTATTCTCCCAAGACCTTAAAGGTATTCAAGAGTTCGAAATTCGGCTCTGAATCCAGTTTTTCAACCAAGTTCTTGAATTGGGTTTGGTTGACTTGGTGAGTAATGATGACCACACTTGCATAGTGACCATCTGAGTCTTCTTGGAGGATTTGCTTGAAGGAAGCTCCTTCTGCATTAAAGATCTCCGCGAGACGCAAAATTTGACCAGTCGCATCTGGTGCCTTGATTGAGAAGTAATAATTGTTCTTCACATCTTCAGGCTTAGCCAATTGAAGGGGACGACTGTATTCATTGAAGGCTTTACCAATTGTTCCTTCTTTTAGACGACGGACAATGCGAACGATGTCGGCTACGACACTAGTCGCAGTTGGTTTTTGGCCTGCACCTGGTCCATAGTACATAGACTCACCAATCCCGATCGATTCCACATAGACCGCATTCATAACGTCATTCACACCAGCAAGTGGGTGTTGTTTTGGAAGGAAGGTTGGTGTCACCTCTGCTGCAATCCCTGACTCTGTTTCAACGATAGAGCCGACCAGTTTGATCACATAACCAAGGCTTTGTGCAACCGAAACATCCTGAGGAGTGATCTGGCTGATCCCTTTGTGACCTACTTGGTCAAATTGGATGTTCATCCCAAAGGCAAATTGACTCAAGATCACCATCTTGTATGCTGCATCGATCCCTTCGACGTCATTGGTTGGGTCACTTTCAGCGTAACCAAGGCGTTGCGCTTCTGCTAAAGCATCTTCATAGGTCCAGCCTTCTTCGACCATTTTGGTCATCATGAAGTTGGATGTTCCATTGACCACACCGAGTACTTTGGTCACCTTGTCAGAAGCCAAAGAATTCACCAAGGTGCGAAGGATTGGGATCCCCCCAGCTACTGCAGCTTCATAATAAAGAGCTACTTGGTGTTCTTTTGCAACCTCTAGCAATTCGCTTCCATGAACAGCTAGAAGGTCTTTGTTCGCAGAGACCACATGCTTACCAGCTTCAAGAGCACGGGTGATAAAGGTCTTCGCTGGCTCAATCCGGCCCATCAATTCAACTACGATGGCAATCTCTTTGTCTTCAATAATCTCATCGACATTGGTCACAAAGTTGTAGTCATGGCCAGCCGCTTGCAAGCTTTGCTTTTCCGCATCATCGCGAACCAAGACCTTGGCAATCTCAATGTCATCCTGAGCAGCCTGGCTAATCTTTTCATGGTTTTCTTTTAATAAAAATGGTACGCCACTGGCAACAGTACCAAATCCTAGTAAGGCAATCTTAACAGACATCCTATGGGTCTCCTTGAATTTTCTATAATAGGTCCATTATAACAAAAACTTGCGTTTTTTACAGCCAATTGCCTTAAAAAGTCTGAATCTTCATGACAATAGCAAGCTGTAGCAAGTTCTGGAAAAGAACATAGAATTTGTGGTACAATAAAGAAAATAATGAAAGCGGTGACACCATGAGTAAACGAAGACTACCTAAAAAAATCAAAATCCTACTTGGGATCAATGCCCTTCTTCTGGTTTCTATCTTTATTTGTAGCTTTCTTCTGATCAAACGGATCACTCAACCCAGTGATGGAAATACAAGTAACACTGCCATGACGCGCTCGCTAGATGAAGACAGCTCCTCTATCGAGTGGACCCGAGTGAAAAAGCCGGTCAAACTGCCCATCCTCATGTACCACTCTGTACATAATATGGCTGAGTCCGAAGCTGCCAATGCCAATCTGATAGTTGATCCAGAAACCTTTGAAAGCCAACTAAAGGCCCTGAAAAAAGCGGGTTACTACACACTGACCCCTGAGGAGGCCTATCGGATCCTCGCAAAGAACGAAGTTCCCAAAGGAAAGAAATATGTCTGGTTGACCTTTGATGATGGCGTCGAGGATTTCTATACCATCGTCTATCCGCTTCTTAAAAAATATAAGATGACGGCCACTAACAATATCATCACAGACTTTACTCAACAGGAAAAAGAAAATGTCCTGACCTTTGACCAAATCAAAGAGATGAAACATGCTGGCTTGACCTTTGAAAGCCATACGGTCAATCATCCAGACCTAGCCAATTCCAGCCTTGAGACCCAAAAGAATGAGCTCGTCGCTTCTAAACGCCTGCTGGATAAGGTGCTGGATCAAAATACCAGCGTTATCGTCTACCCATCTGGTCGCTACAGCCAGGTCACGATCGACCAAGCCAAGAAAGCTGACTACAAACTGGGCCTCACCACTAAAAATGGACTCGCCAGCTCCGCTGATGGCCTCTATTCCCTCAAACGAGTTCGGATCCTTCCAACCACTACAGGAGAGGATCTCCTAGCCATGATCCAAGAATAAAGAAAGACCCCTGTCTGAGATCATTTCAGACAGGGGATTTTTGTTACTTCCTTATAAACAATTCCTTTTTAAACCGTCGGTTTATAAACTGTAATAGGATTCAAAAATTCCTAAAAAAGCTTCATCATTGATTAGCTATCGTCTTTGACTTTCTTGTATAAATGATCAAAACAATTGCAAATGACAACAACTGCCACAGAAGAATTCTTACTATCTGCAAACTATCCCCTTCAGAATTTGAGACAACATGAACCAGATTTGAAGCTAGATTGTTGAAAAGATGGTCTCCTAATCCTAGCCACAAGGAACCTGTCATTTTGTAGAGTAAGGACCATTTGATGCTCATCATTCCCGATAGGATGACATAACCAATTCCCATAACAATAAGATTTGTGAGGGAAGATTCTCCTTGAAGAAAATCTCTAAACGGCATTACCAAATGCCATATTCCAAATAAAACGGCTATGAAAAATAGACTTCTACGGTAAGAAATTCCTTCAAGAATTTTTGTGAAAAGGCCACGAAATATTCCTTCTTCCATCCAGACATTTATCAGGTTAAATAAAACACTTAAGAGGATAAATAAGATTCCTGCATGTGATCCTTTTTCATTGGTTAAGGAAAAACCACTAGCGTAAAACGATACGTAAACATTTCCATGAAGTAAAAAGAGGGTAAGACATTCAACTACATATGAAAAGATGGCGCACACTAAACCAAAGAGCAGGCCCTTTCCTACACCACTCATGATTCCGTTAGAAGTAAAACCAATATCTTTCCATCCTAATTTGCTAATTGAAAGAATTCCCCACAATAATAGTATTCCAAATAATTTGTGTAGAAAATTCTCCGATAAAAAAGTTTCGTCTGTCCTCATATAGAAATATTCAATTACCCTTGCTACTGAACAGATAATAAATATCATTGAACAACTTAAAATGGGGGTTTTCAATAGTCTATTTAGCATATCTTCCTTTCAAATGAGTCTAATTTCAATAGTTTACTCAGTCCAATTCCTTTTCTAGTTCATTTAGAAAGGTAATTAAAAATTGATGGCGACTTTCTGCCATTTGTTTAGCAGTCTCCGTGTTCATTTCATCTTTTAAGAGGAGCAACTTGTCATGGAAATGTTGGACGGTATCAGTGAGGGACCTCCCTTTGTGGCCACCATAGGAAAAAGTTCGCGCAATTCCTACAGCTCCTATCGCATCCAGGCGGTCTGCATCCTGGACAATCTTGCCTTCTAAGGTTTCTGGATGTTTACCGCGATTTTTGCTGAAAGAAACAGCATTGATTACCCGACAAATCTGGTCGATTTGGTTTTTAGGAGTACCGATCTCTTCTAGAAACTTACGAGCATTCGCATGTTTCTCTGTTTGAAACAATTTATCATCATCAGCATCGTGAAGAAGAGCCGACAAGCCTACTATCTCCAGATCACATGGACCTTCTGCTTGAGCGATTATCATAGCATTGGTATAGACGCGGAGGGTATGCTCCACATCATGGCCATCCGCTCGATCAGCAAATAAGCTTTTCACATACTGCTTAGCAGCAAGAATTCGTTCTTCCATCATCGTTCTTGTCCTTTGTTCAATCTGTGCTCAGTTTTATCTATTCATTTGAACTAGTTATGGAGAGGGGCAGTTTACTTTATAACCACCTCTCGGTGGTGATCACTTCTTCTTTTGTGGAAAGAGGGGGAGACCTAACGTAGCTATTTTTTCAGCTGGGATCTTCATGCCATCCTTGATCCACTTGGAGATGACAGAGACAATAGCTGAGCTCCAGAAAGAATTGAGGTAGCTGCCAGCGCCATTTGATGAGCTGCCATTTCGCTTTTCTAAAAAGTCATAGACTGCCTTGGTCAAGAGGCGCTCGAAATTGTAATCAATGGCCAGGCTAATGATCTTGGCTTCTTTCTTGACTTCCTTAAAGAGGTAGACCCAGACTTGGTAGAGATCTGTCTTGAGGTTATAGCCATCTAAAGACTTGGTAATCTTTGCGATACTAGATTGAAAGATAGACTCTAGAATCTCTTCTTTTGATCCATAATTGCGGTAAAAGGCCGCGCGAGAGACACCCGCACGCTGAACCAGCTCAGAGATGGTGATCTTTTTCAGATCTTTTTTCTCCAATAGTTGCAGGAGAGAGATTTCAATGGATTCTCGTGTAATCGCATTGTTTTCTTGGTTAAATCGTTTGAGATTTTCCAAGGATTTCTCGGATATTTTTCTTTCTGCCATAACATTTACTTTCTATCTGTCTCACCTGATGATATCTGCTTGGATAGCATTGCACTTCATGATATAATTGTAAAAGAAGACATACTACTTGTCAATGTACATTTTTATATAACTATGAGGTAATTACTAATGAAATGGAAAATTATTGCGGATTCAGGCTGCGACTACCGCTCTTTGGACAATCTGGCACCAGATACAGAGTTTGTCAGTGTTCCATTGACCATCCAAGTGGGCGAGACCATCTATACAGATGACGCCCAACTCAATATCGATCATATGATGGAGGAGATGTATGCGACTGCGACTGCTTCTAAGTCTGCCTGTCCAAGTCCGGATGACTATATGAAGTCTTTTGAAGGGGCGGATAATATCTTCGTTGTTACCATCACAGGTACCCTTTCTGGTAGTTACAATAGTGCTGAGGTGGCCAAGAAAATTTATCTGGAAGAGCATCCGAATACCAATATTCACGTCATTAATAGCTTGTCAGCTGGGGGCGAGGTGGACCTAATCGTTCGCAAGCTCAATCAGTTGGTCGCTGAAGGTCTCGATTTTCATCAAGTAGTCGAAGTCATCACCAAATATCAAGAAAAAACCAAGTTGCTCTTTGTTTTGGCCAAGGTTGATAATCTGGTCAAAAATGGGCGTCTCAGCAAATTGATTGGAACGGTTGTCGGGCTCCTCAATATCCGTATGGTTGGGGAAGCTGGTAAGACGGGTACCCTCGAGTTGCTTCAAAAAGCACGGGGCCAAAAGAAAGCGATCAAGGCTGCTTTTGATGAATTAATCAAGGCAGGCTATAATGGCGGGCATATTACCATCGCCCACCGCAACAATGAAAAATTTATCGAGCAATTCTCTGAATTGGTTCGTGAAAAATTTGCCCGTGCAAACATCGAAGTTCTTCCTACTTCCGGACTTTGTAGTTTCTACGCCGAAGAAGGCGGCCTCCTCATGGGCTATGAGATCTAAGTTACCACTAAAAAGAGGCTAGGACTTTTGTCCTAGCCTCTCAATTGTTTTTGGATTGTCGAGCAAGACGCAGTGGTTGAGTGGGCTCTACTACGCTGATTTCATCAGCTGTTACAGCCCTACTCAACTGTGCGGAGGTGGAACGACGAAATCGAATTCTAACGAATGACCGATTTCTGTCCCACTCTCTCTTTTTATTCTCCGATCTCTTGGTAGAGAGTGCGGATTTTTTTGCGGTAGATGCTATAGCTGATTCCTGCTCCGATTAGCAGGATAACACTATAAAGAATCACAGCCAGCAGGGTGCTGACGGAATGATAGGTCCAAATGAAGCTGCCAATGATTAAGAGAAACATCACAAAGAGAAAGACAATCAAGAGAATAGACTGAAGAGCTGCATTCCCACGATGACGGGTCATCAACTCCGTGATATTGGTCCAATTGGTGCTAAAATTTTGAAAATCTTTAACATAGTCTCGAATGCAGATCGGAATGGTGGTTACGACCCAGATCAGCAACATGGCTAGGATGGCTAATGGATGGACGCCAAAATAGAGACAAACACCAACCAGAAGAATGACAGGAAGAATGGATTGCACTAGATAGAGCAACCAAAACTTCATGAAGAGATAGCGTTTGAAATCAATAGGGAGCGATCTCAAATACTCAAAGTTTTCACGCTCCAGCGAGATACCGATACTGGTCAAGCCTCCAAAACTATTGAAAACACCGATCAAGAAGGCAACGAGAGCCAGTGGCACCAAATACTGGGGCGTCAAGTAAGGACTGAGGCCTCCTATATTTTTCGATGCTCCTGCTGCTCCACTGAGTAGGAAAATATAAGGCAGAATGCTCATCATCAAGAGTACTTGCACCATAAGGGTTCCATCAAGCAAGAGTCTGCGATGATACTGAATGACAAATCGTCTAAAGGAGTCTTTCTGACCAACATGGAGCACTCTTACGCGCTCTTTGACAGTTTGGTTGGTCGCAACTGCAAGGGCTGCATCATAGAATTGTGGGATCACGATTTTGCGAACTAGGCCGATCAAGACCAACAGCACCGCTATCCAGCCCAGAAGGCCAAGGATCGCTCCACCATCAAAAGGATGGAGAATGAACTGATGAAAGGCCGTAAAAGGTGGAAATAGAATGGGAATCTCTGCGCCACCCGTCACTTCTACCCGGTGAGTTTGGACTAGATTTAGATAAAGATAAGCCCCTAAACTCAAGAGGGAGCCGATTCCGACCATGAGATTAGAGACCAAGGTCGTGTGTTTTTTGAAAAAGAGGGTCTTGGTGATCAGATGGGATAGGATGATCGTCGCTAAAAAGAGAACGGCTAAGAGAATCAAAGCACAAAAGAGACCTAGTAGGATCCCTAACGGATTAAAGCCACCTGCCTGTACAGGGAGGATCAGAAAATAGCTGATCAAGGGAAGGATAGCCATGAGAAGAGTCAGGATGACTGAGATGCTCTTTCCTGCTATGACTTCTGCATCTGAGAAAGCATAGGGCCGGTAAAACTGCAGGTCCTTGCTTTCATAAAAGACATTGTAAAAGCTCATAAAACCTTGGGAAATGGTCATCAAGGAAAAAAGGGCCACCATGTTGACAAAGAAGGCTGGTTGATGGACAAAATCATAGATACTAAAGAGCAAACCAAACAAGACGAAATAGAAAAACCCTAAAGAGAGATAGTTCAATACCGATCTTCGGGCAACATTGAGTTTGACGTCCGGTTTTTTGGCCTGTTTGGCACGTAATTTTGCGATCTGAGCTGGCTGGCTGGCATAGATGATATTGACATTGACCAACTGTTGGATGATCTTAAGACGCATGATCGCCACCTTCTTCCTTCCGCCCCGCTAGACTGAGATAGATACTTTCCAGACTTTGTTCGGGGTGTTGGCCCTTCAATTCCTCGATCGTCCCATAGAAAATGAGATTGCCTTTTTTGAGAATGGCGATCTTATCACAGAGTTGTTCAGCTACTTCTAAGACGTGGGTAGAGAAAATAACCGTCTTTCCACGATCCGCATGTTGGCGCATCATTTGTTTTAAATCGTAAGAAGCCTGCGGGTCCAGCCCGGTCATCGGTTCGTCCAAGACCCAGATATCTGGATCTGATAAGAGCGCTGCAATGACGAAGACCTTCTGGCGCATCCCATGTGAAAAGGATTCAATTACTTCATAGCGGTGGCTCTGAAAATCAAAGATCGTAAGAAGCTCTTCCAAGCGTTGGTCACAGTCTTTCTGACTCATATCATAAGAGGTCGCAACCAACTCCCAAAATTCATTGGCTGTGAGACGCAAGAAAAGATCCGGCGAATCCGCCACGTAACCGATCTTCTTTTTGATCGCAAGCCGATGGCTATAAAGGTCCTGACCATCTACCTCGATGGTCCCAGTGGTTGGGGTAATCACACTGACCAAACTCTTGATGGTTGTGGACTTACCGGCTCCGTTGTGGCCAATCAAGCCGACAATTTGTCCATCTTCGATGGTCAGATCCAAGTGGTTGAGGGCAATGTGCCCATCGTAATCTTTTGTAACTCCGTGAAATGTAATCATGCTAACTCCTTGTGCGATCCTCATTGGGATCGTGTTTGTTTTCTATTGTCATTAGAGATCATCGAAATGATAGAGCAAATCTAGCAGGTAGTTTGGAATGGTTGCTAAGAAATCTTCTTGGTAAACCCGCTCCCCTCGCTTGTGCAATTCCTTGCCCCAGGGGCCTAGATTGACTGCTGGCACCTGAATTTGGGCAATTTTTTCTAGATCCAGATCATAAATTTGAGCCGGAGTGGCCAGACTATCTAGGACGACTTGGTAAGAGGCCACATCCTTTTCCAAGGCGCAATAACTGGTGTCGTTAATCCCCATAAAGTATTCCTCGACTTTTAAGGTATAACCCTTTTGGTCCAGATACTGGCGGTAATCCTCGATCAAGGACTCGATTTTGAGTTCTGTATTGTCCAAAAAGCGACAATTCATAGAAGGATAATATGGGGGCGCAAAACCGATGACCACCATGGGATCCTTATCTCCGAGAAACTCAAGGAGCCGCTGGATTTGCTGAATCGCAAGGCTCTGGTAGCTAGTACCCGCACGAAAATCTTGTTCCGCTTTTTTGTTGGAAGCTTCCTTAAAGACTTGGTAGTCCTCGATGGCTTGGCATCGTTCCTCTAGTTCTTGATAGGTGATAACTCTTGGCCTTGCAATCATATGGTCTTGGCCAGCCTGATCCTGCAAGTGCTCATACTTCTTGTAAAAGGCATCCAAGGCCTCCTGACTAAGCTCATAAATCCGCTGCAGGAGTTCTTGCGGTGTTTTCTTCAAATGCAATACACTGAAATAACCAGCCGCATAGAGCACGGTCGATACATCGTACTGCTCCTTCAAATCTCTGAGATAGGACCAAGAAGGAAGGGGAGACGTTTCTCCCAAGGCCTGATCTGCCAGATCGGGATGAAGATCTAGCTGGCTTGCGATGGCCACTAAGAGCGACAAGGCATTGATCCCTTTAAGGGGCTCCTTCATATGGGATAAGACGCCTTGCGCCACAACGACTGGCATGAGTTTACCCACTGTGCCAATGTGAAGGACTTTTTCTTTTTCTAGATCCGATTCAAAGGGCTCCGAATCTACTGCTAAGACATAATCCAGATCAAACTTTTCCTGCAAATCTGTCAGGAGCCCCAAAGCTCCCCGCATCCCACGTGAATAGGATTCCTCGTCTCCAACAGAGAGATAGAGCAGATTGACCTGACCTCCAATAGGATCTGCTACATAGGCTTCCAGAACCCCTAGTTGCAGGGCTAGAGCTGCTTTCATATCGCAAGATCCTCTGCCAAATTTCCATTGACCAGAAGCTAAATCAGCCTGGATATCTGGTCGCCTATCTAGTGTTTTCAAGGCTACTGCTACTTTATCAGAATCGAGCGCGATCTCTGACAAATGTCCATAGTCTTCTAGATCGACTGTATCATGGTGGTGGAATAGAATAACTGTTTTTTTCTTGCCCTTATCAACCAAGGCCCAATTGACCGACCGATGCAAGTGATCCTGTGGTACCTGATAGCGCCCAAAGTGGTCCGGATGTTCCTTAAAATAGGGGATTTGGGCAATCCGTTGATCCAGTAAGGCTTCGATTCCTTGCTCTGTCTCCGTGTTGGTGAAGCTTGGAATGGCCAAGGCTTCGGTAAAAATCGTTTCGATACTCTCTCTATTGGTTCCTTTCACTTTCAAAACCACCCTTCTTTGCTACTATATATAAATAGAATAATGGATATCCCTACTATCAGACTTCTATGTCTCTGTGGCCAACAGGCAACCATGACTCTATCTCCCGACCTCACTTCTTTCCTGTATGCGATTTCTTTTCTAGAAAGGGCTTGCTTCCAGTGCAAACGTTTGTCGCATCCAACTATTTTTGGTAAAATAGGACCATTCACATGAAAGAAGAAATAACAATGGAAAATCAAACCTTAATGCAATATTTTGAGTGGTACCTGCCAGCTGATGGAAACCACTGGATGCGTCTTGCTGAAGATGCGCAACACTTAGCAGACTTGGGTATTCGTAAAGTCTGGATGCCACCTGCCTTTAAAGCTACTTCTAACAATGACGTTGGTTACGGTGTCTATGACCTCTTTGATTTGGGAGAGTTCGACCAAAAAGGGACGATTCGTACAAAATATGGCTTCAAAGAAGATTATCTGCAAGCCATTCAAGCCCTCAAAGCTGTGGGTATTCAACCAATGGCTGATGTCGTTCTTAACCACAAAGCTGCAGCAGATGGTCTAGAGGAGTTCGAGGTCGTTGAAGTCGATCCCATGGATCGAAACAACATCCTCACTGAGCCCTTCACCATTCAAGGATGGACTAAATTTACCTTTGATGGCCGAAATGGAGCCTATAATGACTTCCACTGGCATTGGTACCACTTCACCGGTACTGACTACGATGCTTCTCGTAATAAGAATGGGATCTACCAAATCCAAGGAGACAACAAAGGTTGGGCTCATGGGGATCTGGTGGACAAGGAGAATGGAAACTACGATTACCTCATGTACGCCGATATCGATTTCAAACACCCTGAGGTTGTAGAAAATCTCGATCAGTGGGCTGAATGGTTTATCGAAACGACTGGTGTAGAAGGTTTCCGTCTGGATGCAGTCAAACACATCGACTCCTTCTTTATGAAGAATTTCATCCACAATATCACTAAAAAATTTGGAGAAGATTTCTACGTCTTTGGCGAGTTTTGGAATGGGGATAAAGAGACCAACGATGAGTATTTGGAAAGTATTGATTACTTGTATGACCTGGTCGACGTAGCTCTCCACCAAAACCTCTTTAGAGCCAGCCAAGAAGGTGAACATTTCGACCTGCGAACCATTTTTGATGGAACACTGGCCCTAAATCATCCTGAACAGGCTGTAACCTTCGTGGACAACCATGATACCCAGAGAGGGCAAGCCTTGGAATCTACCATTGAAGAATGGTTTAAGCCTGCAGCCTATGCCTTAATTTTACTTCGTGAAGCTGGTTTGCCTTGTGTCTTCTATGGAGACTACTACGGTATCGAGGGCAAATTTGCACAAGAAAGTTTCCAAGAGGTTCTCGATCGTCTCTTATGGGTCCGTAAAGATCTGGCCTACGGGGAACAAACGGACTACTTCGATGATCCAAATTGCATCGGTTGGACACGCTCAGGAAGAGAAGATTCAGCACCAATCGCCTGCTTGATTTCGAATAACCAAGCTGCTACAAAAGTCATGGAGATTGGCTCATCATATGCAGGTCTCACCTACTATGATGTCCTAGAAAATTGTAGCGAAACTGTCCAAGTTCAAGAAGACGGTACTGCTGAATTCCCAGTGGCAGAACGCTCCATCAGCGTCTGGGTAGCCCAAGATACAGATGGCCAATAACCTTTATATGTAATTTTCTCCTAAGACCTATAGCTTCCTAGGAGATTTTTTCCTGTAAAAATTTTATAGGAAATACAGTTTCATTTTAGCACTATGAGAAAACGCTGTCAATGGGTATCGCGTCTATTTGAAAGAAATAAAGAGCATCAAAAAAAACTCGTTTTCCAGTTTGGAAAACGAGTCTTCTTTTTAGCTCAATTCTGCAATGATTTCTTTTAATTGGGCTTTGGTATGAACTCCAGCCACTTGTTTCACGACTTGTCCATCTTTTTTAAAGAGAAGAGTTGGGATCGACATGATACCGAATTGACGGGCTGTATTTGGATTTTCATCGACATCCATCTTACAGATTTTCAAATCATCTTCATGTACTTCTTCTGCCAACTGATCCAAGATCGGTGCTTGCATGCGACATGGGCCACACCAAGTTGCCCAAAAGTCAATCAAGACAAGTCCTTGGCTAGTTTCTTGTTCAAAAGTTGCATCTGTGATTACGTGTGCCATATTTCCTCCTTTTTCAGTAGCCATCTACTGATCTAACATTTCTACTTTTATTTTACACTAAAAGAGGCCATTTTAGAAATATTTGCTACGGTTACTCCTTAGGCCTCTTCTTTCTTCTTGCGCCAAAAGATGAGGCTAGAAGCTGTCAGGGTAAACAGACCTAAGAGACCCAGAGCATGTTCTTTGTTCCCTGTTTGTGGAAGCGTATGGTTTAGATGTTCTCCTCCTGCTGTAGAGTTGGTAGCAGGAAAATCTTCTACCAATCCTGATGAAACAAATTGAGGGCCATAGGATACTGCTACTGTATGATGAGGTTGCTCTTGTGTAGCTGATCCTGTCTTCATCTCCTCTACCTTGTCAGGAATAGTTGGGCTTGGTTGGACAAGATGTTCTGGGGTTGGAAGGATATATTCCTCCTTGTCGTGTACTTCTGGTGCTACTAGAGCAGCTCCTTCTATTTCTGGCAAGTTTGCATAGTCTGTATCGCCTGCACTTGGCACATAGACTGCCTTTTGGGCGCGGGTCTTTTCGACAATTGGAATCGCAGCCTGGATAGAATCTGTCTTAAAGGTTACTTCATATGGATGCTCCACCGTTAAATCAGATGGGTCATAGGTGTTAAAGACTAGGGCTAACTTGTGACCTTTCTTAACCGTATAGAGATTTGGTTGGAGATAGACCGTATAATCATGGTATTCCCCAACTTTTGGCTCGATACTAGCTCGTGAACTTGCTGAATCGTAGCCAGACTCAGGGTTGGCAAGGTTGATCCACCCTTTAGCGATCACCTTGTACTTGGTCTTGATGGTTTCGTATTCGGCTACAGATAAGTTGCTTAAATTGCTTCCCATCCAGAAAGCGTCTGCTGTTTTATCTTGCTTGACGCTACCATTTCCTACGACATCAAAGTCCTCATCTGCCACGTCTACCAAGAGGGCATTGAGTTGGAAATTCTTCCCTTGACCTTTAGCAAGAGCTGCTTTGAAATGAACGGGAATGTGTCCCTTGATCGTAGTGTCCTCAGTGACATCAGAAACAAAGGTCAGATTAGCCTTAGAAGAGGCTTTGCTGACTGTTTCATTACGGTTAGCGATCTCAACACCCGCAGCCGCATAGTCACTTGAAATGGTTTCTTCTAGCCGTTTCGAACTTGCATGTAAGAAGAGACGCTGACTGCTCTTCCAGTTATCATAGCTGGTCCACTTACTTGGATCATAGTTGTTTTGAGCTAGAACTGCTGGCAAACTTTCGACGTGATTGTCCACACCATAGAGGTAATGGGTCAGCCAAGTATTGAGTAGGTCATAGAAATCTTGGCCCTTGGCTGTGATCCCATAGCCACGAGACATAGCTGCTGGATAGACGTGGTCTCCTTGGTGGAGATAGAGCTTGACATCTTGGCCCGCTTTCTTGAGGGCATCGTACATGAGTTCAAAGTGTTTGGTTTTGACATTGTCATCATTCAAGCCATGGACGATCAGGGCGCTGGTCTTGAGATTTTTAGGATGAAGGGTATAATCCCGCTCTTTCCAGACATCACTGTAGTTGCGATCATGAGCGTACTGGTCCTTGTTCAATTGGTTGATGTAGTTGGAATAGTTTTGCCAAATCCCTGCCCAGTCGTCTTGATCCAGCATCCGCGTGCTAACGTAGAGGGAGAGCCATGAAAGGTCACTATAAGGTGCATTGCCAAATTGTGTCCCTTGGCTATTGAAATAATCATACCAAGAAGCAATCCCTGCTGCTGGAACGATGGTCTTTAGGCCTTCTACGCCAGTCGCTGCCACACCAAAGGTTGTGGTACCAGCCCAGGATAGACCGGTCATTGCGACATTGCCACTTGCCCAGTCTGCCTTGATTTCGATATTGCTAGTCTTATCGGTGTAGGCTTTGCGTTTGCCATTGACCCATTCGATGATATTCTTGAAGGCATTGATTTCGAGGTCAGACCCTGTCGTGTTAAATCCTTCTGATCCCTTGGTCCCAAGTCCAGCGCTTGAGATAAAGGCATAGCCTCTGACCAAGAAATAGTCGTACCAGTTGAGATCTTCGTAGTCATAGATATACTCGTAGGGACTGTAGTAGTACCAATCCGATGCTTTGGCTTTTTTCGCTGCTTCTACTGTTGTTTCACTGGCGACTGCTTGGCGTTTAGCTGGTTGCTCCCGCAACTTCTTCATGTCGTAGGATCCATCTGTCGGCAAGCCCAGACTTTCAAGAGTCACATAGTTTTCATCCAAGGTTCCCGCTACGTAAGGACGCGCTTCCAGAATGGTTGCTGCCTTAAAATCCCCTTGAGCGACTGCTTTTGGTAATTGAACAATGGCTTTGACTAAGTCAGGCTTGCCATCTGCATCGGTATCGTAGTCCGTTTCGACATAGACTGGGAAGCGTACAATTTGGCTGTCTTCATATTTGTAGTCTTGGTCTTCTTTTTCTCCCGTCGTATAAGGGAAAATCGGCTGGGCACGACCATTTAAAAAGAGCGGGCTTTTCTTTTCAGCACGATAGGCATCGTAGAGTTTCTTAGCTCTTTCGTACATCTTGGCCAATTCTGGCTGACTAACCTTACGAGTCAGATCTTCTGATTTTTCAATCAAGCCTAAACTCTTGGCAAAGCGTTCGCGATCTGCTTGGCTTTGGCCCAATTGGCTAGGATCTGTTGCTGCCCATTGAAGCAAGCCATTAACAGCATCCTGGACAGTCAACTCTTTAGAGCTCTGATCCGCTGCAAGGGTCGAATCTGTGACCTTTGCCAAATCCTGACTTGTTGCCGGTGCTTCTGAAGTAGGAGTGGATTGAGGTCCAGCTTCCCTATTTGTTGCTGCTGGAGTTGCTACTGGGACAGTAGGCTCACTTAGGGCTGTGTGGGCTTCTCTTGTAGGAGCTACTTGATTGGCACCTGCCGCCCGATCCAGCGATGCCTCACTTGAGCTTGCGCTTTCTTCACTAGAGCTAGTACTTGTGTCACGTGCTGTCGGTGTTGCTTCAGTAGATGGAGCATGGACCACTTCTGTCGATGGAGCTAGCTCTTCTGTCTGCTCATCTGCCGCTGCTACTTGATGCAAGACCATCGGCGCGAGCAGTAAGCTCGATGCGACAATGGAAACCATTGTTTTCTTTTTCATGTCAGTCTCCTTACATTTTGTAATCAATATAGCTATTATACTATGTAAGCGCTTTTATATCAATTTCTTTCCAAGAAAAAATCGAGGCAAATTTGCCTCGATCTAAAGATACTTATTTCACATGATCTTTTAATTCTTCTTGAGCTTTTTGGTTAGACTCTGCTTGCTCTTTCTTCCATTTTTCAAGAGCTTTGTTATAGTCTTCGGTTGTTACAGGCTTGTCTTGAAGCTTCATGCCTTTATAGACAACGTTGTCTTTCCCTTTACCACCGGTCCAGCCGAATGGTGCTGAGAATGGTTCTACACGAGTCAAGAATGGACGACCAGTCTTAGATGTTGTAGGAATTACCAAGGCACTATCTGTCAACCAAGCTTGAGCTGCTGCATATTTCTCAAAACGTTTGTTAAGATCCTTTGTTTCAGCTCCTGCTTCCGTTATCATCTTCTCAAAGTCGTACAAGCCAACTTTCTTAGCTGCCTCATTGTTTTCGCTTGGATCAAATCCAAGGAAAGTCTTAGTATTTTCACCAGATGAAGCTTTCAAGATATCCATGTAAGTTGATGGGTCTTGGTAGTCAGGGCTCCATCCAACGTTATCTGAGATATCCCAGTCTTCGTCTTCTGCTTTAGCAGCAAAGAGGGTCACGTTCAAGAGATCTTCTTTGGATAGCATATGGATGTCGACAACGACGTTGTCTTTTCCAAGTGAGCTTTCAACTGATTGTTTGAAAGATTGAGCACGTTGAACCTTCGATGGAGTCGTTTGGTCAACTGGCATATCCAAGTGGATTGGGAATTTCACGCCATCTGCTTCAAGTGCAGATTTCGCTTTCGCAAACTCTTCTTTGGCTTGTTTTGCGTTGTAAAGACCATTTTGACCATCATCAAGATTTGCATCTTTCCACTCGTCTCCATAAGTCACCAACTCAGTTTTAACCATTTCACCAAAGGTCTTGCCATCTGCTTGAACGAATGTAGGTGGGATGTAGAGGTTACGGATCAGTTTGCTTGCTCCATCTTTACCATTTGCTTGGGCAGCATAAGATTCACGGTCGAAGGCAAAACTGATCGCTTGACGGAAGTCTTTGTTCAAAAGAGCTTTCTTAGTAGATGATTTTTCTTCATCTGTTGTTTTTGCAGTGTACTTGTAAGACTGACGGTCGATATTAACCCCGATAACGAAAGTGCTGGCATCTTGAGGAGTGTAGATGATCTCATCTTTAAACTTCTTAGCTTGGTCTGTAAATCCAGGTCCAGTTGGGAACAATTTAGCAAGGCTAAGAGCATTGTCCTCAAATGAGTTGGCCAATTTACTTTGGTCTTGACCATCATAGTACTCTAGCTTAACATCTGTGACGTGAACATTGTCTTTGTCCCAGTAGTTTTCATTCTTACTCATCTCGATAGATGATTTAGAAGTGAAGCTCTTCAAGATGTATGGACCATTGTAAAGAAGGGAGCTTGTATCACTTGCTTGGGCGAATTTATCCCCTTTAGATTCTACGAATTTCGCGTTGATTGGGAAGGTAATTCCAAGAGTCAATTTAGAATTCCAGAAAGGCTCTGCCTGGTTTAAAGTAACTTGAAGGGTATGATCATCAACTGCTTTAATTCCTACAGCAGAGAAATCTTTATTTTTTCCGCTGACGTAGTCGTTCAAGCCTTTGATAGAATCTTGGATGATGTAGAGCATTTCTGATTTGTTATCAGCCGCATATTTGATTCCTGTTACGAAATCTTTAGCTGTTACATCTGCGTACTCTTCCCCTTCTGAATCATACCATTTGGCATCATCACGAAGTTTATAGGTATAAGTCAAACCATCTTTAGAAACTGTCCAATCTTTTGCAAGAGAAGGAACCAAATTTCCGTACTTATCATTTTCAAACAGACCATCAATCAAGTTCCCTGTGATTTCATGGGTTGCTGCTTTACCAGATGTGATATAGTTCAAGTTTTCAGGCTCCGTCTCATAGACATATGAGAATTTTTGGCCGTTACTTGAGCTAGATGATTTAGAACCTCCAGAACAAGCTGCTAAGATCCCTGCGGAAAGGAGAGCAACTCCTGCAAGTGCAATGACATTTCTTTTTTTCATATAAAACTCCTTAAGAAATTTTAAGTTTATTTTTAGATTATACCATAAAGAATTTCAGAAGGAAAGAAATTGTCAGAAAATTATTTTTTTTTCGAAAAAGAGAGTGGGACAGAAATCAGTCATTCGTTAGAATTCGATTTCGTCGTCCCACCTCCGCACAGTTGAGTAGGGCTGTAAAAGCTGATGAAATCAGCGTAGTAGAGCCCACTCAACCACTGCGTCTTGCTCGACAATCCAAAAACAATTAAGAGGCTAGGACTTTTGTCCCAGCCTCTTTTTATTTTCGTTTAAAACTAATTTGAGACTTTCCTTAGGTGAGTACGGACGTCAGCGAACTTCTACCAAGTCGCTCTTGAGGTAGGCATCGACCATGCGCTCTGTTGCAACTACAGAATCCAAGTGGGTCCGCTCATATGAGTGGCTAGACTCGATACCTGCTCCGAGGAGAGCATGTTTCACTTCTGCTCCTGCGCTCATGGCTGCAGAGGCATCTGATCCATAGAAAGGATAGATATCCAACTTATAAGGGATTTCTTGAGCTTTTGCCAAGGCTACCAAATGCTGACGGAATTCGTAGTGATACGGTCCTGAAGCGTCTTTGACACAGATGGATACCGTGTATTCATCCGTCGCTTGGTCATCTCCCATAGCCCCCATATCCACTGCCAAGTACTCTACCACTTCAGACGGGATACTAGAATTAGCACCATGCCCTACTTCTTCAAAGACTGAAAAGGCAAAGGTGGTCGTTACTGGCAATTGGATCTTCTCTTCCTTGTAGACGCGCAGAAGATTCAAAAGAATCGCTGCACTCACCTTGTCATCCAAGTGACGAGATTTAATAAAGCCGGTATCTGTCACAATGGTCCGTGGATCAAAGCTGACAAAATCACCCACTTCAATGCCAAGTGCACGAGTTTCTTTCTCATTGGTCACTTTTTCATCCAGACGGACTTCCATATTGTCCTGGGTCCGCTCGACAGTTCCCGCATCCTTGTATACATGACATGAAGTCTGATGGACCAAAATTGTCCCCGAATGGGTCTTTCCTGTATTGGCTACATGGACTGTACAATTTTCCCCTTCAATCATATTCCAAGGGAAACCACCGATACGGTCTAGCTTGAGGCGACCATCTGCTTTCACAGCGCGGACAATAGCCCCCAAGGTATCCACATGGGCTGTGACGTAGCGTTGCTTGTCTGTGATCACACCAGGCACGGTCACATTTACCCCACCCTTAGCAGTCCGAGTTACTTCATACCCAAAGCCTTCAATGGTTTTGACCAAGTAGTCTGCGATCTCCCGTGTAAAACCGGTCGGTGAAGGAATGGCTGTCAATTCCTGCAAATAAGTCACTGTCTGATTCATAATGCCTCCAAATGTGTTTTTCTTTATTCTAGCATGAAATAGGTGGAATAGCTAGAGGAGAGATTACAGGTTGGAGTTTTTCAACTCTTCCCGTACTTGCATTAGGAGAATGCCTAGTTTGTTCTTTCCAGAGCCATCTCCCCCATCAGCCCAGTAGGCGTCGTTTCGCGTATGTTCGATGATTATAGCATCTCCTGTCGCGAGCAATTCTTTCGCGATTTCTGGATTTTGGCTAAATTTCATCCGAAGGGCCTGAAGCATCACCTCATCTTTGACCTCTTCCCAAACTGGTCTCAAGGGATTTTGACGATTGCGCCCCTCTAAGGCAGCATCCATTGGAGATGCTATCTGACGAATTTTCTCTTGAATTTGGGGCACTAAAAACTTTTGTGCTTGAAAATAATGCTCTGATGTCGGCCAGATTTTGCTACCATCTGAAAAAGGATAGGGAGCAAAATTGGACATAAAACCATAATCATCATTTACTTTATAAAATTTAATTTCTTTCACCTTTATCCTCGATTCCAAAATCTCCTAATGATTTTTGCTTTTCTTTTAATAACTGTGGCACATAACCAGGCTCTACCTTTAAGAATAGCTTCAAGGTATCATGAATTCGCCAATAATTATCCTCAGATTTGTCCATAATAGTTGAAAGGAAGTGTTTCAAGTAGGGGATGTATTCAGAAAAACCATTACCCTCAACTAAGTAGTAAAAATATGAAATATCATAATAACTGTTTCCAGCCTGCTCTATAATTTGACAGACATAAGGAAATATATCTTTCCTCGCTTGATCGCCATTACCACTATCCGACTGAGTAGCCCAGTAGCTTTTAAGGGCATCTAATATGATCCGATTGGTATCATCATAGCCATACAGACGATGCGAAATCATCCACTCTAATTGCCCTTGACTGAACATCTGAGTCAGGATATCAAAGCCTTCTCTGATTCCCCAAATGGTCAACAATCTAGAAGCTTGATAGCGTATATAGTCATTATCACTGTCCAATAATGAAGTCAACTTTTGAATCGTTTCTTCAGGAACATCCTCTAGATCAACATCTTCTAATATGTCTGCATAATCAACCCCTTCAGGGACTTTATAAAATAAATCTTTTACTTCTTTATTGTTCATCACTTCTCCATTATTTGGGGAATTATTTCAACATCAATCCTCTAAAGTCACCGGAAAAATATCTTCCCCTCTGTGCATTTTTTCTTGCATTTCTTTCCACTCTAAAACCAATTTATAAAGTTCATTTGTAGGAATAAAGCATGGATCGCCTAATATTTCTTCCTCAAATTGGAAGTAAACTTCTGTTATTTCTTTTCCAATTTCAATCCCTAACAAATTACCATCAAAAGCATATTCTTCCATATTCCCAGAAATTACATTTTCCAAAGCTTCTCTGACATACAGATAAAAATCCGTAACTTCTGTCATCATAAAGGTTGTTAAAATTTTATAATTTTCTCTGCTATATAGGACGGTGAGTTCTATTTTGTCGTCGACACTCTTGAATAATTTATATTGTCTTTTTAACATTTGTTCTAGCCTATTTCTAATCCTCAAGAATTGAAAAATTATATTTGTTCCTCTTGAAAAAACTTATCATAGAGTTCAATGCCTCCCCACTAGCTTTATTCCAAGCATCCTGTGAGGCTATTCTATCCCTTTTGAGATACTTCTGGAAAAGTTTGTCCTCTTGACTTCCAAAAATACCTCAAAAATGGTCCTCACTGCTTTTTAATTCGTCTTTTTGTTCCCCTTGTAATTCAGGCTGAATATTTCGGTTCATGAAGGGATAATTGATATTGTGAGTGCTCTGTTGGATTTTCACTACAGAATTTTTATAGGCGAGAATTAAAGAAAGAGCTTACTAATACTTAATTTATAAACTCTTATTTGTTTATATTCCAACATAGATATAAAGAGTTATTTTAATCTTTACTCGCTAGAATTTCAGCCCCTTCGGGTAATATTTCTTCCAGTTCAGACATTGTGTATAAGCCTTGTGCTTTTGGATTTCCTCTTAAAGCCTCTGGAAATTGCCTAAAGAAGTTTTTATTAGCTTCTTCTTGTGTCACGTTCGGTGGCCAACAGTCGTTTTTTAGCTTGAAATGAATTTCTTTAAGTGTTTTTTCCCCAGACTTTAATAATTGAAATAGTTCTAATGGGAATTCATAAACCACACGCTGAGGGGCAATTCCTCCCTCCTCATCAACATAATAAAGATGATTACAATCTCTCCAGACATGCTGACCGTATCCTTTTACCTCTTCAAATTGGATAACATCTTCCCATTGTAGTCTTGTTGGTTTCATTTTATACCTTCCTTATTTTAGCAGTGATACATAATCATCAGGAAGTTTGCCTCTCCAGTCAATCCACATCTGCTCAGCAATCGGAATTAATGTCTTAAGCTCCTCCTGAGTAAAAAATTCCCAACTTTTAGGACTAGCTATTAAAGGAGTTAAGCCTTTTAATATAAATCGTTTCTCACTAGCCCTATTTTCTTCTTCCGTCGGTGGCCAACAGTCATTCTGAACTTCCCAGGAAACTTCTTGCAGCGTTCTATCTCCACTCTCTAATAGAGCAAATAATTCTTGTGGGAGTTCATAGATTACTAACCAAGAAGCTACTGTGCCTTCTTCTAAAACTAAATAGATTTTCCATATCCTTCAATTTCCTCAAATTGAATAACATCTTACCATTCTAGTTTTGTTGGTTTCATTTATACATTCTGGAATTCTGTCAATATTTTGGACACATTTTGGGAGGAAAATTTGAAGGCTAGCGCCCTTTGGTTGCTGGATCCCTTCTACGACCAATTCTCTGTACTCTACAGGGGACTGGTCATTCAATTTTTGTTGAATTCTAGTTTCATTATAAAATATGATGTAATTTTTGACAATATCGGTTATACTATCTCCAGTTATGTTTCTTCACTTATGGAGAGAGAAGGTTTCAGACTTGAGAACAGAGTGAAACCATTCGATACAGGCATTATCTGCTGGTGTTCCTTTTCGGGACATGGAGCGGGTGATGCCTTTTTCTATACAAGGCTGATAGTAGGCTTTTGAGGTGTAGACAGATCCCTGATCGCTGTGTAAAAGTACCCCTTGAGGTAGCTCAAGTTGATGAAGTGTATCGAGTACAAAGTTAGTATCTTGACACTCTGAGATGGTATAAGCTACTATTTCACGATTATAGAGATCCATGATCGAAGATAGATAAAGTCTACAGTTTCCAAAGTAGAGGTAGGTGATGTCTATGACAAGCTTCTCCATAGGCTTGTCTGCCTGGAAATCACGATCCAGCTTATTGTCTGTTACATGGTAAGGCTTCCCTAATTTAGGTCCCTTCTTGGGACGGGCACGGCAAAGGTAGCCCTTTTCCTTCATGATACGATAGACCTTCTTGCGATTAACGACGAGGTTATAAACTTTCTTTAGTAAGCGAGTGATGGTTCGATAGCCGTAAATAAAGTGATTTTCTATACAGAGTTGTTCGATTTTATCTGCTATTTCGCCTCTTTTCTGAGAATTCTTACACTCCTGTTTCCAGCGATAAAAGGTGGAGCGTTTGACGCCGAAACATTCTAAAATAATCGATACAGGGCACGTTTTCTTATACTCTTCTACTAGCTTGATAAGACTTACTTTGTCGATTCTCTTATCAAGTTCTGATACTTTTTTAGTAATTCTACCTGCAAACGTAACTGTTCTACTTCAGATAATTGTTTCATCCCTTTACCATAAGTATATTGTTTCCCCACAGGTTGGTGGAAACGGTACAATTCATCATTCTGATACCATTGCCACCAAGTCTTGGCCTGACTAGCATTTTTGATGCTGAGGGTATCCATGATAACTTTATTTGATTTGCCTGCCTTCTTCATTTCGATACTGGCTAGCTTAGTTTCTACTGAATATGCTTTTTGACCATAACAAAACATCCCTGTTTCTAGTTTACCAGAATTCAACGGGAGTGTTTTCTTGTGTCACATTTTATGGGTGCAGTGCCGACCCTAGGGATTCTTTCGTTCTCATATATACGTCATTAGTATAGGCTAATTTGATTTAAATTCCAAGAGAAATAACATTTTACATAAAAATCAGTGGGTATTTTACAATTTTTGCATATAATAGAGCTAAAAAACAACTGGTTTTAAGAATTCTTATCTGAAACATTCGGAAATTCCCCTTAACCGTAGCGGAAAGTTGTTTTCTTCTCCTATTTATAATAGACTATCACTAACATTAGATGAAAAGGTGACTCTATGACTATAAATCAACTGCTTCAAAAGCTGGAGCCTACTAGCCCTATCCTTCAAGCTAACTTTGGAATTGAACGAGAAAGTCTTCGTGTCGATAGACAGGGAAAATTAGCACATACGCCTCACCCTTCATGCCTAGGAGCTCGAAGTTTCCACCCTTATATTCAAACAGATTTTTGTGAGTTTCAGATGGAACTCATCACACCAGTTGCTAAATCTACCACTGAGGCTCGTCGATTTCTTGGAGCCATTACCGATGTAGCTGGACGTTCCATCAGTAAAGATGAACTTCTCTGGCCCTTGTCCATGCCTCCTCGTATCAACGCCCAAGAAATCCAAGTTGCCCAACTGGAAAATGAATTTGAACGCTATTATCGTAACTACCTGGCCGAAAAATACGGAACTAAACTACAAGCTATCTCAGGTATCCACTATAATATGGAACTAGGGAAAGATTTGGTTGAAGCCCTATTCCAAGAAAGTGACCAGATTGATATAATTGCTTTCAAAAACGCCCTCTATCTTAAGCTGGCTCAGAACTATTTGCGCTATCGTTGGGTGATTACCTATCTCTTTGGTGCTGCACCTGTTGCTGAGCAAGGCTTCTTCGACCAAGAAGTGCCAGAACTCGTGCGTTCCTTCCGAAACAGCGACCATGGTTATGTCAATAAGGAAGAAATACAAGTATCTTTTGCAAGCCTAGAAGACTATGTCTCTGCCATCGAAAACTATATCGAACAAGGTGATTTGATTGCGGAAAAGGAATTTTACTCGGCTGTTCGTTTCCGTGGACAAAAGGTTAATCGCTCCTTCCTTGACAAGGGAATCACCTACCTAGAATTCCGCAACTTCGACCTCAACCCCTTTGAGCGTATCGGTATTAGCCAAACTACCATGGATACCGTACACCTACTCCTTCTAGCCTTCCTCTGGCTGGATGCCCCTGAAAATGTTGATCAGGCTCTGGCTCAAGGTCACGCGCTGAATGAAAAAATTGCCCTCTCTCATCCTTTAGAACCTCTACCTTCTGAAGCTGAAACTCAGAACATTACGACAGCTCTAGACCAACTGGTGCAACATTTTGGGCTTGGTGACTATCATCAAGGTCTGGTCAAACAAGTTAAAGATGCCTTTGCAGATTCCAGTCAGACACTAGCTGCTCAACTTCTTCCTCATATCAAAGACAAGTCCCTTTCTGACTTTGCCCTTGACAAGGCGCTTGCCTATCATGATTACGACTGGACTGCCCACTATGCCCTTAAGGGTTATGAGGAGATGGAACTTTCTACCCAGATGCTGCTCTTTGATGCCATTCAAAAAGGGCTTCATTTTGAAATCCTAGATGAGCAGGATCAATTCCTTAAACTCTGGCATAAAGATCATGTTGAGTACGTCAAAAATGGTAACATGACCTCAAAAGACAACTATGTAGTTCCTCTTGCCATGGCTAATAAAACCGTGACCAAAAAAATCCTGGCTGATGCTGGCTTCCCTGTCCCTGCCGGCGACGAATTTACCAGTCTAGAACAAGGTCTAACCTACTATCCTCTTATCAAGGGCAAGCAAATTGTGGTTAAACCAAAATCAACCAACTTCGGTCTGGGCATTTCCATTTTCCAAGAGCCTGCCAGCCTTGATAACTATAAGAAAGCTCTCGAGATTGCCTTTGCAGAAGATACAGCTGTTCTTGTTGAAGAATTTATCCCAGGAACCGAATACCGTTTCTTCATTCTGGACAGGAGTTGTGAGGCCGTCCTCCTTCGTGTCGCTGCTAATATTGTCGGTGATGGCAAACATACCATTCGTGAATTAGTCGCTCAGAAAAATGCCAATCCATTGCGAGGCCGTGACCACCGCTCACCTCTGGAAATCATTGAGCTAGGAGACATCGAACAACTGATGTTAACTCAGCAAGGTTATGCACCTGATGATATTCTCCCAGAAGGGAAAAAGGTCAATCTCCGCCGTAACTCCAACATCTCTACAGGTGGCGACTCTATTGATGTCACTGAGACCATGGATTCATCCTATCAAGAATTAGCTGCAGCTATGGCGACTAGCATGGGGGCCTGGGCTTGCGGGGTTGACCTCATCATTCCAGATAAAACTCAGCCTGCTAGCAAGGAAAAACCTCATTGCACTTGTATCGAGCTCAACTTCAATCCCTCTATGTATATTCACACCTATTGTGCTGAAGGTCCTGGACAAGCTATCACTCCAAAAATCCTAGACAAGCTTTTTCCAGAAGTTGCCACGAGTCAAACCTAAAACCTCATTCTTAGGAACAAACAAATCACCTTTATCTCGATGATATGATACCTCTTAAGTAGACAAGGTAAATACCTAAAATCTACGGCTCTTTGTCAACTGTAGTGGGTTGAAGAAAAGCTAAGCTCGAGAAAGGACAAATTTCGTCCTTTCTTTTTTGATATTCAGAGCGATGAAAATTCGCTTCTTGCAGTTTTCAAAGTTCCGAAAACCAAAGGCATTGCGTTTGATAAGTTTGATGAGATTATTAGTCGCTTCCAATTTTGCGTTGGAATAGGATAACTGAAGGGCATTGATGATTTTCCCTTTGTCCTTTAGAAATGTTTTAAAGACAGTCTGAAAAAGAGAATGAACCTTCTTTATATTGTCTTCAA
This sequence comes from Streptococcus sp. OMI750, assembly GCF_047463895.1. Taxonomy (NCBI): domain Bacteria; kingdom Bacillati; phylum Bacillota; class Bacilli; order Lactobacillales; family Streptococcaceae; genus Streptococcus; species Streptococcus sp. OMI750. Next base: position 885,105 of record NZ_JASHCZ010000001.1, read on the forward strand.
TGAGTCCAAAAAATTTCTCTGGTTCCTTATTCTGAAAGTGAAAAAGCAAGAGCTGATAGAGATTATAGTGGTATTTCAAGTCTTCTGAATAGCTCAAAAGCTTGTCTAGGATTTCTTTATTGCCTAAATTGTCAAATTAAGTTAGACTTTTCAAGTAACTCAGAAAAACTTGGTAGGGTGATTGAAATAGTTCTAATGGGAATTCATAAACCACACGCTGAGGGGCAATTCCTCCCTCCTCATCAACATAATAAAGATGATTACCATCTCTCCAGATATGCTGACCGTATCCTTTTACCTCTTCAAATTGGATAACATCTTCCCATTGTAGTCTTGTTGGTTTCATTCTATACCTCTTTTACTTAAGTGGTAATACATAATCATCTGGAAGTTTGCCTTCAGATTCAATCCACTGTTTCTCCGCAATTGGAATCAATTCTTCAAGTTCTTCCTTAGAGAACAGTTTCCTATTTTTAGGGACATCTATCAAAGAAGCTGGATATTTACTTATAAATTTTCTTCTAGACTCTTTTCTCTCTTCTTCCGTCGGTGGCTAAGAGTCATTCTGAACTTTCCAGGAAACTTCTTGGAACGTTCTCTCCCCACTCTCTAATAGAGCAAATAATTCTTGTGGGAGTTCATAGATTACTAACCAAGAAGCTACGGTGCCTTCTTCTAAAACTAAATAATATTTGTCCTCATTTTTCCAAATGGATTTTCCATATCCTTCAATTTCCTCAAATTGGGTAACATCTTCCCATTCAAATTTTGTTGGTTTCATTTTATACGTTCCTTACTTAAGCTGCGATTCATAATCATCTGGAAGTTTGCTTCTTCAATCCACATTTACTTAGCAATCTGAATTATATAAATTATGAATGCTCTCTTTCGTACCATGATGTATATAATGGGCTGATCTTTTCAAATAATTCCTTTTCATATCTATATCTATTCTCTTTTACTTTCTCAACCAATTGACTAACTTTTTCAAATTCATTATTTTTGATCAATTTATCAATTAAATCTACATCTTTTTCATCAATGTTATGTGATGAAATATTTTTCATGATTATCTTTAAAATTTGATAAATTACCTCGTTATCATCTAATTTAGAAATCTCAGATCTTATTTCCCCTCGTTCAGTAAAAGCCATATTATATCTTCCATTTCCATCCTCTATTACAGAAATTCCTTCTGGAAAGTAGGGAGGTTGTTCGGAAAAATAAATTCCAAATTCATCTAATTTTAAATTTCCAATTTTTGCAACTTCGGATTCAATTTTGTTTTTTAATTTTATTATCATTTTATTATTTCTATTTCAATCTAAGTAAAAATCTACTTTTTTAATTCATCATTCGAGTTCTAATTTTAATGGCTTTACATAATTCGTTAATATCAGCAAAGGTTACCGTTCCAATAAATAATTAGCAATAATCATCGTTAATTCAGCAATAGTCTCGTTAGTCTGTTTTCTTATTTCAATATCATTATTCCAATAGTAAATGTCAGATAATCCCCCATGTGGTGGAAAAAGGGCTTGATAAATTGTCAATTTATCCCTTAAACTCATTTCTTTATTAGTATTTACATATTCTTTCAAAATATGTAGCTCATCCACTTGTGGACCAATATTTTTAATATTATATTTGTCAATGATAGACAACAAATGATCGATCTCTTCTAAAAAAATTTCTTTCATACTACTGTTCATCATTAGAAAAACCTCATTAACTAATGCTATTTTTTCATACTACAGTTAAGTTAAATTTCTTTAAACTCACTTTTGTTTAAATCCTATTCTACCAAAATATGGCCATGAATTCATACTAAAACAAAAAGAGAGCAGCAAACTGAGCTGCTCTCCATTTTGTTTATTTTTCTACCATTCCGCCCTTGATCAGACTGTCTTTCGTTACTGAATAACTGACTGTATTGTCATCTAGCGGATTAAAGCCTGGTACGATTTCTTTTAATTTTTTCAAATCGATTTTTGTGTAATCAATGGTATTGCGAATATAAAAGATTCCATCTTTATATTCTGATGTCAGTTCAAATCCATGGCCCATCAGATCTTTGAATGTTTCTTGGCTCTTGGCAACGGCTTCTTTCATGGATTCAAGAGGGTTCTCACCAGGCACTTTTGAGACGTCGTAATCATCAACTTTTTCTTGTACCAACAAGGTATCTCCCTTGTAATACAAGGTTACAGTGGTCTTACCTGCTTCATCACTCGTTTCAAGAACGGTTTTTTGAGCACCTGCTAGTGCATCTTCTTTTTTGCTTTCATCAGTTGATGACTCTTCTGTCTTTTCTTTAGCGGATGATTTGCTTGTTGCTTTACTCGTCGCTTTACTGGACGATTGACTAGTAGATTTTGTAGTCTCTTTTTGTGCGCAACCAGCTAAAAGAAGACCCGCTGTCAAGAAGACGGCTAACAATTTTGTGGTTTTATTCATTTTGAATCCCTCACTATTTTATGATGGTTAAGGAAATGACTGACGTCTGAAATGAGTCATTTAGCAAGATCAACTGTCGTTTTAGATGTTATTAGAAAAGCCTCAAAATGATGGTTGCAGCCCCCTCCTTATCGATCATTGTAGCCATCTGGGTGGCTGAAATGCCAAGCCCAGGCTGTTTGGATGATGGTTTCGATATTATCAAATTTTGGTTGCCAGCCGAGAATTGCACGCGCCTTCTCAGAGGATGCGATCAGGGTATCTGGATCTCCTGGTCTACGATCTGCAATTTCAAGTGGAATCGGATGTCCCGTCACCTTGCGGGCTGCTTCAACGATTTGAAGATTAGAGAATCCGGTCGATGAGCCCAGATTAAAGGCAGTCGATTCATTCCCTTTTCTGAGATACTCCACCGCAAGCAGATGGGCATCTGCCAAGTCAAATGGATGGACATAGTCCCGAACATTGGTACCATCTGGTGTATCGTAGTCATCTCCAAAAATTGCGATCTTCTCGCGTTTACCTTGGGCTACTTGTAAAACGATTGGTAAGAGGTGGGTCTCTGGTCCGTGGTCTTCGCCAATCGACCCGTCTGGCTTAGCACCAGCCACATTAAAGTAACGAAGGGGCACATACTTGATGCCATAGGCTTGATCGGCCCAGCGCATGATGGTTTCCATCATGAGTTTGCTTTCGCCATAAGGATTAATTGGTTTTTGTGGAGTGGTTTCAAGAATCGGAATCTCTTCTGGAATACCGTAGGTGGCAGCGGTTGAAGAAAAGACGATGTAGTGCACCCCACATTCATGCATGACTTCCAAGAGTTTGACCATGCCAGCTGTATTGTTGTCAAAATATTTCAATGGATCCGCCATAGATTCCGCGACCAGTGAGTAGGCCGCAAAGTGGATGACCGCATCAATATCTGCATGTTCCTTAAAAACAGTGCGCATAAAGTCTTGATCCGCTAGGTCTCCTTGGTAAAAGACGGCATCTGGATGCACCGCTGCACGGTGGCCTGTGACCAGGCTATCGACCACGACGACTTTTTCCTGTCCTTCATTGACCAAACGGTCTACCATGTGGGAACCGATATAGCCAGCTCCTCCGAGTACGAGTATTGCCATTTGTTTTCCTTTCGCTTCTTTGTCTTCTCTCTTATTGTATCAAATTTCTGTCGCTTCTCCACACTTAAAGTGTCGCAACAAAGCGTCTAAACGCAGCTTGTCCTTCTGCGCTTCTCTTGTAGACACCGGCATCTTCGAGCACGCGCGCAAAGATCTGACCGACTGATTCACGAACAATGGTTTCTGCTTCTGCTTCTTCTGTGATGGATGGGTGAGTGGCTTTCAAGTCAGCAGCCCAGTCCTGGTGGTAGGTTGCCAGTGTGCTCTCACGGTCAAGCAAATAGTTTTGGACCTGCTTGAGCTCTTCCTTGAGTCGTGGTGGCAAAATCGCTAGGCCCATGACTTCGATCAGGCCGATATTTTCTTTTTTAATGTGTTGCACATCCGCATGTGGGTGATAAATACCATCGGGATGCTCTGGTGAGGTTTGGTTGTCACGGAGCACCAAGTCCAGTTCATAATGCCCATCACGGATCCGTGCAATAGGGGTAATGGTATGGTGGGGCTGACCGTCGGATGCCGCTAAGACTAGCACAGCTGGATCCGAGTAGCTTCGCCAGGCTGTTAGGATATGGTCTGCCAGGGCAATCAATTGTGCCTTGTCGTCCGATTGCAAACGAAGAACTGACATAGGCCAGTTTACAATTCCTAGCGATACAGCTTCAAAGCCCTCAATGGTAAAGCTTTCCTCAACAGGAGCCAGCTCCATAGGGAAGGTGTGGCGTCCGCCTTGATAATGGTCATGAGTCAGGATGGATCCTCCTACAATGGGTAGATCTGCATTGGAGCCTGCAAAATAGCCTGGAAAAGTCTCGACAATGGTCAAGAGTCGCTCAAAGGTCTTGCGGCTAATGGCCATAGGAACATGCTGGCTATCGAGAAAAATGCAGTGTTCATTGAAGTAGGCATAAGGGGAATACTGGAAGCCCCAGTCATGACCGTCCATGTCAAAGCGGATGATCCGATGATTGGCACGGGCAGGATGGTCTAGGCGACCTTGATAGCCTTCATTTTCAAAGCACAGTTGGCAGGCTGGATAATGACTAGCTTTAGCCAGCTTCGCCGCTGCGATGTCTTTAGGATCTTTTTCAGGTTTTGACAGATTGATGGTGATTTCAAGGGAGCCATAGGGAGTTTCTGCCTCAAAGGCAATGTTTTGTGCAATCGCCTTGACCTTGATGTAATCATTGCGCTTAGAGAGGGCGTAGAAATCAGCAATCGCATCTTCCTTGGACTGACCGTAAGTCTCCCAGAAATAGCGGTTGACCTGACTAGGACTGGGTGTGATCCAATCCATCAACTCTGCTCCCAAGCTGTCCTTTGCGGCCATGCTATCTTGGATCTTACTATTCGCAACTGCGATTTCCACCAGCTGATCTTTGAGTGCGATCAAGTCAGCTTGATGAGCTGGGGCGTCTAGCCCTTCTTCTCCAATGCGACTCATAACGCGGTTTTTTAGATAAATCCGATCCATCTCTTCATAGTCACTTGCATCAATGACGGCTGTGACAAATGCATCTAATACCAGTTCTGTCATCCTATCTCCTTTTTAATCAAGCACCCGTGTTCCCGCAGCAACCTCTGCAATGTAGAAACTTGGCGCATAGCCAACGATTTCCTCATAGCGTTTGCCGACAGCTTCCTCAAAAGCCTCAACCTTATCTTTGTTGACAAGGGCGATGGCACACCCACCAAAGCCTGCTCCCGTCATACGAGCACCAAGCACTCCTTCTTGTTCCCAAGCTGTATGCACTAAGGTATCCAATTCTAGACCAGTCACTTGATAGTCATGCTCCAAAGATACGTGGGAAGCATTCATGAGACGGCCAAAGCCTTCCAAATCACCTGCTTCAAGCGCCTTGCGTGCTTGGAGGGTCCGTTGGTTCTCAAGTACAGCATGACGAGCCCGTTTGATGCGATTTTCATCCTTGATCAAGTAGCTGTAAGCATCAAAAGCCCAGAGATCCAATTCCCCTAAGGTTTGGATGTCTAGTTTTTCTTGGAGTTCAGAGACGGCGGTTTCACATTCCGCGCGACGTTCATTGTATTTGGAATCCGCTAATTCCCGGCGTTTGTTGGTATTCATGATGACCACGACATTGTCTTTAAGGTCCAGCGGTACCAAATCATATTCTAGGGTGTTGGTATCGAGATAAATAGCCCGTTGATCAGCCCCCATACCGATGGCAAATTGGTCCATGATACCAGAATTAACCCCGATGAAGTGATTTTCGGTTTGTTTCCCGATCTTGACCAGATCTAAGCGGTCTAACTGAAGATCAAATAGTTTCTCAGCGATGACGCCAATCAAGAGCTCTAAGGAAGCTGAAGAGGAGAGGCCTGATCCATTAGGAATATTGCCGTAGACATAGACGTCCATGCCGCTATCAATGACGTGTCCCGCTTCTTGTAAGAAATGAAGCACACCTTTTGGATAGTTGGTCCAGTTGTGCTCTTTTTCAAAACGAAGATGATCCAGTGGGACTTCAATGATCCCCTTGTCTTCAAAATTTCCTGAGAAGAAACGCAAGACCTTATCCTCACGCTTTCTTGCTGCCCCGTAGGTACCAAGCGTAATGGCTGCTGGGAAGACATGCCCTCCGTTGTAGTCTGTGTGTTCACCGATCAAATTAATCCGTCCTGGTGAAAAGAAGGTATGATCAGCCTTCTCGCCAAAGACAGCCTGAAACTTTTCTTGTAGATCTTGAGACGTGATTGATGTAGTCATGAGAAACTCCTTTTAATTTTGTAAACGTTTTTATACTTGTATTATAATCGATTAAAAGTAAAACTTCAAGTATTTTTAGTAAAATTTTATTTATTTTTTATATTGTCTTCAAAAAGCTTACAATAGTGCTTCCCTGCTCTATCTCGACCTCTTATACTATTCTATTTTGAGTTAATTTTAGTAAAATTTTATCAAAAAATCTCAATTGGGAGTGACCCAATTGAGATTCTTCATTCCTTAGTTTTTCTTTCTTGGATAGACAAAGGATCCAAGGAAGGTTAAGAGGCTGACACCCATAAGGGCTAGGAGGTTCTCGGTTTGACCGGTCTTTGGCAATACCGATGAAGCAGGACTAGCGGATACACTTGCAGGAGCCTGAGCAGTGTCATGTGACACAGAGACCGGAGTAACTTGTGGTCCATCAAGAGAGCTTGCATTTTCTTGCTTGCTAAGAAGGACCTGTGTCTCTGTATTTCCAACCACTACTGGTTTTGTCTGATGGGTTGGATCTAAAACTGGTGAAGTTGGGTCTTGGGCTTCTGGTGTTGGTAATGGTGTTGGTAATGGAGCAGGTGCTGGATAGAAGAGACCATGACCAATACGGTAAGCATACTCTGTTTCCGACATTTTTCCATCTACAATTTTTGGAATATCCACCGGTAAGGTACCTAGGTGTTCCTTACCATTGAAGATGACTTCCACTCCTGCAGGAATATTAGGACCGAAGGCATTGTCTGGTTTGAGGGATTCTGTCGGATCCATTCCCTTATTTCCATAGACTGCTAGAATAGCTTTGGCTGCTGGATAGTTGGCTACATCATAAGGTTTCGAGATGGAAAGGACAGCTGCCTTCTTATGGTTGGTGTTGGCATATTGGACGATTTCAGTTGGGATCTTGGTTCGCCAGAAATTTTTATCCAGTTGCCCTTCATAACCGATCTCTGAAATCACTACGATGTGAGTGGCTTTTTCGAGGTCTTCTTTTAGACTATCAAGGGTGGATTCTTTGGTGAAGTTCTTGGCCACAAAGGAGGTATCTTTTGGAAGCACCCCATCCGCGATTAAGCGACGCATGCCCAAATTTAGTCCAGGGACTTCATTTTCAAAAGCTCCTAAGAGGAGGACATGATCTCCTTTTTGAACCTTAAATGGTAAGGTATGGTCTTCATTTTTTACAACTGTCACCGCTGCTGCCGCAATCTTGCGTTCCAAATCACGATTAAGGTTGGAGCCGACTGCTTCTTCTGCTTTTTCAGGCGTCCGAGCACTCGGATCAAAATTCAGGACCCCGCGTTTTTCTTTGAGGGTGAGAATCCGACGAACTGACTCATTTAAACGTTCTTCTGAGATGTCACCCGTTTGCACCGCACGCACCACTTCATCGACAATGGTATCAATCTTGCTTAAATCGGTTTTACTGCGAAGGGTCGTTGGCATCAAGACCAGGTCAACTCCAGCCTTGATGGCCATTTTTACAGCTTCGACTTCACCGAAGTTCTTAGCGATAGCATCCATTCCCATGGCATCAGAAACAATCACGCCCTTATAGCCGTATTTCTTCCGTACCAAGCCCGTTAAAATATCATCAGAGAGTGTCGCTGGAACATAAATTTTCTCACCAGTTTCTTTTGACACAACCTGATCTTTTTCAATTTGTGGGTATTGGATATGGGCCGTCATCAAGAGGTCTACGCCAGCATCCATGGCTTTTTTGAATGGAAGGAGTTCTAATTTTTCAAGTTCGGTAAGAGATTTGTCCACCAAGGGGAGACCTGTATGGGAATCGACCGCTGTATCTCCATGACCTGGGAAATGCTTAGCAGCTACAGCGACATTGTAGTCTTGAATCCCTTTCATCATTGGAATTCCTAAGTAAGCAACCCGGTTTGGATCAGAGGAGAAGGAACGAAGCCCAATGACAGGGTTTTGTGGATTATTATTGGTATCTAGAACCGGAGCGAAGTCCACATTCAGGCCTAGTGCAGAAAGTTCACGTCCGATGATTTGACCGGCCTCTTTAGCTAGTTTAGGATCATTGGTCGCTCCGATCGCCATATTTCCGGGGAGAGCTGTACCGCTACCCAATCGATAGACGATCCCCCCTTCTTGGTCGATGGCTAACAACAGCGGAATCTTCCCGTTATTGGCCTTGTTTTCAATAGCCGCCTTTTGCATATCTTGTGTCAGAGCCAGTGTTTGCTTGGTTTCTTTCACATTCTCAGCAAACAAAATGACGCCACCAAAATCATACTTATCAATAGCTTCTGCCACTTCCGCATTGACCTTGGTGAGATCTTGTGGCGACTCCTGACCTGCCTCCTGCCACTTACGGAAGTCCGGCATGATCATTTGCGTCACCTTTTGCTTGAGAGGCATGTCTTCAAGCAGTTTTTCCACTTGAGGAGATGCCGTCTCCGTTGTTGTCACCGTTGGCGAGGTAGCAGGGACTGCTTCACGGTCAGTCGCAGCCGGTGTTTCAGTTCCCCCTCCCTGATTTTCTGTAGAGGTTTCTGGAGCTGGAGATGCCACAACCTCCTCTACTGTTGCTGCCGGTTCATTGGCTTGATCCGGTGTTTGAACTGTGTCTGCCTTTGCTGTTTGGACCGATAATAGAGCAAAAGCCGTTAATAGGGCCGCAGATGGATAAATGATTTTTTTCATAAAGCGACCTCCTTTCTTCATGGATATTGTACCATTGTTTTATAGTTTTGTAAACGGTTGCAATACCTGAAATAAAAAATAGGATAAGCGCTTTTTCACTTATCCTTTAGTTCATTCCTATTTTTTTAAAACACAATGTCTTGACCATTTTCTGTCACTTGGTAAGTCCCGTCAGCAAGATTGATTCGGGCTGTTGCTGTGACGGTCTGGTCTTTGTTTTGGCGCGTAATGACAATGGTATGTTCATCTGGTGTTTCCACCTCAATGCTTCCTTCTAAGTCAAAAGCTTGCGAGTTGTTCCGGAAACTAAAGAGCTTGAGAAGGGATTTCACAACTGGACGCTCTACTTCTTGAGCAATTTCTTCATTGCTGTAGTAATGACGGTTGATATTGCGTCCTTCCTTGGTGTTTTCTAAGAGTTCCAAATCATTCTTCCCAGCTAGGAATCCAACATAATACACTTGTGGAATGCCCGGCGCAAAGGCTTGAATCAAGCGGGCTAGGAAGTACTTGCGATCGTCATCTCCAAGTGCTGAATAGTAGGTCGAATTGATTTGGTAGATGTCCAAGTTGTTGTACTCTGCTGTTGAATACTTGCGTTTCACATTTGCTCCTACCTTGTAGAGCTCATTTGATGCATAGTCAATTTCTTCATCTGTCAAGATATCCTTGACATCAACTACCCCAATCCCGTCATGTGTGTCAAGTGTCGTGAATTGCTTCATGGGACTCATCTTCAACCACTTGGCAAGGCGATCCACTTTTGAGCTATAGAGGGTATAGAGGGTCACCATGGGTAGCGCGAAGTCATAGACATAATAGTCGTGATCGGCAATCTTAAATTGGATGGAATAGTGTTCATGAATCTCTGGCAAGAGCTCCGCACCGTAGCTGGCTGCCATATCACGCACCTTGTCCAGCAAGTCCCAAATGTCTGGCTCCACGAAGAAATCATTGGTATCCAATTTCTTGACCGCATAGGCAAAGGCATCTAGGCGAATGAGGTCACAACCATTGCTTGCCAGGTGTTCGATGGTCTTGCGGATAAAGTCCATGGTCACTTCCTTGGTCACGTCCAAGTCGATCTGCTCTTCCCCGAAGGTATTCCAGAGATGCTCAGTTGTCCCATCCGCAAAGGTAATTTCTTGTTTGGGAGCTCGATCCTTGCGCTTATAAATCAAGTCCACATCCGCTTGAGTCGGACGATTCTCCGGCCAGAACTTGTCCCAGTTGAGAAAGAGATCCTTGTAAGCACTTTGGTCGTGCTTCTCTTGATAATCTTTGTAGTATTTAGACTGACGGGAAATGTGATTGATCATAAAGTCAAACATGAGATAGTACTTGTCCCCCAGTCGTTTGACATCTTCCCAATCTCCAAAGGCTGGATCCACTTGGTCATAGTCCACAGGCGCAAAGCCACGGTCACCAGTTGATGGGAAAAAAGGCAAGAGGTGAACCCCACCGACTGCATCCCCAAAATGTTTCTCTAGATTTTCATAGAGATCCTTAAGGTTGTTTCCTAAACTATCTGAGTAAGTAATTAACATGGTCTTATTTTGAATGGGCATAATGGTTTCCTTTCCTTTTTTGAAAGCTAAGTCTGAAGAGACCTGGCTTTTATGAGTTTATGTATTTTAAGAATTGCTTCATAGGATACGATTTAAATCAGCAAGCTGAATCGCCCCTTTGTATACGGAATTGAACACGGGACTAATTTCTTAGGAAAAAAGATAAATCTCCTTGTGTGCAAGCACACTACGTCGATTTCCTATATTTCCTCAGCCGTTACTACTTCAGTAGTTTACGGATGTGGATGCCCTAGGGTGCTACAGAAATTTTCAGCAAGCTGAATCGTCCCTTTGTATACGGAATTGAACACACCCTAAGCTCTGTGTGAAAAAGATGAATCTTCCAAGAAGCCAAGACTTCTTATTCAGATTTCCTATATTTCCACAGCCGTTACTACTTCAGTCGTTTACGGATGTGGATGCCCTAGGGTGCTACAGAAATTTTCAGCAAGCTGAATCGTCCCTTTGTATCTTATTTCACTGCGCCGTTGCTCATTCCTGCGATGATATGGCGTTGGAAGAAGAGATAGACAATGGTGATACTGATAATGCCGACCACGTATGAGGCAAAGCTTGGTCCGTAGTCGTTGAAATATTGGCCTGCGTAGTTGTATTGGAACAATGGCAGAGTCCACATTTTGGAATCCCGGTTCAAGACAAGGAGTGGCAACATAAAGTCATTCCAGAACCAAAGGGCATTGATGATCATGGTTGTCGCATGCATCGGTTTCATCATTGGGAAGATGATGCGGAAATAGGTTGTAAATTTATTAGCCCCATCGATCTCTGCTGCTTCATCCAGACTTTCTGGGATTGAGATTTTGATATAGCCGACATAGAGGAAGAGGGTCTGTGGAATCGCATAGGCCAAGTAGAGCAAGATCAAACCAAAGGTATTAGCCAAACCGAGTTTACTCATCATAACGGTAATTGGAATCATGATAACCTGGAATGGGACGAAGATCCCAAGGATTAAGAGGGTGTACATGATGGTAAAGGCTTTTCTCTTACTCATATTGCGTGCGATGGAGTAGGCTGCCATGGGGATAAAGAGCATTACTGCAAGTAAAGACAAGACAGTGATGACGACAGAGTTCCAGTAATAGCCTCCGATCCCATCCGCTAAGAGACGGCTAAAGTTGTCCCATGTGAAGTTGGTTGGAAAGCCAAAGAAATTATCTACGATATCCTTGGTGGGTTTGAAGGAACTAAAGAGGGTGGCAAGGAGGGGCACTAAAATCAGAACCGATCCTAGAATCAATAGAATGTATTTGCCAATCAAGGCTTTTCTTTCATCTTGTTTCATCGTGCTTCTCCTCTTAAATTTCAAATTTCTTAGATACTCTCAATTGGATGATCGAAATCACTACAATTAAGAAGAACAAGATTACGGCAATGGCATTGGCATAACCGAATTGGTTGTTTTTAAAGGCATAGTTATAAACCAAGAGCCCAAGTGAGGTTGTGGCATTGTTTGGACCACCACCGGTCATGGCAAAGACTTGGTCAAAGGCAGTCAGCCCACCTTTTAGGGCTAGGATAAAGACCATAGAGACACTTGGTAGCAAGTAAGGCAATTCAATGTTCCAGAAAACTTGCTTGCTAGTCGCGCCATCAATCCTTGCTGCTTCTGTAATCTCAGTTGGAATAGATTGCAAACCAGCTAGGAAGATGATGATGGGCATAGCCACCCCTTGCCAAAGAAGGACAAAGACAGCTGCGAAGATTGCTCCCCACTTAGTCCCTAAAAGACTGGTTTGGAGGAACTCAATATGAAGGGCATTCCCAATCGCTGGAAGACCGTAGTTGAAGACTTGCTTGAAGATCAAAGCTACTGTCAAACCAGACAAAACAGCTGGGAAGAAAAACCATGCACGGAAGAAGGTTTGACCTTTGATTTTAGAGTTCAAGACACGCGCAATGAAGATCCCAAGTGCAATCTCACCAACCACCATGGCAATCGTGATGATCGCGGTAAAGCCAATCGCATTCATGAATTTTGGATCCATGAAGAGGAGTTTAAAGTTGTTCAAGCCGACAAACTTGTAGTTATAGGTCAAACCTGTCCAGTTGGTAAAACTGTAAAAGGCTCCTTGGAACATCGGCACATAGAAGAAAATTGCTTGTAACAAGAGGGGGATGACCACAAATGCCCATGCCCAATATTTTTGTAATACTTTTTTCATAGTCTCTCTACTCCTAATCCACATCCGCTTTCATCGGGTTAAAGAAGGCATTCAAATCATTGACCATTCCTTGTTTATCACCTGTCAAGACATAGTTCATGGTCAAGGTATGGAAGTCTGCTTCACTGGTCCAGTATTGTTGCAACCAGACCAAGTGACGATCCGTAAAGGCATATTCGGTCATACCAGCAAGCGGTGAATCTTCTCCTGCTTGTTTGACCCCTTCGATCGCTGTTGGAGATCCGTCCACATCGTAGTATTTTTGCATGACTTCTGGACGGGTCATGTATTCCACAAAGGCATTCGCTTCTTTTGGATGTTTGGTAGTAGCTGAGATAGACCATGCCAAGTCACCAGCACCAACAGTTAAGCTTTGTCCTTTTTCTTTTCCTGGAATCATGAAGGTTCCAACCTTAAAGTTCGGTTTTTGTTCATTGATCGCTGTAATCGCCCAAGACCCATTTGGTGTCATGAGGACATCCCCACGTGCGAAGGCTCCGATAACATCGGTATAGCCAGCACCTTCCCAGTTCTTTTGTTTCGAACCTTTAATGCGAAGGATATCCATGACCTTGATATCATCTTTCATAATCGGATCAGACAATTTAATGGCATTTGGTTGAGAATAACGAAGGTATTGATTGGCTTCTTTTCCTCCACCTGTTGCTGTCGCAAAGGCTAATTGATTGTAACCATTGAGTGTCCAAGCATCTGCACCTGCAATTCCAAATGGTGTTTGTCCTTTAGCAACGATGTCTTTGACTAACTGTTCAAATTCATCCCAGGTTTCAGGAACCTTCAAGCCCAGTTCTTCGAATTTATCTTTGTTGTAATAAATTCCGTAAGCATTGGCTGTAAAGGGAACGTTGTAGACTTTTCCGTTCACGGCATATTTTTCAGCATAGCCATTTTTCACGCGTTTCAGATAGTCTTTATTGGACAAATCTTCGAAGACACCTGCTTTTGCCCATTCTTGTAGTTCGATGGACTGTGGGTATATATTAACCACATCTGGCACATCTCCTGCGAGGACACGTGTTTTCAATACTTCACCACCGTTCGGTACATTGACAACTTTGACCTTGACCTTTGGGTTTTCCTTTTCAAAATCACGCGCGATTTCTTCCAAAGTTTTAGTCATTTCTTTTTTCTGGTTGAAATACTCGATGGTCACTGTGCCATCCGCCGATTTTCCATCGTTGGAGCAAGCACCGAGCCCAAACAAGGCTAAGCCTGTTGTCGCAAGAAGTCCGATTTTTTTATACCATTTCATTTGGCTGTCTCCTTTTATTTTTTGACAAAAACATATTGTTTAGTAAGGAAATCTCCCTGAGGAAGAACGACGGTTAAGCCGGCATACATGAGCTCAGCTCCTGAATAAACTTGGTTGGTCCCTTCTAAGCTATAGAGCGCATCTTCTTCCAAACCTTTGAGCTTCAGAGTCGGCTCGATCTCCTCAACCGTTGATAAGACCCTTACATAGGTTACAACCGTACAGTCTTGATAAGTGAACTGGACGGCTGCTTGATTGCTACCATGACCTGGATTGATCAAGCGGTAGTGTTTTCCGAATTGGACAAGGGGTCGAATCGTTTTGTAATGAGCAACTTGATCTGCAATCCTATCCAACTCTTCTTGAGAAAGACTGGTCAGATCCAATTCGTAGCCTAGATTTCCCATCATGGCTACATGTCCACGCGTTTCTAGTGGTGTGATCCGTCCCATCTGATGATTTGGCACCGCTGATACGTGAGCGCCCATGGAAATAGTTGGATAGAGATAATTAGATCCATACTGGATCGGAAGTCTGGCCATGGCATCCGTATTGTCACTCGCCCAGACCTGCGGGAAGTAACGCATCATCCCCAGGTCATTGCGACCACCACCACCTGAGCAAGACTCAAAGAGGATGTGCTCGTATTTCTCCGTCAAGTACGAAACCACTTCATAGAGACCCAAGATATAAGCATGGGATTGCATCTTGGTTTCTAAGTAGGTTTTCCCATTTCCAAGCTTGGTGATATTGCGGTTCATATCCCATTTGATATAGTCGATCTCATGGTTTCCAAGCAAGTCATCCAAGACCTGCTTGATATAAGCTACTACTTCTTTATTTGAGAAATCAAGCACCAGTTGATTCCGTGAATAGGTGTGTTCATAGCCTGGGACTTGAATAGCCCAGTCCGGATGAGCCCGATAGAGGTCGCTATCAACAGAAATCATTTCGGGCTCCACCCAAAGGCCAAATTGAAGTCCCTTGTCATGGATGCCTTGGATCAATTCTGTTAGACTTCCACCTAATTTTTCTTCATTGACGGTCCAATCACCAAGGGCCCGATTGTCATCATAACGATTGCCAAACCAGCCATCATCAAGAACAAAGAGTTCGATCCCCACTTTTTGAGCTTCGTCTGCTAGCTCCAATAATTTGTCTTTCTTGAAATCAAAGTAGGTCGCTTCCCAGTTGTTGATAAGAATTGGACGTTCTTTATGGGCAAACTGGCTAGGAATGATATGGTTTTGGACAAATGCTTGACTCTCTTGACTGAGACCGGTCAATCCCTTATGGGAGTATGTGATCATGGCCACTGGCGTATCAAAGCTCTGATTTGGTTCCAATTCCCAAGCGAA
Organism: Streptococcus sp. OMI750; assembly: GCF_047463895.1. Lineage (NCBI taxonomy): Bacteria > Bacillati > Bacillota > Bacilli > Lactobacillales > Streptococcaceae > Streptococcus > Streptococcus sp. OMI750. The sequence goes on from NZ_JASHCZ010000001.1 coordinate 900,463, forward strand.
GTTTTCAGGATTGATCCCCAGTCCAACCCGAACTTCATTGAGTTGATTTTTCTGAACAAATCCTTCAAAATTCCCACTGTAGAGCAGTTGGAAAGCCAGAGCAGAGCCCGCATCTTCTGTCACTTCATGATCGGCAAGGATAAGGGCTGGAGTCTGGGCGTGTCCAGAAGCACCACGATTGGAGCTGATGGAGAAAATTCCTTGCTCCACTTGCTGACGGCGGACTGTTTTTTCTCTCGCATAGGCTCCTTGCAGAGTGATAATATCGTAATCACTGGCTGGCAGATCGGCCAACACACTGAGAGCCTTGTGGATTACAACCTTTTCATCACTCAAGTTTTCAATCTTTGAGAAGCTGGTGATGGTTGCCCGATCCTCGTAGGCGGTGTAGTAGAGGGTCAACCGCAAGGCCGCTTGATCATCTTCAAAGACCAGTGCCAAGGTTTCAGCCTGATCTACTGAGTGAGGGTTCGGAAGACCGGTCGCCTCGACACTACCAGAGTAGATATTGGCTCCGATATAAAGGAAATCCGTCACCTCTGTAACGCCGTGCTGGATCTGAATAGACGGCTTTCGAAAATCTCCTAGTCCGTGCTGGCCCAAAACCTGTCGCTGGGTATCTAGACTAAAAGTTCGATTGTCAGGTGTTGGATTTCCAGCGAAAGCATGGTCCTTCTCATGCACCGTATTGGAAAAATGATAAGACGGGATCGGACGTCCCAGATGCTTGAGCATCAGGTAGCCATCGCGATTTTCAAGGATGAGGCTCAGTCCCTTACTTTCTACATAGAACAAATTTTGTTCGATACGAATTGCCATATCTTCCTCCATTGGACCCTAAAAATATCACTATGTATTTTTATATTTAGTTCCAATATTTTTCTTTTTTTACATGTCTTTATTTTACCTGTTGTAAACGCTTTCGAAAATAGAATTTTGTTGGGCTTATATGGTAAAATGTTAGGTAGGAGGTTCAGCTATGTTAGTCTTTTCAGAATACCAAACCGACACCATTGATCTAGCCCTTGATTTTTACGGCTACGAAGATTGCCCTAAGAATTATGAATTTGGTCCTAGCTTTCGAGACAATTTTGTTCTGCATTTTATCACCGAGGGAAAAGGTGTCTTTCACATCAATAAAAATGAAATCCCTTTAGAAGCCGGGGATCTCTTCCTTCTCCCTAAAAATATGGTGACCTACTACCAGGCAGACGCAGAAGATCCTTGGTCCTACTACTGGATTGGGATTAGTGGCACCAAGGTGAGTGATTTCATGCGCTTTTCAACTCTTCATGCAAAAGGCTTTCTAAAGAAAAATGAAGTGGACACAGAGCGGATCGGGCTGTTTATGGAGCAACTTGTCCACAAGGCAGAGGCTTCAAAGATGACCTCGCACTACCAACTCCACCTTCTCTCTCAGATCTATGAACTGCTATTTCTTATCAGTGAAGTGGCTCCCGATATCCATCGGAGCCATCCATCTCCAACCTATCAACTCTATCTGACCTGCAAGCATGTGATTGAGAAGTATTACGCTATAGAGCATCTCAGTATTCAAGAGATCGCCGATGACCTCAATGTCCATCGGTCTTACCTGACAACTGTTTTTAAGGAGTTCCACCAGATCTCTCCCAAAGAATTCTTGCACTCGGTCCGCATGCAACGTGCCCAGCAGTTACTGACCAATACAGACGAAAGCATCAAGATCGTGGCTTACTCGGTTGGCTTTTCAGATCCCCTCTATTTTTCAAAGGCCTTTAAGGCCTATAGCCACCTGACTCCTAGCCAATATCGCAGCAAACATAAAATTTAGTAAAAATTTATTTCTTTTTACTAGCATTTAGAGTATACTGGAACTAGTAAGCAATAAAGGATGAACCATGGCAACGATTAAAGACATTGCAGAAAAAGCAGGCGTTTCTCAGGCAACGGTCTCTCGCGTCCTCAACCAAGATGTGACCTTATCGGTTGGTGAAGACACGCGCAGTCGGATTCTTCGCATCGCTGAAGACCTGCATTACCAAAAGAAAAGCCGCAAAACAGCGCCTCAACCAGTCGAAGATTCTCATAAAATCGTCATCTTTGAATGGTACACGCGCGAAGAAGAATTAGAGGACCTCTACTACTATGCCATTCGGATGGGCTTGGAGAAACAAGCCCAGGAATTAGGCTATGAGATCTTTCGTATCTTCAACAAGGACGATTGGTCTTTGATTCAGGAGGCAGACGGCATTATTGCTCTTGGGAAATTCAGTCCCAAGACCATTCAAGATCTAGAAAGCTACGGCAAACCCCTGATCTTTGTCGATAGCAATACCCTCTATCTGGGGCATTCTTGCGTGACGACCGATCTAGAAGATTCTTTCATCACCGCTCTCGAGTATTTCCTTGATCATGGCCACAAGGATATTGGACTCTTGGTCGGTCAGGAAGAGACCGCAGATGCGACACCGCTTCAGATGGATCCTCGTCAACGAGTCTTTCAACAGTTTCTCACGGAAAAAGGGCTTTATGAGGAGCGCTTTGTCGCTGTCGGCCAGTTCTCAACTGAGTCAGGCTATCAGATGATGGAGCAGCTGATTCAAGCACTGGGCGACGACTTACCAACTGCCTTTTTCATGGCCAGTGATGCCATAGCTGTTGGGGCCCTCCGGTCCCTTCAGGAACACCAAATCGCTGTACCTGATCGCGTCAGTCTCATTTCCTTCAATGATACCTCGATTGCTAAGTATGTCTTTCCTGCCCTCTCTACAGTGACCGTATACACAGAAGAAATGGGCAAGCAAGCCATTCAGCTGTTGCGGCAAACCTTTCAAGGGAGTCAACCAAGCGTTCCCTGCATGGTCAAATTAGCCACCAAACTGACGATTCGAGACAGCAGTCGATAGGAGATCTTAGTCTTATGAAAACACACGAAATCCTCTTTCAAACCCTTTCTCAGGCAGATGATTACGTCAACGGGGAACAGTTGGCAAAAGAATTAGGTGTTTCTCGCACCTCCATCTGGAAGGCTATTCAGCGCCTGGAAAAAGATGGGGTCGTCATCGAATCTCTAAAAAAGAAGGGTTATAGACTGGTCTCAGGCGATATTCTGCTTCCTGAAGTCATCGCAAGCAATACCCAGTTGACCGTTACTTTGAATGAAGAATGTCATTCTACCCAATTGGACGCAAAATTAGGCATGGAAGCCCATAAAGAGGGCAGGGCTCTCTACCTGGCCAAGTCCCAATCTGCTGGAAAGGGCCGCTTTGGTCGCGACTACTACTCTCCCGATCAAGGCGGCATCTATATGTCTCTTCATCTCAAGCCCCAACTCCCACCTGCGGAGCTCCCCCCTTATACCCTCATGGTCGCAGGAGCCATCTATAAAGCTATTAAAAATCTGACCCTGATCGATGTCGATATCAAATGGGTCAATGATATTTACTATCGCCATAAAAAAATTGGGGGAATCCTAACCGAAGCTATCACATCCATCGAGACAGGCCTTGTCACGGATGTCATTATCGGAGTCGGTCTCAATTTGGCTATCTCTACTTTTCCAGATGAGCTAGAAAGCAAGGCTGGTTCCTTATTTGAAGGCCCTTGTCCCATCACCCGCAATGACCTCATCAGCGAGATTTGGAGGGAATTTCTTCATACGGATATCGATGAACTGGTCTACCTCTACAAAGAGCGCTCCCTGGTCTTAGGACGAACCGTCACCTTTGAGCAGAACCAGCAGACCTATCAGGGCCTTGCAAAAGACATTTCCGATACCGGCCAACTCTTGGTTCAGTTAGAAAATCAAGAAGAAATCTGGCTCAATAGTGGCGAAATTTCCTTGACGAAATGGTGAAATGAAGTATAGAAAAAGCCACCCGAGGGTGGTTTTTTTGATCTATTTTGAAAGCTCCTTCTTCTCAAAGACTTGGGAAGCTTTATCTATTCTAAGATATCTAAACTAGTTACGGCTTTAGCTCTTGCTCCATTTTTCTACAAAGCGATTTAATTCTGTTTGCACTTTTTCTAGGAGCTCTTTTTTCTGAGAGTCACTGACCTTAACCCGTTTAGTGGTCCCATCTTTCTCCGTATGGAAATAACTAGCATGTAGTAATTCCCACTCTTTATCTAATGAAAAGGCTACATTTATTTTTTTCACCCTCAATGATCGTTGAAGAGGTAATCAAGTTTTTATTATCATCTTGACTTGGCACTCCTACGATCCATTTCAAATCCCCATCCATTTCCAGATGGTCTATGCCTCCCACATGTCTGATCTTTGCGTCTGAAGGAATCCCATAGCCAGCTTCTCTAATGGCATTAGCATTACGATGATCAAGTATTCTTGCCAGCAATTCAATTTTATTTTTAGATGAAAAATTTGGAGCTGGTTGTTCATCCGTAACAAAGAGAAGCCAAGCTACTAACACAGTCATTCCTAACAATAGAAAGATCATTCTTTTTTTAGCACAGACATCCTCCTCTCCTCACTTCTTTTCTAGCTCCGCTTCGATGTATTTCCAGTGTGGTACAAACCACCTAGAGGGTGGTTCGTTATTATCATAATTAAAAACACCCCAAAAGTTAGAAAGAATCCAACTTTTGAGGCGTTAATCAATTAAGGCTCATTATTGATAACAGAGCCATCAATACCAAATGTATAAGAAACACCATCAATAACTAAAGTTTTATTTGATGCAAATGCACCACCATCGTTAGGATCTGCATAATATCTTCTTCCCAATAAATCAAGCCAACCTGTTTTTAAATCACAATTATCCGGGTCAAAATAATAAGTTTTTCCATCTAGTAACTTAACCTGAGTAACAATGTTGGGCAAACCAAATTGATCAAAGTTATACGTTTTTCCATCTAGGAACATAACCAGACCAATACTGGCCTCACCAAAATGATCAAAGTAATACGTTTTTCCATCTATTGTTTGCCAACCTGATAGCTGTTCTCCACTTTCTGGATCGTAATAATACCATTCTGTGCCAGACAATCCTATCCAAGATACCCAACCTGTTTTCATGTCACCATTAGCTGGGTCAAAATAATAACTTTTACCATCTATCTTCTGGAAACCCTTTAACGCATGAGGAAAAAAGTAATACCATTTTCCATCTATATTTTGCCAACCCTCTACTCGTTCCCCACTCACAGGGTCGTAATAATACCATTCTGTGCCAGAATCTCCTATCTTAGATACCCAACCTGTTTTCATATCACCATTAGCTGGGTCAAAATAATATTTTTTTCCACCTATTTCATGCTCACCCGTAATTGGCCCGGTTGCTATGAGATAATACCATTTTCCATCTATCTTTTGCCAACCCTGTACTTTTGCTCCACTTACTGGATCAAAATAAGACCACCTTTTTTCTAGTGCCCCTCTAGCATCCCTATAGTCATAGTCCTCTTTATGCCAGCCGGTCACCATATAACCTCTTTCATCAAATTTATAAAGTTTCCCATCAATATGAGCTATTCTGCCTTTAATATAGGAACCATTGTTTAGTGAATACCACCAACCAACATTATCTTGATGCCAATCAGCCTTAACTTGAGATGCTAGAGCTAAAAGCAATATTACTAATACACCACCTAGCAATAGCTTAGTTATTTTTTTCATTTTTATTCCTCCTTATATCATCGAATGTGTACGCTTTCATTGTAGTGTCTTTATTACTTAAAATCAAATAATGTATGGATAGAGTGAGGTTATTATCACTAAAATAAAATATAAAGCTGGTCTCTTTTTTTATCCTTCAAAAGTCTGTCAATGCCCACTTTTAGGTGAAATTTTAGAAGATACTTTCTGTAATAGATCTAAAAAGACAATTAAATAAACAAACTTCTCTATTACTGCAGAACTTATAAAATTTTATCAACTAGTTTTATCATTGACTAGCTATAAGTAAGTATTTTTTTAAAAAAAGTTTCTTGGAACCTAAATAACTCGCTCTGATTGTATAATGCAATTCTTTATTTTCATAGTAAGAGCACCTCGAAAGTTTGAAAAAATAATTTTTGAGGTGCTAAGCAATTAAGGCTCATTATTGATAACAAAGCCATGCTTACCAAATGTATAAGAAACACCATCAATAACTAAAGTTTTATCGTATACAAGTGCACCACCATCGTTAGGATCTGCATAATATTTGTATCCGTATACTTCGAACCAGCCTATCTTCAATTCACGAGTATCTGGATCAAAATAATATCTTTTATTAGCTATATCTTTATACGACCTATGTGCTCCAAACTTACTAAAGTAATACCTTTTACCATCTATGTCTTGCCAACCTAATAGCTGTTCTCCACTTTCTAGGTCGAAATAATACTCCTCTGTTCCATAATCCAATTGTTTAGATACCCATCCTGTTTGCATATCGCAATTAATTGGGTCGAAATAATATGTTTTTCCATCTATATTCTGGAAACCTTTAACTGCATAATTTGAAAAGTAATACCATTTTCCATCTATTTTTTGCCAACCCTTTACTTGTGCTCCACTTACTGGATCAAAATATAACCAATTTGTATCTGAATTTTCTTGTTTAGATAGCCAACCCGTTTGCATATCTCCATTAACTGGATCAAAATAATAATGCTTCCCATCTATATATTGGTCACCCATAAGGGCACCGTCATTAGTTAGATAATACCACTTTCCATCTATATTTTGCCAGCCATTTTTTTTATCACCATTTACTGGATCAAAATAAGACCAGTTTTTTATATTCCCATAATTACTATCATTACGCTCCCATAGTAGCTGCCAACCGGTCATCATATAACCTCTGTCATCAAATTTATACCTCTTCCCGTTAATTTCAGCTTCCTCGTTTTTATAATAGTGACCCCTGTATAGTGAATACCACCAACCAACATTATCTTGATGCCAATCAGCCTTAACTTGAGATACTGGAGTTAAAAGCAATATTAGCAATGCACCACCTAGCAAACACTTAGTTGCTTTTTTCATTTCCTTCTCCTCCTTATATTTTTTGTATACGCTTTCATTGTAGCATGTTTATTTCTCTAAATCAAATAATGTGTGAATATAAGGAGGTTGCTATTTTTAGCGTCCAATGGATTACAATATCGAATTGATAAAAATAAGAATGCCTAAAAATAAATGTTCTTCTTTTTTATTGATACACACCAACACCTTTAACTTCTAAAATTATAAATAAAATCATGCCATTATTTATTGACAGCAAGTATGACATACTGTATATTATTATCAACTAGTGATATATTAAAAATCATTTATGAAAATTAAGAAAGAGGATTTTAAATTGGGAATCAAAATACATTGGCAAAAGATAGTCATTTTACTATCGTTAATTGCTATATTTCCATTAGCAAATGCTATTAAAACAGAGCTAAACAGAATTCATGAAGAATCTAATTCTACATTGACCCGAGCTAACGAAGAATGGAGACCGTTCGGTAATACTGAACTAGATAGTTATCTTAATAGTAACTCAAAAGTTTTCACAATAGAAGGTAAACTTTTAAAACGTCTACCGTATGAGTCAAATTCTGAGGAAATGCTATATGAGTTTGAAGTAGAAAGCATTGTTATCCAAACTTCAACAGGAAGTAAAAAGTATGAGATAGATAAAGCACATATTATTGTTATTACCTTTAATGATTTTGTTGATTGGGACCAATATCTTAAAAGTAATCTAGAATTCAACGGTATTACAATTGGTCTTAAAAATTATAAAGGAATTGGAAGATCAAGTCTTGAATTATTGGGTGTAGAAAACTCTCACGAAAAGGAAAGTTTAAACAGATCAGATAAAAAAATGCCTGACAGTGATGATACAACAGAGGCCAGTACTCCGACTGAAAAAGTTGATTTAGATAACTATTATAATTCTATTCAATCAGCCATCGATGAGATGAATAATAAAACTGGCGATACGCTCTCTATGGAAAGAACATCTGTTACTCCTGGAATAAAAATTAACCTTTCTCCATTAATTGCTTCTTATTCAGTATCTGACCAAAGAACAATCATAGGTGCCCTGAACGAAACATTCTATAACATAGCTAAAAATAATGGGGTGAATAGTCCGAGATTCTACTACTATATAGATAATGAAGAAATAGCGGTAAATCATTATATTATGGATCCGAGTAGTGTTAAATTCAAGGGCATACTGAAAAAATAGCATGAATTGTTTATAATAAAAGAGGCACTTATGCCTCTTTTTCTCTCCTTCAAACACTCTGTCACTGTCAATTTACTCTCCAGTATAATGTGACTCATTTATCGATTGCGAAATCCCCTAAAACCAGTATTTTGAAAAATAACAAAATTTAAAAAGTCTTAAATTAAGTCTTTGATATTTATCATAGCAAACTCTCAACTTTCCGGGAATCGTTTCTTTTTTGGGAAATATAATTTCATTATTTATCATTCAAAAATTTTTCCTTATAAAACAAAAAAATGCACATTTTTTTGCCTTTTAGTGTTATAATGTTTAGGTCGAATGCTAACAAATGTTTATGATATTTGATAAGTATTTACTAGCATTTGTTGCGTACTACTATAATTTAAACATTGACTTACCTATTGTTCTATCAACTGTTGATTTAGCTATAAGTTTTACAGAAATTACGAGAGGTGCAAGCATGATTAAATTCTTTATTATCTTGGTGTGTTTAAGCGGTGTTGGGTTAGCAGTTGTTTAATAATGTGTAGTACTTATGTTAGAATTACCGCGGTGGGTTCGAATCCCACCTAACCCATTATAGGTGACGTTTAGTTGCCTTTTTTATTATGTTCTCAATTTGCTAACCAAATCACGCTACTTAAATGGTTATTTACTAAAACTACTGAATTATCAATCAGCATGGATCTTAACTTTAATATCAACAGCTAGCTATGTACTTTATAATATTTTGATTATAAGAATTGAAACTTTTTTCTACCAAATTATATTTTAAATTACTTTAATTCGAAGAAATTTTTTATAATCTCCCTCAATTTCTAGCTATGCTACTATTTTATTCTATACTAAAATGAAAATTTCTACAGGGGGCATCCAATTATTCAACAGAATGATTGATATATCAAGCTTTTTTAAATTTTCAATAGTTTTTTGTACCAAGTGTTGTACCAAAAATTTTATATTCACAAAATAAACGAGTCTCATACCAAGACTCGCTATTTATCTAACACCTTGTTTTCATCAAAAAACCACCGCGAGGGTGGTTCTTTTTTATCAATCGTCGAACACTCCGCCTGTGAGTTGGTACATGAGGTAAATGTGTTCCAGGACTTTTACTTTATCCATGTGATCCACTTCTTTAAAGCCTCCTAATGCCAAGAGCGGGACAAAACCGAAACATTGGTTATAAGACAGAGCACCATGTTTTGACACAGCTTGTCTATATAAATCAAGTTCAAATTTTTTTGTAATATATTCGTTATCTAAATATTGAACGAATAAATCCATCCCCTTACAAATAATATCCAAATCTTGAATATTATATTGGACAATTCCCACATAGGCATTCTCTTCCCAAGTAATAATATCTCCAAATGCTGTTACGAACATAGGAAAAGCGACATCTCCTCTGAAATAGCTATCTCGGAGAAGTTCAAGATAATCCTCTGGATTAATCACCTTCAAATAACCATCTAAAAAGGTTCCCAGACCATCCTTTTGCCAAATCTGTAGCAACTCAGCTGGGACATGGTCCTTGTATTTTTCAATCACTTCTTGGGGCATATCTGCCACTTTTACAAAGTTTTCTAACATATTTTCCTCCTATTTGATTTCCTATCCACGTTTCACTCTGCCTCTAGTATACCACAAACCATATGTATCAGAGTCTACTTAACAAGAAGAATAACAGTTTCATAGGCATTTAAGTATCTAAAAAAATAATGTTTTTGAAACACTCTACCAAACACCATCCCCATATTATCCCTCCACTTGTGGTATGATGGTAGAGTATGTTTAGGTGCCAAACTACTTGAGCACCTCCGTGCTAAAAGGAGAACGAATATGAAAATCGCATGGAATGAAATGAAATACCAACCCAAGAAGTTTATCCTGATTGAACTCCTCATTACCATCCTCATGTTTATGGTGGTGTTCTTGTCCGGTCTGACAAATGGACTGGGGCGTTCAGTATCGGCCCAAATCGATAACTATGGGGCCCTGCACTACATCCTTTCGACGGATTCAGAAGGGATTATCCCCTTTTCAACTATTACGGCGAAGGATTTAGATGAGGTCCAAAAGATAGAGGGGATGGACTATTCGGGCTTGTCCATCCAGCGAGCAACCGTCTCAAAAACAGAGGATTCCAATACTCTGGATATCACCTACTTCGCGACCGATCACAACGAAGAGGAAATCCTCAATCCAATCATAGAAGATACAGACCTCAAGATCTCCGACTTAAAGAAAAACGAGGTCATTTTGGACAGTTCTTTCAAAGAGGATGAGGGAATCCAAGTCGGCGATCACGTGATCGATAAAACCTCTAAGCAAAAACTCAAGGTCGTGGCCTTCGCAAAAAATGCCAAATACGGCTATAGCGAGATTGGTTTTATCAGCTCGGAGACCTACACAGGCATGCGACAAAAGACAGATCCAAGCTATCAATGGCAAGCCCAAACCCTTGTGACCAAGAAAAGTATCACTTCTAACGATCTAACCAGCAACTTAATGGTGGCGGATAAGAAGCAGGTGATTGATAAAATCCCTGGCTACAAGGCTCAAAACCTGACGCTAAGGATGATCACTTGGGTTCTCTTACTCGCTTCTTCTGCTATCCTTGGGGTCTTCTTCTATATCCTCACCCTGCAGAAGTTGAAACAGTTCGGCGTCTTGAAGGCCATTGGCATGTCCATGAGCCAGATTACCTATGTCCAACTATCCCAGCTCACCATCATCTCCCTCATCGGAGTACTGCTGGGGCTTGGCTTGGCAACTATGATGGCGCCATTTTTACCCAATAGCGTCCCTTCCTTTATGACCCTGAAGGACAATCTCACCATCTCGGTTAGCTTTATCCTGACCTCTATCTTGTGTGGTGCCTTGTCCCTTGTCAAAATCAAAAAAGTAGATCCAATCGAAGTCATTGGTGGAAATGGAGAATAAGATGGCCATTATCGAATTAGAAAATATCAGAAAATCCTACGCCGATGGTAGCCAGATGCACCATGTCCTCAACCAGCTTAATTTAAGCGTCGAACCCAACGAATTCGTCGCCATCTTGGGCCCTTCAGGATCTGGTAAGTCCACTCTTTTGGCCATTGCTGGCTTGCTTTTGTCAGCGGATGAGGGGCGGATTCGCATCGCTGGCCAAGACTTGACCGGTCTCAACCAAGGCCAGTGGACACAAAAACGGCTGGAATTACTCGGCTTTATCTTTCAAGATCACCAGCTCCTCTCCTATATGAAAATCGGTGACCAATTAGAACTGGTGGCCAAATTAAAAGGGGAAAAGGACAAGAAAAAACGCCAAGAGGAAGTCAAAGCCTTACTGGCAGATCTTGGCATCGAAGCTTGTTACCACCAGTATCCGAATCAGATGTCCGGTGGACAAAAACAACGGGCAGCCATCGCTCGCGCCTTCATCGGAAATCCACAGGTCATCTTAGCCGATGAACCAACCGCTAGCCTAGACCCAGATCGAGGGCAAGAAATCGCCCAATTGATCCAAAAAGAAGTCAAATCCAAAAACAAGAGCGCCATCATGGTCACCCATGACCGCTCCATCCTGACCTATGTGGATACCATTTATGAATTAAAACACGGCCAATTGCTAAAGGTCGAAAAGCTTGATTAAATACAAAAAGCGAACAAGAGAAATTAAACTGCACCCCAAAAGTTAGACAGAAAAAATCTAACTTTTGGGGTGTTTTTATTATGAAATTGACTTATAAAGATAAAGTTCAGATCTATGAACTTAGAAAACAAGGATATAGCTTAGAGCAACT